>NZ_JBFOCO010000026.1:0-57883 GCF_040907865.1 Aeromonas sp. s5
TCTTTGGCGAGCTCTAGCAGGCTGAGTTTACGACGTGCTACTTTCTCGTTGGTGGTCATACGGTGACTCCGGATAACACGGTAGGGGTACCGTTTTGTTATCCGGTTTGAAGCCGTATGACCACTCCCTTTTGTGGGCAACTGTCAGGTGAATACCATCTCCATACACTCCGAAGTAGCGTTGGGCCTGTGATGACTGTAGAGTTTGTGCGTAACAACGGCAGCCAGCAGGACGTTTCGTGCATCTGGTTTGGCGGAGACGGGACTCCATCAACTGCATTCTTTTATCCAGCAGCTCTCGTGTTGCATACCCATAGCTAAGATGCTTTGCTACAAAGAGGCCTCTACGGCCCCTTTGTCTTACCCCCCGAAAAATTCGGCATTACTGATCGCCTCTTGGTGGCGCTCGACTGGCGGTTGTGGCCACGTCCGCAGATCGACGGTATCGCGTAGCCGGTCAAGCTGGGTGCGGGCTGCCTCGGCGTCCCCATCTCCCAGGGCCTCCAGCAACACCAGAGCTTCATCGGCGCCAGCGGCCGTCATGCTAGCCAGCCAGGCCGCTGGATCCCCGGACTCGGCCAGTAAGCCCCGCACATCCTTGAGCTCCGCCTGGCGCTTTGCCTCCCGGCGTTTGGCTTCGGCTTCAATTTGATACGGTGATGGCTCGTTTGGTGATTCGAACGGATGCCGTTCGGTCACTTTCAACTCACCATCCCGAATGCAAACTGACCGGTCCCCCACCCTGACCACCAGGCCGAGCCGGATCATGGCCACACCCTCGGCATCTAGCCCCAAATGGAATAGATTTCTGTCACCCAGTGGATCCTCTTTATATCCTCGGAGATCGTCGCGTACAGTTGTTGCCAGAGCTCCAAGGGGGAAACCCCCTTCGCTTCGCTCGGTACCCACTAACTCGCTGCGCTCGCCCACAGACCAAAACCCGCTGCCCTGGGCCTCGGCGGTGCTCTGTGACCCACACTTGCGCAGCACCCATTCCCCAACACGGGTTTGCTGGATGAGGCCGTCAGCGGCCCGCACACCCACAAGCTTGGTTTGCGGTTCGCCGTACTGATTGGGTTCGGCAAAAGCGGTGCGGTGGATACTCAAGGGGCGTTCATCGCGCCGGCAACAGGGGCCGCCCATGGCTTGGGTGAAGTTCTTCCAGTCCACCGCGTCGGCATAGCGCCTGCACTCTTCCATGATGGGGCTGGCCAGCGGGGCCACGACGATCCCCTTGGCCTCTTGCAGGCGGCCAGGTAGCCGGCGCAGTTCCCGCCAGATCCCGACCGGTGGCCCTTTCAAGGGTTGGAACTGGCGCAGGCCCCAGAGCGAGGCCCAAGCCCGCACCCGACGGGCGCCTTCGGTAGCTGCGGTTTCTGCTTCCAGATCGCCTTCGTCACCGACCCGGTACCCGTCGATGTTTTTGGCGATGTATTTGACGATGTAGCCCACGGCTCCGCCCTTCTCCTTGTCCATTACCTTCCAGTCAAAGCGGGGCGTGATGTCGCTATAGGGCTTTTTGCTGTCCGGGTGGCGTTTGCGTTCCAGGTCGCCTTTGTTATGGCTCAGGGCATAGCGCTGCAGGATGCCGATCAGCCTGTGCTGGTGCTCGGGTTTGACCCAGATCAGCAGGTGCCAATGGGGTGTGCCGTCGTGGTGGGGTTCGACCACCCGAAAGCCGAAATAGTCGATAGGGTCGGCCACCAGGAATTCCCCCCGTTTGGCCAGGTTGCGATCGAGGGCAGAGCGGCAGCGCTTCCACAGCTCGCTGATGTAGTGTTGCGAGTCGCGGGGGGATGAGCCGTCGTGCTTGGGGTTCTCTTCTGTGCTGTCTGGTCCGCCGACCTGGGAGGCTCGTACCGTCTTCCAGGGATGGAAGCGGCTAGGCGCCGTCCAGGTGAAGAACAGACCCACATAACCCATTTCGTCAGCCACATCAGAGAAGCCCCGAGCGCGCACCACCAATTCATGGCGGCGGTTCTCCGGGTTGGCGATGGAGGCTTTAACCGCTTCCTCCAGGCTGATGATGATGTCGTCCTGGGCGTTATAGGCTTCCATGTCTTTGAGCCAAGCGGCGGCCATACGCTGGCGCTCGATAAAGGCCTGCAATCCCTGGCTGGACACGTAAGCGGATACCCCTTTGCGCACCTTGCCGAGGAGGATTGCGCAATGTTCGTTGTATTGATCCCAGATCTTGCGCATACGCCTGGCCCACCACTTAGGGTCGAGCCAGCGGATCAGATGATGGGCGATGAAATCGTCGCGGCTTGCGGCCGTTCTGAACCTGGGCAGGCGGGGCAGCATGCCCCAAGCGGTCAGCGGTTGGCGGCATGCCTTCCACAAACGGATCGCCGGCACCTGCTCAGCGCCGAAATCAGTGATGGCATTAAACAGCCGGGTGACACGTTCGGCGTAGTTGACGGCCAGGCGCTCGCGGCTCTCTTTGGTGCGCAGCGAGTCGAGCGGTTCGGGGATCACGTTCTGCACCTGGCGTAGGGTCGTGATGCGGCTTGATAGCCAGCGGTTGGCGTCGTAGCAGATCGCCACGTCTTTGAGCACGTCCGGGGCGCGACGGGCGCAGTAGCCCACGAACAACTCGGCGATCAGATCACCGGGCAACTGCACCCCTGACCCGCCGTTCTCACGCGGGATTGGCCGCTCCAGCAGGTCAAGTGCCCAGTCCAGGGCATAGGCACCAGGGATGCCGACAAAATAGCTCTTGATGGCTTCGACCCGGGTATTGATATCGCCGCCGGCGAGCTCCTTGCGACGAGCGGCGGGGAGGCGTGATGCGTCGAGTGGACAGAGCGAGACACGACGACAGGCCATGATGCGACGCGCCATGGCTTTGGTGGATGCTGCCAATTTCCAAGCAGCAGGTTGCCTGGGGGAGATGGGTTTGGCGTCGAACAGCTCGGCGTGGTAGTCCCGCATTAGAAGGGCAGGGGCTCGTCACCGCATAGGTGGGCAAGATACCGCTCCTGGTGGGCGACGGTGTCTAACGCTTCGATACGGGCGCGGCGCTCCTCTCTGCATTCGAACAGCAGGCGGCACAGGGCGTATTTGGGCGCTGGCAGTCGGGCCTCTCGTAAGGTGAGGAGCTGGTGTTGGTACTGACGAAGGGTTGCCAGCTTTACCTTGGCGATGGCGGACAAGGTGGCAATGTCGGCCTCTACTTCCGCTTGCAGTGCTGAAAAGTTCGGGGTGTTCTCGGTCATCGGATCACCTCGCCCAGTCCATGCAGGGGGGCGCACTCTTTCCACCAGTCGCCGATTTCGGTAGCAAGTGGCGTTTCCCCCTGGCCGAGTGCCAGCCAATAAATGGAACGGATCGCCCCAAGGGCCAGCACCTCAGCAGCATCAGTCCCATAGGTGGCGTTAGAGGCGCCTATGTAGTCGGCTCGGTAGCTCTGCCAGTGGAGCCATAGCCCGCTTTTCGGCTGGACCAGTTCATTGGGTTCGGCGTATTCATCATCGCTGCTGTCATCATCCAGCAGCGCGTCTGGGCTGCTTGTGGCCACAAGCTGGATCTGAATGTGCTGTGGGCCTGACCATACGCTGCCCAGGCACACCCGATTGTCATCAGCCCGGGCGGCGAACATGTCGGCCAGCAACCCCTCGATGAGCTTGGGGGCCTGGCTGGCTATCTTGATTGCGTCACTCATAGCTACTTCCTCAACGCTTTCTTACGGTCAGTTTGTTGTACCGTTCGTGGGTCATCAGCTGATAACCGCTGGCCCCACAGGGCCGAAACAGGCGGTATCGGTAGCCCACTGCAATGACATCCCCACACCCGGATTGCAGCCGGCGAGGGCGTTGACAGGCCAGCACTACTGCCGCTTTTGCCTGTATCTGGGCCGGTATCCGGCCAATGCTCTTGAATCCTTCCATGTGCATTGCTCCAGGGGCTGCCGAAACAGCCCCTTGTTGGATTAGTTGGGATGGGCCGGGCGCACTTGCTCGGGGATGATCAGAGAGCCTTTCATCAGCCATACGGCGTAATCAGACAGGCCGGGGGTATTGATGATGCGCAGCAGCAGGCCACCGCCAATCTCGCGATAGCCCAACTCGTAGTTCTTGAGGGTGGTAGGCGGGATATCCAGCTGCGCTGCAAATTTGGGACGACTCATCCCCAGAAATTCGCGCAGTTGGCGCAGTCGTTGGCGGGTACTGGCATTGAGGGCCGTCATGGACGGCATTTCAGAGTTGTGCAGGGTCATGGTTAGGCTCCTTGATGGGCATTAAGGCGATTGATGTGACCAAACAGAGAAGCCCAGACCAGGGCGTTAGCTCGCTGGCTCAGGATCGTCAGGTCGTTTTCCGAGTAGCGGGCGGCATATGGCCCTGTGATACGGCGGCGCTGGATCTCGCGGTTGCGCAGCGCGCGGGGGATTGCTAGAGTTGTCATGTCAAGATTCCTGGGGATGATTGACTGAGAGAGCCCCGTTAGGTGTTTGCGGCACCAGTGATCGGGGTTTTTTCTTGCCCGCAATTTGCGGTTTGTGGGTTGTTGACCAGTGTCATCAACAAGCCCTTGCTCTTCGCCAGCCGGTCGGCTGGTCCTGTTACCTCTGGTTTTTCTTCTGGTGGTGCTATCAAACCGGTGCGCCATTCTTCGAGGCTGACCGCGCCGTGAAACAGGTGCTGGAACCCAAGGCGGCGCATGGCCAGACAAAGGGCCTCGCGGTCGTGCTCCCCGAGTGGGAATTCAGGTCTTGCCAGCGAACTGGGTAACTCGGCTTCATTGCAGATGGCTCGACGTTGCGGCTGATTGAGCTCTCCCCAATACTTCGCAACCCTGCAATTGGCGTGGTAAAGCGCTTCACGCATTTCTGCCAGCGCCTTCTCGGCTGCACTCGCTCGTAAATTCATCTTTCCTTCTCCTCACATCGCCAGTGCCGCAAGGGGCGACACCACCTGAAATCGCTGTTCGACGTCATTGATCAGCAGTGCTACCGAGCCCATAGCAGCTGCGGCGATGCTCATGAAAGAGCGGTGCTCGTTGCTGGTGATGCGGCCGCGTTCCGTGAGCTCCAGGGTGCGCTGGCCGATGCTCGCAATTTGCGAGTTGAGCTGGATCACCTGGTGGGTCAGGGAGGGCGCCCGCTCGGCATCGGGAATGGCGACAGCAGTCAGGCCACACTCAAACAGCAGGGCATCGAGCAGCGTTTCGTCTTTGGTCACCTGGTAGAGAGCGATCAGGTCATCACCCGATAGCTTGTGTTTCTGCTGCTGATTGAACTTGTTGCGCAGCACATGGGCCGACATACCCATGCTGGCGGCCAACTTTTCTATGTTGCGATCCTTCACGAAACCGGCGCAGGCACTGCGGTAGTAGGGGTGTAGGTTTCTGGTGGTATTCGACACTCTGATTTCCCTCCAAAGGTCGTTATGGTTTTGTGGAAACCGAGCCACAAGAGAGAGGCATAAATGCATTTCATTCAGACACTGAGGCCAAGCCAGGCGAGCCAGCCATCCCGGATTTCCTTGGGTCGGCTTTCGAATGCCAATTTCAGTCCCGCATTCCAGGCCGGCAGGTATACGTAGTAGTCACCTTTGGCATTAGGGTTTCCTGGAACTTTCATTTCTACACCGGGTAACTTGCCCACTTTGATCATCTCCACCACGGCTTTACGGGTTTTTCCGATGGCATGGGCAAACGCATCGGCGGTTACTGCATCGGTGTGCACCAATGAAGGGGTGAGACCCACAGCAAACTTGGCCGGTACTTCGGTCTGGCTGTTCGGGGTTTTGGTTGCATCACTCATATCTGATACCCTCTCTGGTTGCCCCTGCTGGCTGTAGAGAGCTTTCAGGGGCTGCTAAACACTAGTTTATGTTTTTACCAATCGGCAAATCATTTGCTGATTGGCAAATTAACGCTCAAGGAGTGTGTGTGTCAATAGAAACTTCCGAGAAATTGAAGCTCATACGAGAATCAGAGAGGATGAATAGGAAACAGTTTGCAGAGCTGACCGGTATTCCTTACGGCACTCTGTCGGGCTACGAGACGTTGGGAAAGGAGATTGGTTTTTCATCAATCCAGAAAATATTTAGCCAACCTAGGTTCAGGAAGTACCACAGTTGGTTCATGTTTGATGAAGTTTCACCCGAAGCCGGCCAGATCGCGCCGGTTCTCGCACACGTTGGGCAAGACAGCAGCGCGTTACCGCCCTCAGACCAGAAGACTGGCTAACCCTACATAGGCAGTTCCTTGTCTATATAGAGGCGTGCGGCCTGAGCCAGCACGTATCAACAAGCAGTATCGGAGAGCTTCGCTATGTCGATTAAGAAGCTCGATGATGGTCAATATCAAGTGGACGTTAGACCGACGGGTCGCAAGGGAAAGCGGATCCGGCGGAGGTTTTCTAAGAAACACGAGGCAGTTGCCTTCGAGCGGCATGTGTTGGCGACACAGCATGATAAGCCCTGGCAGAGTAAGCCCACAGATGCCCGCACGTTGGCTGAGCTCATCGAAATTTGGTGGGCGCACAAAGGGCAGTATCAAAAGTGGGGGGCCCACGCACGCCGTACCTTATTACGGGCAGATCGATACTTGGGTGAAGTGCGGGTCAACCAGCTTAATGCTCACGCTTTGACTTTGCTGCGTTCGCGTATGTTAGCCGCAGGCATAACCCCCAATAGCGTCAACCGCCTGGTAGTGGAACTGAGCGGTATGTTCAATTTCCTCATCGAGGGAGGTTTCTACCGTGGTGAGAACCCTGTTCGAGAAGTGAAGGCTTTGAAGGTTGCGCCGAGGGAGATGAGTTATCTTTCCCCATCTGAAGTTCAGCAATTGTTGGCTGGGTTAAGTGGGGATGATAGAGGCGTTGCCGTGTTATGCCTGAGTACCGGCGCTCGTTGGAGTGAAGCTTCTACCGTTCGGGCCGAGCATGTAGTCAACCGACGGGTGACGTTCGTGGCTACCAAGAACGGTAAAAATCGAACGGTTCCCATCAGTGCAGAGGTTGAGGCTGAATGGGTGGCAAACAAGCGTGGGGTGTTGTTCCCCAAGGCGAACTACCTACGGGTGCGGGAGATGTTGAAGGTAGTGAAGCCCGATTTACCCAAAGGGCAAGCAGTGCATGCACTACGCCACACCTTCGCTACACACTTTATGGCGAACGGGGGGAACATTTTGGTGCTGCAACGAATCTTGGGTCATGCCTCTATCCAGCAGACGATGACCTATGCTCATTTCGCGCCTGATTTTTTACAGGATGCAGTGCAGTTCAACCCGCTCAGGGGAGGTGCTGGTTAGGTGTGGAGTGTCCACATCATTGACCACACCTTACCGTTTATGGGTGGGAATGAAAGCTTATCAGAGCTCATAGCCAAGCGGATGGCCTTACGCTGTAAGTCAGGTAGAACAAGGCTTAGCGCCGTATTCCCTTAGTTTTAACGGGTTGGTGACTCTGATGACGAAATGAATAAAAAGGCGCTTTGAGCGCCTTTTTTGTTGCCTTTTCAGTCAGTGCAAGATATCGCCACCCGACTGGCGCTTTTCTGCTAGAATATGCCCCCTGTGTGAGTCCCGGATCGACTCACGGTCCGGTCTCCCGGACCCAGTTTGCCGTCTTGTGCTAAGGCGGGTGTAGCAATAGGTTAATCATGAGTTTTGCCGATAGTTTATTTTTCCTGATGCTGCTGGTTGCCGGCAGCGTGTTCTTCTCTCTCTCCGAGATATCCCTCGCCGCCTCCCGCAAGATCAAGTTGCAGGTGATGGCCGATGAGGGCAACCGCCATGCCGAAAAGGTACTGGCACTGCAGGCCCAGCCGGGCAACTTCTTCACCGTGGTGCAGATCGGGCTCAATACCGTCGCCATCCTGGGCGGTATCCTGGGCGAATCCGCCCTGAACCCGGCCATCAAGGAGCTGGTCTCCGAGTTCTATCAGGGGCCCTGGCTGAGTGAAATCAGCTCGGCGGCCTCCTTCGTGTTCGTCACCGGCATGTTCATTCTCATCGCCGATCTGATGCCCAAGCGCCTCGCCATGACCATGCCGGAGCGGATCGCCGTGGTGGTGGTGCGCCCCATGCTGCTGTGCGTCACCCTGCTGATGCCTCTGGTGTGGCTGTTCAATGGCATGGCCAACGGCCTGTTCCGGCTGCTGCGCATCTCCATGGTGCGCAACGACGAGATCACCTCCGACGACATCTATGCGGTGATGGATGCGGGGGCCGAGGCCGGCGTCATCCAGCGCGAGGAGCATCAGCTCATCGAGAACGTGTTCGAGCTGCAGTCCCTCGGCGTCACCTCCGCCATGACGGCGCGCGAGAGCCTCATCTACTTCACCCTGCAAGAGGGGGAGGAGAGCATCAAGGCCAAGATCGCCGAACATCCCCACAACAAGTTCCTGGTGTGCGACCACAACCTCGACAGCATCAAGGGCTTCGTCGACTCCAAGGAGCTGCTGATCCGGGTCATCAGCGGCCAGAGCATCGATCTCAACAGCGGCTCCCTGGTGCAGAACGTCATCATCATCCCCGACACCCTCAACCTCTACGAGGCGATGGAGTACTTCAAGAACCATCGCGGCGACTTCGCGGTGGTGATGAACGAGTACGCGCTGGTGGTGGGTATCGTCACCATGAACGACCTGATGAGTACCGTCATGGGCGAGTGGGCCACCCACGTGGTGGAAGAGCAGATAGTGCAGCGGGATGAGAACTCCTGGCTGGTGGATGGGGTGACCCCTATCTCCGACGTGATGCGTGCCTTCGACATCGAGGAGTTCCCGGAAAACCAGAATTATGAAACCATCGCCGGCTTCATCATGTACATGCTGCGCAAGATCCCCAAGCGAACCGACTCGGTCAAATACGCCGGTTACAAGTTTGAAGTGGTGGACATCGACAGCTACAAGATTGACCAGCTGCTGGTCACCCGGGTCGAGGCCACGCCGGCCGACAAGCCCGCTCAGGAATAGTAAAAGGAGCTCGTTAGCAATCATGAAGATGCAGTCTCATTCCCGTGCGCTGGCCTGTGTAGCGCTCGCCCTGGCACTCGGTGCCTGCAGCCAGAGCGCACCGCGCAAGGCCACTCCCGTCGCCAAGCCGGCCGCTCCCAAGGCTGCCGTGGTCATGCCGCAGCCGGATCCCGATGCGGTGGTGCAAAGCGCCGTGGCGGAGCCGAGCCCGGTGTTCGACGAGGAGTATCACGGCCCGGATCAAGGTTCGCTCGAGTCGGTAACCGCCCTGTTTGCCCGTGGCTACATCGAGTCGGCCATGCGTGAGACCATGCTGGCGGCGGTGCACAGCGACTATCCGCTGCTCGGAATGCGGGACGTGCGCCTGACCGACCCGGTGGCCAAGTTCCTCACCTCTGCCCAGGCCCGTACCACGGCCCACGACTACCTCTATGCCGGGGTGCAGCGCCGGTTGGGGCGCCCGCTCAGCCCCGCCCAGTGGGAGCAGATCTGGCAGGGGTATCCCCAGCAGGGTCGAGTTTCCGACTGGGTCAAACAGACCAAGCGGGTACTGGCCGGGCGTTGAGCCACCAGTTCATCTGTTGCCACAAGAGGCCACCTTAGGGTGGCCTCTTGCTTTTCTGCTTTTCTGCTTTCTGAGTTTGTGGTTTTGCGGTGATGCCGGTTGCCGTCGGGCGGGCTTTGCTTTATCTTGCTTTGGCCATCTAAACATCTATATGTTTTTATGGCTGATTTATTCAGGGTGACGATGGCGACGGGTTGCCGCGCCGCCGGGGCAGGCGCAACGGATAAAGCGCACAGTCCCGCACAGCAAGACAACAACACAACAAGAGACGAGACAGATGGATACGCAGGCATTGTGGATACTGGATGGCGGCATGGGGCGCGAGCTGGCACGGCGGGGCGCGCCGTTTCGCCAGCCGGAGTGGTCGGCGCTGGCCCTGATGGAGGCCCCCGAGACGGTGCGAGAGGTGCACCGGGCCTATGCGGCGAGCGGGGCCCAGGTCATCACCACCAACAGCTATGCGCTGGTGCCGTTTCATATCGGTGAGGCGCGTTTTGCGGCAGAGGGGGAGGAGCTGGCGGCGCTGGCCGGTCAGCTGGCCCGCGAGGTGGCTGACGAGCAGCCGGGTAGCGTGCAGGTGGCCGGCTCCTTGCCGCCGCTCTTTGGATCCTACCGTGCCGACCTGTTCGACGCAGGCCGGGTGAGCGAGCTGGCGACCCCGCTTATTCGGGCGCTCTCCCCCCGAGTAGATTTTTGGCTGGCGGAGACCATGAGCCTCATCGCCGAGCCGCTGGCCATCCAGGCCCTGCTGCCCGAGGATGGCAAGCCGTTCTGGGTCTCCTTCACCCTGGAAGACGAGGCGCCGGGTAGCGAACCGACCCTGCGTTCCGGTGAGCGGGTGGCGGATGCCGTCGCCGCCTTGGCCGAGGCCGGGGTGGACGCCATCCTGTTCAACTGCTGCCAGCCCGAGGTGATCGACGCCGCGCTCAAGGTGGCCAGGGCCGGCCTGCAGGTCCTGGGGCGCACCGACGTTCGCCTCGGCGCCTATGCCAACGCCTTCCCGCCCCAGCCCAAGGAGGCGACCGCCAACGACGGGCTGGATGAGATCCGCACCGATCTGGGACCGCTGGATTATCTGGGCTGGGCCGAGCGCTGGCGCGCTGCCGGGGCAAGCCTCATCGGCGGCTGCTGCGGCATCGGCCCGGAACACATTGAGGCGCTGGCCAGCCGGCTGCGTTAAGGAGCGCCCATGAAAGAGAGCAAGATCGGGCTCTGGTCCCTCACAGCCCTGGTGTTCAGCTCCATGGTGGGGGCGGGGATCTTCAGCCTGCCCCAGAACATGGCCGAGGTGGCCGGCGCGCGCGCCGTGCTGATCGGCTGGGCCGTCACCGGGGTCGGCATACTGGCGCTGGCGGCCAGCTTCCTCTATCTGTCGCGCTTAAGGCCGGAACTCGATGGCGGCATCTACAGCTATGCCCGGGCCGGTTTCGGCGATCTGGTGGGTTTCTTCTCCGCCTGGGGCTATTGGCTGTGCGCCACCATCGGCGTGGTGGGCTATCTGGTGATCGCCTTCGCGGCGCTGGGCAGCTTCGTCGACACCCCGGAGCGGGTATGGTTTGGCGAGGGCAACACCTTGGCGGCCTTCATCGGCGAGTCCTGCATCCTCTGGGCGGTGCACTTGCTGGTGGCCCGCGGCGTGCAGCAGGCGGCCCTGTTCAACCTGGTGGCGACCCTGGCCAAGAGCCTGCCGCTGCTGCTGTTCATCCTGTTTGCCTGCTACTGGTTCGACCCGGTCACCTTCGCGGCGGATCAGGAGGGCAGCACTCTGGCAACGCCGGTCTCCGAGCAGGTGCGTAACACCATGCTGATCACCCTCTGGGTCTTCACCGGCATCGAGGGGGCGGCTGTGCTGTCGGCCCGGGCCAGAAACAGGCGGGACGTGGGCACGGCCACCGTGCTCGGGGTGGTGCTGGCGCTGCTGCTCTATGTGCTCATCTCGGTGCTGGCGCTCGGGATATTGAGCCGCCCCGAGCTCGCGGCCCTGCCCAACCCCTCCATGGCGGGACTGATGGCCCAGATGACCGGCTCCTGGGGCAAGCTGCTCATCAGCGCCGGCCTTATCGTCTCGGTGCTCGCCTCCTACGTGAGCTGGACCCTGTTCTCGGCCGAGGTGCCGTTCAGCGCGGCGGGCCACGGCGCCTTCCCGGCCATCTTCCGGCGTCAGAACCGCAACGGCACCCCCATCGCCTCGCTCTGGCTCACCAGCCTGACGGTGCAGGGCTGCCTGCTGCTGGTGTGGCTGCTTGGCAAGGGCTACACCAACCTGCTGCTCGTCTCCACCTCCATGATCTTGGTGCCCTATCTGCTGATCGGCCTGTTCCTGCTCAAGCTCGCCTTCAGCGGGCAGGGGAACCTCCTGATGCGAGCGGTGGCGCTGGTGTCGAGCGGTTACGGTCTCTGGTTGCTCTATGCCGCCGGGGTGGAGTACCTGCTGCTGTCGCTTCTGCTCTACGGGCCGGGTCTGCTGCTGTTTCTCTACAGCCGTCGCCAGCTGGGGGCCGATCAGCCCCTGAGCGGTCGCGAGCGTCTGCTGGCCGGGGTGACGCTGCTGAGCCTCATTCCCGCCGTCTGGTCCTTTGCCCACGTCTGACCGGGTGGTGACCCAATGCAAGAGAGCGCCCAAGGGGGCGCTCTCTTTTTGTCTGCGACGTTGTGCCTAGCGGCTGGCGGGGCCGGCCGGCTTGCCGAACAGCACCGCGAGCTTCTGTCGCCAGGGCAGGCCCCGGGCCTCTTGCAGCATGTCACGCCACTCGTGGAAGGTGAGGGTGAGCGGGTTGAAGCTGTGGATGGGTTTGGTGATGCCAAAGCGACACGGCTCGCCTAAGTCTTCTTCCACGAAGGTACCGAACAGCCGGTCCCAGATGATGAGCACCCCGGCGAAGTTGCGATCGATATATTTGGCGTTGCTGGCGTGGTGCACCCTGTGGTGGGAGGGGGTGTTGAAGATCCACTCCAGCCAGCCAAGCTTGCCCACCACCTGGGTGTGGACGAAGAACTGAAAACCCAGGCTCAAGAGCACGGTGGCCACCACGGCCTCGGGCGGGAAACCGATGAGGATCATCGGGATCCAGAACAGCCACATGCCGGAGACCGGGTACATCAGGCTCTGGCGAAAGGCGGTGGAGAGGTTGAGCCGCTCCGAGCTGTGGTGCACCACGTGGGAGGCCCACAGCCAGCGCACATGGTGGCTCGCGAAGTGGAACAGCCAGTAGCAGAGATCCTGCAGCAGGAAGAGCAGCAACAGGCTCCAGAGGTTGAGATCTATGTCCAGCAACCGCCAGCCCCAGAGGGCATCGTAGAGGTAGGCGATGGCGATGGCCGCCAGCGCGTCGCCCCCCTGATGCATCAGCGCCAGGGTGGCGTTGGCAAAGAGATCCCGCCACTGGTAGCCGGCGCTGGGAAAGGCGGCGCCATGCTTGCGCAGGTAGAGCATCTCCCAGCCGATAAAGGCCACAAAGATTGGCGAGAGGTAGAGCAGGAGCAGTTGCACATCCATGTCGGGCATCCAGTCAGAGCAATTGCTCTCCAGCATAAAGGATGAATGCAAACTTTCATTAACATTTTGCTGCAGTGGGTGTGTTCATCTGGGGCTTGGTGTGGCATGTGGCCAGCGGCAGCCCATCAATTGGTATGACGACTCCCTGAGCGGCGGGCGCAGTGACTATGCTTGATGAGGCTTTCTACCTCTGGAGTGGCAGATGATGCGGCTGTGGTGTTGTTTGTTGATGGGGGTCTGCCTGCTGGCGCAGGCCAAGACCCGGGTCGAGATCCTGGCCGATGCCAACTATCCCCCCTATTCCTGGCAGGAGGGAGAGGAGGTCAAGGGGATCTATGCCGACATAGTGCGCAGCGTGACGGCGTCCATGGATGGCTACGAGGTGGTGATCAAGGCCATGCCCTGGCGACGGGGTCTGAGCATGGTGGAGCAGGGCAGCGCCTTCGCCATCTTCCCGCCCTACTACCAACCAGATGGTCGCCCTTGGATGTGGCCCTACTCCCAGCCCCTGCTCGACGAGGAGCTGGTGGTGATGTGTGGCGCCGGGGTGGCCGTCAACACCCCGCAGGCGCAGTTCCCGACCGACTACTACGGCCTGCGCTTTGGCATGAATGCCGGTTTTACCATCGGCGGCGCCCCCTTCTGGCAGGCGATCAAAGAGCAGAAGATCGGGCTGGAGGAGGTGAAGAGCAACCGGGAGAACCTGCTCAAGATAGTGCGCGGCCGGGTGGACTGCACCGTCAACGACCGGCTCTCGCTGCTCTATGAGCTGCTCAGCATGATCAAGGGCAACCAGCTGGCAGTGGCCGACATGTCCCAGCTCAAGCAGGGGCCTGTGCTCAGCCGGGAGCAGGGGTTTCTCGGCTACAGCCGCAAGGGGGAGTTCGACTTCAAGGAGGACTTTGTCGAGCAGTTCGACAAGCATCTCTACGAACTCAAGAAGCGGGACGGGATCCGGACCATAGTGGAGCAATACCTGGGAAAGTCCCCACGCTGAACTGATGGTGGAGCCGGTCAGATTCAGTCATGCAAGCTAGTGTTACGGCGATGAAAAAGAGGGAGCCATGGACTCCCTCTTTCTTTTTGTGCGTTATCCCTTAGAGCACCTGGCTTAGGAACTGGCGCAGGCGCGGGGAGGGGGGATTGTCGAAAAAATCCGCCGGTTTCTCGTCCACCAGCAGCTCGCCGCTCTCCATGAACAGCACCCGATCCGCCACTTCCCGGGCAAAGCCCATCTCGTGGGTGACCACCACCATGGTCATCCCCTCGCGGGCCAGCCCCTTCATCACGTCCAGCACCTCGCCCACCATCTCGGGGTCGAGTGCGCTGGTGGGCTCGTCAAACAGCATGATGCGCGGCTGTATGGCGAGTGCCCGGGCGATGGCCACCCGCTGCTGCTGGCCGCCGGAGAGCTGGGAGGGGTAGCTCTGGGCCTTGTTGGAGAGCCCAACCTTGAGCAGCAGGGCCTTGGCTCTGTCCTCGGCGTCCTTGCGCGACAGCCCGCGCACCTTTTGCGGCGCGAGGCAGATGTTGTCCAGCACGCTCAGATGGGGGAAGAGGTTGAAGGACTGGAACACCATGCCCACCTCTTCTCGCAGCTTGTTGACGTCGCCAGGCTCGGTCAGGCTGATGCCATCCACCACGATCTGGCCATCGTTGATGGTCTCCAGCTGGTTGAGGGTGCGCAGGAAGGTGGACTTGCCGGAGCCGCTGGGGCCCACGATCACCACCACTTCCCCTTCGGCTACCTGGGTGCTGACGTTTTTCAGGGCGTGCACCTCGCTGCCGTAGAACTTCTCCACTGAGCTTGCCTTGATAATCGGATCAGTTGCTGCGCGCATATTTCACCTCCAGACGGCGTACAAGAAAGGAGAGAGTGCCGGTCAGCACCAGATAGAGCAGGGCCACGGTGAACCACACCTCGAACGGACTGAAGGTGGAGCTCACCACCTCCCGTCCCGCCTTGGTGAGATCCGTGATGGAGATGACCGAGACCAGCGAGGAGTCCTTGATGAGGTTGATGAACTGGCCCGCCAGCGGCGGCAGTACCCGCTTGAAGGCCTGCGGCAGGATCACGTAGCGCATGGTCTGGGCCGAGGTCATGCCAAGGCTGCGACCCGCTTCCATCTGCCCCTTGTGGATGGAGCTGATGCCGGCACGGACGATCTCCGCCACGTAGGCGCCGGTGAAGACCGCCAGTGCCGCCACCCCGGCGGTGAAGCGATCCAGATTGAGTACAGTGCCGATAAAGAAGTAGACAATGAAGATCTGTACCAGCAGTGGGGTGCCGCGGATGAGCTCCACATAGGTGATCGCCAGGTTGCGCAGGGCCGGATTGGGGGAGAGCCGTGCCAGCCCCGCCAGGGTGCCGAGCAGGATGGCAAAGATGCCCGCTACCAGCGAGAGCTTGATGGTCATCCAGACGCCCCAGGCGATGGGGCCGGCGGTCCAGCTCAGCTGGGTGTCGAGGGTATCGCCGCGAAAGACGGTATCCCCCTGCGCCACCTGACCACCGCTGACGGCGATGGGCTGGCGCTGGTTGGGATCGAGATCGTTTTGCAGGAACAGCTTGCCCTTGTCGGCCTCGGTGGTGCCGGCAACCACGGTGCCGTCGAACTCGGCGTAATTTTTCTGCTCCGCCTGGTAGGCGATGTATTGGGGGATTCGCTCCCAGCGCCAGGTGTAATCCACCGATTGCACGGCCTTGTAGATGCCGAACAGGGCGGCCAGCACGATCAGCAGGAAGACGCCGTGCCAGAGCAGTTGATTGGGTTGTTTTTCCATCTGTCTTGTTGGGTTGTGCACTGTCGCAACCTCGTTGTAGTTATTGTGTGGGGATCTGCGTGAAGGGGCGGCGGGCCGCCCCTTGCGAGGTTACTTGAGCTGATCAAGCCAAGCGGTGGATTCGAACCACTTCTTGTAGAGGCGGTCGTAGCTGCCGTCGCCCTTGATCTGGCGCAGGTAGTTGTTGAACCAGTTGAGGGTGTCCTGATCCCCCTTGCGGATCGCCCAGGCCAGCGGTTCGAAGGTGAACGGCTTGTCCAGATGCACCACGGCGCCCTTGTTCTGGGTGGCGAAGATGGCGTTGTAGGGCAGGTCGTAGACGAAGGCGTCGACCTTGCCGTTGATCACTTCCAGCTTGGCGTCATCCTGGGTTTCAAACTGCAGCAGGGTGGCTTTGGGGATCAGGCGCTTGACCGCCTGCTCGCCGGTGGTGCCGAGCTTGACCGCAATTTTGTACTTGGGGTCGTTGAGGTCGGTGAAGGACTTGATCTCGCCAGCCTTGTCCTTGCGCAAGACTATGGTCTGCCCGACCACGATATAGGGGTCGGCGAAGTTGACGCGCAGGTTGCGCTGGGGAGTGACGGTCATGCCGCCCATGATGACGTCGAACTTGTCGGTCAAGAGCGCGGGGATGATGCCATCCCAGGCGGTGTTGACGAACTCCACCTTCACGCCCATCTCCTTGGCGACCATCTTGGCCAGATCCACGTCAAAGCCGATGTACTGGCCCTGCTTGTTGGTCATCTCGAAGGGTTGATAGCCGGCGTCGAAACCGACCCGCAGCACGCCGCGCTCCAGCACGGCATCCAGGGTGGAACTGGGGGCCGCGTTGGCCAGCCCGCACAGCAGCAGGGTAGAGAGAATTAGTTTTTTGATCATAAGTGACGTCTCTGTCAAAAGTGTGTTCAGCCTTGAACCTGATCCCGTGCGACTCCGTGGCACAAGAGACTGCTGCATCCGGCAACAGGGCAAGACAGGATTATTGTCTTGATTGAGGCGAAAGCCCCATATGGGATTCTATTCGCTACCAGCTGAGTGAAAAATGTACCAAATGCCGATTGTGCCAGATGACTCAATAGGTTAGTGGCGCATTTTTCCCGTGGCGACACTCATAAAATCACACGAAAACAACATATCTATCTAATGGGGCGGGTTCAAGCCCAAAATGTATTCAGCACATTTTGTTACAAGGGGACCCGCCGTCAGCAGTGCCAATTGCTGCTCAGCCGGCTGGCGTGCGCCCACAATCAGCTTCACATAAGTGGTAAAGGGAGTTGGCAGAGAGGTGTGGGTGGCAGGGGCAGACCGGCTGCGCCGCGATCAAATCAAGAGACGGGTCGGTTAGCCGGGGGGAGTCAGGCCACCTCGCGAGGGCGGGGGGCCTGCGCCTTGAGGAAGGGGAGCAGCAACAGGGCGGAGACGCCGGCCGCCACCGAGATGACCACGAAGAAGCCCTGCCAGTGCCAGATCTCCATCACCTTGGCCAGCGGATAGCCCGACAGCGCCGCCCCCATGTAGGCGAACAGGCCGACGAAGCCGGTGGCGGCCCCCGCCGAATTCTTGTGGGAGCACTCCGCCGCCGCCATGCCGATCAGCATCTGGGGGCCGAACACGAAAAAGCCGATGGTGAAGAAACAGGCCGCCTGCATCACGTAACTGAAGAAGGGCATCAGCCACAGCGACCCTACCGAGAGCAATATCCCCACCGCGAAGATGAGGTTCATCGGCCCGCGGTTGCCGTTGAACAGCTTGTCCGATCCCCAGCCCGCCACCAGGGCACCGATAAAGCCCCCCACCTCGAACATGGAGATGGCCGAGTTGGCGCTCATCAGATTGAAGCCGCGCTGCTCGGTCATGTAGAGGTTGCCCCAGTCGTTGATGGCGGTGCGCACCACGTAGACCAGCACGTAGCAGCAGGCCAGCAGCCAGATGTAGGGGTTGCCGAGCACGTACTTGCGCAGGATCTGGCGATGGGATAGCCCCGCATCCTGAGTCTGCTGGGCCAGCTCCAGCGCATCGCTGCGCCACTCGCCCACCGTGGGCAACCCCATGGCGCTCGGGGTATCCCGCAGCCGCCAGCAGAGAAACAGCCCCGCGACGATAGCGATAAGGCCGGGCACTATCATGCCGTAGCGCCAGCCGTGCTGCAGGGCGAGGGTGCTGACGATGAGGGGGATGAGCGCCCCGCCCACGTTGTGGGCCGTGTTCCAGGCCGACCACCAGAAGCCACGCTCGCTGCGCGAATACCAGCTGGTGAGCAGCTTGGAGCAGGGGGGCCAGCCCCAGCCCTGGAAGAAGGCGTTGGCCACCCAGAGGGCGGCGAACAGCCACAGCGACGACGAGAGCCCGAACAGGATATTGATGACCCCGGTCGCCATCAGGCCGAGGCCCATGAAGTAGCGCGGGTTGGCGCGGTCGCTGATGATGCCGGAGAAGAACTTGGAGCAGCCGTAGGTGATGTAGAACAGGGTCCACAGCATGCCGATGTCGGCCTTGGCCAGCATGCCGCTGGCCAGCATGTCCGGCATGGCGAAGTTGAAGCTCTTGCGGGTGAAGTAGAAGACCGCGTAGCCCAGGTACATGGTCAGCAGTATGTGCAGCCGCCAGTGGCGATAACAGGCGTCGATCTCGGCCTTATCGCGGATGAGGGGCTGAGGCGGCGCACTGCGCATAAAGCTCAGCATGGAAGTGCTCCCGGCCGGAGAGTGGGCTTATTCATGGTTTTCCTCCCGCTTGCGATCGGGCAGGGTCACGGTCAGCTGGGTGCCGTGTACGCAGGAGAGTTGCAGTGAGCCCCCCAGCGCCTGCACCCGCTCGCGAATGCCGAGCAGGCCGTAGCCCTGGGGCGTGCGGTGCTCGGGCAGGCCGCAGCCATCGTCTTCCAGCAGCAGGATCAAACGCTCCCCCTGACGCTGGGCCCGGATGGTGACCGAGTTGGCGTTGGCGTGTTTGACCACGTTGTTGAGCCCCTCCTGACAGACCCGAAACAGGGTGACCCGCTGGGCATCGGAGAGGCCGGCGTCCGCCAGCTGCCACTCCAGCCGGGTGACGATGCCGCGGCGCTCCAGCTCAAGCTCGCGCAGCAGGGCGCGCACCGCCTGCTCCAGGCTCATGTCGTCGAGCTGGCGGGGGCGCAGCCGGCCGAGCAGGCCGCGCACTGCGTCGTAGATGCCCAGCGACAGGGTCTCGATGAGGGCGCTGCTCTGGCCCACCCCGGCGTTGTCAGGCGCCAACCGGCGCGCTATGCCGGCCTGGGTGCGGATGGCGGTGATGGTCTGGCCGATGTCGTCGTGCAGCTCGCGCGCCACCTCCTTGCGGATGCTCTCTTCGGTCTCCAGCAGCCGCTCGGTGAGCTGGCGGTTGTGAGCGAGCTGGCGGGTCAGCGCCTGGTTGAGTTCGCGCTGGCGCTGGATGCCGGCGCCGAGCAGCAGGCCGGTGAGGCTCTGGGCCAGCAGGGAGAGCAGCAGATCGAGCGGATGATCGTGCCAGGCCTGACCGGCCATCAGCGCCACCGTGTTCATCAGGGTGGCGAGCAGGGCCCCTTGCCAGCCGTAGCGCCAGGCCATGGCGATGATGGGAATGGCCAGACAAAACGGGGTGAAGCGCACCAGCGAGTCCGGCAGGCCGAGCTGCAGCCAGAGGCTCAGCACGAACAGCAGCAGATACCAGACCAGGTGGCGAAAGCGCCAGTCCACCGGTTGATCCACCAGCGCAGGGCCGAGCGGCACCCAGGTAGCGCGGGTGAGGTAGTGCCAGATCAGCATGCAGGTGGAGGTGAGGGTCAACCCGCCGGTGAGGGTGAGCAGCAGGGCGGTGAGGCCATCCTCGCCGGCCAGGTGCCAGAGCAGGGATTGCAGCCCGGCGGCCACAGTGACGGTGGCCAGCAGCACCAGCAGCTGCTGCCAGTCGTTGCGTACCGGCTGGCGGCGGGCGATGAGCAGCGGCAGCAGGGTGAGCAGGCTGCCCGCCTGAATGAGCGGCCACAGCGGCAGCCCCACCTCTTGGTTGAGCCAGTAGAGCAGCAGGGATTCGCACAGCAGCAGCGGTGGCCAGTAGGCGAGCGGGCTTTGCAAGAGCAGCCCCAGCCGCAGGCCGAAGGGAAACAGCAGGGCTGCCAGCATGGGGGAGCCCGCCAGATGCAGGCCAATGCTCCACAGGCAAAACCAGCCGGCGGCAAAGATGAAGCAGGCCGCCAGCGCGATGGCGACATAGCTGGCCAGACGAGCGATCACCAGCTGTCCAGCATGCGGTGGGCCAGCTCAACGTTGTTGCTGACCTTGAGCTTGTCCATCAGGTTGGCGCGGTGCACGTGCACCGTCTTGGGGGAGAGGCCGAGCTGCTCGGCGATGGCCTTCACCTCCAGTCCCCGCGCCAGCAGCTGCGCCACCTCCCGCTCCCGATTGGTGAGCGGATCCTGGCTGTTGCAGGCGAGCTTTTGGGCGATGTCCGGGGTGAGGTAACAGCCGCCATGGGCGGCGGTGCGCACCGCGGCGATCAGCTCGTCCGGGCTGCAGCGCTTGGAGAGGAACCCCTTGGCGCCGGCCTGCAGGGCCTGCTCGATGAGGGCCGGGCTGTCGTGCACCGACAGCATCACCACGGCCAGCCCCGAGGGGAGGCGCTTGAGCAGGTCCAGCCCGGATTGATCCGGCATGGAGATGTCGCACACGCACAGCTGTACCCCGCTGCCGGGCAGACCCGCCAGCGCCTCGGCGGCGGAGCCGAATTCGGCCACCACCCGCAGGTCGGGTTCGAGATTGAGCAGTTGGGCAAAACCGGAGCGGACGATCTGGTGATCGTCGATGAGGGCAATCTTAATCATGATGTCAGCCTGAAATCTGCGGCCAGGGTGCTGGCGCGGCCAACAAGATACCTGCCCCCTCGTCCCGGCTCAAGTGAAAGCGGGGCCGGAAGGCAGGATTGGCGCCACTTCTGCGGCAAAGCTTGATCGGGATCAGCTGCAGGGGCACGCCCGGCGCCGTCATGCAGGCCGGCGGGTGCCCTGGGGGTTAGCGGTGCAGCTCGCCGGCACGCTCCGGCTGATAGACCACCTCCAGGATCTCCACCTGGATGGTGCGACCGGCCGGACCCGGCCAGGCGATGCTGTCACCCACCTTGAGCCCGAGCAGGGCACTGCCGACCGGCGCCAGCACGGAGATCTTCGATTCGTCCCCCTGCACGTCCCGCGGGTAGACCAGGGTCAGGCAGAATTCGTTGCCGCTGCTCTGCATCTTGAAGCGCACCGTGCTGTTCATGGTCACCACGTCCGGCGGCATGTCGGCCGGTTCGCGGATCTCGGCGCGGTCCAGCTCCTCCTGCAGGGCCAGGTGCTGGGGGTGGTTGCCGAGCAGTTGCTCGATGCGGTCGAGATCCAGGCTGGAAATCACGAGATGTGGCTGTTTCATAAGATATTCCTTATCAATGGGTCAGATGGCCAGGATGACGGACAAGCTGGCCGAAAAAAGAGTGTGCGATACGAAAAAACAGATCGGGAATGCGATGCCCCCAACGACTCGCTGTCAGGGGCGAGGGCGGGGGCTCAACGGGGTGTGAGCTGACTTGACAAAATCATGAGCGCTTTCATGGGGATACCATAACCATTCTGAACTGCTTTGGCAATTCTCCTGACAAGCTTGTCAGGGCGCCTGGTAATCGTACTGCTTGATGATGCGCGCCAGGCTGCCGTCGTCGCGCATGGCGGCGATGGTCTGGTACCAGCGGGTCGCCTCGGCGCTTGGAAAATGGGGGCTGGCAGCCAGGTACAGGGGAGACTGTTGCAGGGTTTCGCCGCGCACCAGATCCGCCAGCGGCAGGCCGGCCTGCTGCTGGTTGTAGCGGGCGCTGTTCCAGGCCACAGCCCAGCCCTGGATGCGGCCGAGCGCCAGCTTGTCGGCATTGTGGATCTCCTCGGCTACCAGTGCCTGTTTCACCTGCGGATAGGGTCGCAGCAGGCTCTGGCCAAAGGAGCCGCGCATCACGCCGACAGTGAGGCCGGGCAGGGCATTGATGGTGAGAGGGGTCGGGTGGTATTGGCGATGGCTGACCAGCACGAAGGCCTCGTCCATCAGGGGGGCAATCCAGAGAAACTGAGGGTCGCGCTGGGGGCTGCGCACCGGCGGCACCAGCAAGACATTCCGGCGATAACGGGCCTGGCTGAGGGCGCGGGCCAACGGCATCAGCTCGATGGTCAGCGGCTCCTTGAGCCGGCGGGCGGCCTCTTCCAGCACCTCGATGACCATGCCGCTCGGGGCGCCCTGATTGGAGCGGATCACATAAGGGGGGATCTCGGCGGCGATGACCACCACGGCCCGGGCCGGCAGGGCGGAAAAAAGCAGGGAGCAAAACAGCAGCAGGAGAGCGGAAATTCGCATGGCAGACCTGATCCGGGATGAGTACCCAGAGTGTACCACCCCGTCGGCACAAGTCAGCCCACCCTGTTCGGGGCGTCCCGTCAGTCGAAGAAATCTCGCAGATCCAGGGTCTGGTAGCCCTCCAGCTGCTGCCAGGGCAGGGCTTTGGGCAGGGATTTGAGGGTCACCTCCATCCGGTAGCTGCGATAGCCGTCGAGGCTCGCCGACTCCACCACCAGCGGCAGCTGCCAACGGCTCGACCAGAGGATGCGGGTGCGCTGCTTGCCCTCGAGCTTCTCATACCAGCGGGCCTGCTCGGGAGCCGGCTCGTCGAGGGGGGTCATCTCCTGCAGCAGGGCCGGGTTGATGAGGTGGCGGATCCTGGGCCAGTCGGGCTTGAAGGCCACCTGGCCATACTCCTCCTCCGGTACCTCCACCAGCTGGTTGTGCCAGTTGTCGGCGTAGCGCAGTTGCAACTCATCCTGCTGGTTGCGGGTCACCCAGCGCGCCGCCATCTGGTGGGTAAAGTGCTTGTGGCCCGGGGTGGCATCGTGGGCGGCGTGGTAGGCGCGGGCCAGAGGGAGGGGAATGAGCCGCTGGCTCCACACCTGGTCGCCGACCCGCAGCCACTTCTCCTGCCACTGGCTCTCCTTGCTGATGCCGTCGCTGCTGGTCACCCTGTCCTGATAGCGGATGCGGGCGGCCAGATCGGGGACTTCCTCGGCAAGGAGGGAAAAAGAGAGGCTGCTGGTGAGCAGCCACAAGGGTAATAAATATCGCATCATGCCGTCTCGCTCGAGCGAGCAGGGCCCGGCACTTGGCCGGGCCCTGCCGTTTACAGACCGAGCGCCTCCTTGAGCTTGCCGAACACCTTGGTGTTGTCGAGGGTGCCCTTGAAGCGGCTGCTGCCGGCGCCGTCGGCAAACAGCATCACATCGCCGCCGCCGTGGGTCTCGGAGCCCAGCTTGACCCCGGTCTCCTGCAGGTAGTCGTCCGCCATCACCTGATCGCTGGTGAGGGTGGGGCGCACGTCGGCGCGGTTGGGGCCGTTGCCGAACACTAGCGTGGTGAAGGGTTTGCCATCCACGTCGTTCTGGGTCGAGCCGTCGCCGTTTTTCACCAGATCCAGCACCTTGTTGCCCTTGGCGGAGTAGCCGTTGATGGTCATGGTGTGGTCATGGTCGGCGGTGACCACGATCAGGGTATCTTTCAGATCCACCTTGCCGAGCGCCGTCTTGACCGCCTCGTCGAGCGCCACCGCGTCGGTGAGCGAGCGCTTGGCATTGGTGCCGTGCAGGGCGTGATCGATGCGACCCCCTTCCACCATCAGGAAGTAACCCTGACTGTTCTGGCTGAGCAGATCGATCGCCTTGGCGGTCATCTCAGAGAGGGAGGGCTGGGTACTTGCCGCCCCCTTGGCGACCCGGTCCAGCTCGTAGTCGAGGTGGGACTTGGCGCTGAACAGCCCAAGCACCTTGCCCGAGTTGACGCCAGAGAGCTCCTCTTTGGTGGTGACGTAGCGGTAGCCCTGGGCAGTCAGCTCGGCGGTGAGATCCCGTCCGTCGGCACGGCCCCCCTTGTTGCTGGTGCTGTTGTAGGGCGTCCAGTGGTTGGCGCCGCCCCCCATCAGCACATCGACTCCATCCCCCAGCGCGGTGTTGAAGCCGGCGCCGCCCGGTACCGCCTGCTCGGCGATGGCGTAGGCGGCATCCCGGTGGCACATGTGGGAGTAAGTGGCGGCCGGGGTGGCATGGGTCAGCTCGGTGGTGGTGACGGCTCCCACCGACTTGCCGGCCGCCTTGGCCAGCTCGAGAATGGTGGGCACCGGCTTGCCGTTGTCGCTGGTGCAGTTGTTGATGCCCTTGTTGCCGTTGAGGTCCTTGCCGGGCGCGACGGCCTTGGTGTCGCTGCTCATGGCGATCACCTCGTTGTTCATCTTGACCCCGGTTGTGTAGGCCGCCATGGAGGGGGCCGAGTCGGTGGTCTGGGCATCGTTGGAGAAGGTCTTGATGCGGGCGCTGCGGGCCAGCTTCATTATCTCCAGATTGCCCTCTTCCCCCACCTTGTAGAGGCGGGTGGCGGTGAGCACGGTGGGGCCCATGCCGTCGCCGATAAACAGGATGACGTTCTTGGCGTCGCTGGCCTGTGCTTGGGCCGCGCCGCCGAGGGCGGCCAGCAGGGCTGTGCTGACGAGGGTTTTATGCAGTTTTTGTTTCATGGCGCTTTTCATGGGAATGCTCCTTACAGCCCGGCCGCAGCCTTGACCTTGCCGAACACGGCGGTGTTGTCGAGTGAGCCGTGGAAGCTCTCCGCTCCCTGGCCGATGGCGCCGAGGAAGACGTCGGTGCCGCCGTGAGTCTCGTTGCCTATCTCGCCTACCTTGACCACCACCTCCTGGTGATAGTCGTTGGCAGAGACGGTGGCGTCGTCCAGCGGCGCTACGCTGCTGCGCGGACCATCCACCCGGTTGTAGCCGTTGCCAAAGCCGATGATGGTGTAGGGCATGCCGTCGGCATCCTTGCTCGGTTCGCCGGTTTCGTAGTTCTTCACCAGCCCGAGTACGCCTGGGTTGTCAGCGGTGGTCTTGCCGGTCCGCTTGGCGTAGCCGTTCAGCACCAGCGTGTGGTCATGGTCGGCGGTGACCACGATCAGGGTGTTTTTCAGCTCGGGATCGGTTTTCTTCACCTCGTCGATGGTCGCCTTGATGGCGTTGTCGAAGGCGAGGGTGTCCTGCAGGGCACGCTTGGCGTTGGTGTCGTGCAGGGCATGGTCGATGCGCCCCCCTTCCACCATCAGGAAGTAGCCCTGTTTCTTGTCCTTGAGCTGCTTGATGGCGGCCAGGGTCATCTGGGTCAGGGAGGGCTCGCTGGCGGGTCGGTCCAGGTCATATTTCATGTGGCTTGAGCCAAACAGCCCCAGCAGCGGCTTGCTCGCATCGGCCTGGTTCAGCTCGTCCAGGGTTGCGGCAAACTGGTAGCCCTTGGCCTTCATCTCGTCGATGAGGTTGCGGCCATCCTCGCGCTTGCCCTTGTCGGCCTTGGGCAGGAAGAAGCTGCTGCCGCCGCCGAGTACCACGTCCACACCCTCTTTGAGAGCGCTGTTGTAACCGGCGCCGCCAGGTACCAGCTGGGCGGCGATGTCCGCTTCCAGATCCCGGTTGCAGAGGTGGGCATAGGTGGCGGCCGGGGTGGCGTGGGTCACCCGGGTGGTGGTGACCACGCCGGTGCCGCGGCCGGCGGCCTTGGCCAGCTCCAGCAAGGTGGTGACCGGCTTGCCGGCGCTCTTGCTGCAGTCGTTCTCCTGGGTGGCATCGCCGTCCATGCTGATGACACCGTTGTTGCTCTTGACCCCGGTCATGTAGGCGGACATGGAGGGGGCCGAGTCGGTCACCTGGGCGTCGTGGGAGAAGGTCTTGATGAAGGCCGTCTCCGGCAGGGTATCGATGGTGAGGCTGCCCTCTTCACCGACGCCGTAGATGCGGGCGGCGGTCAGGGTGTTGAGACCCATGCCGTCGCCGAGGAAGAAGATCACGTTCTTGGCACCGGGCTCGGGCGCACTGCTGTCGTTGTTGGAGTTGCAGCCGGCGGCCAGGGCGGCGCCGATCATCAATGCAAGTCCTGCCATCTTTCTCATTGGGGTTCGCTCCTTGTAAAACCTGAGCGCAGCCTAGAGGTCGCAGATGACACTTTTAGTGAAACTGGATGACAATCCGATGAAGGTGTTGCGTGAATGTTATGTTGTATCAATCACTTATCTATCAATAGCCGGGGCCGGTCACATCGGCTGACGAGGGGAGGGGGTGGGCGAAAATCTGGCCGGTTTGCCGGCTGGCGGCTAGAATGGCCTGTCAAATCGGGGCGGGTGCAGGTAAAATGCGCCCCCTTGCGACGCCCTGCGTCCGCCATCGCCCGCCGCTCGCGCCACCGCAAGCCCGCGCCCGCAGTCCCTAGATGAGAGTAACGGATATGTCCATCAACTGGTTCCCCGGCCACATGCACAAGGCCCGCAAAGAGATTGCCGAGGTCATGCCCCAGGTCGATGTCATCATAGAGATGCTCGACGCCCGCATCCCCTTCTCCAGCGAAAACCCGCTGGTGCCCGAGCTGCGCGGCGATACTCCGGTGATCAAGGTGCTCAACAAGGCGGATCTCGCTGACCCCGAGATCACCGCGCTGTGGGTGGCCCACATGGAACAGGAAAAGGGGATCAAGGCGCTGCCCCTGACCCAGCAGGAGCCGGAGAAGATCAAGCAACTGCTGACCCTCTGCCACGAGATGCTGCCGGAGCGCAATCTGGAGCTGCGCGGCGTGCGCGCCATGATCATGGGCATTCCCAACGTGGGCAAATCCACCCTGATCAATACCCTGGCGGGGCGCATCATCGCCCGCACCGGCAACGAGGCGGGGGTGACCAAGTCCCAGCAGCGGATCAAGCTCGACAACAACGTCATCCTGACCGACACCCCGGGCTTCTTGTGGCCCAAACTCAACCCGCCCTCCTGCGGTTATCGGCTGGCCATCACGGCCGCCATCAAGGACACCGTCTATGACTACGCGGACATCGCCATGTTCGCCGCGGACTACTTCCTCAAGGCCTATCCGGAGCGGATCCAGGCGCGTTATCAGATTGACGCGCTGCCCGAGACCGAGATCGAGCTGCTGGATCTCATTGCCCGTCAGCGCGGCTTCATGCGCAAGGGGGGGCTGTCGGATCTGCACAAGGCGTCCGAGATCCTGGTCAACGAGTTCCGCTCTGGCCTGCTGGGCCGCATCTCGCTGGAGACCCCGCAGATGGTGAGCAGCGAGATCGTGGAGGCCGATGCCGAGGCCGAACAGAAGGCCAAGGAGAAGGCGGAGCGGGAAGAGGAGCGCCAGGCGCGGGCCCGCCGCAAGTACGCCAAGAAGCGTCAGCGCTGACCGGCCTTGTGCCAGGTATATAAAGAAGAGGCGGCCCGGGGTCGCCTCTTCTCGTTATGGCCCCCAGGATTGAGAAGAGGCCGACAGGCAACCGGCATCTGCCCGTCATCATGGCCAAAGAGTCGATGAATCAAGGGGATAAGCTAGGCGCCGAACGGTGCCGTGCTGCACCGCACCAGCAGCATTCGATAAAACCTTGCGATCCTGCTTCCAGTGCCGATTGACAATGGCATTGGCGGTGGCATGATGCGCTCGCATTTTGACTCTCCTCGCGGTTTTACCCATGACCATATACACCCGGCCAGTGCTGTTATTGCTCTGTGGCCTGCTGCTGCTGACCCTCTCCATCGCGGTGCTCAATACCCTGGTACCGCTCTGGCTTGCCCATGAACAGCTGCCGACCTGGCAGGTGGGCATGGTCGGCTCCTCCTATTTCAGCGGCAACCTGCTGGGCACCCTGCTGGCGGGCACCTTGATCAGGCGCTGCGGCTTTAACCGCAGCTATTACCTGGCCTCCGCCCTCTTTGCCGCCGGTTGTGTCGGGCTCGGCATTACCCTTGATTTCTGGAGCTGGCTCGGCTGGCGATTTATCGCCGGTATCGGCTGCGCCATGATCTGGGTGGTGGTGGAGAGCGCGCTGATGTGCAGCGGCAACGCGCACAATCGGGGCCGTCTGCTGGCCGCCTACATGATGGTCTACTACCTGGGCACTGTGCTCGGCCAGCTCTTGGTCAGCAAGTTGCCGACCGGCCTGATGGATGTCCTGCCCTGGGCGAGTGGGCTGATCCTGGCGGCTATCCTGCCGCTGTTGTTCACCCGTATCGTCAGTGAGCGCAGCGAAGCGCAGGGCTCAACCCGGGTCTGGCCCATGTTGCGGCTGCGTCAGGCACGGCTCGGGGTCGACGGCTGCATCATCTCCGGCATCGTGCTGGGGTCGCTCTACGGCCTGATGCCGCTCTACCTGAACCATCAGGGGGTGAGCGATGCCGGCATTGGTTACTGGATGGCGGTGATGGTGAGTGCCGGCATCCTGGGGCAGTGGCCGGTGGGTCGGCTGGCGGACAGGTTTGGTCGCCTGCCGGTGCTGCGGGTGCAGGTGCTGGTGGTGATCCTGGGGTGCGGGGCCATGCTCGGCGGCGTGGCGATGGGGCCGGCGCTGTTCATCCTGGGCGCCGCCGGGTTTACCCTCTATCCGGTGGCCATGGCGTGGGCCTGCGAGAAGGTCGAGCACCATCAGCTGGTGGCCATGAACCAGGCGCTGCTGCTGAGCTACACCATTGGCAGCCTGCTCGGCCCGGCCTATACCGCGCTCCTGATGCAGCACCTTTCGGACAATCTGCTGTTCATCATGATCGCCGGTGTGGCCTTGCTCTACCTGCTGATGTTGCTGCGCCCCATGGGGAAACACTCGACACCGGTGGCCCACGCCTGAACTGTGGTCGGCGGCAGGACACCATCCTCGCTTCTCGATAGGGGGCTGGATGGCACGCATATAGAGCAGAGGCGGCCCAGGGGCCGCCTTGTTGTTGTCTGCAACGGTGGCCAGGCAGAGCTCAACGGCTAGCCGTAGCGTTTGTTCGCCTCTTCAAACAAGGACATATGCAGTGGGATCAGCTGTTGCCAGTCACGCCGGTAGCCGCCGCCCGGTACGGCGGCAATGGGCAGCCCGTGCCGTTGTGCGCAGTCAAAGACCATGGCATCGCGCTGGCGCACCCCCTCATCACTTAATGCGAGATAGCCGAGTTCGTCGGCATGATGCACGTCCACGCCGGCCTGATAAAGGATGAGATCGGGGGCGTAGAGCCGCAGCGCCAGATTGAGCGCCTCTGCCAGCGTGGTGAGGTAGGCATCGTCCTCCATGCCGCTTGGCAGGGGGAAATCCATGTGGGAGGCGGGTTTGTGGCGGGGAAAGTTGTGCTCCCCGTGCAGAGAGAGGGTGATGATGTCGCGCCGCCCCTGGCACAGGGCGGCACTGCCATCCCCCTGATGGACATCGAGATCGACGATCAATACCTGTTCGCAGCGCCCTTCGTCCAGACAGGTCTGGGCGGCGATCACCAGATCGTTGAACAGGCAAAAGCCGCTGCCAACGTCTCGGTGGGCGTGGTGATAGCCACCGGAGATCTGCAGGCCGCAGCCTTGCGCAAGGGCGTGGCGGCTGGCGGCAAGGGTGGCCCCCACCGAGCGCAGGGTGCGTTCAATCAGCACGGGGGACCAGGGAAACCCCAGCTGGCGAATGGCGCCTGCATCCAGGGTGCCGGTGAGGGCCGCGCCCACATAGGCCGCATCGTGCACTCTCTCTATCTGGGTGCGACTGGCGGGCGCGGCCTCTGCCAGCGGATAACCCAGGTTTCCCAGCTGTTCGAACAGCGCCTGGTATTTGGCCAGCGGAAAGCGATGGCGCGCTGGCAGGGTCAGGGCGGAGTAGAGGGGGTGATGGAAGATGCGCAGTGACATGAAGGCTGGGCCTTGGCAAATGGGCAGATATGAAAAAGGGGAGCCAGGCTCCCCTTTTTCATGCCCGATAATTCGGGACGAACAGATGCAATTACTGCTGCTGGATCACCCAGATCTGGAAGGCTTTGCGGGTCTCCGCATCGGCCTTGTTGTACCAGTTTTGCAGCTGGGTCAGGGCTTCCGGATTGCTCTGGGCCTTGCTCGGGGCGACCTGAACCGGGGCGCTGTTGGCGGCCATGACGGCAGCGGTAGAGACAGCGACAGTCTTGGGCTGGTTGAACGCCTTGCCCATGTTGATCAGCTCCTGCTGATAGTCACGGGTCAGCTGGAAGCCTTCCACCTTCGGCAGCACGAACTGCTCGGTGGCGACGACCTGGCCGCTGCTCTTGTCTTTGAGCGTGACTTTCTGTTCCTTGACGAACTGGTTGGCTTCGGATTCGTTGCGTGGCTTCTTGTAGTCCAGTACCAGTTTCTGGTTGTCGGCGGCGGTGAAGTTGATCACCAGCGGCTCGGCGGTGACCAGCTTGGTGTCGCTGCGGCTGGAGTAGTTGCCTTCGAAGGCGACGACCAGTTGGTGCTTGCCGGCTTTGATAGGATAGGTACTCGTCTTGTCGAGCAGTTTGGGATTGATGGATTGGCCATCGATCAGCTGCACCACATAGGGGTTGTTCACTTCCAGTTGGGCATCGGCCAGGGCACTACCTGCCCACAACAGACCAGCCAGGGCTGGCACCAGAACAGTCAGTTTCATTTCATCTCCTTGAACAGTCAGGCGAGTGCCCACTGAAAAACAGGGGCTCATTTTTGCAGGTTTGCCAGAGGGCGGCAATAGGCGTTTATGGCGCCCCTGTCGCGTCTGGGCTCGTGCTTTCCCGATGCAAACTCATCGGGCCAGTGGGGTTGGCTACCTTGGTCAACCTCGGCCCTACTCAATCCGGCGTCGAAATGGCGGCAGGGCATCGAGCAGCCCCTTGCCGTAGCGTTTGGTCAGCAGACGGCGATCGAGAATGGTGACCCGGCCTCTATCCGCCTCTTTGCGAATGAGGCGACCACAGGCCTGGATGAGCTTGCGCGACGCCTCCGGCACCGTCAGTTGCAAGAAGGGATTGCCCCCCCGTTTCTCGACCCACTCGGCGGTGGCCTCTTCCACCGGCGAGTTGGGGACCGCGAACGGCAACTTGGTGATCACCAGGTTGGTGAGGTAGTGACCGGGCAGATCCAGCCCTTCCGAGAAGCTGCCGGTGCCAAACAGTATGCTGGCCTGGCCGCCATCGCATTTTTGTTTGTGCAGGGTGAGCAGGGCGTTGCGGGAGGCTTCCCCTTGCACCAGCAGGGAGAGTCCCTTGGCCCGCAAACCCACCGCCACCTCGTTCATCTGCCGGTAGGAGGAGAACAGCACCAGGCTCGCCTCCTTGCCGGCCAGCAGACGGGGCAGGATGCTGACGAGCTCCTGGGTGAAGGCGGGGGCACTGGGCTCGTGTTCCATTTTGGGCAAATAGAGCTCGGCCTTCTGGTAATCGAAGGGGGAGCGCAGGCGCAGATAGCGGGTACCGTCGTGCTCTTTGAGCCCCACCTGGTGGCGGAAATAGCTGAAGGAGGAGAGGGCTGTCAGGGTCGCCGATACCAGCACGGCGCCAAGACACCTGGACCAGAGCCACTCCTCCAGCAGGTAGCCCACCTCGATGGGGGAGGCGTGCAGCCAGATGTCGCCGTCATCGCTCTTGACCATCCAGCGGGCCAGCGGCGTCTTGCCCTCTGCCACGTGCCGCCCCAGCATCTCCCACAGGGCGCAGAAACCCTCCAGCCGCTGCAGATAGAAGCCGCTCTCCGCCAGCAGGGGTTCGGCATCCTTGCGACGGATCTCGCCATCCTTCAGCGCTTCGCCGATGGCCCCCTGCATTCTGTCCAGCGCCCGCAGCGCCTTCTTGCTCGCCTCCTTGAGGTTCTCCGCCAGCATGGGCAGGGGGTCGGGCAAGACACCATCGGCGAAGCGATGGTGTTTTTCTTCATTGAACAAGCGGTCGTTGGCGGCGAGCCACTGCTCCAGCGCCTTCAGATCCGGTTGCAGGGAGGCCAGCGCGTCCTGCAGCTTGAGCTGGGGATCGAGCAGACTCTCCTTGTTGAGGGTTCTGGCCAGCTTGCCTGCCCCCTGCGCCAGCTTCTCCAGCCAGCGGCGTGAGCCCTTGACGCTGGCCGAGGCGGCGCCGTGATCCCGGGCTATGGTGGGCAGGTGATGGGCCTCGTCCAGCACATAGAGACACTCGTCCGGCGGCGGCAGTATGATGCCGCCACCCATGGTGAGGTCGGAGAGCAGCAGGGCGTGGTTGACCACCAGCACGTCGGCCGCATCCATGTCGTTGCGGGCGCGGTGGAAGGGGCAGTGTTGATGATGAGTCAGCGCCTTGTTGCAGGTGTGGCGGTCGGCGGCGATACGATCCCAGCAGTTATCGTTGATGGGCTTGGGCCAGTTGTCCCGATCACCGTCCCACTTGCCTTCCGTGTAGGCCTGCCACAACGCCTGATAGCAATCCTTGTCGGCGTCTGACGGCTTGTGTTTGCTGAGGGCACCGAAGTCAAACTCGAAGTTGGCCATCTCGCTGCCGCTGGCGGCCTGCTCCAGCAGGTGTTCGCAGCAGTAGCGCTGGCGCCCCTTGACCAGCATGAAACGAAACAGCAGCTCGCTGTGGCGATGATAGAAGGGGAGGTCTTTGTGGATCAGCTGCTCCTGCAGCGCCACGGTGGCGGTGGAGATCACCAGCTTCTTCTGGGTGAGCCGTGCCACCGGGATGGCCCCCTGAGCATAGGAGAGGGACTTGCCGATACCAGTGCCGGCTTCGGCCACCAGGATGCGACGCTGTTTGTCATACTCCCCGGTCAGCGTCTTGGCTATTTCGGCCACCAGAAAATTCTGCTCCTTGCGCGGCACAAAACCGGGTAAACCATCGGCTATTTGCCGATAGGTATTGCGAATGGTGGTTTTGAGACGGGTAGACAGCATGAAGAAAATGACCGTTGCGCAGGGTGAAGGAAGACAGGATACCTGCAACCGGCAACCCGGGTCGAGGTGTGTGGCAACGCACAGATCCGACCTCTTCTTCTATTTATAAGGCGAGTCGTCGTTATTGTGTGATAAATCACCAATTCGGTCGAGTTTTGCCAGCGGTTATCGCTGTAAACGTTTTCCCATGGCGTGCAAACAATGTGGGATTCAGGTCACAATTTTTTCGCTGTGACTATGCTTTTCGTAAAAAGTTCCAAGTTTTTTCATTGCGGATTGGAAAACCCGGTGCTAGTCTCGGCGCCATAGTGATGCAAAGTACATCGCTAACACAGGGAATAACAACGACTTAGTGTTTAATTACAGTAGGCATTGGAAACTATGAAAAAGACAATTCTGGCTATTGCTATCCCGGCTCTGTTTGCATCCGCCGCTAACGCTGCAGTGGTTTATGACAAAGACGGTACCACTTTTGACGTATACGGCCGCGTACAGGCTAACTACTACGGTGACCACAACAAATCTGTAGCTGGTACTGACGACTCCTTCAAGCTTGATACTGAGACTGGCAATATTGTTCCTGTTAAAGGCACTGCTGCTGGTTACCAAGACGTTGATGGCGAGCTGGTTGGTTCTTCCCGTCTGGGTTGGTCCGGCAAGATTGCCCTGAACAACACCTGGTCCGGTATCGCCAAGACTGAGTGGCAAGTTTCTGCTGAAAACTCCGCCAACAAGTTCGATTCCCGTCACATCTACGTTGGTTTCGACGGCACCCAGTACGGTAAGATCATCTTCGGTCAGACCGATACCGCGTTCTATGACGTGCTGGAACCGACCGATATCTTCAACGAGTGGGGCGACGTAGGTAACTTCTATGACGGTCGTCAAGAAGGTCAGATCATCTACTCCAACACCTACGGTGGCTTCAAAGGCAAACTGTCCTATCAAACCAACGACGACAAGGCCGTCAAGGTTACTGACGTAGGTCAGGGCATCAAAGAAAACGCAGTGTACGGCAAGGATGTTAAGCGTAACTACGGTTATGCCGCGGCTGCCGGTTATGACTTCGACTTCGGTCTGGGTCTGAACGCAGGTTACTCCTACTCCGATCTGGAAAGCACTGCAACCAACAAAACTGGTGACAAGAAAGAGTGGGCACTGGGTGCACACTACGCCATCAACGGTTTCTACTTCGCCGGTGTTTACACTCAAGCTGACCTGAGCTACGACAATACCACCGGTGGTAACAAGGACAAGGGCCGTGGTTACGAGCTGGCTGCTTCCTACAACGTTGATGCCTGGACCTTCCTGGCCGGCTACAACTTCACTGAAGGTAAAGCTGCTTCCAACACCGCTGGTGCTGAGTACAAAGACATCGTTGACGAAACCCTGCTGGGCGTACAGTACGCTTTCACTTCCAAGCTGAAAGCCTACACCGAGTACAAGATCCAGGGTATCGACAAGATGGACGACGAGTGGACCGTTGCCCTGCAATACAACTTCTAATTTAGCCTCTGCGCTGATTTAGTTGATGAACGGCCAAGCTTGCTTGGCCGTTTTGTTTTATCTGCTTCCCACCTGATTTTTCTGTTCTCCTCTGTTGATGATCCTCTCCTTGCCCTCTTTGACTTGCGTCACTTCACGTTGTCTCTTTTCTGTACTTGGCTCCCGGCCAGCGAATCGCTAGATTATTCAGCTCGTTGCAGGATGTTCGGCAGACAGGGAAGGATGACGCTTGATCGACTTTAGTCACCCGCAGTGGCGGGAGCTGGCCCGCCAGCTGCTGGACAACCCCACCTCGGTGGTCCGCGCCCGCCAGTGGCAACCCCTGCTGGGCCTGCTCAAGGACAACCAGCTGCTGCTGGCACTGGGCAACCACCACTATGAGCTCACTCCCGCCGGTCGCCGCTACCTGACCCGTGAACTGACGCTGGCCGAGATCGCCACGGCGCCGCCCACCCCGGAGGAGTGGCTCCATGGGCAGGGCTGGCAGCTGGCGGATCAGGTCAACGAGCGGGTACTGGCCGCGCTCTATCGCAAGAGCGAGGTGAGCTTTACCCCCAACGAGCAGATCGACTTCGAAGACAAGGGGATCCGGCTCTGTTCGGATCAACAGGTGCGCCTGCGTGCCCCCCAGCCGTTCAGCCTGTTTTTCAGCGGCGGCACCCTGCTCGATGCCGCCCCCTGGCTGCAGGTGCTTGGTGAGGTGGCGCTGCCCGAGCGCAACCTGGCCAGCCTCAGCAAGATCCTGTGGGGGGAGGGGGAGCTGCTGCGGGTGATCACCACCGACAGCGTCGGTGCCTTTGCCGAGCTGGTGCTGCCGGCAGGGACCCTGCTGATCTGGGCTCCCGCCTCGGCGCAGCAGGCGCTGCAGCAAGTGATCGCCGCGCTGCCGCCTCAGGTGCAGTGGAGTCATCTCACCTCTCTCGATCCGAGCGGGGTGGATCGGGTGCTGACTCTGGCCCAGCGCCTGGGTCGGCCGGCCAGCTGGTGGCTGCCCACCGTGCTGGCTCCCATCATGACGGCCTATGCCCTGCCGCTGACTGACTCCCGCCCCTGGGAGCCGAGCCGGATCCCTCGCTCATTGTTAGCAGTTTGTAGCGGTTTGGTTGAGTCCAATGGTGGCTTGTCTGCCGAGGTGTGCGCGTTGGCGCCGCAGTGGCATGCCATCGGTTGAGATTGCCGCAGATCCGGCCGAAAAAGCGGTTTTCCCCCATCCTGCACGGTGATATAAAGAGTTGACGAAGCGCTCGCCAGTGAGCGCTTTTGTTTGCCACGTGTTTTGCGTGTCACGGACGGTGTGCCAACACGCTTTGCCAGCCAACGAACTCAACGGAATACAGGGAATACCATGTTTGAAAAGGTTGTTGCCGCCCCAGCGGATCCGATCCTGGGCTTGACCGAAGCCTTCCGCGCCGACTCTCGCAGCCACAAGATCAACCTGGGGGTCGGGATCTACAAGGACGAGACCGGCGCCACCCCCATTCTTCACTGCGTCAAGAAAGCCGAACAGAAGCTCTTGACCGACGAGAAGACCAAGAACTATCTCGGCATCGAAGGCAATATCGAATACGGCCGCATCGTGCAGCAACTGCTGTTCGGACAGGATTCCGCGCTGGTCAACAGCGGCCGCGCCAAGACGGCGCAAGCGCCGGGTGGTACTGGTGCCCTGCGCATCGCCGCCGAGTTCGTGGTACGCAACAACCTCGCCAAGACCATCTGGATCTCCGATCCCACCTGGGCCAACCACGTCAGCGTGTTCCAGGCCGCGGGTCTGACCGTCAAGTGGTACAAGTACTATGACGCGGCGACCAAGGGGCTCGACTTTGCCGCCATGCAGGCGTCTCTGGCCGAGGCGCAGGCTGGCGATCTGGTGCTGCTGCACGGCTGCTGTCACAACCCGACCGGTATCGATCCGACCGCTGATCAGTGGCGTGCCCTGGCCAGGCAGAGTGCCGCCGCCGGCTGGCTGCCGCTGTTTGACTTCGCCTATCAGGGCTTTGCTCGCGGTATCCAAGAGGATGCCGAAGGTCTGCGCATCTTCGCCGAGTGCCACGACGAGCTGCTGGTGGCGAGCTCCTTCTCCAAGAACTTCGGTCTTTACAACGAGCGGGTCGGTGCCTTCACCCTGGTCAGCGCGACCAAGGCGATCGCTGATGTGGCCTTCACCCAGGTCAAGACCGTCATTCGTGCCAACTACTCCAACCCGCCGTCACATGGCGCTGCCGTCGTCACCGCCGTGGTGAGCGATCCGGCCCTCTATGCCGAGTGGGTGGAAGAGGTGGCGGCCATGCGGGTGCGCATTCGCGAGATGCGCGAGCTGCTGGTGGAAAAACTGGCCGCGCGCGGCGTGAACCAGGACTTCAGCTTTATCCGCGAGCAGAACGGCATGTTTTCCTTCTCCGGTCTTTCCAAGGATCAGGTGGAGCGCCTCAAGAGCGAGTTCGCCATCTACATCGTCGGCTCCGGCCGGATCAGCGTGGCCGGTATCACCCGTGCCAACATAGATCCGCTGTGCGACGCCATCGCCAAGGTGTTGTAAGCGAGTCATCGCCATCCGCTCAGTAACAAGTCCGCCGGGTCTCCCCGGCGGGCTTTTTCATTTTTCGGCTTAGGCCTTAACGGCGGCGCTTGCCACCCCCCAACAGGGAGCCGAGCACGCCGCGTACCAGCTGGCGACCCACCTCGCTGCCGATGGTGCGGGCCACGCTCTTGGCGGCGGTTTGCACCACGCCGTCGTGCTGGCCGCCACGGAGGCCGGTGCGGCCAAACAGGATGCCATTGAGGGCATCGAGCAGGCCGCCTTCCCCGTTGGATGACGGCTCGCTGCCTTGCTCGCCAGTGGTTGTCAGCTTGTCGCCGTTGAGCCGCTCGAAAGCAGACTCGCGATCCTCCGGCGTCTCGTAGCGGCCGTGCAGCAATGAGCCCTGAATGAGCGCCTGCCGCTCGGCGTCGCTCAAGGGGCCGATGCGGCTGGCCGGCGGGGCGATGAAGGCGCGCTCCACCATGCTGGGTCGTCCCTTCTCGTCGAGCAGAGAGACTAGCGCCTCGCCGACCCCGAGTTCGGTGATGACGCCGGCGGCATCGAAGGCGGGGTTGGCCCGCAGGGTGTTGGCGGCGATCCGCACCGCCTTCTGATCGCTCGGGGTAAAGGCGCGCAGGGCGTGTTGCACCCGGTTGCCAAGCTGCCCCAGCACGCTGTCGGGGATGTCGGCCGGGCTCTGGGTCACGAAGTAGACACCCACCCCTTTCGAGCGGATGAGGCGCACCACCAGTTCAATCTTCTCCAGCAGCGCCTTGGGAGCGTCGTTGAACAGCAGGTGCGCCTCGTCGAAGAAGAACACCAGCACAGGTTTGTCCGGATCTCCCACCTCCGGCAACTGCTCGAACAGCTCGGAGAGCAGCCAGAGCAGGAAGCAGGCATAGAGCCGGCTGGATTGGGTCAGCTTGCTGGCGGCCAGCACATTGATATGGCCGTGGCCGGCCTCATCGGTCTGCAGCAGATCCTGGATGTCCAGCATGGGCTCGCCAAAGAAGTGATCGCCGCCCGCGCTCTCCAGGGTGAGCAGGTTGCGCAGGATGGCGCCGATGGAGGCGGTGGAGACGTTGCCGTAACGGGTGGTGAGGGACTTGGCGTTGTCGCCGGCAAACTGCACCATGGCGCGCAGGTCTTTGAGATCGAGCAGCAGCAGCCCCTCGTCGTCCGCCACCTTGAACACCAGCTCCAGCACCCCGCTCTGGGTGTCATTTAGGCCGAGCAGGCGGGCGAGCAGCAGGGGCCCCATGTCGGAGATGGTGGCCCGCACCGGGTGGCCCTGTTCGGCAAACAGATCCCAGAACAGGGTGGGGTTGGCGGCAAAGGCGGGGGCCGGAATGCCGAGCTGGGCCAGCCTGGCATCCAGCTTGGCCGAGCCAGCCCCGGCGGCGCCAAGGCCGCTCAGATCCCCCTTCACATCCGCCAGAAAGACCGGCACGCCGAGGTGGGAGAATCCCTCTGCCAGCACCTGCAGGGTGACAGTCTTGCCGGTGCCGGTGGCCCCTGTGATGAGGCCGTGGCGATTGGCCATGGCTGGCAGCAGGGCGAGGGGATGACCACTGGCATGGGCCAGCGTGAGCGGTTCGGCCATGGTGGGCTCCTTGTGGCAAATGGGGGACGAAAAACAACGGGTTACAAGGAGTGTGGTAGCGGGGTCAGGGGATGGCAAGGCAGTGCCTCGTCAGCGCGCCAGAGGCTGACGAGGCGGGTGAGATCAGCGGGGGCGGACCAGCTTGCCGAGGCGCAGCAACAGCAGGGTGAGGAGGCCGCCGCTGGCAGCGGTCAGCACCGCCAGCAGCAGGCTGCCGAGCAGAAAGGGGGGCACCAGGGTAGCCGCTTCGTGCTCCAGCCAGTGCAGGGTCCAGGTGAGGTGAAATGGCTCCGGCGTCTTGTGCAGCACCAGACAACCGGTGCGATAGGCGTAGAGGTACATGAAGGGCAGGGTCAGCGGGTTGTTGAACCAGACCGCCAGCAGCGCCAGCGGCAGGTTGAGGCTGAACGCCAGCGCCAGCCCGACCGCGATGAGTGAATGCATGGGGATGGGAAACCAGCAGGCGAAGATGCCCGCCGCCACCGCCCCGCTCAGGGCGCGCGGCCCCCCTTGCCAGAGGGCGGGGGCGAGCAGGCGCTCGCCAAACAGGGCGAACCACTTCTGCTGGCGCAGGGTATCGGGGTCAATCTTGAAGCGGGCAAACCAGCGATTCAGCATGCGCGGGCCACCTTGCGTTTCTGCCACTGACGAACGGTGCTGATGCGCCAGCAGGTACGAATGAGGGCGTAGCCGATGAGGGAGCTGAGCAGGGCGAGCACCAGCGAACCCAGCAGCAGCGGTGGGGCCACGGTCTCGAACACCGACACCAGCCAGGCCCAGGTGAACTCGATCTCGATGTGCTGGGAGGATTGCCCCAGCAGCTGACAGCCGGTCAGGTAGGCGCCGTAGAACAGCGGCGGCATGGTGAAGGGGTTGGAGAGCCAGACCAGGGCTACCGAGAGCGGCAGGTTGACCCGGCAGGCGATGGCGCCGCCGGCCGCCAGCAACATCTGGCAGGGGAGCGGCACCCAGGCCATGAACAGCCCCACCGCGAAGGCACCGGCCGCCGAGCGGCGATTGAGGTGCCACAGGTTGGCGTCCAGCAGCAACTTGCCAAACAGCCGCAAGTGCTTGTGTTCCTTGAGTGTCGCCGGATCAGGCAGCCAGCGTTGTATGAGTCGTTTGGGCATATTGAAACCTTGCTAAATACTTGCACCATGGATCTGCGCCTGCTGTCGTTTGCCCTCGGGGCAAGCTCCTCACTGCTTTGGCCATGGTTGCCTTCATGGGAATGGGGTGGCCTGATGCTGCTGCTCGCGTTTCCCCTCGCCGGTTACCGCTGCTGGCGGCTGCTGTTCTTGCTGGGCGGCATCCTCTGGATGCAGGGGAATTTGCACTACCGGCTTGCCTGGCTGGATCAGCTTGGCAAAAAAACGAGCCACATCATAACCGCACAACTGCAAAGTGCAGAACCCGAGGGCGATAAATTTGTCCGGCTGGTGCTGCGGGTGAACAGGCTCGATGAGCAGGTGCTCACTCCGGCGCCCCTGGTGCGCATCAATGCCTACCAGGCGCTGCCCACCATGACGGCAGGCAGTCGCCTGACCCTGGAGGTCTCCCTCAAGCCGGCCCACGGCCTGGCCAACGAGGCCGGGATGGACGGGCGGCGCCTGCTGCTCGGCAAGGGGATCACCGCCACCGGCAACTTGCGCCGGGTGATCCAGATTGAAGCTGTGCCGGCGGGGCTGCGCGAACGCTGGCTGGCCCGGGCCGCTGCCAGCTGGCAGGATCTGAGCCAGGGTCCGTTGCTGGAGGCGCTGACCTTCGGCGAGCAAGCGGGCATCACGACTGAGCAGTGGAGCCTGTTTCGCGGCAGCGGGCTGACCCACATCATCGCCATCTCGGGGCAGCACATCGCGCTGGTGGCTGGGGCGGCTGTTCGGACTGCGGGGGGCGATTCTGCTCGCCCTGCTGTTTGCCGCCCTCTACAGCTGGCTGGCCGGGTTTGCGGTGGCCACCGAGCGGGCCCTCATCATGGTGCTGGTGTGGAGTCTGCTGCGCTGGCGACGGCGGGAGTGGCCGGCCCATCGCGTCTGGTTGTGGGCCTTCGTGGTGCTCACGCTCTGGGATCCCTTCGCCCTCTATTCGGCGGGATTCTGGCTCTCCTTCCTGGCGGTGGCTCTGCTGCTGGTGGCGAGCCTGCTGGAGGCCAAGCCCGGGCTCGTCCGCCTGCAGGGCTTGTTGCTGCTGGGGCTGCTGCCGCTGCAACTGGCGCTGTTCGAAGGGATAGCGCCGCTGTCGCTGCTGCTCAATCTGCTGGCATTGCCGCTCTTTTGCATCGGCATCATACCGCTGGCGCTGGTCGGGGTGTTGCTGGCGCCGCTTTCGGGGGAGCTGGCCCACCTGCTGTTCTGGCTGGCCGATGTCGGCCTGCAGTGGGTGTTGTGGGCGCTGGAGAGGTTGGCCAGCCAGTGGCAGCTCTGGTGGCCGGTGCCGGGCTGGGTGCTGCCGCTCACCGCCCTGCTGAGCCTGCTCTGGTGCGCCTGGCATGTGCCGGGCGGTCGTTCCTTGCTGTTGCCGGGGGGCGTGGCCCTGCTGCTGGCGGCCTGGCCGGCGCCGACCCACTGGCAGCTGAGGGTGCTGGACGTAGGGCAGGGGCTGGCGGTGCTGGTCACCCGGGGCGAGCGCGGCATCCTGTTTGACACCGGCGATCGCTACCCAGGCGGTTACAACATGGCGGATGCCGTGATCCTGCCGCTGCTCAACCGGCTCGATGTGCGGGTGCTGGATTATCTGGTCATCAGCCACAAGGACCGGGATCACGCCGGCAACCGGCGTACCATCCTGCAGGCCCTGCCGGTACGCCACGAGCTCTCTTCCTTCGACTTCGGCCGCTTCACGACCCTGTGCCGGCGTGGCCAGCAGTGGCGCTGGCAGGGGCTCGAGATGGCAGTGCTCTGGCCGCAGCAGCCGGGAGGCGGCCACAACAACGACGGTTGCGTGCTGCAGATCCGCGATGGGGCGCGGCGCATTCTGCTCAGTGCCGACATCGAGCGGCAGGCGGAGCAGCGGCTGCTGGCGCTGGAAGGGGAGGGGCTTGCCAGCACCTTGCTGGTAAGCCCCCATCACGGCAGCCGCACCTCCTCCACGGCCCCCTTCGTGGCGGCTGTGGCCCCCCGCTATGTGGTACACAGCGCCGGCTTCATGAACCAGTGGGGCTTTCCCCGCCCCGAGGTGGTGGCTCGCTACAGGGAGGCGCAGCAATGGGTCACCGGGCTGGACGGGGAGATCCTGGTCGAGCCTGCGGCGGACGGGCTGCGGATCAGTGCCGAGCGGGAGCAGGGCCCCTGGTTTCGTCGCAATGGTGACTGGTGGCGTCCTGCATTCTGGCCTGAGCGCTGAGCGTAAACCCGGCTGTGGCTGGGATAACGGTCGTCATTTCCCGCTCTGGTGATGGGCACTGCTTGGTGTAATCCTGTGCTTTGGCTGGGATAACGGCCGTCATTTGCCGTCTTGGCGATGGGCATGCGCTGGCGATGCTTGGTGTAATCCTGCGCTTTGGCTGGGATAACGACCGTCATTTCCCGCTCTGGTGATGGGCACTGCTTGGTGTAATCCTGCGCCTTGGCTGGGATAACGGCCGTCATTTGCCGTCTTGGCGATGGGCATGCGCTGGCGATGCTTGGTGTAATCCTGCGCTTTGGCTAGAATAGCCCGTCATTTCCCTTATTAACGGCTATTCATGCAACAAGAAACCTCACAAGACAGCTGGCCTGTCTTCAAGCGTCTGCTCGGCTATGTCCGTGACCGCAAGCTTGGCCTGATTGGCGGCATCATCGGCATGCTGGGCTACGCCGCCGTGGATACCACCTTCGTCTATTCCATCAAGCCGCTGATCGACAAGGGGATCAACGGCAATGATCCGACCGTGCTCAAGTGGATGCCCTTCTTCGTGCTGGGTATCGTGGCCCTGCGCGGCGTCGCCAACTTCCTCTCCAACTACTGCATGGCCTGGGTCGGCAACCACGTGGTGATGCGCCTGCAGCAGCAGGTATTCAACCACATGGTGGCGATGCCGATGAGCTTCTTCGACCGTCAGAATACCGGCCACCTGCTCTCCAAGGTGACCTATGACGCCAGTCAAGTATCCTCGGCCGCCAGTACCACCCTGGTCACCCTGGTGCGGGAAGGGGCGACCGTCATCGGTCTGCTCGGCCTGATGTTCTGGCACTCCTGGCAGCTGTCGGTGATCTTCCTGGTGGTGGGGCCCGTGGTGGGCATCATCATCGGTCTCATCAGCCGCCGTTTCCGTCAGATCAGCCGCCACATCCAGCAGGCGGTGGGTGACATCACCACCTCTACCGAGCAGATGCTAAAGGGGCACAAAGAGGTGCTGATGTTCGGTGGCCAGAAGGTGGAGGAGAAACGCTTCTTCAAGGTCAGCAACAACATGCGCCAGCAGACCATGAAGATGGTTGCCGCCGATGCCATCGGCAGCCCGGTGGTGCAGATGGTGGCCTCCATCGCGCTGGCGGCCTTCCTCTATGTGGCCACCATCGACAGCGTGCGCAGCGAGCTGACTGCCGGTACCTTCACCGTCATGATCACCTCCATGATGATGCTGCTCAAGCCGCTGAAAAGCCTGACCGACGTCAACAACCAGTTCCAGCGCGCCATCACCGCCTGCCACAGCCTGTTTGGCCTGCTCGATACCGAGCCGGAGCAGGATACCGGCACCCGTACCCTGGAGCGCGCCCGCGGCGAGATCGAGTTTCGCAACGTCACCTTCACCTACCCGACCAAGGACACCCCGGCGCTGCACAACGTCAGCTTCAAGGTGGAGGCAGGCAAATCGGTGGCCCTGGTGGGGCGCTCAGGCTCTGGCAAGAGCACCATCGCCAGCCTGCTGACCCGCTTCTACGATATCGAGCAGGGGGAGATCCTGCTGGACGGCGTCAACATCCGCGATTATCGCCTGAGCGAGCTGCGCAAGCAGTACGCCCTGGTCTCCCAGCACGTGCACCTGTTCAACGACACGGTGGCGAGCAACATCGCCTACGCCGCGGAAGAGCAATACAGCCTCGACGAGATCAAGCAGGCGGCCCGCATCGCCCACGCCGACGAGTTCGTCAGCAAGATGAGCAACGGGTATGACACCGTGGTTGGCGAAAACGGCGCGTCGCTCTCCGGCGGTCAGCGTCAGCGTATCGCCATCGCCCGCGCCCTGCTGCGCAATGCCCCCGTGCTGCTGCTGGACGAGGCCACCTCGGCGCTGGATACCGAGTCAGAGCGCCACATCCAGGCGGCCATCGACGAGCTGTGCAAGGCGCGCACCTCGCTGGTGATCGCTCACCGCCTCTCCACCATCGAGAAGGCGGACGAGATCCTGGTGATCGACGAAGGCCATATCGTCGAGCGCGGCAACCACGCGGCCCTGATGGCCCAGCAGGGGACCTATGCCCAGCTGCGCGCCATCCAGTTCGGCCATGCCACCGCAGGTGGCAACGCCTGATGCTGGAGCGGCTCTGGTATGCAAAGAGTGGCTGGCGCTGGTTGCTGGCCCCCTTTGCCCTGCTGTTTGCCATCATCAGCGGCACCCGCCGCTACGCCTATCGGCACGGCTGGCGCAAGGGCTATCGTGCCTCCTTGCCAGTCATAGTGGTGGGCAACATCTCGGTGGGTGGCAACGGCAAGACCCCGGTCGTGGTCTGGCTGGTGGAGCAGTTGCAGGCCCGCGGCTATCGCCCCGGGGTGGTGAGCCGCGGCTATGGCGGCAAGGCGCCCCATTACCCCTACCGGCTCGATGCCGCCAGCACCACGGCGCAGGCGGGGGATGAGCCGGTACTGATCGCTAGGCGCTGTGGCTGCCCTGTGGTGGTGGCGCCCAGGCGGGCCGATGCGGTGCGTCTGCTGGAGCAGAGCGGTGAGGTGGACATCATCATCACCGACGACGGCCTGCAGCACTATGCGCTGGCCCGCGACATCGAGCTGGTGGTGGTGGACGGGGCGCGCCGTTTTGGCAACGCCTGCCTGCTGCCCATGGGGCCGCTGCGCGAGCCGGTCACCCGGCTCAAGCGGGTGGACGCCATCATCTGCAACGGCGGCGAGCCGGGGCGGGGAGAGTATCCCATGAGGTTGGTGGCCGATTCCCCGCGTCGGGTACGCGATGAGGCCCCGCTGACCACGCCGCTGGCCGGTCCGGTCGACGCGTTGGCGGGGATTGGTCATCCGCCCCGTTTCTTCGCCACCCTCGAGGGGCTTGGTTACCAGCTGGATCAGCGGGTGGCCTACGGGGATCACCATCCCTTCGATCGGGACGAGCTGGTGGGCCGCTTTGCCGGCAAGCCGCTGCTGATGACCGAGAAGGATGCGGTCAAGTGCCGCGCCTTTGCCCTCGACAACTGGTGGTATCTGCCGGTCAGCGCCGAGTTGCCCGCCTCCCTGCTCGATACCCTGCTGCACAAGCTGGGTGCGAGCTGGAAGGGGCAGGGCGCAACCAAGGCACAAGGTTGATCTCGCTCGCCAGCGCGGGAGAGAAGGGGGCTTGTCATGCCCCGCATGAAACATCTGGTTGGTTCGACACCCATCGCCGGCGTGATTAAGCCGCTGGCGCGACATCGTTGAAGGAGTATCGTTTTGGCTTTGGACATCAAGTTGCTCGACATCATTGCCTGCCCGGTCTGCAAGGGCAAGCTGCACTATAACAAGTCCGTGCATGAGCTGGTCTGCCGCTTCGACAAGCTGGCCTATCCGCTGGAGGAGGGGATCCCGGTGCTGCTGGAGAACCGCGCCCGTCCGCTCAATAGCGACGAGCTGTCGTCATGAGCTTCGTCGTCGTCATTCCGGCCCGCTACGCCTCCACCCGGCTGCCGGGCAAGCCGCTGGCCGACATCCATGGCAAGCCCATGGTACAGCACGTGGTGGAAAAGGCCCTGCAGTCGGGCGCCGATCGGGTGATCGTCGCCACCGACGATGAGCGGGTGCAGCAGGCGCTGGCCGGCCAGACCGGGTTCGAAGTGTGCATGACCTCGAAGGATCACCAGTCCGGTACCGAGCGGCTGGCCGAGGTGTGCCGTCACTACGGTTTTGCCGCCGACACCATAGTGGTCAACGTGCAGGGGGACGAGCCGCTCATTCCGCCGGTCATCATCCGTCAGGTGGCGGACAACCTGGCCGCCGCCAGCGCGCCCATGGCCACCCTGTCGGTGCCAATTCAGGACGCCGAAGAGGCGTTCAACCCGAACGCCGTGAAGGTGGTGACCGACCAGGATGGCTACGCCCTCTACTTCAGCCGTGCCTCCATTCCGTGGGATCGTGATCGTTTTGCCGCAAGCCGCGAGCAGATTGGCGATCACTACCAGCGTCACATCGGCATCTACGCCTATCGAGCCGGTTTCATCCAGCGTTATGTGGACTGGGCGCCGAGCGCGCTCGAGCAAGTAGAGGCGCTGGAGCAGCTGCGGGTGCTCTGGTACGGGGAGAAGATCCACGTGGCCCAGGCCCTCGAGGCGCCGCCGGTCGGGGTGGACACCCAGGCCGATCTGGACAAGGTGCGCGCACTGCTGGCGAACTGATACCGACAACAGTAAAAATGACTCTGAACGGTGCCTGCGGGCGCCGTTTTTTGTGTTTAATCTTTACATAATTATTTGATTACAAACGTCATTTATGAGCACTTTCAAACTTTTCCCGGCCATGGTTTGCCAAATCGACGAGTTTGGTTATGATGCAAGACGCCGTGTTAACCCTAACTGGCATATAACGAGATAAAAAACGGGGTGTTTGGGTGATTAATGTATTCCTGGTCGATGATCATGAGTTGGTGCGTACAGGGATAAGACGCATTCTGGAAGATGTCCGCGGGATCAAGGTGGTGGGCGAGGCGCAGAGCGGGGAAACCGCAGTCACTTTCTGTCGTCAGAACCATCCCGACGTGATCCTGATGGACATGAATATGCCGGGCATCGGCGGCCTGGAGGCAACCCGCAAGATCCTGCGGATCCGACCCGATGTGCGCATCATAGTGCTGACCATTCATTCAGAAAATCCGTTCCCGACCAAGGTGATGCAGGCGGGGGCCGCCGGCTATCTCACCAAGGGGGCCGCACCGGACGAGATGATCCACGCCATTCGCCTGGTCCACTCCGGTCAGCGTTACATCTCCCCGGAGATCGCCCAGCAGATGGCCCTGAGCCAGTTTGCCTCGGCCGACGAGAACCCTTTCAAGTCCCTCTCCGAGCGCGAGTTGCAGATCATGATGATGATCACCAAGGGGCAGAAAGTGACCGATATCTCCGAGCAGCTCAACCTGAGCCCGAAGACGGTCAACAGCTATCGCTACCGGCTGTTCAGCAAGCTCAACATCAATGGCGATGTGGAGTTGACCCATCTGGCCATTCGCTATGGCATGCTGGATGCCGACACCCTGTAACGGGCGGCGTGTAGCCATCAAAGGCGGCCTGTGCCGCCTTTTTGCTTTTTGCCGGTCTGGCGCAGTATGCTCTGTGCCGTCTTCTGCTTTCATCCGTTGAGCCGAGTTGCCGATGAGCCTCTCTTTCGATCTTCTGCTTGCCGCGATATCCCAGACCCAACACCTCGATCCCCGTTGCCGGAGCCAGCATGACCTCCTCTGAACCTCTCTTCGACAGCAAGGCGTTTCTCAGTGCCGTCACCCATCAGAGCGGTGTCTATCGCATGTACGACAGCGGCGGCACCGTCATCTACGTGGGCAAGGCCAAGGATCTGAAGAAACGGCTCGCCTCCTACTTTCGGGCCAACGTCGACAGCATCAAGACCCGCACCCTGGTGCGCCAGATAGCCGACGTGCAGGTGACGGTCACCCACACCGAGACCGAGGCGCTGATCCTCGAGCACAACCTGATCAAGCAGTACCAGCCCCGCTACAACGTGCTGTTGCGGGATGACAAGTCCTACCCCTGGATCATCATCACCGCCCATCAGCACCCGCGCATCGGCGTCCATCGCGGTGCCCGCAAGGTGAAGGGGGAGTACTTCGGCCCGTACCCCTCCGGCGGCGCGGTGCGCGAGAGCCTGCACCTGATGCAGAAGATCTTCCCGGTGCGCCAGTGCGAAGATGCGGTCTATGCCAACCGCACTCGTCCGTGCCTGCTCTACCAGCTCAAGCGCTGTGCCGGCCCTTGCGTGGCCGGGCTGGTGAGCGAGGCCGAGTATGCCCAGCAGGTGGAGTTGGCCAAGCTGTTTCTGGCGGGCAAGAACCAGCAGGTGATAGGCGAGCTGGTGGGCAAGATGGAGTCCGCCAGCGGCGATCTGCGCTTCGAGGAGGCGGCCCGTTACCGGGATCAGATCCAGGCCCTGCGCCGGGTCACCGAGCAGCAGTCGGTGAGCGGCAACGTGCTGGACGAGCTCGACGTGGTGGGGGTGGCCTTCGAGCAGGGGACCGCCTGCATCCACGTGCTCTTCATCCGCCAGGGCAAGGTGCTGGGCTCGCGCAGCTACTTCCCGAAAGTGCCGGCCGATACCCAGCTCGACGAGGTGGTGCAATCCTTCCTGCTGCAGTTCTATCTGTCGGGGCAGGGGGGGCGGCAGATCCCGAGCGAGGTATTGCTCGACGTGGCGCTCGAAGACGAGAACGTCATCGCCGAGACCCTGAGCCAGACCGCGGGCTACAAGGTGCGGGTGGTGAGCCGTACCCGCGCCGAGCGGGCCCGCTTCATCAAGCTCGCCTCCATCAACGCCCAGACCGCGCTGCGCTCGCGGCTCGCCCACAAGAGCACCATCACCGCCCGCTACGATCAGCTGGAGGAGCTGCTGGAGCTCGAGCGCCCCATCGCACGCATGGAGTGTTTCGATATCTCCCACACCATGGGGGAGCGCACCGTGGCCTCCTGCGTGGTGTTCAACCGTGAGGGGCCGCTCTCCTCGGAATATCGCCGCTTCAACATCGACGGCATCACCGGCGGCGACGATTACGCCGCCATGGAGCAGGCGCTGGAGCGGCGCTTTGGCAAGCAGCAGGAGCCGGACAAGGTGCCTGACGTGCTGTTTATCGACGGCGGCCTCGGCCAGCTGCGCCGCGCCGAGGAGATCCTGGCCCGTCAGCTGGAGTTTCTGGGGGGAAAATATCCGCTGCTGGTAGGCATCGCCAAGGGGGTGACCCGCAAGGCGGGGCTGGAGACCCTGATCCTGGGGGAGAGTCACGAAGAGCTGCACCTGCCGGCGGACATGCCCGCCTTGCACCTCATCCAGCACATTCGCGACGAATCCCACCGTTTTGCCATCACCGGCCACCGCGCCAGACGGGCGAAGGCCCGCACCACCAGTACCCTGGAGGACATTCCGGGGGTGGGGCCGAAACGGCGGCAGGCGCTGCTCAAGTATCTGGGCGGTCTGCAGGAGGTGAAAAAAGCCGGGGTGGAGGAGCTCGCCAAGGTGCCCGGCATCAGCCAGGAGCTGGCTCAGTCCATCCACGATGCCCTGCACTCTCTCTAGCCATTGGTAGCCGAGAAGGGGGGATGAACCTCCGTGTTGCCCCTGTTTGCCCAGACGGCGAGCAGGGGCTGTCGCCCCGGGTATCGACAAGAGGCGAGGTGAGTCACACCATTCACCCCGGGTTCATCTCCTTCAGGGTCCAGGCACACAAGAGCCGTGACGCCGGGGGGCCGCAAATGCCATAATGGCCCGCATCCTGAGGTTGTTGATGGATTAATAGACCAAGGCGGGCGCCTGTCCGGTTGCATCCGTGATCGGCTTGGGGCTACCATGTAGCGGCATACAAGAAGTGGCTGAAAATAATGACAAATATTCCTAATCTGCTGACGTTTTTTCGGATCTTGCTCATCCCCGTCTTCGTCATCCTGTTCTACCTTCCCTACCAGTGGTCCTATCTGGCGGCGGCCATCGTCTTCATCCTGGCGGCGGCGACCGACTGGTTTGACGGCTACCTGGCCCGCAAGCTGAATCAATCCACCGCCTTCGGTGCCTTCCTCGATCCGGTCGCCGACAAGATCATGGTGGCGGCGGCGCTGGTGGTGATCGTCGAGCACTACAACACCATCTGGGTGACCATTCCCGCCATGACCATGATTGGCCGCGAGATCATCATCTCCGCCCTGCGCGAATGGATGGCCGAACTTGGCAAGCGCTCCTCTGTGGCGGTCAGCTGGATCGGCAAGTGGAAAACCATGATCCAGATGGTGTCGCTGACCGGCCTCATCTGGCAGTACGACATCTGGATGGTGTGGCTCGCCTATGTGCTGCTCTACGTGGCCACCGTGCTCACCTTCTGGTCCATGTTCCAGTACATGAAGGCCGCCTGGGGCGATCTCAGCTATCACTCCCGGTTCTGAGCTGCCGACACAAAGAACCGTTTCCCCGTTCTTGGGGCAGGGAAACGGTCGTGAGCGCTGAAAAGGCAGGAAAAGGGCAAAAAACACTCGAACGATCAGGGTATTAAACATTTTTGGTTGACTGGGCGAGGAACATCGCTAGAATGCGTCCTCGTAGTCAGGCAGTCAGCCAGACCGATGCGGGAATAGCTCAGTTGGTAGAGCACGACCTTGCCAAGGTCGGGGTCGCGAGTTCGAGTCTCGTTTCCCGCTCCAAATTCAGACAATAGAGAGTTTCTCTCTTTTGCATGGCGCGTTAGCAAAGCGGTTATGCAGCGGATTGCAAATCCGTTTAGTCCGGTTCGACTCCGGAACGTGCCTCCATATTGACAAGCCCGCCACGCGAGCTTGATACCGATTGCGGTGCCCGAGTGGTGAAATCGGTAGACACAAGGGATTTAAAATCCCTCGACGTTCGCGTCGTGCCGGTTCGATTCCGGCCTCGGGCACCATTAAAATCAAAGACTTACAAAGGCCGCTAGCAATAGCGGCCTTTTTGTTTGTGCCAAAGTGGCGACAAAGTGGCGACAGAAATTTCGGTGATCGATTTAGGCCGACTCTATAACCTTGCTGTCTAGTGGGTGCGCTCGTTCGAAAACCTATTTTCCGTGGGTATGGCAATCGGCTTACCAATGGCACAGAGCACCTTCAAAATTTCAGTTCTCAATGAACCACTTCTGGTGCCTAACCCACTGAAATAAAAAGCCTTCGCGCTGTTCCCCTGCAGCGAACCGGATCCTTTCTTATAGGTCCGATCCCCACGAAAAATACGACCATCCTATTTTATTCAATGACTTACGCTTTCATTGGGGCTATCCACACCTCCTTCAAACTGTAAAACCCTGCAAAAAAGATCCTTCTTTTCAGATCCTCAACGCTCTGCGGATCCTTTATCTGGCGCGGTCTGGGCATATGGTTTTGCGGTAATCCACTTTTGCAAAAATTTTTCCTGGTGAAGCCCGCAGGCGGGAGCGGATGAGCGCGGATTCCGTGACGCAGACGCGGCGGTGGGCGTCGCCGCCGTGTGCTGGGAGGCTGTGAGTGCGCGCAGGCTTCACGTATGATGCAGCGCTGCCCGATGGCTGCCTCTTCATGCGGCGCCATTCCCTGGCCATGTTCAGGCGCTGTCAGGCAGATAGAAGAAGGCCCCACACTGTGGGACCTTCTTTGCTTGGTGGCTTACTCGATGATGGGGGATAGCTGACCGGCTAACTGTTTGGCCTGTTGGCCATGTCCTGTCATGGCTGCGCTGCTACCTGGCACTGGCCCACTGCCGTGGGTGTGGCCGGCAGTGGCCGTGGCCAGCTGCTCCACCACGTTCATCAGCTGTAGCAGCAATTGGAAGATGTTCACGCTCTCGGTCCCCATCCACGAAAGGGGCGCCTCCAGGTGCTGCAATTCGCCGGCAACTGCCCGGCGCAGTTGTCCCACCACCTCGACCAGATCTCCCGCAGTGGTCTGGCTCATGTTGCCCAAACTTGCCAGGGTGAGATCATCCCCGGCCAGCAGCTCGACGGTGCCCAGCGCCTCGATGAGCTTGAGCCCGCCCACCTCTTCGATGCTGTGCTGGGCCACCTGCAGCCGATGCTGGCCATGTTCTCCCTGGTAGTCGTCACTCTGGTGGTGCATTTGCAGGGCGCGGTCGTGCAGGCGCCGGTCGGTGTGGCGGGAGAGGTTGCCCACGGTGTCGGTGCGGCTGAACACCTCGGCCCGTTGCTGCTGCAGCTGCTCGCCCGGGGCGATGTCCGGCAGGGGCCAGCCACTGCCGAGCACGGTGCGGATAAAGGGCCGGTCAGCCCGCCCGAAAGCGAACCCCAGTTCAACCAGCGTTCCCTCGATAGGGAACTGCAGCAGGCCCTGTTCAGGCCCGCCGAACTGCACCGGCAACGGCACGGCCCGATAGAGCGGGGCCGCCTTGTCCGGTTGGCCATCCTCGCCGAGCAGCTGCACGTCCACCGCATAGCGTGGGCGAAAAGGATCATTGAGCTGGCCAGCGGTCGCGCTGTCGCTGATGGCCTCGACCCGCCCGAACTTGGGCAGGTGCATGTCGTCGGCGAGCTCCGGGAACTCCCCCTCTATCTTGCGCCGTTCCGGTGACTTGGTGACCTTGCCCTGGGTGGACGTGGTCAGGGTCATCTCATCCCCCTTGAGGCGGACCCGCATCACCCGCTTTCCGTTGATGATGGCGCCGGGCCGGATGGACGGCACCGGCGACAGGGTCATTGTGTCGCCTGCCTGACGACCTGGCCAGGCGGGATCAAGCGTCACCTCCTTGTCATGCCAGCGGCTGTCGGCATGGCTGCCCACGAAGATGGCGCCATTGGGTTGCTGGTACCAGACAAAGTCGGGTACCTGAAAGGCACGGCCGGCGTTATTGAGCAGTTGATAGCCGGTGCCGGCGCTGGTGAAGTTGGGGATCGGCCGGTCGGTATAGTCGGCCCCCTTGGGTAGCAGAAAGGTCAGCCCGGTCTGGTCGGTCAGCCAGGCCAGCAGACCGCGCAGGGTGGCATGCTGTTGGCTGACCGGCAGGCGAGTACCCAAGGAGCCGGCCAGTTCTCGGCACAACAGCTTACTGGCGCCATTGGCGGCGGGCTGTACGTCGTACACGTAGCCGGTGAACCAGCGGCGCAGATCGCCGCTGTAGCCGGTGTCCATGGTAAAGGTCTGTCCCTTGTTGGCGCTGCCCTCGATGGTGAGCGCGGCGCGCCCGCCAGCATTGAGATCCAGCACCAGGTCGTGGTCGATGAGGTGCACCGGCCGGCCGGCGATAGTCAGTGAGGTGGAGAGTTTCATGCCAGCATGTCATCCATCGGTTTGAGCACGTAGCGCTCGAAGCTGCTCAGATCCTGTTCTTCTTCACCGCTCCCCTTGTCGCCTGGCTTGGCGGCACTGGTGTTGGCTGTACTCTGGCCCACGGTGGGGGCGTTCTTTGGTAAGCGTTGTTCGCGCTTCTCCGGTACCGAGTTGAATTCCTTCAAGGTGAACTGCACCTGCCAGGCCAGCAGCCCCTCCTGCTCGCTGGCGGTGATGCGGCCGGCAAACTTGGCCTGGCGCACCTTCACCGACTTGGCCAGCAGCGACCCGACCCGGTAGACGTGGCGCTTGCCGCCGGTACCCTTGGTATCGGCCAGCTCAAACAGCCGGCTCAACATCTGCTCGTCCTTGAACGGGATGAGGCCGGAGATGTCGAGCTCCTTGGCCTTGGCACCCTGTTCGGCGCTGCTGGTCGAGCTGGTCTGGCCGCTCTGGTCCTTGTCCTGAAACTGCATCGATGCGGAGACCCGCATCGACTTCATGATGATGGGCTCGCCATCGAGGGTCAGCATGGCTTGGCTCATGGGGTTAACTCCTGCCAGAAGGTGAGCGGGGATGGGGAGAGCAGCAGGGCGCCGACTGTCATGCTCTGGCTGTGGTCGGGTGGCGCGCTCTGCCCGAGCTGGGTGGCAAGGCTGGCGGCATCCCCCTGGCCTTGCCAGTGCCAGAGGGTACCGGAGAGGGTACCCAGCGCGGCCATGGCCTCGGCGAGGTGTGCCAGGCGGTCGGTGCGGCGCGTCGCCAGCCCCTGCAGCTTGGCGATCGGGGTCTGGCTGTCCCGGGCCAGGCTCTCCAACTGGGCCAGTTCTGCCCCCAGCGCCAGACGGGCAGGGCGCAGCGGTGCCCAGCTCAGTGGCTCATCGGCGCGCCAGCGCGGTACCTTGGCCGCGGTGGGCTGGCTCATGGGGTCATTGTTGGCGGTGAGCCGGCGCAGGGTCGCGCACCATTCCGGCAACGGCAGCACGGCGCAGAGGATGGCCAACTGGCGGGCCAGCGCGTCGGCGCTGTTACCGGTGACCAGCCAGGCGAGGGCATGCAGTTGTCCGGTAGGCAGCAGGGGATCGGCCCCGTCCTGCAGCTTGGCGGCCAGGGTGGCGACCGCGTTGGGGGCGGCCAGGCTGAACTGCTGGCCTTGCTGTTGGCCGACCCCGTGTTGGTATGGGGTGACGGTGAGGCAGCGACCGGTGACCAGCAGGCGGTCGAGCTCGTTGCGCAGCCCTGCCAGCGCGGCGGCGGCCTCGCTGAGCGGATGGGGCCGGTACTGGGCCCGCTCTGCCAGACCCTGCAGGCGCGCCATAGCGCTGTCCTGGGTTGCCGGGAGCTGACCCAGCACGCCCTGAGCGCGGGTATGTACGCTGCCGGTACTGGCTGGCCAGCGCAGCGCCCCTTGTGTCCAGCTCATCGCGGCGCCTCTGGCCAGTTGACCTCGGTTGGCCAGCCATCGCTTTGGGGGAGGCGGTAGAGGGCGACCCGGTAGCGCTGCCAGGCGCTAAGCTGTTCGCGTTCGGCCTCGCTGATGATCCCCAGCGCCAGGGCATCTTCTAGTGGTGCCATCGCTGTGGCTGCGAGTTGTAATCTCACGTCCAACATGGCCTGCATTTCAGACGATGTCGGTAGGGGCTGGGGTATGAGGGTGATTTCACCGAACTCCCCGAACATCGCCCTGGTGTATAGCGCTCGGCCGTGCTCTTCCGCATCGTCTTTCCGGGCGCTAAATGGGACGAAATCAGGAAGATGGCTAAAGAGCACTTCCATATTAATCACATCATCTGCGTTAACCTGTGCTGTCACTGCTCTGACTGATAACACTTGAACATTCATCTTTGACCTCACGCAATGCGAATAAATAGGGTGACGTTCCAGCTTCCGTAATCACGGTCACCGGCGGCATACCCGAGCGCTTTCCACGTTCCTGCGGGAGAACCACCGTACAGAATGCCTTCTGCAGAACTGAATCTGAGGGCTGATCCCGCGATGGTTTGGCCAGGTGAAATTTTCCCTCCTGAATTGAATCGGCCTAACAGCGCGTATGTACCGATCTGCTGATAGCCACTGGCAACAATGTCGGCATTTCCCTGTGAGGCCGGGTGGGTATGACCTGAAGGCGGCATGGTCGCGGGCTTGTCGGTGACCTCACTCCAGGTGGGCCAGCGGGTGGCTGTGGCAGGCGCTCCGGTCACTTGCGACCAGGGGTGGCTGTGCGCACTGGGTGGCATGGTGCCAGGCTTGCCGGTGACCTCATTCCAGGCGGGCCAGCGAGTTGCTTGCACCGGCGCGCCAGTGATCTGGCTCCATGGGTGAGCGTGGCTTGCGGCGGCGGCTCCCAGCTCGGCCAGGGTGGGCTTATTGCCGGTGTTGTAATCCCGCGTCCAGGGCGTCCAGGCCCCGGTGCTGTATTGCGCGCGCCGCCAGACCCGGCTGGAGTTGTAAACCAGGTAGGTCTGCTGGGTGCCGGCGGCATTGCTGACGATCAATGCCCCGGCCAGGTTTTCCGGGTAGTGGCGTGCCGCCGAGGTGTTGGCGTTGGCGTGCTGGGCATATACCTTGGGCTCTTTGAGGGTGTCCAGATCCTCGGTGCCCAAGTTGATGGGGTTGAGCCAGGAGCCGGGGTGGGAATGGTTGGCTGCCGCGAGGTCCGGCTTGCTGGTCACCTCTGCCCAACTGGGCCAGCGGCTGGCGGTGGCCGGAACCTGATCAAGCTCACCCCACTTGTGGCGGTGGCTGCCGTCTTTGATCTCCACCGCGATGGTGACGCCCTGGGCGTCTTCCAGGATGCCCTTGCCGGCCACGTCCCCGGTCAGCTCGATGGTGCGCTTGCGGCGCACGTCGGTGACGCTGCCGTCCGCATTGATGATGGCCACCTTGGCCACATGGTGCTGATGGCCGTTGCTGTCCAGGTAGTCGGTGAGCTCCGGCACACTTAAGCTAAGGGTGAAGTGATTCACCCAGGCATCGAGCAAAGAGCCCGCCCGGTAGATATCGAGCCAGAGCCCCACCGGCTTGGCGCCCGGGGTCACCTTCTTGACCTCGTTCAGTTCCGCCCGCAGGCCGCCCACGTAGGCCACCCCGGGCTGCATCTTGTAGACCCCGGACTCGTTGACCAGCTTGAAGCCGTCACCGTAGAAGGTGGCCGACCCGAAGAACTGCAGCGCCTGCAGGCGCAGGTCGTCGTCTATTCCGCGCAGGCGGGCGGCATAGTCGATTTGCCAGGTGCTGGCGTCCACGTGGGTGGCGGTGGCCTCTGCCGCCTGGTCGTACTCCATCAGCATGGATTTCACCAGGCTGTTGCCGGTCTGGCCGGTGGCCTCATTGGTCTTGAGTTTGGTTTCCAGCCCCTTGTGCACAATCATCCCCACCACGCCGGTGGCCTTGTTGATGAGGTACATGGCGTTGAAGCTGAAATCGCCGACCGTGGTGTCCATCACGATGGTGTAAGCCACCGCATCGTTGTTGATGCGCCCGCGCTGATCCACCGCGTGCCGGTGCACAATCTGGCCCGCTGGCGGCAGCCCGCTGTCCGGGTTGATGGCCGCCTCGGGATCGAGCCCCGGCACGTTGGCCAGCACGAACTCATCGAGCACCACCGGCACTTGGGTTGCTAGGCACTCCTGCCAGTAGCGGGAGAAAGCGTTGGTAATGATCTGGCTCATGCGTTCCTCTTAAGTGTCGCGCCGAACACCTGCTGGTTCATGTCGATACGACTGAACCGCAGGGTGCCGGTGACCGGATACACCACTGCAAAGCGATAGCGGCGGCAGGTGCGGCCATAGTGTTGAATGAGGGTTTCCATCAGTTTCTGGTTGGCCGCGATGGCGCCGTCGGTCACCTCGATGGTGATGACGTCCCAGGGGGCGCCGGCCTGGCGTTCGTGGACGTCACACCAGCCGATGCCCAGGCGCTCGAAAATGCGCTTAAAGCCGGCCACCTCGCCGGCGTCCCGGGCGTTCACAAAGGCGAACTTGACCCGCTTGCGGAAAAGCTCGAGCGGCTCGCCGTTGAAACGGGTGATGTCCCGCTCCCAGGCGAGTAGCGCCAGCAGGGACGCCGAGCAGGTCAGCGGGTCTTGCTGGGCCAGCGGCAGCAACAACCAGCCCTTGACCCGTTGCCAGAAGGCATTGATCCCCTTGGCCAGAAACCCGGGCTCGGCGTGGGCCGGGCTGATGGTGTAGCCGTCTTCCCACCAGGGGGCGCTGGCATCGGGCAGCACCGGCGCCTGCAGGTCGTGTTCAAGCGGGGTCGGGTCAGTCATGCAGGGTCACCTCCAGCGTGCTCAGGCGCGCGATGGCCAGCCCCGACACGATGTCATCTTGCGCAAACTTGAGGCTCTGCAACTGCGGGAACTGGCTGTGCAGCTCGCGGGCCAGCTGGGAGAGCGAGAAGCGCGAGCGCGGCCAGGTGCGGGTGACGCTTGGGAAATCCGCCGACTGGCGAAACGCCGCCTTGACCAGGCTTTCGGCGCCTGCCTTGAGCGCGGCATTCTGCTCGTCGGTGAGGTTGGCTTGTGGCCATAACTCAAGGGTGAGGCTGTGCTGGGTTTCGGGGATGCTCATCACGAATAAATCATCGCCGTGGCCATGGTTGCCCTGGCGGCCCACGTAGTCGTTGAGCTGGTTGATGAGGCTGGCCGGGGTGGCGCCCACTTCCAGCAGGATGTAAGCGTTGGCGGTACCCGGGCCGCGGGGCCCCTCATGCTCAAAGAAGATGTGATCGGCCCGGATCCCCGCCACGCTGGCCAGCATGGAGCGGTAAATCGCGTCGATGTGGTAGCGCCCCACCGCTGAAAACTGGTTCTGGATGCGCAGGCCGAGCGCGTCGTTGCCCTCGGCATCGGCGCCCTGGGTGGTGATCCACTCCTTGTCATCGTTGCGGGCCGACAGGATGCCGGTGACCGGTTCACTTAGCAGGTTGTAATAGCCCGGGGCCAGATTCCAGGCCGCGCCGGCGAACTCCGCCTCGCAGACCACCTTGGCCACCGCCTCGCCGGCGGGACTGACCACCGCCTGCAGCGGCTTCACCCGGTAGATGGTGCCGTTGATGCGCTCGGTGGTGATCCAGATATCGGCCGGGATGGTGACCGCCTCGCCGGGGCTCACCTTGACGAAGTGGATCACTCCCCGGGTTTTCTGGGCAGCCTTACGGGTCAGGTCCACATCCCAGGCCTTGAGATCGAGATAGGCATCGGTGGCGGTGGCCGCAAAGGTGTTGGGCAGCACATGGCCGGCCAAGAGCGTGCGGATAAGCCAGAGCGCCGGGGTGATGACCACCCCGCGCACCAGCCGCCAGAAGGGGCTCACATCGCTGTCGTTGGTGATGAGGGAGCCAGCAGCCACCACCTCCTTTTTGAGCTCGGCCTCCATGGCCTGCTCGGTGGTCGGCACACCGGCCTCGGCCAGCAGGGCCATAAAGTCCACGTTCGGGCGCAGGTTCACAGGGTTACCTCCAAATCGCCGAATTCATAGGTGCGAGCGGTGACCAGCACCCGGTCGGGGGCCTCTTCACGGATCACGATGGTGCCGGGCACCAGCCGCTCGTCGTCTTCTACCAGCAGTTCAATCTCGGTCATCACATCGGCGCGCAGGGTAGGGCTGCGCTCGCCGATGAGCTTGCGGGCCAGCCCCGACTCCATGATGCGGTGCTTGATGTCCTG
>NZ_JBFOCO010000027.1:0-57337 GCF_040907865.1 Aeromonas sp. s5
TGGTGGTCGTTACTGGGATCGAACCAGTGACCCCCTCCTTGTAAGGGAGGTGCTCTCCCAGCTGAGCTAAACGACCTGGGATTCTGAAATGATGGTGGGTCGTGCTGGATTCGAACCAGCGACCAATTGATTAAAAGTCAACTGCTCTACCGACTGAGCTAACGACCCATCTAAATCATTTTTTACAAACTGGTGGTCGTTACTGGGATCGAACCAGTGACCCCCTCCTTGTAAGGGAGGTGCTCTCCCAGCTGAGCTAAACGACCTGGGAATTCATCTGGGCAAATTGGTGGGTCGTGTAGGGATCGAACCTACGACCAATTGATTAAGAGTCAACTGCTCTACCGACTGAGCTAACGACCCACACCTGACTTGCCTCTTTCACTGCCTGCCTTGGCAAACAGCTTAAAACTGGTGGTCGTTACTGGGATCGAACCAGTGACCCCCTCCTTGTAAGGGAGGTGCTCTCCCAGCTGAGCTAAACGACCTGGGAATTCTGTCTCCACCTGGTGGAGAAATGGTGGGTCGTGCTGGATTCGAACCAGCGACCAATTGATTAAAAGTCAACTGCTCTACCGACTGAGCTAACGACCCTCACCACGACCAGGACCAACTGCAATGCTGCACCGGCTCTGACGGCGGCCTATATTACGGATTTATCATCCTGGCGCAACAGAAAAATCTTAAATTCCATCTGTTTGTTCACTGCGCATACAAAGCGAGGCTGTATTTACAAGACTGTTACGAAAACAGTGACATGCGGCAAAGTTACAGCTTGCTCAAACTCTGCTTGGCCAGCTGGGCCGGCGAGGTGTTGGGATAGCCCTTGATCACCTGCTCATAGAAGTTCTTGGCTTCCGCCTTCTTGCCATCCAGTTGTGCCAGCATCCCCAGCTTCAACAGGGCGTCGGCTCGCTTGGGAGACTTGCTGAACTTGGTAGCCACAGTGGTGAACTGGGCGGCAGCGCCGGTCCGATCCCCCTTGTTGAACAGCAGCTGACCCAGCCAGTAATGGGCGTTGGGAACATAGCTGGAGCTCGGGAACTGCTTGATGAACCCTTCGAAGGCCGGAATTGCCTTGTCGTAGTTCTTCTCCTTGAGCACCATGTTCACGGCCGCATCATAGGCCTGATTCTCGTTCTGGTTGGTGGAGTAGTTGGCCGTGGCGGCCGGCGTCGCGCTCGCAGCGGCGGCTGCCGGGGCTGCTGGTGTAGCAGCAGGCTGGCTGTTGGCCACCTTGTCGAGCTCCTGATAGAGCTGGCGCTGACGCTCCTGCGACTGTTCCATCTGGTAGGTCTGCTGCTCCAGCTGACCACGCAGCTCGGAGACCTCCCCTTGCAGGGCATCCACCTGTTGCTGCAAATCGGCCTGCAGGCGCAGACGGGCGTTGAGCGTGCGCTCCAGCAGGGCAACCCTGTCTTCCAGGCTGCCGGTGGGCACGATGGCGCCGTTGTTGCCGCTTAGGACAACCCCACCACCCGAGTTACCGCTCAGATCGCTCACCGGTGCCGCCGCTTGCGCATTCAGAACAACCAATACGGCCAGCGCAACAGCAGCTTGCTTGTACACAGATTTCATTCGGATCAAACCTTAGCGTTTAGTGCAAATAAAACGGCCAGCGCCATCGTCGCTCGCTTATACAGATTTCATTCGGATCAAACCTTGGCGTTTAGTGCAAATAAAACGGCCATCGAAATGGCCGCTTGCATATAAACGAACTTCGTTCGATTCAAACCTTAGTAAACCAGGACCGCACGGCGGTTCTTGGCAAAGGCATCCTCGGTGTGAGACATATCCAGCGGCTTCTCTTCGCCATAGCTGACGATGGAGAGCTGCTCAGCCTGCACACCCAGGGTTTGCAGATACTTGGCAACAGCCTTGGCACGACGCTCGCCCAGCGCGATGTTGTACTCCGGAGTACCGCGCTCGTCGGCGTGACCTTCGATCAGTACTTTGACGCTCGGGCGCTCACGCAGGTAGCTGGCGTGGGCATCCAGCAGGTCGGCGTATTGACCCTGGATGTCGTAACCGTCGAACGGGAAGTAGATCACGTTGTCACGCTGCAGCGCTTCGAACTTCTGACGCATCTGCTCTTCCGGGGACAACATGCCGTTCGCGCCACCGGTTTGTACACCGCCCATGCCGTCGGTCATGCCTGATTCGGCGCCTGCGGCATCGGAATCAGAAGAGGAGCTACAAGCGGCCAGGGTGAACAGTGGCAGTGCGATGGCCAAACCCTTGAGCAGTTTATTGAGTTGCATGCTATTTCCTTAAACCTTTATAACAAAACAAAAAACAATTGGATTTTTATCAATTCAAGAAGGGCGACCAAGCTGGTGCACGAATTTCACCGCTACTGGTCGGAAGCACAGCCTTGAAGCGACCATCAGTCGACACCAACGCGAGACTCTTACGACCCTGATAGATGGTGGCATAAATGATCATGCTGCCATTGGGAGCCACACTTGGCGACTCATCCAGCGCGCTCTGGGTAAGGACCAGCAGGGCATTGTTTTCCATATCCTGACGGGCGATACGGTATTGCCCCTGAACCCGGGTCACCATCACCATGATTTTGCCATCAGGAGTAATGGACGCACCCTGGTTGGATTCACCTTCCCAAGTCATCCGGCGAGTCATGCCAGTCGCCAAATTTACGCTATAAATCTGGGGTTTGCCACCACGTTCAGAGGTGAACAGCAAATTTTGACCGTCCGGCATCCAGGAGGGTTCGGTGTCGATTACCCGGCTGGTTGTGACGCGGGTCAGCTGCTTGCTAGCAACATCAACGACATAGAGATTCGGTGACCCATCCTTGGAGAGAACGATAGCCAGACGACGACCATCCGGAGACCACTCCGGCGCCCCGTTGATGCCGCGGAAGCTGGTGATCAGGCTGCGCTGCTGGGTGTAGATGTCCTGCACGTAGATTTCGGATTTCTGGTTCTCGAAGCTCACGTAGGCCAGCTTGCTGCCATCCGGCGACCAGGCTGGGGACATCAGCGGCTCGCGGGAACGCAGCAGGGTCTTCTCGTTGTAACCGTCGTAGTCGGAGATCCGCAGCTGATACGGGAACTGGGTACCCTGCTGCACGGAGACGTACGCCAGACGGGTCAGGAAGGCCCCGCGCTCGCCGGTCAGCCGCTCGTAGACGATGTCGGAGATGCGGTGGGCAAACTGGCGCATCTGGGCACCCGGGATGGTCGCCATCCGGCTGTCCAGGATGTAGCCGTTGCTCTCGCCGCCCTGGGTCTTGGCCAGCTGGCCCTTGAGCACGTCGACCAGCTCGAAGTTGACCTTGTAGGTACCGTCGCCGACGGCGGCGATGGAACCGACCACCACGGCTTCGACCCCTTGGGAGGCCCAGGGTGCGAAGTTGATTTCACCGCTGGAGCTCGGGGTCTGCGGCATCTGGCCACGGGCCAGCGGTCTGAACTTGCCACTGCGCATCAGGTCGTTGGAGACCACTTCCGCGATGTCCTGCGGCAGCTGGCCATTGCCTTCCCACTTGAAGGGGGCGACGGCAATCGGCCGTGCACTGTCGATACCGCCGGTGATGACGATGTCCAAGGCCGCCTGGGCGCTCTGACCCAGCAACAAACAGCCAACCAAAGCAAAAAACACTTTTCTTATCATGGCTTAAACTCTCAGTTCCAATTTGAGACTCAGTTCTCTGATCAACAACCCTTGCCAATCAAAGTAGAAAGACTTTCTTAAATCGTTGGCGCTAACTGAAGGCGCAGATCCTTCATCATCTCGAATGCCGCAGGATCCTTGGGTACCGGCAACTGATTGGCCTTCAGTACGGCTGCTTTGCCGGAACGACATACCGCCGGGTCACCCTGGCCGTTATCTACCGAGATGACAAAGCCAGTGCTCGCAAGACGTACGCCGATAGTACATGTTTTGCCCCGCATGGTGGGATCCAAAATCATATATCGCTCAACAGTCGCCTTGATAAGCGCCGCATATTTGTCGACTTCACCCTTGGCCGCCGCCGATGCCGCCTGACTGCGGGCATTGGCCTCAGCCGCCAGCTGCTGCTGCATCATGTCTTCCATCTCTTTTTGCAGCTTGGCCTCCTCGGCCGCTTTGCGCTTGCGTTCAGCCGCGATCTTGGCCTGCTTGTCGGCCTCTGCCTTGGCTTTCTTCTCTGCGTCAGCTTTTGCCTTCTTGGCCGCCTCTTCCTTGGCTTTCTTCTCGGCTTCAGCCTTGGCCTTCTGCTCGGCCTCCGCCTTGGCTTTCTTGTCCGCTTCTGCCTTCGCTTTTTTCTCGGCTTCGGCTTTGGCTTTCTTCTCGGCTTCCGCTTTCTTGGCCTTGGCCTCCTCAGCCTTGGCCTTCTCTTCGGCCTCTTTCTTCTCTTGTTCCTTTTTCTTCTTCAGCGCCAGCGCCTTACTCTCTTCTTCCGCGGCCTTGCGCTCGGCCTCCGCCTTCTTGGCCTTCTGCTCTTCGAGCTTGCGGGCTTCCTCGGCTTTTTGGGCCTTCTCTTCCGCCTGCTTCTGCTCGGCCTGCTTCTTCTGCTTCTCTACTTCGGCCTTGCGGGTGGCCTCCTCGGCCTCCTTGCGCTTGGCCTCTGCAATCCGCAACCGTTCCTGCTGCTGGGCCAGCTCGCGCTTGGCAATGTCCGTGTCTTCCTTATCCTTCTCTTTCTCTACCTTCTGCGGCTTGGGCTGAGCCTTCTGCTGCTGGATCTGCTTGGCCTGCTCGTTGAGGAAGTTCTCGTCGAGCATGACGGCATTGACGATCTGCCCCTTCGACTCGGGTCGCTTCGGCTTGCTGAAGTCGAGCCCGACAAACAGGATGATGCCGATGATCAGGTGCAGCAGAAGCGACGCGATGAGATAACCGGAAATACCACGCTTCACATCCATCTCCGTCAGTTCACCGGATCTGTCATCAGGCCGACCTGAGGCACACCGGCTTTCTTGAGGGCCACCATCAGCAGGATCACCTCTTCGTAGCGCACCGACTTGTCACCGGCCACTACCACGGGGGCGTTCTGGTTGATGGCCAGGTAACCCATGGCCTTCTCGGTGATGTACTGCTGCATCGCCTCGGGCGTCCCGCTCGGGACGGGTTCGTCTTCGGCCTCACCGGCCTTGATGACGTACTCGCCTTCGGTATTGACGCTGACGATGAAGGGCGGCTTGGCATCCTCCGGCAGCTGCTCGGACTCCGCCTGCGGCAGGTCAACCTTGACCCCTTGCGTGATCACGGGCGTCACCGCCATGAAGATGATAAGCAGCACCAGCATGACGTCGATATAGGGAACCACGTTGATCTCGGCCACCTTCTTGCGCCGGATCCGCTGATAGGTTTGCATTACTGATCACCCTGCTGCTGAGCAATTTGACGGTTCAGAATGGTGGTGAACTCGTCCATGAAGTTGGCGTAGGCGTTCTCCAGCCGCTCGACCTTGTTGGAGAAGCGGTTGTAGAAGATAACGGCCGGGATGGCGGCAAACAGACCCATGGCGGTGGCGATCAGCGCCTCCGCGATACCGGGGGCCACCATCTGCAGGGTAGCCTGCTGCACCTGACCCAGGGCGATAAAGGCGTTCATGATCCCCCAGACGGTACCAAACAGACCGATATAGGGGCTGATGGAGCCGATGGTCGCCAGGATCGGCAGGTTGGACTCGAGATCGTCCACCGCGCGGGAGAGGGAGACGCGCATGGCACGGTAGGTACCGTCCATCACCGCATCCTGACCACGGGCGCCGGCCTTGAGCAGACGGGCATACTCCTTGAAGCCGGAGTAGAAGATGTCTTCCATGCCTTCGATGTCGTCGCGGCGGGAAGAGGACTCCTGGTAGAGACGGTTGAGGTCGACCCCGGACCAGAATCTGTCTTCAAACTGCTCCGATGCGATATTGGCTGCCTTGATGGCCTTGGAGCGCTGGATGATCAGCGCCCAGGAGACGACCGACATGCCCATCAGGGTCATCATGACCAGTTTTACCAACAGGCTGGCTTGCCAAAACAGGCCAATAAACGAAATTTCAGCGTGCACTTAACAGCACTCCCTTCACATTTTCAGGTATTGCAACAGGTTTCATATGCGGATGACTGACACAGGCTATCTGTACCATGGCCTGGGTGATCAGTCGTCCATCAGCCGCCAGTATCCGTTGTGAGAAGCGCATGGAGGCGCGTTTCACTTCGGTCACTTGCGTCAATACAGTCAAAAGCTCATTAAAACGGGCCGCCGAGCGGAAATCGATCTCTGTTCGACTCACCACAAACGCGTACCCGGCGCCCAGCAGGACATCCTGTTCGATGCCGCCAGTACGCAGGAACTCGGTGCGAGCACGTTCCATAAACTTGAGATAATTGGCGTTGTAGACGATGCCCCCGGCATCGGTGTCTTCGTAGTAGACACGCACCGGAAACTCAGAGACTTCCCCCATAACAATCTGTGATCCATACGACAGTCAGATGGGGGGCTATCATAGCGCAGGGCTGAATAGGAAAGAAGCAGGGGGAAGCAGGGAAATCCTGCCTCCCCCCGTTTTTTATGAAAGGAAATAGCCTTGAGTCAGCCAGAGCCCGTACAACAAACTGGGCAAGGCGAGCCAGGGGAAAAACAGCACGCGACCGACGAGGCTGCGGGGATGGAATCCCAGCCCGTGCATGACCCCGCAACAGACCGCCCACATCAGCCAGGGCGCCAGCCAGAGGCCGTGTTCGCTGGTGTTGGCGGCCACCAGATTGGGGGCCTGTAAAATAGCGACGGCCAACAGAGCCGCCGCTACCAGCATCAACCCCTGCCAGGGTTGGCGCTCCAGGGGAGCGGCCAACCGGGCGAGTCGATCACTTGTTCTCATCGATCTGGCGATCCATGTTCTCGGTGTGTTCCAGCCACAGCGCATTGATGATGCCGAATGCACAAGCCAGCAGCAGACCCAGGATCCAGGTGAAATACCACATATCAGGGCACCTTCTTAGTAGAGCGATTGTTGGTTGTCTTCGATGTGCTTGCTGGTCACCCGGCCGAACATCTTGATGTAGGTCCACAGGGTATAACCCAGCACAATCGGTACGAAGATGGCGGCCGCTACCGTCATCACCCGCAGGGTGTTGAGAGAAGCGGTGGCATCCCACATGGTCAGGCTCAATGACGGCTCAAGGCTTGAGGGCATCACGAACGGGAACATGGAGAAGCCGGCAGTCAGGATCACGCCGGCAATGGCCAGGGAGGAGCAGGTGAACGCCAGCCAGCCCTTGTTCAGCTTGGCAAACAGCGACGTCAGCAGGCTCATCGCCAGACCCAGCACGGGTGCCGCAACCATCCAGGGATAGAGGCTGTAGTTGTTCATCCAGGCACCGGCCTGACGCACCACTTCCTTGTTCATCGGATTGGAGACGGCATCGGTCGCGGCGGCCTTGACCACCACATAGCCTTCCATGCCGCTGACCCAGAAACCGGCCAGTGCGAACAGCACCAGGGTCACCAGCGAGCAGATCATGGCGGCGGTGCGGGAGCGGGCCAGCACTTCACCGTCGGTCTTCATCATCAGCCAGGTAGCACCCTGGGTGACCAGCATGAACAGGCTCACCAGACCGGCCAGCAGGCCGAACGGATTGAGCAGACCGAAGAAGTTGCCGTGATAGGTCAGCATCATGAACTGGTTGAAGTCGAACGGCACGCCCTGCAGCAGGTTGCCAAACGCCACGCCAAACACGATGGGCGGTACCGCGCTACCGACGAACAATGCCCAGTCCCAGTTGCTGCGCCACTTGGCATCTTCACGCAGGGAGCGGTACTTGAAACCGACCGGGCGGAAGAACAGTGCCATCAGGGTCAGGATCATGGCGATATAGAAGCCGGAAAAGGCTGCCGCATACACCATGGGCCAGGCTGCAAACAGGGCACCACCGGCGGTCACCAGCCAGACCTGGTTCCCTTCCCAGTGCGGGCCCATGGTGTTGAGCATCACCCGACGCTCAACATCTTTCTTGCCGACGAAGGGGAGCAGTGCGCCCACCCCCATATCGAAGCCGTCGGTGATGGCGAAGCCAATCAGCAGGACGCCGACCAGCACCCACCAGACCAGGCGCAACATTTCGTAATCAAACATGGGTTGCTCTCCTTATGCCTTGCTCTGTTCGAAGTGGTACTTGCCGGTCTTCAGGCTGCTTGGGCCCAGACGCGCGTACTTGAACATCAGGTACATCTCGATGATCAGCAGTACGGTGTAGAACAGGCAGATCCCGATAAGGGAGAACCAGATCTCGGAGGCCGGCACGTTGGAGGCCGAGACCGAGGTCGGCAACACTTCGGCGATGGTCCAGGGCTGACGACCGTATTCCGCGACGAACCAGCCACACTCGATGGCGATCCAGGGCAGCGGGATGCCGTACAGCAGCGCCTTGAGCAACCACTTGCGCTCGCCGATCTTGTGACGGGTACTGTCATAGAAGGCCAGGCCAATCAGCACCAGCATCAGCATGCCGCAGGCAACCATGATGCGGAAGGCGAAGAACAGCGGCAGCACTTGCGGGATGGAGTCATCCACGGCGGCCTTGATCTGCTCGTCGGTGGCATCGGTCACGTTGGAGGTATAGCGCTTGAGCAGCAGACCGTAACCCAGGTCCTGCTTCACTTCGTCGAAGCGGGCGCGGGTATCGTCAGACTTGTCGCCGGACTGCAGCTTGGTCAGCAGGTCGTAGGCGGTCATGCCGTTGCGCACGCGCAGCTCGTGCTCGCTCTTCAGATCCTTGAGACCGGTCACCTGGCCGTCCAGCGAACGGGTGGCGATGATGCCAAGGGCATAAGGGATCTTGATGGCGTAGTCGGTGCGCATCTCTTCCTGGTTCGGGATGCCGAACAGGGTAAAGGAAGCTGGCGCAGGTTCGGTGTTCCACTCGGCCTCGATGGCCGCCAGTTTCACCTTCTGCACTTCACCTGTCTCGTAGCCGGACTCGTCACCGAGGATCAGCACGGAGAGGATGGACGCCATGCCGAATGCGGCCGCAATGGCGAAGGAGCGACGGGCGAAGGCCACGTCACGATGCTTGAGCAGGTAATAGGAAGAGATGCCCAGCACGAACATGGCGCCTGTGGTATAGCCTGCCGCCACTGTGTGGACGAACTTCACCTGGGCAACCGGGTTGAACACCAGATCGGCGAAGCTCACCATCTCCATGCGCATGGTTTCGAAGTTGAACTCGGCACCGACCGGGTTCTGCATCCAGCCGTTGGCAACCAGGATCCAGAGCGCGGAGAGGTTGGTCCCGAGCGCCATCAACCAGGTCGCAGCCAGGTGCTGACGCTTGGAGAGCCGATCCCAGCCGAAGAAGAACATACCGACGAAGGTGGATTCCAGGAAGAATGCCATCAGACCTTCAATGGCCAGCGGGGCCCCGAAGATATCGCCGACATAGTGGGAGTAGTAGGCCCAGTTGGTACCAAACTGGAACTCCATGGTCAGCCCTGTGGTGACCCCGAGGGCAAAGTTGATACCAAACAACTTGCCCCAGAACTTGGTCATGTCCCGGTAGACAGGGTTGTTGGTCATCACATAGACAGACTCCATGATCGCCAGAATGAAGGCCATTCCGAGCGTCAAGGGCACAAACAGGAAGTGATAAAGGGCCGTCGCAGCGAATTGGAACCGCGATAGGTCTACCACATGCTCAGCAATCATGATGTTTCCTCACCGATTATTGGCACGGCTATTTTAAGTTTTAAGACAAAGCTTCCGTTGGAAGTCCCCGAATTATCGGTCATGTTCCAGTTTTGCACTGACGACCGGATTCGACTGCCACCACATTAACAACAAGGCAATAATAGGAAACAAAAAAAGCTAATGTTTAACAATTACAAAACAATCAAGCTTGCTTTATTCCTGCCCATAATGACCTGAGTTTTATATCACCTTTATTTGATTGAAATCAATGTAAAACCACCATCAATACATGCCTTTCAAAGGCATTTTCACGACCCTTTCCAATTATTTTAGAGAGCTGGGTCACAAAAAAATAAAAATCGCAAATCATTGATTTAAATCAACTTTAATCTTTAAGCAAATAAGTAATGCTTCTGTTAAAAAACAACTCTCAAGGGTGTTTTCATCATGTTTCCCTCGCTTGTCTCCAGCCAGAATAAAACTAATTAAAAACCAATAAAAACGCATATCCATGCTAATTCGACAAGACCATCAAATGATTAGTTAATCTAATCTGAGATGGGTAATTTTTCTTGTTTGTCCGAGTCAGACAGAGCTCCTACAATGCGCCTCGCAGTGAGGGCATACCCTTGGATACAGGCCGGTCAATCTGGGTTCCCGGTACGTATTCGATGAACATTTCGAACCTGTCTATTGGAATTAAAGATGAAAAAGTTTGTTGCTAAAACCATCCGTTACTACAAGCTTTCGTTCGTTCAGCTCTATCAAATGAACCGACTCTGAGGCCTCGCGACGGCTCACTCTGTTTTTTACCGGTCTGTCTCCAGACGCACTCACTGTCTGTGAACATCCATCCTGAATTGTCTTTGCCCACCGCATCCGCAGTGGGCTTTTTTTTGCCCGGATAACAAAAAACCGCCCTTGAAGGCGGTTTTTTGTTCAATCAGCTGTTTTTACCCTTCATCTGGCCTTTGCAGGCCAAAATGCGCATAAGCTCTTGGTGTCGCGATCCGCCCTCTGGGTGTACGTTGCAGGAAGCCCTGCTGGATCAGATAGGGTTCGAGCACATCTTCGATGGTGTCCTTCTCCTCGCCGATGGCCGCAGCCAGGTTGTCGAGCCCCACCGGCCCCCCCAGAAACTTGTCTATGACAGCCAACAATAGCTTGCGGTCCATGAAGTCGAACCCTTCGTTATCCACGTCCAGCATGTCCATGGCTCGGGCCGCTATGGGTCCGTCAATCCGGCCGTCGGATTTCACCTGGGCAAAATCCCGCACCCGGCGCAACAAACGGTTAGCAATTCGCGGCGTACCGCGCGAGCGACGCGCCACCTCCAGCGCACCGTCTTCCGTCATGTCGAGCCCGAGGCAACGGGCGCTGCGGGCAACGATGTCGGTCAGATCCCTGACGTTGTAGAACTCGAGGCGCTGCACGATACCGAAGCGATCCCGCAGCGGGCTGGTGAGAGAGCCGGCCCGGGTCGTCGCGCCGATCAGGGTGAAGGGGGGCAGGTCGAGCTTGATGGAGCGAGCCGCCGGCCCCTCCCCGATCATGATGTCGAGCTGGTAATCCTCCATCGCCGGGTAGAGCACCTCCTCCACCACAGGGCTGAGGCGGTGGATCTCGTCGATGAACAGCACGTCGTTCGGCTCGAGGTTGGTGAGCAGCGCCGCCAGATCGCCGGCCTTCTCCAGCACGGGACCGGAGGTGGTCTTGATGTTGACCCCCATCTCGTTGGCCACTATGTTGGCCAGCGTCGTCTTGCCAAGCCCGGGCGGGCCGAAGATCAGCAGGTGATCGAGCGCCTCGCCGCGCTGGCGCGCAGCCGCGATGAAGATCTCCATCTGTTCGCAGACCGGATCCTGGCCGGTGTAATCGGCCAGCAGCTTGGGCCGGATGGCCCGATCGATGACTTCTTCCTCACGCCCGCCAGCGGCGGAAATGAGGCGATCCGCTTCAATCATTCTTTACCTCACACCAGGCTGCGCAGCGCTTCACGGATGATATCTTCCACCGACATGCCATCCACCGCGACCTTGCTGACGATCTGGCTGGCCTGCTGCGGCTTGTAGCCGAGCGCCACCAGCGCACTGGCGGCCTCTTCGCTCGAATCTGGCGCCCGCAGGGCACTCTCCTTCGCGGGCAGGGTGATCTCGGCCGGCGAGAAGAGATCGTGGCTGACCCACCCCTTGAGCCTGTCCTTCATCTCCACCACCAGTCGCTCGGCGGTCTTCTTGCCAACCCCTGGCAACTTGACCAGGGAGCTTATCTCCTCGCGCTCGACACTCAGCACGAACTGGGTGGCGGTCATGCCGGAGAGGATGGCCAGCGCCAGCTTGGGGCCGACCCCGTTGGTCTTGATCAGCTCGCGAAACAGCGCCCGCTCCTGCTTGTGATTGAAGCCGTACAGCAGTTGGGCGTCTTCCCGCACCACGAAGTGGGTGTGAATGACCGCTTCCTTGCCGATCTCGGGCAGATCATAGAAGCAGCTCATGGGCATGTGCACCTCATAGCCCACGCCCCCGACCTCCAGCAATACCTCGGGGGGTTGTTTCTCAATGACTACGCCTCTCAAGCGACCAATCACGGCTCTCTCCTCGCCAAACCAGCTATCTGTAAATTGGCTCATAGCATAAAGAATAACTGGATAAGTATCCAGCATAGGGCGGCTGGACCGCAGCGGATTTTCAGCACACTCGCGCGTTCCAAGCCATGCTTGGATCCGAGCCGGGCAACAACTTTATTTTCCATCTGGCATGGCATTTTGTTGCCACTGATAAAACACTAAGTTGGGTTTGTTTGGAGCCAAGGAAGGTCCTTAATCATGAAAATCGTCACCACATCGAACCTGGGGCTGGCCATTCTGCTCAGCTGCACGCTGGGCATGGGCGTCGTCGGCTGGTATGGCAGCCAGCGGCTGGCGGATCTGCTCTCCTATGTGCTGGGTGCCGCCTGGCAGACTGCAGACGGCGCCATGGAGGGCTCCATCGAGCTCGGCAACCAGTCGCTCTACATCCAGAAGATGCTCAGAGGCATGTCCCTCGACGAGCAGGAGCTGCAGCAGGCCAGAACCGCCACCACTGACGCCATGCGCCGGGTGGGCGAAGGTCAGCTCATCGATGACGCCGCCATCAACACCATGAACCAGCAGCATCAGGTCTACCAGCAGCAACAGGAACAACTGCTGGCGCTCTACCAGACGTTTACCCGCCTCGATCAGGCGCTGCGCGCCAGCTCTGAACGCATGTCCCGCCTCTCGACCCAGCTCGAGGTGGTGGGTGATGGCGCGGTCGAGAGCCTCACCCAGTCACCGGATCAGGCCATCAGCTGGAATGGCGGCCTGGCAACCCGCTGGCACGCGGCCGATGGCGGCATGGAGGCCAATATAGGCTTCCTGCGTCAGCTCTATGCGCTGGAGAAGATGCAGAGCGAAGGGCTCACCCCCGCCATCCAGAACGAGATGGAGGAGGCGACCCGCTTCTACCGGGAGGCGGTCGACGCCATGCTGGCCAGCGGACTGTTTGACGTGCCCGCTGAGGGGGAGTTTGCCGGCCAGTCACTGGCAACCCAGTATCGGGCGCTGGAAACCGAGGTTCAGCAATTGATGGTGCAGTGGATGGCGGCCCTTGGCGAATATCAACGCCAGCTGATCAGCTATGAGCAGAGCGCCGATCAGCTCAAGAAATTGCTGGTCGACGTGGAGGCAAAGGGCGATGCCACGGTCGAGGATCAGGTGGGTCAGCTCAACGCCATCATCAACCATACCAAGAGTCTGATCCTGGGCGGCCTGCTGTTCAGCCTGCTGATCGTGACCCTGTGCGGCTTCTGGCTGGTGCGCGCCATCGTACGGCCCCTGCTGCAGGTCAATCGGCGCATGCAGGACATCGCAGCCGGCGAAGGGGATCTCAACGCCCGCATCAACCTCAGGCGTGACGACGAAATCGGCTCGCTGGCCGGCAGCGTGGATCGCTTCATCGAGAAGCTGCAGAAGATGATCAGCTCCACCATGGACAACAACCAGCACATCAGCGAGCACGTGCACACCTCGGTCAACCGGGTTCAGGCCATCAGCCAGAGCAGCCGCCAGACGGCCGAACATGCCCAGGCGCTGCACCATGACAGCGAGCAGATGGTGCAGGTGGCCACCACCATCTCGGACAACTGCAGCCTGGCGGCGCAAAATGCCAACGAGGTGCGCCAGCTCACCACCGAGAGCAGTCAGTATGTCTCCTCCGCCAGCGCGGGCATGCAGCGGGTGGTGATGGAGGTGGGCGAATGCGCCACCGCCATCAACGCCCTCAAGGAGCAGGCCAGTCAGATAGGCCAGATCATCTCCACCATCAGCGGCATTTCCGAGCAGACCAACCTGCTGGCGCTCAACGCCGCCATCGAGGCCGCCCGGGCCGGCGAGATGGGCCGCGGCTTTGCGGTGGTGGCCGACGAAGTGCGCACCCTGGCCAATCGCACCGCCTCCTCCAGCGCCGAGATCAACGAGGTGATCAACAGCATCCAGCAGCAGACCGAAACCGCCTACCTGATGATGCAGCGCAACCTGAAGACGGTGGAGTCGGGCATGGCGGATTCCGACAACACCAAGCAGATCCTGTTCAAGGTGGAAGGCGCCATCGACCACCTGGCGGACATGGTACAGCAGGTGGCGGACGCCACCGGCCAGCTCTCCCATACCCTGAGCCACACCTCGGACAAGGTCTCCGGCATCAGCCAGCAGGCCCAGACCGGCGAACAGGAGGCGCAGGAGTGTCTGCAACTCGCCTCCTCTCTCCATCAGGCCAGCCTGCTGCAACAGCGGTTGCTGTCGCAATTTCGGGTCTGACCGCAGCGGGGGCGATGCCCCCGCTTTCTCCCATCGTACGAATTTAGCCCTTGGGCCGCAGGGCCCGTCCTGTTAAAATTCCGCTCTTGAAATTATCCAGGGCCCCGCCGCCCGTCTTAGCTAAGGTCTACCGCGATGCGTACCAGCCAATATCTGCTTTCCACTCTCAAGGAAACCCCGTCCGACGCCGAGATCATCAGCCATCAGCTGATGCTGCGCGCCGGCATGATCCGCAAACTGGCCTCCGGCATGTATGCCTGGCTGCCGTCCGGTCTGCGGGTTCTGAAAAAAATCGAGAACATTGTTCGCGAAGAGATGAACAATGCTGGTGCCATCGAAGTCTCCATGCCGGTGGTTCAGCCCGCCGAGCTGTGGCAGGAGTCAGGCCGCTGGGATGACTACGGTCCCGAGCTGTGCCGTCTGACCGACCGTCACAACCGTCCCTTCGTGCTGGGCCCGACCCACGAAGAGGTGATCACCGCGCTGATCCGTTACGAAGTGAACAGCTACAAACAGCTGCCGCTGAATCTGTACCAGATCCAGACCAAGTTCCGCGACGAAGTTCGCCCCCGTTTCGGCGTGATGCGTGGCCGTGAGTTCCTGATGAAGGACGCCTACTCCTTCCACATCGACAAGGCCTCCCTGGTCGATACCTACGAGAAGATGCACGCCGCCTACTGCAAGGCGTTCACCCGCATGGGTCTGAACTTCCGTCCGGTGCAGGCCGATACCGGCTCCATCGGTGGTACCGGCTCCCACGAATTCCAGGTGCTGGCCGAGAGCGGTGAAGACCTGATCGCCTTCTCCGACAGCTCCGATTACGCCGCCAACATCGAGATGGCCGAGGCGCTGGCGCCGGCTGGCGAGCGCGCCGCTGCCACCGCAGCCCTGACCAAGGTCGCGACCCCGAACGTCCACACCATCGATGAAGTGGTCGCCTTCCTGAGCGTGGCCCCGAGCGCCATCGCCAAGACCCTGCTGGTGCTGGGCGAAGCGGACGAGCACGGCAACCAGGCGGTCATCGCGCTGGTGCTGCGTGGCGACCACGAGCTGAACGAAATCAAGGCCGAGAAGCTGCCGGGTGTCGCCAACCCGCTGACCTTCGCCAATGACGAGCAGATCAAGGCCGCCGCCGGCTGTGATGCTGGCTCCATCGGCCCGGTCGGCTTTGCCGGTCGCATCATCGCCGATCGCAGCGCCGCCCACCTGGCTGACTTCGTCTGCGGCGCCAACGAGACCGGCTTCCACCTGACCGGTGCCAACTGGGATCGCGACATCGCCACCTATGAAGTTGCCGACCTGCGCAACGTGGTGGAAGGCGACCCGAGCCCGTGCGGCCAGGGCAAGCTGCTGCTCAAGCGCGGCATCGAAGTGGGCCACATCTTCCAGCTGGGTACCAAGTACTCCGAAGCCATGAAGGCGAGCGTGCTGAACGAAGGCGGCAAGTCCGTCACCATGGAGATGGGTTGCTACGGCATCGGGGTCTCCCGCCTGGTGGCGGCCGCCATCGAGCAGAACAACGACCAGTACGGCATCATCTGGCCGGACGCCATCGCCCCGTTCGAAGTGGCCATCGTGCCGATGAACATGCACAAGTCCGTGCGCGTCGCCGAGCTGGCCGAGCAATTCTACGCCGAGCTGAAGGCCGCCGGTGTCGACGTGCTGTTCGACGACCGTAAAGAGCGTCCGGGCGTGATGTTCGCCGACATGGAGCTGCTGGGCGTACCCCACGGCATCGTCATCGGCGAGCGCGGCATGGACAGCGGCGTGGTGGAGTACAAGTGCCGCCGCACCGGCGAAAAGCAGGAAGTGGCCATCAGCGACATCGTCGCCATGCTCAAGGCCAAGCTGGGCCGTTAATCCCGCCCCTCGCTGGTATAAAAAAGCGCGCCGATGGCGCGCTTTTTGTTTCTCTCTTCTGACGATGGCAACCGGATGACGGCAGCCTTTTGTCAGGGATTGCGACCGATAAAGAGATCGGTCACGTGGCAGCTGCTTCTGGCCTCCAGTGCATCCAGCATGTAAGCGGCGGCATCTTCCGGGGTCATGAAGCCGCTGCTGTCTACGTGATCCGAGTTGTCCCAGAATTCACTGCGGATCCCGCTCGGATAGAGGTTCACCAGCCGCAGCGGCGAGCCCTTCAGCTCGGCCCGCAAGGATTCTAGAAAGCCGCGCATCCCCCATTTGGAGGCGCAGTAGAGACTCTCGTTGGCCTTGCCCACCTGGGCGGCGGAAGAGAGCACATTGGCCAGCACCCCGCCCTTGTCGCCGATGAGGCGCACCGTCTGCTGGGCCACCAGAATGGTGGAGATGAGATTGCTCTCCACCACCCGGCGGATCTGCTCGGCGGTATAGACGCCGACCGGGCCGAATTCGCCCACGCCGGCGCAATGCAGCACCAGCTCGGGCAGGCCGCCCCACTCCACCGCGGCGGCAAAGGCGACATCCACTTCCTCGTGGTGCGCCAGATCGGCGGCAATGCCGATCACCGCCTTGCCGAGCAAGGCTTCCTGCTCCTGCAGCTTCTGATAACGACGCCCCATCATGGAAACCTGATGGCCCCGTTCAACCAGACCTATGGTCAAGGCGCGGCCCAAGCCGGATCCCGCCCCCGTCACTATGATATGACCCATGTTCGTTCCTCGCCGGATGCCGCCATCGGGATGATGAGGGCATCGTCACCAGAGATTGCCAGTATTTAGAAGGTGAATTCGCCGCCGATGAACCAGCCGTCTACCCGCTGGTCAACGCGATCGAAGTCCATGCTCGCATCACGCCAGCCGGCACGCACCTTGAGCGGTACGGTCGCGAACTTGTAGGAGCCACCCAGACGGTAGTCGTAGTTGTCGGCATCCTGCACGCGGGCATCGCCGAAGGCGGCAAAGCCGGTACCCGGGATGCGCAGTTCGGCGCCGGTGTAGGCCATCAGCACGTCCTTGTCATAGGAGTAGTGCAGGGTGTTGAAATCGCCATCGTAGCGACGACCGGTCAGACCCAGGTCGATCTGGAACAGATCGTTGTTGAACAGGCGATAGTAGAGGCTCAGGTCATAGGCCATCAGATCGTTGTTGAGGGCGCCGCCGCTGGTGCCGAAATCGGAGATCTCGAACTTGGCGTTGGGCAGCAGGATGATGCCGTGCTCCAGTTGCAGGTAGCCGCTCCAGTTGTAGTTCTCGTCGTAGCTGCCGTTGGCCCCGACACCGTTGATCTGGCCGCTGCCCTGAGCATTCCATACATCGGCACCGGCGGCAAAACGCCAGTCATCGGCAGCCATGGCAGCCTGGCTGAACAGGGCCAGCACACAACCGGCAATCAAGGTCTTCTTCATCACGTTACTCTCTTGTTGGACTGGAAAGGCCATCATTTTACCCAGAGCGACGGGAATACACAGTGTAAAAAGCTGAACAAGCGTCCATTAATGTCAGTGCTGCATGCCCGCCATGGGTTCAACCGGCTTCACCGGCAGGCTCAGCTCCAGCTGCTGGCCATCATCCATGGTCAGCGTCAGCGGGAAAGGGGTGCCCTGGGAGAGCTCGCGCACCTCGAACAGCATGATGTGGAAGCTGCCGGGCTTGAGCGCCACTTCCCCCTTGGCCGGCACCTCGATGCTCTCGACCTGGCGCATCCTCATCACGCCGTTCTCGTGCAGATGGGTGTGCAGCTCGGCGCGGCCCACCTCGGGCGAGGCGGCGGCCACCAGCTTGACCGGCTGATCGGCATCGTTCTTCAGCACCAGGAAGGCGGCGGTATTGGGAGAGCCCGGCGGCAGCAGGCGCACATAACAGTCGACGGCCTCGACCTTGGCCAAGGCGGGAGCGGCCAGTCCCAGGGCCAGCAGGGAATAGAACGCACGTTTAAACATGGTTGAAATCCTTTTATGATGTTGTTAAACGCAACAAAGCTTACCGCAGCGGTAAGCCTTTGACAGCCAGCAATAACAAGGATTTAGACATGGACCCCATTATCATTGCCGAGCAGCAGGATGGCTTGCTCACCTTGACCCTCAATCGCCCCGACAAGCGCAACGCCCTCAATACCGTCATGTATCGTGCGCTCACCGAGGCATTGCGGCAAGCGACGGCGGATGACGCCATCCATGCCCTGCTCATTCAGGGACAGCCCGACTGCTTCACCGCCGGCAATGATCTGGCCGACTTCATGGGCAAGACGGGGCTGGATCCCGACGACCCCATTCTGCAATTTCTGCACACCCTGGCCGACTTCCCCAAACCGGTGATCGCCGCGGTCGGCGGCGCAGCGGTCGGCATCGGCACCACCCTGCTGCTGCATTGCGATCTGGTCTATCTGGCCGACAATGCCCGTCTGCAACTGCCCTTCGTCGAGCTGGGGCTGGTGCCGGAGTTTGCCTCCAGCCTGCTGCTGCCGCGCAGCGTGGGTCACCTGAAGGCGGCGGAGCTGTTGCTGCTGGCCGAAGCCATCGATGCCGACGAGGCGCTGCGACTCGGGCTGGCCAACCGGGTGCTGACGGCCGAAGCCCTGCTCCCCTTTGCCAGGGAGCAGGGTCTGAAGCTGGCGGCCAAGGCGCCAAAGGCGCTGCAAAAGAGCAAGGCGCTGCTCAAGCAGGAGCTCAGGCAGGCAGTGCACTTCGTCATCGATCTGGAGGCGCGCGCCTTCTCCCTCGCCCTGCAGGGGGAAGAGGCGCAGATGCGGATCGCCCAGCGCCTCAAGGGCCGTAAATGATCCTCAGTTGAGGCGAAAACGGCCGATCAGCTCGCAGCCCTGCACCTGATCCTGCAACTGGATCAGGCGGGCGATGTCGGGATTGGGATGGCGCTTGAGGAAAGAGAGCAGCGCCGCTCGGCAGCAGCCCAGTTCACTGATGAGGGATTCACACTCCCGGTTCGGACACTGGGGCACCAGCGCAGTGACCAGCTCCGAGGCCAGCTTGAGGTAGCGCAGCTCGTAGGCCGGCTCCTCCATGGCGCGCCAGAAATCTGCCAGCCGGTGGCAGGTCGCCACCCGCATGCTGGCCAGTTCATCCAGATCGCCGTCACTCAGTTCATACACCTCGGCGAGGGCCTGTTGATAGAGGCAGATGGCGGTGCCGAGCGCGCCGGCGCCCAGCGCATTTTCAGCCTCCAGCATGTAACGCTGCCAGATTTGATGGGTCATGCCGATCTCCCAGGTTGATGGGTGGGACTTTTATCATGCCCAGTTGAGAATGAATATCAACCCGATATTTTGTGCAGGTTTTGACCAGCTGGCGGTGCACGGCTTGGCTCCCGCCCCGGCATGGCTTACTATGGGCGCTCATCTTTCAGGATCCCTCTTCCCATGCTGCGACCCCGTTTACCTCAGGCGCTGGGCTGCTCGACCCTGTGCGTGCCCCGCCTGCTGGTCTGGATCTATTAGCTGCGCTCCTCGCGTCATCCACCCCTATCCATTTGAACGAGGAAACAGCCATGAAACCCTGCCAACACTGGTCGCAGGTCGAGTACCTGCATCTGACAGTGAGCAACCCCAACATCCATCTCAAGGGACGGCACAGCTACTACTCCGGCGCCTGGGACGGCCCCTTTGAAGAGCATGCCGTGCGCTATCTGCACGGCGACCGTTTCAGCCGCAGCCAGGAGACCGGCTGGGAGCCGCTCTGGCACATCGATCAGCTCCACATCGGCGACTATGTGCAAATAGCCGCCGGGGTGAAGATCATCATGGGTGGCAACCAGACCCACAACACGGCCTTCATCAGCACCTATCCGTTTTCAGATGTAGAGGCGCTCCGGCGCAGCTATCGTCCGGCCGGCGACACCCGCATCGGCAACGATGTCTGGCTCGGCATGGACGCCATGATCATGCCGGGGGTCACCATCGGCGACGGCGCCATCATAGCGGCACGTGCCCTGGTCAATCAGGATGTACCGCCCTATGCCATGGTGGCCGGTACGCCGGCCAAGGTTATCAGGATGCGCTTTGAGAAGGACGAGATTGCCCGTTTGCAGGCGCTGGCCTGGTGGGAGTGGCCAGATGAACAGGTGCAGGCCCTGCTGCCACTGATCCAGCAAGGCGAGGTGGCCCTGCTGGAACAGGCTGCCGCCCGCTGGGGAGAGACCCGATCATGATGCAGCGGGGGGCCATGGCCCCCCCGCTTTCATCCTGTCGCTCAATTGCCGCTGTCGGGCGGATTGACCCGGCACTGCTTGCCGGGGTAGCCGGGCAGATCGGCCGCCTTGTTGCTGCACGCCAGCCGCTTGGCCTGATAGAGGCGATCCGCCAGGTTGGCACTGTCGATCGGCAGCCAGTCCATCTGCCGGCCAAGCCAGCTGGCCCAGGCGAACTCGACAAAGTAGACCTGCTCCCGCTTGTCGAAATAGCCCGCATCCTGCAGCAACCCGGCCAGGGTGCGATAGGGGTAGTCGGGTAGCAGGTCGATGCGGCTCGGCAACTGTTCCGGCGTGAGGGGCCGACCCTGCTCGTCCTTGAGCCAGGCCCAATGATTGCCCTGCATCTGGCTCCAGAAGCTGGCCTTGTCCTGCAGCCTGGCGATCACCTTGACCCGAACCTGCTTCACCCCGAGTTGCCACAGCGCCTTGGTCAGATGGTGTCTGTCCACCAGCCAGTAGCCGCCATCGGGCGCGATGACGATGGGGATCTCTTTCTTTTTCATCACCTTGTCGAGCTGTTTTGCGCTCTTGCCCGCCAGCTCGGCCTGGGTGTTGTCGACCTGGATCTGGCCCACGCCCCCCTGGGTGGGGTGCAGCGCGGCGATGTTTGCCTCGCACCAGCTGCCGACCTGGCTCTGCCGCTCGCACGGCGCCAGCGCCCAGGCTCCCTGACTGATGGCCAGGGCCAACAGGATCCATGTTCTCATCGCTTGCTCCTCTGCCCAAATGGCGGGTCAAATAAGATGCCGGGGAGTCCCCTCATCCAAGGGACTCATACTGGCGGTCTGACCAGCAAACGGGATATCATGATTTCCCGTCTGTCGGCGATCACTTCTCGCCGAGTTTTCACCCCGCTTCACACTATTTGAAGGATCAACCATGAAAGGATGGAGTCCCCTGCTGGCCCTGCTGGGCAGTGCCTGTGTCCAGGCTGCCGATGTTCCGCCCGGCACCCAGCTCGCCACCGAGCAGGCCGTCGTGCGTCATCTGAAAGACGAGCCGGCGAGCCTGAGTCCGCTCAAGCTGGTCGGCCTGCCCGAACTGCAGGTACTGCGGGATCTCTACGAGGGGCTGCTGACCCAGGGGCCGGACGGCAAGGTACTGCCCGGGGTGGCCGCTAGCTGGGACAACCAGGGCAATCAACGTTTCACCTTCCATCTGCGCCCGGACGCACGCTGGTCGAACGGCGATCCCGTACAGGCCGCCGACTTCGTCTACGGCTGGCGCAAACTGGTCGATCCCAAAGAGGCCGCCACCTTTGCCTGGTTCGCCCAGCTGGCCCGCTTCGACAAGGTGGACGACATAGTGGCCGGCAAGCTGGCCCCCGAGGAACTCGGCGTGAAGGCCCTAGACCAGCACACCCTGCAGGTGACCCTCTCCCAGCCGGTGCCCTACTTCCTGAGCCTGCTGACCCACCCCAGCCTGTCGCCGCTGCATCGTGCCAGCATGGAGCAATACGGCAACCAGTGGACCCAGCCCGGCAAGCTGGTCGGCAACGGGGCCTTCGTGCTGAGTCACCGGGTGGTGAACGAAAAGCTGGAACTGACCCCCAACCCCTACTACTGGGATCGCGCCCATACCGTGCTGACCAAGGTCACCTTCGTACCCATCAACCAGGAGAGTGCGGCCACCAACCGCTACCTGGCCGGCGACCTGCACATCACCGAGTCCTTCCCCAAGGAGCAGTATCACAAGCTGATGCAGCAGATCCCGGGTGAGGTCTATACCCCGGATCAGCTCGGCACCTACTACTACGCCTTCAACACCCAGCGTGCCCCCCTCAACGATGTGCGGGTGCGCAAGGCGCTCTCCTACACCATCGATCGGGGCCTCATCGCCAACAAGATCCTGGGCACGGGTGAGAAACCGGCCTATCACTTCACCCCGGACGTGGTCGCCGGCTTCGAACCCAAGGCCAACCTGCTCTCCAGCAGCAGCCAGCAGGTCCTCGACGACAAGGCCATAGCCCTGCTCAAGGAGGCGGGCTACGGCCCGGCCAACCCGCTCAAGCTGACCCTGCTCTACAACACGGCCGAGGTGCACAAGAAGATGGCGCTGGCCATCGCCAACCTGTGGAAACAGAAGCTGGGGGCGCAGGTCGAACTCACCAATCAGGAGTGGAAGAGTTATCTCGACAGCCGTCAGAGCGGCCAGTTCGAGGTGATCCGCTCCTCCTGGGTGGCCGATTACAACGATCCATCAGCCTTCCTCGGCCTGTGGGGCTCCCACCACAGCGGCAACATGGCCCGCTTCGCCAACGCCGACTACGATGCTCTGCTGGCCAAGGCGGCCAACAGTCAGGATCCCCGTGAACGGGCCCGCTTGTTCGATGAGGCCGAGGCCATATTGCAGGACGAGGCACCCATCGCCCCCATCTATCAGTACACCAACGCCCGGCTGATCAAGCCCTGGCTCAAGGGCTACCCCATCAACAATCCGGAAGACGTGGCCTACAGCCGCCAGCTCTACCTGGTCAAGCACTGATCCTGCCCGGGGCCGGCCATGCCGGCCCCAATCTTCTGCCATCGCCCCCTGTTCATGCTCAAGTTTTCGGCATAAAATGCCGCCCTTTCAGGCAACCACCCCCTCAATCACCGGTTTGTTATGCGTTTTGTATTGATGATCTCTCTGCTGCTGACCCTGCCCGCCCAGGCGGCCAGCGAAACACAGTGCCGCCAGGCCTTCACCGAATGGATGCTGGCCCAGCAGCAACAGTTCAGCGACCGCAAGGCCAGCAAGATGGAGCGGCGCAGCGCGGAGCGGGCCATCGATCAGGTGCGCAGCGAATTCTCGAAGCGGGAGAGCTTCTGCCAGGCCATGGAGTGGGTGGAACACAACCGGGATCAGGATCCTCGCTTCACCCCGCGACTGGGGGAGATCCACGACTTCACCCCGCCGACCGACTCGCCGTCATAACGTCATAAAAAGCCCCGAACCTGCGTTCGGGGCTTTTTTTCAGAGCAAGGTGGGTGCCGGCATCAGTCGACGTAGAAGGTCTGCTGGAAGGTCAGCGTCTGCTGCTGCCCCTCCCCCATGATCTTCAGGGTGAACTGGTAGGTATCCTCGTTGCGATAGGGCAGCACCGCCAGATAGTAGATGGCGTTGCCCTCCTTGACCTCCTGGAAGGTCAGGTTGCGGATGGTGCCAGTGAGGTTCTTGGCCTCGCCGGTGATCCCCACCGCCTGGGCCACCCCCTGCTTGTTCTGCACCGCGATGTTGACGATGCCGTTGTAGCGACTGCGCTCCAGGCCATAGGCCTTGGCCACCTCGGGGGTGAGGAAGCTGGAGTTGAAGGCGCTGTAGTGCACCTGCCAGGGGCCCAGCTCCTTCATCTGTTCGGCCCGCAGGGGCAAGGTCAGCAACAGTGCCAGCAGGCAGCTTATCCAGGCTGTTTTCATGGTGTCATCCTTCTCGTGTTAACCCTGATTGTCCAGCAGGGCACTGACCTCGGCGGGGATCTGCCTGGGCGCCTCGATGGCGACCGTCTTGTGCCGTCCCAGCTCCCCCCGCACGATGCGAACCTGCCCCTTGGCCACCTTGAACTGCTTGGCCAGATACTTGATCAAGTGGCTGTTGGCCTGACCATCCACCGGCGGCGCCGTGATGGCCACTTTCAACTCTTCTCCGTGCAATCCGACGATCTGATCCCGACTCGCCTTGGGCTGGATCATCAGATGCAATACCAGCTCATCCCCTTCCCGCAGGACGGCTGCCATCAAATCATCCACCACAGCTGGCCGAACAGATCCCCCAACAGATAGTTTATGGCCTGCAGCCCGATAAAGGCGACCAGCACGGAGAGATCCAGCCCGCCCAGCGCCGGCAGAATGCGACGGATAGGGGCCAGGAAGGGCTCGGTCAGCTGGTGCATCACGTACTCGATGGGGTTGCGACCCTGGCTGACCCAGCTCAGGATGGCGCGGATCAGCAGGATCCAGAAGATCATGGAGCCGGCCTTCTTCAGCACGGTGAGGGCGGCAAACAGGCTGAGGGTGAGCCAGTCGGCCAGCAGCACGTTCATGCTCTTGAGCAGCGCCAGCTTGGCGAAGGCGATCAGCAGCGCCAGCAGCACCGAGGCCAGATCCAGCCCGCCCAGCCCGGGAATGACCCGGCGCAGCGGCACCACCAGCGGATTGGTCAGCTTGACCACCATCTGGCTCATGGGGTTGTAGAAGTCGGCACGGGCCCACTGCAACCAGACGCGCAACAGCACCACCATGAGATAGAGGTCAAAAATCGTATTAATCAGAAAGTAAGCAGTGTTCATCTGGGCTCCAGGTTGCAACTGAGAGTAACGAAAATCGGGTTCAGAACAGGGTTTCCATTTCGCCGGCCCGGGCAACGGCCGCCTGCATGGCTTGCGCAGTCAGCGGCATCAGCCCCTGCTGCTGGAAGGTCTTGATCGCCTCGGCGGTGGTGCCGCCCTTGCTGGTCACCTGCTCGCGCAGGGTCTGCAGCGACAGCTCGGGATTCTGCTCGACCATGGCTGCCGCGCCAAGGGCGGTCTGCTGCACCAGCAGGCGGGCCTGCTCGGGGGAGAAGCCCATGGCCTCGGCCTCCTCGGCGATGGCCTGCATGAACAGGAAGAAGTAGGCAGGCGCACTGCCGGCCGCGGCGATGACGCCGTTGATGCCGGACTCCTGCTCCACCCAGAGGGTTTTGCCCACCGCCTGCATCATCTGCTCGGCCAGCTCACGATCGGCCTGCTCGATGCCGGGCGGGGCGTACAGCCCGGTCATGCCCAGCCCCAGCAGAGACGGGGTGTTCGGCATGGTGCGGATGATCCGGCCGTGGCCGCCCGCCATTTCGGCCAGCCGTGCCACCTTGATGCCGGCGGCGATGGAGATGAGCAGCTTGCCCTCCAGCGTGCCCAGCGCCGTCACCAGCGCGCTCAGCATGGCTGCCATCAGCTGCGGCTTGACCGCCAGCACGATCACTTCGGCCGCCCGGGCCGCCTCAGCGTTGTCCTGGGTGACGCGAATGCCGTAGTCGCCGGCCAGCGCATCCAACTTGGGCCGGCTGGGGTTAGCGGCAATGATCCGCTCGGCCGGGTAGCCCGCCTGAACCAGGCCGGCAATGATGCTGCGGCTCATGTTGCCAGCCCCGATAAAGGCGAGGGTTCTGTACTGCATCAAACACTCCTGTGATCTGAAAAAGGCAGAGCCCGCATGCACCGCATCACGGGCTCCTGCTCATGAATAGTCGCGGGCACCGAAGATGGCGGTACCGACCCGCACCATGGTGCTGCCGTGGCCGATCGCCAGTTCGAGATCCTCGGTCATCCCCATCGAGAGGGTGTCCACGCCCGGGTATTGTCGCGCAAGCTCGGTGAACAGAGTCTGCATGCGCACCATCTGGGCGGCCAGTACCGCCTCGTCGCTGGTATGCTCCGGAATGGCCATCAGACCGCGCAGCCGCAGCCGCTCGCAGCGGGAGACCAGCTCGGCCAGACGGAAAATCTCTTGTTCCGACGTTCCGGATTTACTGCTCTCTCCGCTAATATTGATTTGCAGACAGACATTTAGCGGCGCGAGCCCGGTCGGGCGCTGGTTGTTGAGGCGTTCGATCAGCTTCTCTCTGTCCACGCTCTGTACCCAGTCGAACCGCTCGGCCACCAGCTTGGACTTGTTCGATTGCAGCGGGCCGATAAAGTGCCACTCTATGTCTGTACAGGCCCCTTGCTCACGCAGGGTATCTATCTTGGTGGCCGCTTCCTGGGCGTAGGATTCGCCGAAGCGGCGTTGACCGGCGGCATAGGCCTCGCAAACGGCCTCCAGCGGTTTGGTCTTGCTGACCGCCAGCAGCTGGATGTGATCGCCGCGTCGGCCAGCCCGGCTGGCGGCTTGTACAATACGTTCCTTTACCTGAAGCAGGTGCTCGGCAATCTGGCTCATGTTTCGTTCGTGATCTTGTGATGGGAGAATGACAAATCTATGGATATCACAGAGTTATTGGCTTTCAGTGTAAAACATAAAGCCTCGGATCTACACCTCTCGGCCGGGGTTCCCCCGATGATCAGGGTTGATGGCGAGGTTCGCAAGATCAATTTGCCCGCCCTGGAGCACCGGGAAGTACACGCCCTCATCTATGACATCATGAACGACCACCAGCGCAAGGAACTGGAAGAGAACTTCGAGGTGGACTTCTCATTCGAGGTGCCGAACCTGGCCCGCTTCCGGGTCAACGCCTTCCAGCAGGCGCGCGGCTCCGGCGCGGTATTTCGGACCATCCCCAGCACAGTACTGAGCCTGGAAGATCTTGATGCCCCGGAGATCTTTCGCAAGATTGCCGAATACCCCCGCGGCCTGGTGCTGGTGACCGGTCCGACCGGTTCGGGCAAGTCCACTACCTTGGCGGCCATGGTCAACTACATCAACGAGAACTTCCATCACCACATCCTCACCATCGAGGATCCCATCGAATTCGTGCACGAAAACAAACGCTGCCTGGTAAACCAGCGGGAAGTGCACCGCGACACCAAGAGCTTCAGCAACGCCCTGCGCTCGGCGCTGCGGGAAGACCCGGACATCATACTGGTGGGCGAGATGCGCGATCTGGAAACCATTCGTCTGGCCATGACCGCGGCCGAGACCGGTCACCTGGTGTTCGGCACCCTGCACACCTCGTCGGCGGCTAAGACCATCGACCGGATCATCGACGTCTTCCCCGGTGCGGAAAAAGACATGGTGCGCTCCATGCTCTCCGAATCGTTGCGGGCGGTCATCTCCCAGACCCTGCTCAAGCGCATCGGCGGCGGCCGGGTAGCGGCTCACGAGATCATGATGGGTATTCCTGCCGTGCGAAACCTCATCCGGGAGGACAAGATCGCCCAGCTCTACTCGGTGATCCAGACCGGGATGACCCACGGCATGCAGACCATGGATCAGAGCCTCAAGCAGCTGGTGAGCCGCGGCATGGTGGCGGCGCTGGATGCCAAGGCCAAGGCGGTCGATCCCAACACCATCTAACCACGACGAATCTAGGGAAGGAGTCGTTATGAATCTGGATGCCCTGCTGACCGAGCTGGTCGCCCGCAAAGGCTCGGATCTGTTCATCACGGTCGGCACGCCGCCGACCCTCAAGGTCAACGGCCACCTGCAGTCACTGGCAGAAGCGCCACTCGACAAGGCAAGGGCACTGGCACTGGTGAAGGAGACCCTGAGCCCGGAGCACTTCGAACGCTACCTGCGCACCAAGGAGGCCAACTACGCCATCCACCGCGAGGAGCTTGGCCGTTTTCGGGTCAGCGCCTTCTGGCAGCAGGAGCTGCCCGGCATGGTACTGCGCCGTATCGAGACCCGCATCCCCACCTTCGACGAGCTGGCACTGCCCCCCATATTGCAGGAGATCGCCCTCGCCAAGCGCGGGCTGGTACTGTTCGTCGGTGCCACCGGCGCCGGCAAATCCACCACCCAGGCGGCCATGATCGGCTATCGCAACCAGCATGTGGACGGCCACATCCTGACGGTGGAAGATCCGGTGGAGTTCGTGCATCAGCACGGCCGCAGCCTGATCACCCAGCGCGAGGTGGGCATAGACACGGCGTCGTTCGACGTGGCGCTGAAGAGCTCACTGCGTCAGGCGCCGGACGTGATCCTGATCGGCGAAATCCGCAGCCAGGAGACCATGGAGTTTGCCCTGCAATTTGCCGAGACCGGTCACCTCTGTCTCGCCACCCTGCACGCCAACAATGCCAACCAGGCGCTGGACCGCATCCTGCACCTGGTGCCGCAGGAGAAACACCGTCAGTTCCTGTTTGATCTCTCCTTCAATCTGCGCGCCATCGTGGCCCAGCAACTGCTGCCCAGCCCGGATGGACGGCGTCGTTTTGCCGCCTTCGAGGTGTTGCTCAACACCCCGCTCATCACCGACATCATCCGCAAGGGGGAGATGCATCGGCTCAAGGAGGTGATGACCAAGTCCACCGAACTCGGCATGCAGACCTTCGATCAGGCGCTGTTCGCCCTGTTCTGTGCCGGCCAAATTGGCTACAGTGAGGCCCTTGCCCATGCCGACTCGGCCAACGACCTGCGACTGCTGATCAAGCTGTCGGGCCGAGAACAGCTGGGTTCAGGCACACTCGACAACGTTACCCTGGATGAATGAGGGGCGTGCGTCACCGCTATAAAGGATCGTTATGCTGATTGTGGTTTCCCCGGCCAAGACGCTGGACTACGAGTCGCCGCTGGTGACTTCCCGTTTCACCCAACCCGAGCTGCTGGACCACTCCGCCGAGCTGATCGGCCGCGCCCGCCAGTTGAGCCCAGACCAGATCGCCAGCCTGATGAAGATCAGCGACAAGCTGGCCGGCCTCAACGCCGCCCGTTTTGCCGACTGGCAGCCTGATTTCACCCCGGCCAACGCCCGTCAGGCACTGCTGGCCTTCAAGGGGGATGTCTACACGGGTCTGGCGGTGGAGGATTTCAGCGAGGCAGATCTCGACTTCGCCCAGGCCCACCTGCGCATGCTCTCCGGTCTCTACGGGGTGCTGCGTCCGCTCGATCTGATGATGCCCTACCGGCTGGAGATGGGCATTCGCCTCGACAACGCGCGCGGCAAGGATCTCTACCAGTTCTGGGGCGACATCATCACCGAACACCTGAACAAGGCGCTGGCCGCCCAGGGGGACGAAGTGCTGATCAATCTCGCCTCCGACGAGTACTTCAAGTCGGTACGCCCCAAGGCCCTGCAGGGGCGCATCATCACGCCGGTGTTCAAGGACGAGAAGAACGGACAGTTCAAGATCATCAGCTTCTACGCCAAGAAGGCGCGCGGCATGATGGCCCGCCACATCATCAAGCACAGACTCACCAAGGTAGAGCAGCTGACCGGGTTCAACGCCGACGGCTACTACTTCGTACCGGAAGAGTCCGACGCCAACACCCTGATGTTCAAACGCGCTGAAAATTAATTACGACCCGAGGGAACCAATTTCAGGATCCTCCAGTCTGAATAGGTGAATCCTCTGTTGTAAGCACTTTTTATTGGCCGACGTTTATGCGTCGGCTTTTTTCTGCCCGACATCCGGCCTATCAAACGCCAAAAAGCACAACGGCCATCCGGGGATGGCCGTTGTGGCGGGCAGGCTTACTTCTTTTTCTTCTTGGCAGACTTCTTCTTGTCGTCCTTCGGCTTTTTCTTCTTCACCGGCACTCGCGCCTCCTTGTGCTTGGGACGCAGCTCGTCGATCACCCGGCGCTTGAGGCGCTCTTCGGTGTAGCGTTCGATCTTGGCCACCATGGCCATGTCGTGGGCCTCCACCAGGCTGATGGCGCAACCGCGGTTGCCGGCGCGGCCGGTACGGCCGATACGGTGAACGTAAACATCGGCGCCGTAAGGCATGTCGTAGTTGATGACATGGCTGACATTGGGCAGGTCGATGCCGCGGGCGGCCACGTCGGTGGCGATAAGGAAGGGCACCTCCCCTTCATGGAACTTGCGGATCGACTCGATGCGCTTGGCCTGCTCCATCTCGCCACGGATCCAGGCGCAGGGCACGCCCGCCGCCTGCAGCTGGCCGGAGAGCTCCGCCAGCCGCTCGCGGGTCTTGACGAAGATGATGGCTTTCTGGGTTTCCGGGTTCTTCAGGATGTGCACCAGCAGGGCCAGCTTGTGGGCAGCGTCGTCGGCCAGGTGAACCCACTGGGTGATGGGGCGACGCTCGCTGCGCGGCGGCTCGGCGTGCAGCTCCACCGGCTCCTTGAGGATCTCGCTGGCGAACTTCTCGAGGCCTGCCCCTTCCAGGGTGGCAGAGAAGAGCATGGTGTGCTTGCGATAGCGCGCCTCTTCCACGATGCGGTTCACGTCCTTGATGAAGCCCATGTCCAGCATGCGATCCGCTTCATCCAGCACCAGCACCTCGATGTCGTGGCTCTCGAACTCCTCTTTCTCGATGTACTCGAGCAGACGACCCGGGGTGGCCACCACGATGTCGGTGGTCTTGGTCAGGGCCGGCAGCTGCTCTTCGTGGCTGACGCCGCCAATGATGGTCTCGATGCTGAGATTGGTGTGGGCAGCCAGCGCCTTGGCGTGAGCGGTCACCTGCAGCGCCAGCTCGCGGGTCGGGGTCAGCACCAGCATGCGGCAGGGGCCCGGCTTGCGGCGCGGGAAGTCCAGCAGATGCTGCAGGGCCGGCAACAGGAAGGCGGCGGTCTTGCCGGTACCGGTCGGGGCGGATGCCAGAATATCGCGGCCGTCCAGGGCTGGCTCCAGCACCATCTGCTGGATGGTGGTGGGGCGGGTGAAACCCATCTCGGCCAAGGCCCGGTTGAGGGCTGGATTCAGGTCGAAATCATCAAAGGACTGGCTCATGGCAATACTCGGTCATTAAGGAAACGGCAGATTATAGGCGATTATGTCGTCGGCTCCTATGGTGACTGTGCCTTAGCCGCTATAATCGCCGACCATTTTCTGCGAGGCGGGTACAGGACGGGAGTCGGATGGCACGAAACAGCGGTTTTACCTTCAAACAGTTTCACGTCGAGCACGATCGCTGCGCCATGAAGGTGGGCACCGACGGCATTCTGCTGGGCGCCTGGGCACCGCTCGGCAAGGCTCGCCGGATCCTCGACATTGGCACCGGCAGCGGCCTCATCGCCCTGATGCTGGCCCAACGCGGCCACGCCGACTGCCGCATCGATGCGGTGGAGCTGGATAAGCATGCGGCGCAGCAGGCCCGCGAGAACGCGGCCGCCTCTCCCTGGCCGCGGCGGGTCACCATCATAGAGAGTGCCATTCAGGGGTATCAGGCCGACCCTTACGATCTCATCGTCGCCAACCCCCCCTACTTCGTGGCGGGCCAGTCATTTCGCGATCCGGCCAGGGCGATGGCCCGCCATACCGGCGCCCTCGACAGCCATGCTCTGCTGGCCGCCTGCGACCGCTTGCTGGCTCCCGATGGCCAGGTCGCACTGGTCGTGCCGACGGTCATGGCCGATGAAATTTTATTCATTTCGGCGGATTATGATCTGCATGCCGTTTGTTATACAGCTGTTATCACCAGGGCGGGAAAAGAGGCAAATCGTGTTTTATTGCTACTTGGCAGAGGATTAAACAGGTGTGATAGGGGTGAAATTGTGATCCATTCTGCTGAGGGAACCTATTCCGACAGATATATCCAACTGACCAGGCCCTTCTATTTGAAGATGTAAATTTCGTCTTGAACTATTTTTTCACGCCATTATGCTGACTCCTAAACGAGCGCCCGCTCCAGACCAGCTCAAACCACTGGTTGCGATGAAAAAACAAGCGGGGCTCCTTTTTTTTACCCCTGAACAACGCCGGTCACCGACCAATAAAAAACTATAACAAGCAATAGTTTACAAGACAGACGAGGTTGAACTTGACGAAATCACTCACATTGTCCGACGTGCTCGGACTGGGCTTCATGACCTTCGCGTTCTATCTGGGCGCCGGTAACATCATCTTCCCGCCGCTGGCCGGCTACATGGCGGGTGAGCACCTCTCTCTGGCCATGCTGGGCTTCCTGGTGACCGCCGTGGGTCTGCCCCTCATCACCATCATTGCCGTCGCCAAGGCCGGCAACGGCTGGGCCGGCATGACCAAGCTGCTGCCGGCCGGCGTGGCCACCGCACTGGCCGTCGCCATCTACATCATCATCGGCCCGGCCTTCGCCGCCCCCCGTACCGGTCTGGTGGCCTACGAGATGGGCCTCAAACCCTTCATCGGCGACATGGGCCAAGCCGGCCTGTTTGCCTACACAGTGCTGTTCTTCGGGGTGGCCATCCTGGTCTCTCTGAATCAGGGCAAGCTGATGGACGCCATCGGCAAATACCTGACTCCGCTGCTGATGCTGTTGCTGCTGACTCTGGCCATCGGTGTATTCGTGGCGCCGCAAGGCTCCATGCCCGTCTCTTCCGGCGACTATCAGAACGGCCCCTTCGTGAAAGGGATCCTGGAAGGCTACAACACCATGGACACCCTGGCGTCCCTGATGTTTGGCGCCCTGATCGTCGACCTGCTGCGCCAGAAAGGCATCCAGGACTACCGTAGCCAGTTCAAGTACCTGGCCATTGCCGGCATCATCTCCGCCATCGGTCTCTCCGTGGTCTATGTCTCCCTGTTCCAGCTGGGCAATACGGCTGCCGGCGTCGCCACCGACGTCAGCAACGGCGGCGCCATCGTCAACGCCTACGTACTGAGCCTGTTCGGCCAGCCGGGTCAGTTCATCCTGGCCGCCATCATCACCCTGGCCTGCTTCACCACCGCCGTGGGTCTGATCTCCGCCTGCTCCGACTTCTTCCACAACCTCACCGGCATGAGCTACAAGAAGCTGGTGGTCTTGCTGGGCGTCATCTGCGCCGTGGTGGCCAACGTGGGTCTGAGCCAGCTCATCAGCCTCTCCATCCCGGTGCTGGTCGCCATCTACCCGGTTGCGGTTGCGCTGGTACTGGTCACCTTCCTGAAGGGTTACTTCGGTCGTCCGCGCCTGGTGTTCCGTGGCGTGTTGATGGTTGCCTTCCTGTTTGGCTGCCTGGACGGCCTGGGTGCCGCCGGCATGAAGATGGATGCCTTCGCCTTCCTGCCGCTGTTCGACAAGGGCCTGGCCTGGTTGCTGCCGACCCTGCTGGCCTGTGGCCTCGGGATGCTGGTACGTTCCGGCGAGAAACTGGCTGCCGAAGCCGCCTGATTTCGCTCCCGCCCATGTCAAAGAGCCTGCCTTGTGCAGGCTCTTTTGTTTGTGTGCCATCTCGCCCGGCATGGTTTCCTGCCGGCTATGCCATGCTGACCTCCCCTTTCCCGCTCCGCCCTCTCGCTTCCGCCAACTGCAGTTCTATCGGTGATTTATTCTGGCCAACTAAATTGTTTCAAGATATTAATGTGTGATTGAGATCAAATATCTCTTCTTTATGCTCAAGATGGTACTCCTGTGACGATCTTCCGATGGCACAGGAGAGGGAAGCATTGTTATCCGGTTATCTGCCAGGCAGTGGGTGCAATCAACAAGAACAAGCTGATAAGGCAGATGAGGTCAGGTTTGACGAAATCACTGAAGTTGTCCGACATATTCGGACTGGGTTTTATGACGTTTGCGTTCTATCTAGGGGCAGGCAACATCATTTTTCCACCGCTGGCCGGCTTCATGGCCGGTGAGCATCTGCTGGCCGCCATGGTCGGTTTTCTGCTGACGGCGGTGGGCCTGCCCCTGCTGACCCTGGTCGCCGTTGCCAGAGGCAGCGCCGGACAGGGCAGCAGTGGCTGGACGGCGATGACCCGCCATCTGCCGACCTGGGCAGCCACGGCGCTGGCCATTGCCATCTACATCATCATGGGGCCGGCCTTCGCCACCCCCCGTACCGGCCTGGTGGCTTATGAAATGGGGCTCAAGCCCTGGCTGGGTGACGCCGGCCAGCACGGTCTGCTGCTCTACAGCCTGCTCTTCTTCACACTGGTGATCCTGGTATCGCTGAACCGAGGCAGGCTGCTGGATGCGGTGGGCAAATACATGACCCCTGTCTTGATGGTGATGCTGCTGATCCTGGCGATCGGGGTCCTGGTTGACCCGCAAGGCACCCAGCCAGAGGCCAGTGGTGACTATACGGATACGCCGCTCATCAAGGGCATGCTGGAGGGGTACAACACCATGGATACCCTCGGCTCCCTGATGTTTGGCGCCCTCATCATCGGCCTGCTGCAACGCAGGGGGATCGAGGACTACCCGAGCCAGTTCAAGTACCTGACCATCGCAGGGCTCATCTCGGCGGTTGGTCTCTCGGCGGTCTACATCTCCCTGTTCTACCTCGGCAACAGCGCAGCAGGCGTGGTGACCAGCGTCGACAATGGCGGCGCCATCGTCAACGCCTATGTGCTGAGCCTGTTTGGCCACTCCGGTCAGTTGATCCTGGCCGCCATCATTACCCTGGCCTGCTTCACCAGCGCGGTCGGCCTGCTCTGCGCCAGCGCCGACTACTTCCACGGTCTGGCCGGCTGGACATACCGCAAGTGGGTACTGCTGATGGGATGCGTCTCCATCCTGGTGGCCAACGTCGGGCTGAGCCAGCTCATCAGCCTCTCCATTCCGATCCTGGTCGCCATCTATCCGGTCGCCATCGCGCTGGTGCTGGTCACCTTTGCTCAGGGCCGTTTCGGTCGACCACGGCTGGCGTTTCGCGCCGTGCTGCTGGTGGCTTTTCTGTTCAGCTGCCTGGACGGGCTGGGCGCTGCCGGCATGCAGATGGATGCGTTCGCCTTCCTGCCGCTGTTCGACAAGGGGCTAGCCTGGTTGCTGCCGACCTTGCTGACCTGCGGCCTCGGCATGCTGCAACGCCCCCGCGAGGCGCTGGCGGCAGAAGCCGCTTGACCCGTCAGCCAATAACGAAAGAGGCCAGTATCAGCTGGCCTCTTTCGTTGGGCGGGGTCTGCCGTTACAGCAGAGGATCCGGTTTGGGTTTGCCGGCCAGTCCGTACCAGTGGGTCTCCACTCGCCCGGCATGCCACTCAAAGGTTCCCCAGGGCTGTGCTGCCTGCCAACGCGGAAAATTCACGAGCACCCGGTTGTCTTCGTACTTGTAGAGCGAGGTGGTGATCTCGATGTCAGAGAGGATAAGCAGCAGGGCCCAGCCGATGAAGAACCATTTCAGCGCTTTCCACATAGGGTTACTCGAAGCAGATTTCGATGGTTGCCCGACCGTAATCTGATTCAAACGGCATCATGATCTTGGTGCCGTCGGCACGATGGGTGATGGTGTGGTTGATACCGGAGACGATGATGGGAGTCGCCATGTCGAATTCATACCCCTTCTCCCCCAGCATGCGCTTGGCACCGCCGGTCACCATGTTGGTGATCTCGCCCACCATGTCGGTCACCTCTTCATTGATGGTGGCCGGCGCCTCGCCCAGCATGCGGCGCATGATCTCCAGTGCCAGCCCCTTCTCGAAACTGATGGAGAGGGATCCCCGGGTCTGCGGGCCGACCATGCCGATGAGGCCGGAGACATCACCGCGCGCCAGCTCGTCCATCTTGCGCTTGGGTTTGCCCGGCTTGAGCTCAAGCTGTGCCATGGTGGAGAGCACATTGAGCAGGGAGAGCAGGAACGGGTTTACAAAATCAGCCTTCATGTTGACTTCCTACAGTGGGCGTACAGCGAGCACATTGGCCATGTGCCTCAATCGTCTTATTGGTAATAGTAAAGCCATGCAACTTGGCTTGCTCGGAAAACGCGCCATCGATCGCCGGATCATGCAGCTCGACCACCTCGCCGCACTGGTCACAGATGAGCAACTGCATCGGGTGGGCATGGTCGAAGTGACAGCAGAATATGAAGGCGTTGAGCGACTCCACCTTGTGGGCAAAACCCTGTTCGAGCAGAAAATCGAGCGCCCGATAAACGGTCGGCGGCTTGGCGTGGGCCTCTGTCTGTTGCAACTGGGCCAACAAATCATAGGCGCTGATGGCATTGCCATGGGCAGCCAGCAGCCTGAACACCTGACGCCGAGTAGGGGTGAAGCGGATCCCGCGTTGTTCACAGAGTCGTTCGGCTCGTTGTAAAAGTTGGTCTTGATTCATGATCACGCAATTACCCTTTTTATTAGCCGGATACTATCACAGGGCCCCCTTTGGCGCGGTGACAAAATTCATTTTCTGGGGCTGCCTCACGTTGTGGTAAAATCCGCCCCCTTTGTTTAGCCAACCCGGATGATTTTTATGCAGGCGCAGCGTTTTTCCATCGCCCCCATGCTGGACTGGACCGATCGGCATTGCCGTTATTTCCATCGTCTGATGACTCGCCAGACCTTGCTCTATACCGAGATGGTGACCACCGGAGCCATCATCCACGGCAAGGGTGATTACCTGGGATACAGCGAGCAGGAACATCCCATCTCCCTGCAACTGGGTGGCAGCAATCCGGCCGATCTTGCACGCTGCGCCAAGCTGGCCGAGGAGCGTGGCTATGACGAGGTAAACATCAACGTTGGCTGCCCCTCCGATCGGGTACAGAACGGCCGCTTCGGCGCCTGCCTGATGGGTGAGCCCGCACTGGTGGCCGACTGCGTCAAGGCGATGCGCGATCTGGTCGATATTCCGGTAACGGTGAAGACCCGCATCGGCATCGACGATCAGGACTCCTACGAATTTCTGCAGGCCTTCATCGAACAGGTGCGCGACGCCGGTTGCGATACCTTCATCGTCCATGCCCGCAAGGCCTGGCTGAGCGGTCTGAGCCCCAAGGAAAACCGCGAGATCCCGCCGCTCGACTATCCCCGCGTCTACCGGGTCAAACAGGATTACCCGGATCTCACCATCGCCATCAACGGCGGTGTCACTTCCCTTGAACAGACCCTCGAGCACCTGCAACACCTGGATGGCGTCATGATGGGGCGCGAGGCCTATCAGAACCCCTACATTCTGGCGCAGGTGGACAATCTAGTATTCGGCCAGAACAAGGCCGTGCCGAGTCGCCACGAGGTGGTGCGGATGATGCTGCCCTATATCGAACAGGAGCTGGCCAAAGGCAACTATCTATCCCACATGACCCGCCACATGTTGGGGCTGTTCCAGAACATGCAGGGGGCTCGAGCCTGGCGCCGTCACCTGAGCGAAAATGCCTGCAAGCCCGGAGCAGATATCCAGGTGGTGCTGGATGCCATGGCCAAGGTGCCAGAATTCGCCGCCACCGAGGCGGCGGAGTAACCATGTACCGCTTCACCGGTTCCTGGCTGCACAAGGCCATCGTCCGGCTCTGCGCCGGTCTGCTCGCCATCCTGGGCGTCAAGCTCAGCGCCTTCTACTTCATCGGCCTGCTCATCGTGCTGGGGTTGCATCGGGACCAGCTGCTCGACTGAGTTCGCCCTACGTCGACCAATAAAAAAACCGGCAACACTGGGTGTTGCCGGTTTTTTTATTGTCTCTTCAGCCTCGCTAATCGCCTTTGTCCACGAACTGCAGCTCGGGCGCCCTGGAGGTCAGCACATCGGCGCAGTAATCCCAGGTCGAGATGCGATAGTGCTGCAGATCCTCATCCAGGTGCAGGCCGTCCGACTCCTGATGGAACCAGCTGGCAAACCGGGACGGGGTGATGAGCTGGATCTGCTCCTCGATGGCATGACTATCCTTGCCCTCGGCCAGATCGCAATCCTCCATGACCCGCACCGCGAAGATATGCCGGAAATAGACCCGACACAGGATCTGCGGCGGCAGATCGATGCTGCGAGCCCTGCCCAGCATGATGGTGAGGGAATCGCTCCAGATATCCTGATGAAGTTCGGCCACGACCAGGCCCGGGGGGAGTTGGCGGGACGGAGCCCAAGGTACGGCAACCTGCCGAATGGCATTTTTCTGTTCCATCATCCACCTCACTACAGCGCACGCCATATCTTGAGTGTATCTGAAACAATTTCCGCTGACGATGGCAATAAAAAACCCGGCTGGCGCCGGGTTTTGGGGGATTACTTGACGGCGTCTTTGAGCGCCTTGCCTGCCACAAAGGACGGCACATTCGCGGCTGCAATCTGGATCTCTTTACCAGTTTGCGGATTGCGACCGGTACGGCCAGCGCGATGGTTCACCTTGAAGGTACCAAAACCCACCAACTGCACAGCATCACCTTCTTTCAGGCTCTGGGTAATACCATTGATGATCTCTTCCAGAGCAACTTTGGCCTGAGCTTTGCTCAGATCTGCTTTGGCTGCAATTGCATCGACAAGTTGAGCTTTGTTCATAACATTTCCTTTATGATCGGGCATTTAGCACCGGGCCACTCTATTCAAAAAAAAACACTCAGGCAAAGGCTTTATCAGCCGGATTGGCTTGAATGCTGGGGTTTTCATCAAGATCTGCGGAAATAGTCACATATCTCGCCCCTTCGTGATCGTAATTGACGGGAAGAGGAGAGCAAATGATGGTGCCTTGTAACCAAAACACCACCCGGTGTAACAATATCCCCATGCCCCTATTGACGGTCAACCGGATTTTCCCTAGTTATAGGAAGGTGTCGTCAGTCCATAAAAAGGCCGGAGGCCTGTCACGATAGCACTCCATGCCTATGCCCCACGGAGGGAGTATGTTAACTGAACTGGAACAAACCAAACGCGCATTGGCAGGAAAGCACAGAGCTATCGATGACTGGCTGGACGCCAGACAGGCACTGCTGGTCGAGTACATGCGCCTCGCCGGCTTGAAACCCACCCGCAACAGCAAGCAGCGCTCGCTCCCGGGCCATGTGGAACTGCAAAGTTTCTGCGAACAGCTGGTCGACTACGTCAGCGCCGGCCACTTCGAGATCTACCACCATGTGGTAACCGCTTTCGAACAGGCCAGCGGCGACAAGCTGGAGCTGGCCAAGCGCATCTACCCCCATATCCGCGCCTGCACCGAGTTTGCGCTGGAGTTCAACGACAAGTACAGCAACGCGGACGAGGCCCAGATGCTGCTGCTGGATGAAGACTTGAACCAGCTTGGCCCCGTGCTGGAAGATCGTTTCAAGCAGGAAGATCGGCTGATCAAGGCACTGCAGGTAGTAGAGTCACTCAGCGCCCAGCAGGTTTGATATCCAATTTCGGAGCCAGTTCAAGATCCTGATGTGCAAGGTGCATTACACTCTATGTCATGACCTCTAGCACCCGTACCTATTGCTGACAGGAGATGAGAATGTCCGAGCGTCGCCGTTTTTCACGGATCCTTTACTTGACCATGGCCGATCTCGTCCAGGGCGATAAAAAATGGCGGACCCAGCTGGTCGATATTTCCCTGCAAGGCGCCCTGCTGATCCGGCCCGATGACTGGGAAAGCAATGACGACAAAGAGTATTCACTCAGCTTCGTGCTGAGCGGCAGTGACATCGAGATCAAGATGCAGGTCATGCTGACCCATGAAGCCAGCAAGAAGCTTGGGTTCTACTGCCACCATATCGATATCGACAGCGCCACCCATCTCAAGCGGATGATCGAACTCAACGTCGGCGATGAAGAGTTGCTGCACCGGGAGCTGGAACAGCTGCTGAGCGAGCATCTCGAACACCCCCACCCCTGAATCACTGCCCCCATCACCCAATAAAAAGGAGCGCCCGTTGCGCTCCTTTTTGTTGCCCGTCCGCGAACCCTGTTCTGCTTACAGCGCCTCCAGGGCATCGGCCAGCTTCTTGACCGGCACCACTTCCATGCCCTCGATGGGATGCTTGGGGGCATTGGCGTGCGGCACTATGGCACGGCGGAAGCCATGCTTGGCCGCCTCCTGCAGCCGCTCCTGGCCGGACGGCACGGGCCGGATCTCGCCGGACAACCCCACCTCGCCGAACACCACCAGATCCTTGGGCAGGGAGTGATCGCGAAAACTGGAGACCATGGCCAGCAACAGGGCCAGATCCGCACTGGTCTCCTCTACCTTGACCCCGCCGACCACGTTGATGAAGACATCCTGATCCGCCATCTGCAGCCCGCCGTGGCGATGCAGCACTGCCAGCAGCATGGCGAGCCGGTTGTGATCCATCCCCACCGCCACCCGACGCGGATTGGAGAGCTGGGAGTAGTCCACCAGCGCCTGCAACTCCACCAGCAGCGGACGCGTGCCCTCCCAGATCACCATCACGATGGAGCCGGGCGCCTGCTCCTCACCGCGGCTGAGGAAGATGGCGGAAGGGTTGCTCACTTCCCGCATCCCCTGCCCCGTCATGGCGAAGACCCCCAGCTCGTTGACCGCCCCGAAGCGGTTCTTGTGGGAGCGCAGGGTGCGAAAGCGGGAGTCGTGGCTGCCGTCGAGCAGCACGGAACAGTCGATGCAGTGCTCCAGCACCTTGGGACCGGCCAGGGTGCCATCCTTGGTCACGTGGCCCACCATGAAGATGGCGACATGATTCTGCTTGGCATAGCGGGTCAGCAGGGCGGCCGCTTCCCGCACTTGGGAGACGGACCCCGGCGCCGACTGCACATCCGCCACATGCATCACCTGAATGGAGTCGATGACCATGATCTGCGGCTGCTCCTGCTGGGCAATCAGGCAGATCTGCTCGACCGAGGTCTCCGACAGCATGCGCAGCTTGTCGGTGGGCAGGCCGAGACGCGATGCCCGCATCGCCACCTGCTGCAACGACTCCTCACCGGTGACGTACAGGGTCTTCATCCGCTCGGCCAGGCCACACATGGTCTGCAGCAACAGGGTCGACTTGCCCGCCCCCGGGTTGCCACCGATCAGGATGGCCGACCCCGGCACCACGCCGCCGCCAAGCACCCGATCCAGCTCCTTGAAGCCGGAAGAGAAACGGGGGATCTCGGTGGTGGCGATCTCCGCCAGCGTCTGCACCTGGCTGCCGACGGCGCCGGCATAGCCGCTGTAGCGGGCGCTCTTGCCCGGGGTCACCGAGCCGAGACGCACCTCGCTGATGGTGTTCCACTCCTTGCACTCACTGCACTGGCCCTGCCAGCGTGTGAAGTCGGCGCCACATTCGGTACAAACATAGGCAGTTTTGTTTTTGGCCATGGATAACTCGGGGACAGGATGAATTCCTGCTTGATATACTTGTTTGCGACCGACAGATCAAACCCAGAATCGGAAAAGTGACTTTCCGTGGCAGGAACACATGGAATCAGAACAACAACAGCACCTGATTGAACAACTTATTCCTCTGCTCAGAGAAAAGGATTTCGATGACATCTTCAATCGCCTGACCCAGGACGAGAACAGCAACAGCCGTTTTCTGATCAAGATGGAGCTCAAACGCAAATGCACCCCCTGCCGCCGGGTCATCGACATGCGCGACGAGCTGGGCGATGAGTGCCTGGTGCACGAGTTCGAAGGGATCACCCATTTCATGCCGGCCGAGGCCATCGGCCTGTTCCAGTCCCAGTGCTACCTCTACAAGGATGACTACACCCTGGGGGTCTACGAAGCGCTGCAATACTGGCAAAAATACCAGCATGGCAAGAACGACGGCCAACTCCAGCCCCCCGTCAGCCCGTTTCGCCAGTACGATGTCAATCCCATCTCCTTTGCCAGCTACTATGGCCGGCGCCAGGAGCGGATGCACTTCAGCTCCCCCGTGGTGATCAAGTTCGCCGATGGCGACAAGCTGTTCGCCAAGAGTTCCGATCTCTCTCTGGGCGGGATCCGGGTTTCGGTGCCCTATCTGCCCAACTACCAGACCGGCGCTCAGGTCGAGGTGTTCTTCACCGGGCTGGAGCGGGATCACCCAAACCCGGTCCTGCACCATTCGGTCAGCTACCAGATCCTCGGGGAAGAGAGCAAGGAGGGGAAATACTGGCTCAGGCTGATCAAGACCGGCGAACACCCGGCCTTCGACCAGTTTCTGAACGATTTCATCGAGAGCAACAAGAGCCGCTACCGGGTCAGCGTCGACTACCTGCTCTCCGCCGCCATCATCAAGGGGTATGAGCAGTTCTACCTGCCGCGCATGACCGGCATGCCGCTGTTCTTCGGCTCGGGCGACAGTCCCAGCCTCGAGATCGCCCTGCGTACCGAGAACAACCAGCATATCCTGGAGTATTGGCGCGACGCCAAGAACCGCGACATGCTCGCCAGCCTGTTCTCGGCCACCCGCATGCAGGCCCTGTTGCCAGCGAAGGGAGAATTGAAAGAGACCCTGATCTACTGCTTTACCCACTCGGTGCGCAGCCACCTCTACTTCTTCTCCGCCACCCGAGAGGAGCTGCTGCAAAGCGGCCTGATGTCGCTCTTCTTCCAGGTCGGGACCCGTCGCCCCAGCTGGCGGGTCTACAAGTTCAGTCTGGAACGCTGCGACCTGCACGAGGCCGATCTGGCCAGTCAGCAGGGCAAGGAGAGCCCCCAGCTGCAGGACATGCTGCTGCAGGAGCGGCTCAAGCAGATAAGCTACGTCGGTCTGCTGCAGCAAGTCGGCCTCGACAGCCAGCGGGAAGAGTTCCAGTTCGACGCTTCCAGCCAGCACAACGCCAACGAGCTGCAACGCTTCGGTCACGACAGCAGTGCCGCCCCCTTCGAGATCGAGACGCTGCACTATGTCCAGCTGCGCAAGGAGGCTCGCTACATCCACAAGACTGCCGTCGCCATCAAGCACAATGGCCGGGCCTGGCTCGGCTGGACCCGCGACATCTCGGCCCACGGCATGCAAATCGAGCTGGAAGAGCCGTTCGAGGGAGCGAAGGACGACATAGTCACCATCGCCCTGCCGCGCCTGCAGGAACTCTCCAAGAGCATGGATCTGCAACGCCTCCCCTACCGGCTGGTCAGCATCAACCTGACCCGCACCGTGCTGCATCTGTGCATTGAGGGGGATCCCGAGCGCCACACCGGCCGCCAGTTCTTCAAGCTGCTGATCGAGAGCAACCAGAACAAGCTCAAAGCGGCCCAGGAGCAGCGCCGTTATCGCGGTATGGCGCGGGCACTGCGCAACATCTATACCCACCACGTCTTCTGCACCCCGGTCTACATCAATAAGCTCAAGGGGGCGCCCAAGCCGGCCTCGGTCGGCCATGCGCCGCAGCCGCGCAGCCTGTCGCGGCTGCTCAAGGCCTGTGCCGAGCAGGGCGATCAGGACAACCTCTACCCGCTGTTCCAGGGGGAGTTGCTCAAGCAGCTCATCATGAACCCGCTGCGGGCCATCGAGCGCGAGGATCAGCCCCAGGAGGAGGAGGTCTATATCGCCAGTCTGCAGACGGCGACCGGTCTGCCCATCTTCACCAGCCGGCTCGCCAGCAGCTTCCAGAACGTGGCGGAGAAGCGCAGCTTCATCGAGCAGGCACTGCGCCAGGGGGAGTTCTACTCGGTGCTGGTCGGCATCTCCCGTACCGGTCGCCCCGATACCAACTTCATCGCCAACGAGCTGGACTACATCGCCAAGTTCGCCATTCACAAGGCCAAGAAGCTGGAAGAGGAGCTGTGGAGCGTGGTGGGGGTTGGCGAGCTGACCGATACCAGCCAGGCAACTCTGTTCCGGCTCGGCATCACGGCGCCCATCAAGTAAAGAAGAGGGGGCCGACTCGAAACGGCGCTACACCAAGCAGCAAACAATGGCGGACCCAGGGTCCGCCATTGTTTTTCGCATTCTTGTGGCTACCAGCCCCCCGGGGGTTCCCCCATCAGGCCGCCTGCGGGTTGAGCAGCCATTCGAGGATCTGCGGGAAGTGATCCTCCTGCGCCTGAGGTGCAGTCAGCATGTTGATGTGGTCGTAATCGAGCCGGTTGCCGTTGTCCCGGCCGAGCCGGGTATGGCGTGCGGCCGAGCCCATCTCGGCGCTGAAGCGGCGCACGTCGGTCGGGTGACCCAGCACCTTGTCCGCCTTGGCCGAGATCATCCAGAGCGGCGGCCAGTTGACCCGGGCGGCCGCCTCGTCATAGGCGAACCCGTCGCAGGGATCCTGCCAGGGGCCACACTTGACCCAGGGGATGGTCTCCTGCAGGTAGCGCAACGGCTCGTCATCCGCCCCTATCTTCAATCTGCGCGCAGCCAGAAAGCCGTTGCGGCTGGCCAGCCAGGGGGCCAGCCGGTTCCAGATCAGATCCACCTTCAGCCAGCGCTCCGGATTTTGTACCGACACGCCGCGCTTGGTGCCAAAGAACACCAGGCTGGCCACCTGCTCCGCCAGCTCGGGAAAACGCACCAGGGTCGACGCCATGATGACGCCGCCCCAGGAGTGGGCCATCCAGTGCAACTTGAAGCCGGCATGACGGGCGGCAATCCAGCGGTGCAAGGCGGGCAGATCCTCGGTGATGAGCTCATGCTGGCCATGTCCGGCCTGCTCGGCAATGGCCGGCGTGCTAAGCCCCCGCCCGCGCAGATCGGCCACATAGACCTGATAGCCGTGGCGGGCCAGAAAACAGGCCAGCCCCTTGCCCGACTCGGTATAGAAGATGCGCCCGTTCTCGATGGCGCCGTGCACCATCAGGATCGGCTCGCCATGTACCGCGACCCGCGGCTGAATGTGGCGAACGTGCAGCCGATGTTCGCCGCAGGGAATAAACAGGGATTGCTGTAGCAGTTCCATTTTGAGACTACGTCCTCCGTGACGTGGGGTTGAGTCCAGCCCTAGTGAGCTCAGCGCCTATCCCAGCGCTGCTGGCGGCAGGCAAGGGCACCGAGCAGGCAGATCACCCCTTCCAGATCGTGGTGGTTGAGGGTGGCCGCCGCCTGGGCCCGCACCAGCGGTTTAGCATGGATGGCGATGCCGAGCCCGGCCACCCCCATCATCTTGAGATCGTTGGCACCATCGCCGACAGCCACGGTCTGGCCAGTGGCGATGCCGTACTCCCGGGCCAGCTGCTGCAGCACCTCGGCCTTGACGGTGGCATCGACGATGCGCCCGCTCACCTTGCCGGTCAGCTGCTGCCCCGCCACCGCCAGCTCGTTGGCGAAGATGGCGTCCAGCCCCAGCTCCCGCTGCAACTGGCCGGCAAAACGGGTGAAACCACCGGAGGCGATCGCCACCTTCCAGCCAGCCAGCTTGAGAGTGTCGACCATCAGTTGCAGGCCCGGCATCCAGGGCATGTTGGCCGCCACCTCGTCGAGAATGGTGACCGGCGCCCCCTCCAGCAGGGCGACCCTGGCCCGCAGGCTGTCGGAAAACTCCAGCTTGCCCTGCATGGCGGCCGCCGTGACCGCCGCTACCTGCTCGCCGACCCCGGCCAAGCGGGCAATCTCGTCGATGCACTCGATGCGGATGGCGGTGGAGTCCATGTCCATCACCAGCAAACCGGGCTCGGCCAGGCTGGGCAGGGCCGGCAGATGACACAGATCGATATCCCACTCCTCCCCCTTGAGCGTCTGTACCAGAGCGGGTGAGAAGCGATCCGTGCCCAGCAGCAGCAGGGGTACGCCGGCCTGCATGGCGGGCGGATAGAGCCGCGCCTGCAGCCCGTGCCGCGCCAGCAGCCCGGCCAGCCTGCCGAGATGGTGGCCGCCAAGGGCCCGACCGAACAGCACCAGCCAGGCGCCATCCAGCGCACTGGCGGCGGGCAGCAGCGCCTGTGGCGTCGCCTCCCACCAGGGGGCGCCGGACAGGCACTCGGGCCACTCTGAAATATCTGCGGGCAATTGGGACAACAACATAGGGATAACGCCTTCCTTGGTGATCATGGGGTTAACAAAACTGGCCCAGAGTAGCGTATTGCTTTTTGTACAGGCAAGCGCCAAGATCCCGCCACTCCTTGTCAGCAAAAGGCTCAACGCTTGCGTCATCTCCCCATCAAACGTGTGCTCAGTCTGGGTGCCGGTGTCCTGCTCGGACTCTGGGTACTCGCCGTGCTCATTCATATGCAGGGCGAGAGCCAGGCCTCGCTGCACAGCGAGGCGCGCAACCGGGCCCAGGCACTGGTGGCCTATGCCGCCAGGGACATGAAACGCTGGATCAAGGAGGAGAAAAACAGCGAGCTGGAGCGGCTGGCCCGGGATCTGGCCGCCGAACCCGAGATCCTCGATGTCACCCTCTACGATGCCCGCGGCATTCCCCTCGCCCAGTCGGACAATGCAGTGCCGCTGGACAGCCTGCTGCCCATCGGCGACAACAACAAGTCGGTCCCCGAGCAGGGCAAGGGGCGCATCCAGTTCGTGCAGGAGATCCTGGATGGGGAGCAGACGCTGGGCTATCTGCGCATTACCCTGGAGGAGCAGCAGATGCTGGCGGACAAGGACACCCGGCTCAAGGTGGTGCAGGAGAAACAGCGGCTGATGCTGCTGGTCGCCCTGCTGGCCGGGCTGCTCATCTCCTACGGGGTGCGCCGCAACTACATGCGGGTGCGCAAGCACAAGAAGAAAAGCAAACCGGTCGAACCGCAATAAGACGGTGCGACCTCATCGCCTTGTATACAACCCAGGCAATGCCACCAGCAGGAGCGCTGTATGATTGCCCCCCCTCTTCCTCTGGATGAAGAGAGCCGACTGGAACGGCTCCGCATCCTGGGCTTGCTTGACCGCGAGCCCATCGACCAGCTGGATCGCCTGACCCGGCTCATCACCCGCCATTTCTCGCTGCCCATCGCCATGGTCTCGTTGACCGACGTGAACCGGCAGTGGTTTCTCGCCCGCACCGGGGTCACCCTGTGCGAGATCAGCCGGGAGCACTCCTTTTGCGGCCACGCCATCCTGCGCCCCGACATCATGCAGGTGCAGGATGCCAGACTCGACCCGCGCTTTGCCGACAACCCGCTGGTGACGGGCGAGCCCCACGTGGTCTTCTATGCCGGCCGGCCACTGCGGGCGCTGGACGGCGTGGTGCTCGGCACCCTCTGTCTGGTGGATCATGCAGCGCGCCACCTCGACCAGGAGGCCTGTCGCGATCTCGACGACTTCGGCCGCCTGGTGGAGAACACCCTGCACGATCTGGAAAGGCGCCATCAGGTGCGCAGCCTCAACCAGGTGCTGGAGGACAAGGAACACCTGTTCACCCTCACCTTCAACCAGTCCTCGGTGGGCATGGCCCTCTCGTCGGTCGAAGGACGCTGGCTGCGGGCCAACCCGGGGCTGGAGCGACTGCTCGGCTACAGCGAACAGGAGATGCTGACGCGAACCTGGCACGCCATGACCCACCCCGAGGATCTGCCGCGCGAGCTGGCCCTGTTCACCGCCCTGCTCGTGGGGCAGCGGCAGGACTACCGGCTGGAGAAGCGGATGATCCGCGCCGACGGCAGCCTGTGTTGGGTCCAGCTCAGCGTGACTCTGTGCCAGAGCCGCACCATGGCCCCCCACATGATCGCCGTATTTGCCGACCTCACCGAGCGCAAGCAGGTCGAGGCCGAACTGCTGCAACTGCAGCAAGGGCTCGAGCAGCAGGTGCGTGAGCGCACCCGCGAGCTGTCGAGCACGGTGGAGCAACTGCATCGCGAGATGCAGGAGCGCGGCGCCGTGCAGCAACGCCTGTGGCAGGAGCAACGCCGGCTGCAACACATGCTGGAGCACACCAGCAACGCCTTCCTCGAGCTCGACGAGGCGCTGGTCATTACCGGCTGGAACCCGGCCTCCACCACCCTGCTCGGCTGGCACCCCGAGGAGATGCTGGGACGCCCCCTGCCCACCCTGCTCGGCAGCGCTCACCCTCTGCTGGCGCTGCTGACCCATCCCGAGCGCGCACAGCGCCGCCTGGAGTGCGACATCGGCACCCGCAGCGGTCGCCAGGTCCCGGTCGAGGTGAGCGCCGAGCGCTACCAGTTCGACGGCAAGGTGCGCCTCGCCCTGTTCCTGCACGACATCAGCGCCCGCCGCCAGGTGCTGGCGGAAATCGAGCGCGGGCGGGCCCGGTTGCGGGCCATCACCGACGGCCTGCCGGTCACCATCAGCATGGTCTCGCCCGAGGGGCGCTACCTGTTTGCCAACCAGGCCTACTGTCGCTACTTCGGGCTGGATCCCGAGCGGATACGGGAGATGAGCGTGCGGGAGGTGATCGGCGAGGCGGCCTACGGCCGGGCCATCGCCCATCTGGAGCAGGCCCTCGCCGGCGAGCAGGTGAGCTTCGAAAACCGCTTTGAGCTGCCCATAGGCCCACGGGATCTCAGGATCACCATGATCCCGAGCCGGGGCGACGAACCAGGGGTCTACATCCTCGGCAGCGACATCACCGAGTTCAAGGCGCTGCAGAACCAGCTGGAGCACGAGGCGGCCCACGACCCCCTCACCGGCCTGCCCAACCGGCGCGCCTTCACCCTGCGCCTCTCCCGTGAGCTGGAGCGGGTGCGCCAGAATGCCGAGACTCTGGGTCTGCTGTTTCTCGATCTCGATGGCTTCAAGCGGATCAACGATCAGCTCGGCCACCATGTCGGCGACGCCCTGTTGCAGCGCTTCGCAGGCGTGCTGAGTGCCGAGGTGCGCCCCGGTGACATGGTGGCGCGCCTGGCCGGCGACGAGTTCACCATCATACTGCCGGCCCTGCGCCAGCCGGAGCTGGAGCTGCCCGCCCTGTGCGAACGTCTGCTGGCGGCCATGGCGGTACCGGCCGACGTGGCCGGCCACCAGCTGCCCCTCGCCGGCAGCATCGGCGGAGCCATCTGCCATTCGGGCCAGTATTGTCACATCGACGACCTGCTGCACCGGGCCGACAGCGCCATGTACCGGGCCAAACAGGCCGGCAAGGGGCGCTTCGCCCTCGACCTCTGATCTGTCATCCTTGAAATGCAAAACGGCGGCCCGAGGGCCGCCGTTTTCATTATTCATGCGCGAAGGGGATTAGTTGTCGCCCAGCAGGACGGAATCCAGCGCGATTTCGATCATGTCGTTGAAGGTCAGCTGACGCTCTTCAGAGGTGGTCTGCTCACCGGTACGGATATGGTCGGAGACGGTGCAAATGGTCAGTGCGCGAGCACCGTACTCTGCGGCCACACCGTAGATGCCGGCGGCTTCCATCTCGACACCCAGGATGCCGTATTTTTCCATGACGTCGAACATGGAGGGGTCCGGGGTGTAGAACAGGTCGGCGGAGAAGATGTTACCGACGCGCACGGCAACGCCCTTGTTCTTGGCGGCCTGTACGGCATTGGCAACCAGATCGAAGTCGGCGATGGCGGCGAAGTCGTGATCCTTGAAGCGCAGACGGTTCACCTTGGAGTCGGTGCAGGCACCCATGCCGATCACCACGTCACGCAGCTTCACGTCTTCACGCACGGCACCGCAGGAGCCAACGCGGATCAGGGTCTTCACGCCGTAATCGGTGATCAGCTCTTTTGCATAGATGGAGCAGGACGGGATGCCCATGCCGTGGCCCATGATGGAGATGCGACGACCCTTGTAGGTGCCGGTGAAACCGAACATGTTGCGCACGTCGCACACCTGTTCGACGTTCTCCAGGAAGGTTTCGGCGATGTACTTGGCGCGCAGGGGGTCGCCCGGCATCAGCACGGTGTCAGCAAAGGCGCCATCTTTCGCATTGATATGAGGAGTTGCCATTCTCTTGATTCCTTCACACTAGGTTGAGTTTTATTGTCTTTATTGGTTGCCCGCCGCCGAGGCGACGGGCGGGTAACTTACAGGAAGCTGGTACCGTACGCCAGTTTGGGCAGACCGTGGTACGCCGCGATGCTCTGGCCGATGTCGGCAAAGGTCTCGCGACGACCGACGGAACCGGCCTTGACCGGCTTGCCGTAGAACAGCACCGGGATGTACTCGCGGGTGTGGTCGGTGCCGCTCCAGGTCGGGTCACAGCCGTGGTCGGCGGTCAGCACCACCACGTCGCCATCCTGCATCAGCTCGAACAGCTCCGGCAGGCGGGAGTCGAAGTACTCCAGCGCATCGGCGTAGCCCTTCACGTCGCGACGGTGACCGTAGGAGGAGTCGAAGTCGACGAAGTTGGTGAAGACGATGGTCTGGTCACCGGCCGCTTTCACCTCTTCCAGGGTTCTGTCCCACAGCTCGGTCAGACCCGTGCCCTTCACCTGCTTGGTGATGCCCTGCTGGGCATAGATGTCGGCGATCTTGCCGATGGAAACCACCTGGCCGCCCGCTTCCTTCATGTAGTCCAGCACGGTCGGTGCCGGCGGCAGCACGGAGTAGTCGTGGCGGTTGCCGGTGCGCTTGAAGTTGCCCTTGCCGCTGCCCACAAACGGACGCGCGATGACGCGGCCGATGTTGTAGGGCTCCAGCAGCTCGCGCACGATGTGGCACAGCTCATAGAGCTTCTCGAGGCCGTAGGTCTCTTCGTGGCAGGCGATCTGGAACACGGAGTCGGCGGAGGTGTAGAGGATCGGCTTGCCGGTGCGCATGTGCTCTTCGCCCAGATCATCCAGCACCTGGGTACCGGAGGCGTGGCAGTTGCCCAGATACCCGGGCAGACCTGCCTTCTCGACGATGGCATCCAGCAGCTCCTGCGGGAAACTGTTGTGGTGATCCTTGAAGTAGCCCCACTCGAACAGCACGGGCACGCCGGCAATTTCCCAGTGACCGGACGGGGTGTCCTTGCCGGAGGAGAGCTCCTGGGCAAAGCCGTAGGCACCGACTACCTCGACGTCCTTGTTCAGGCCGGCCGGGAAGGTGCCGCTGGCGAGTTCACCCGCGTGGCCCAGACCCAGCTTGCTGAGGTTCGGCAGATTGAGGGCGCCACGCCCCTCCAGTTCGCCGGCGGCACAGGCCTTGGCGATATGGCCAAGGGTATTGGCGCCCACATCGCCGAACTTGTCGGCGTCGGCGGCTGCGCCAATGCCGAAAGAGTCCATCATCAGAATAAAGGTACGTTTCATGGGACTTCCCCTTGTTACAAATCAGCCAGACCGATGCGACGGTAAACCTCGGGCAGCGCCTCCGGTTGGGTATCACCGATCTTGACGGCAGCCTGCACCATGCTGGCGGCCTGAGCAAATTGCTCTTCAGTTTGAGCGTGGATCAGGGCGAGCGGCTTGTCTGCCTCGACGCTTTGACCCAGGCGGATAAAGTCGGTCAGACCGACGGCATAATCAAGCTTGTCACCGGCAGCGCGACGGCCACCGCCCATGGCGACCACGGCCAGACCCAGTTCGCGGGTGTCCATGGCGGTCACGAAACCGCTGTTGGCGGCATAGACGGGGCGCACAATGGCGGCTTTGGGCAGGTGATGATCGTAGCGCTCCATGAAGTCGCTCGGGCCACCGAGGCCGGTCACCATGCGACCGAAGATCTCGGCCGCCTTGCCGTTGTCCAGCACCGCCTGCAGTTTGCGGCGGGCATCGCTGTCGTCGCTGGCCAGACCGGCGGAGATCAGCATCTCGGCGCACAGCGCCATGGTGACGGCATGGATGCGCGGGTTGCGGTATTCACCGGTCAGGTAGCGCACCGCTTCGCGCACTTCCACCGCGTTGCCGGCGCTGGAGGCCAGCACCTGGTTCATGTCGGTCAAGAGCGCTGAAGTACGGCAGCCGGCACCGTTGGCCACCGCAACTATGCTCTTGGCCAGCTCCTCGGATGCTTCAAAGGTCGGCATGAAGGCACCGGAGCCCACTTTCACGTCCATCACCAACGCTTCCAGCCCGGAGGCGAGCTTCTTGGAGAGGATGGAGCCGGTGATCATGGCGATGGATTCGACGGTAGCGGTGATGTCGCGTACTGCATAGATACGCTTGTCGGCCGGGGCGAGATCGCCGGTCTGGCCGATGATGGCGACACCGGCCTCTTTCACCACTTTCAGGAAACGGTCGTTGTCGACCGAGGTCTGGTAGCCGGGAATGGCATCCAGCTTGTCCAGGGTACCGCCGGTGTGGCCCAGGCCACGGCCGGAGATCATCGGCACGAAACCGCCACAGGCAGCGACCATGGGGCCAAGCATCAGGGAGACGACGTCACCCACACCGCCGGTGGAGTGTTTGTCGACGATGGGGCCGCCCAGATTGAGGTGGTCCCAGGTCAGCACCATGCCGGAATCGCGCATGGCGCAGGTCAGGGCAACCCGCTCATCCATGGTCATGTCTTTGAAGTAGACCGCCATCGCCAGTGCCGCAATCTGGCCCTCGCCGATGGTGTTGTTGGTAATGCCCTGAACGAAGAATTGAATCTCTTGGGTACTGAGCGCTTCACCGTTGCGCTTCTTGCGAATGATTTCTTGAGGCAAAAACATCTTTCATTCCCTCCGCCATTGCTGGCGTTACACAAGTCTGAATCCTTGCCCGCACCCCACACGGGTGGGGCGCAACAGGGCGGACAGCGGTCCGCCCTCTCATCAACCTATTAGTAACCGCTGGTGTTGGCCGGCTTGTCGCCATGCCCCAGCGTGGCCAGCAGGCTGGCCAGCAGGCTGGATGCACCAAAGCGGAAGGTGCGGGCGGATACCCAGTCCTTGCCCAGGATCTCTTCGGCCATGGCCAGGTACTGGCCCGCCACGGCGGCGTCTTTCACGCCACCGGCTGGCTTGAAGCCGACTTTCGGGTTCTTGGCCTTGATCACTTCCATCATGATGCGTGCCGCTTCCGGGGTCGCATTGACCGGCACCTTGCCGGTAGAGGTCTTGATGAAGTCGGCACCGGCGTCGATGGAGATTTCGGAGGCGCGACGGATCAGCGCTTCCTCTTTCAGCTCGCCGGTCTCGATGATCACTTTCAGCATTACGTTGGCGCCACAGGCTTCCTTACAAGCTTTGACCAGATCGAAGCCGACCTGTTCATTGCCGGCCATGAAGGCGCGATACGGGAACACCACGTCCACTTCGTCGGCACCGTAGGCCACGGCGGCGCGGGTTTCGGCCACGGCGATCTCGATGTCGTCGTTGCCGTGCGGGAAGTTGGTCACGGTCGCAATGCGCACGTCGGCAGCGCCGATCTCACGCAGGGTCTTGCGAGCGATGGGGATGAAACGGGGGTAGATGCAGACGGCGGCAGTCAGGCCGGCCGGAGACTTGGCCTTGCGGCACAGGTCGATCACCTTCTGATCGGTGTCGTCATCGTTCAGGGTGGTCAGGTCCATCAGATTCAGGGCGCGCTGGGCGGCCAGTTTCAGATCAGTCATTCTGTTCTCCAAAGTCTCGATGTAGTCCGAATTCCAGGGCATGGTGCTGCCTGTCGCAACGCAACCGGCAAGACGCGACTCCCGGAAAAACGGGAATGGAATTGCAGCGCAACTGCACGGGCAATAGGCTGCAAATAAGGCAAGAGCCCTGTCACTTTCTTACAAAAGTGCGGACTTGGTTCCATGAAGACTTGAGAAAGGCAGACAAGGTCTGACCCGACTTCCCAATCAATTCCATTTGACCGCCAACACCCGATTTCATCGGGCATTAGTCAATGCCAGCACCCTGCTGGCAATGCCTATTTCAGCCGAGATACCCCTTGTTTGCAAGCCGGATTTGCCATTTTCAGAGGTACCTCACATCTGGCAAATCCGGTACTGGAAAGTGCGTTAAGAGAAGAAACGGGTAAGTATCCAGGAGTATGCCAGGCCCCCCAGGTAGACTCCAACGATCCCCATCACCCCGGACAGTACGGGCGGGGCCGGGATCGGCAATTTGAGGAAAGAAAACAACAAGCCAACGATAAAGCCGGCTGCCATCGCCAATAGCACTTCATTCATATAACCTCCGATTTGACTCATTTTATTATTAGTTTAGAAAGGAAAACGGTTGTCACCGCTCCATACACGAACGCCACGGCAGATGCCGTGGCGTTCGTGGTTATAGCTGTCAGTCAGGCTGACATTACATGCTGGACAGCGCCAGGAAGAAGCCTGCGATGGTCGCAGACATCAGGTTGGACAGAGAGCCGGCCAGTACGGCTTTCAGACCAAATTTCGCAATGGTGCCGCGACGGTTCGGTGCCATGGAGCCCAGACCACCCAGCAGGATGGCAACGGAGGACAGGTTGGCGAAACCGCACAGGGCGAAGGAGATAATGGCCTTGGTGTGGTCAGACATGGCCACGCCATTGATCAGCACTTCATCCTTCAGGTACGGGGCGAAGTTCAGGTAGGCCACGAACTCGTTGACCACCAGCTTCTGGCCGATGAAGGAACCGGCAACGACGGCTTCACTCCAGGGCACACCGATCAGGAAGGCCAGCGGGGAGAAGATCCAGCCCAGCAGCAGTTCCAGGGAGAGCTGCGGATAACCGAACCAGCCACCCACACCGGAGAAGATGCCGTTGATCATGGCGATCAGACCGATGAAGGCCAGCAGCATGGCGCCGACGTTCAGGGCCAGTTGCAGACCGGCAGAGGCACCGGCGGCGGCGGCATCGATCACGTTGGCAGGCTTGTCTTCCAGATCGCCATCGGCATTGCTCTCGTCGTAGCTCGGGGTCTCGGTTTCCGGCACCAGCAGCTTGGCGAACAGCAGACCACCCGGGGCAGCCATGAAGGAGGCGGCAATCAGGTATTCCATCTTGACGCCCATGGAGGCGTAACCGGCCAGTACGGAGCCGGCAACAGATGCCAAGCCACCACACATGACGGCGAACAGCTCGGAGTCGGTCATCTTGGAGATGAAGGGACGCACAACCAGCGGCGCTTCAGTCTGACCCACGAAGATGTTGGCAGTGGCGGAGAGGGATTCGGTACGGGAAGTGCCCAGTACTTTCTGCAGGCCACCACCCAGCAGTTTGATGACCCACTGCATGATGCCCAGGTAATAGAGAACGGCGATCAGGGAGGAGAAGAAGATGATGACCGGCAGTACGCGGAAGGCGAAGATGAAGCCGCCACCACCGAACACTTCGAACATCTTGTTGCTGACCAGACCACCGAACAGGAATTCGATGCCGTTCTGGCCATAACCGATGACGCTGGAAACAGCATCGGATACACCTACCAGGATGTCACGACCAACCGGGACGTACAGCACGAAGGCACCCAGGCCAGCTTGGATTGCAAAGGCACCGGCAACGGTGCGCACTCTTATTGCTTTGCGATTGCTGGAGAACAGCACCGCGATAAGGACGAGCGTTGCCATCCCTACCAGACCCATTATTAGATTCATTATTTACACTTCCTCTTTAGTAGCACCTTCCAGCTTGTTAACAACTTGTATCTCAAAGCCATCAATCAAGGGTGCGCATTATACTAATTACGGTGCGACAAAGTAGAACGCTGGTCACATTTTATAAGCATGAAATGCGCTAGAGGTCGTCAAATTAGACCGCAAACGATTTTTACTCCCCCCATTTTTTATCATGTCGCTAGCAACAGTTAATCAGGTGTTAATTTTCGACTTGCCCAACTGGAAGGTACGCAGAGTGGATTCATGTAACACCAAGGCAACATGTGCCAGCGGTTGCTGCCGCAAATCGGCCAACAGTTGCGCAATGATTGGCAGATTGGCAGGGGTGTTGGGCGCCCCTTGCTGACCCTGCAGCGGCATGTCGGGGGCGTCCGTTTCCAGCAGCAGAGCCTCCAGCGGCATGTCGCGCACCGCCTCCCGGGTTTTGTTGGCCCGCTCAAAGCTGATGACCCCGCCGATGCCGAGCCGAAATCCCAATTGCCAGAACGCTTCTGCCTGCTGCAGGGAGCCGCTGAAGGCGTGGATGACGCCCCCGCAGGCCGGGCGCAGACGTCTGAGGATCTTGGCCACCGTGTCGTTGGCACGCACCGAATGGACAATAAGGGGCAGCTCATGCTCCTTGGCCAGTTCGATCTGGGCCTCGAACATCTCGAGCTGTCCCTCCTGCGGCACGTGGGAGCGCAGGTCCAGCCCGCATTCGCCCACCGCCACCAGCCCGCGGGGGCGCTCCACCAGCCGTTGTTGCAACCGGGTCAGCACCGCCGGCGTCTGACCACCCACATACCAGGGGTGCACGCCAAGGGCATAGGAGATGCCGTCATGTTCCGCCGCCAGCGCCATCACCCGGCCCCAGTTTTCCTCTCCCACCGCAGGAATGATATACTCGCCCACCCCCAGCTGACGGCACTCGGCCAGCAGCGCCGCCCGCTCGGAATCGAAGACCGGAAAATCGAGATGGCAATGGGTGTCGATCAATTGCATGTCACTCACCTGTTTGTCGTAATTAATGGGTCCATATCATGATGAAACGCACAAGCCACGGCTTTACCCTGATAGAACTGGTGCTGGTCATCATAGTGCTGGGGATCCTGGCCGTGACCGCCCTGCCCCGCTTCATCAATCTCAAGGATGACGCACTCAAGAGCACGGTCGCGGCAACGGCGGCCAGCTTTGCCAGCGCAGTCCAGCTGGCTCATGCCGGCTGGGCGGTCAAGGCGCAGGATCAGGCGCTCTACAATCTCGGCAGCATGGGGCAACGCAATCTCGACATCAACCGCTATGGCTGGCCCGCCGGCACGGACGAAGATCAGGGGCGCAAGGGGATCGACGAACCCTATGTCGCAGGTCAGGGCGACTACATCTCGGTGAGCAACCAGTCAGACTGCCGTCTGCTGTTTCAGGGACTGCTGGACAGCAGCTACACCGTCGCCTCGGTCGATCAGGATCCCGATCAGCAACTCAACGCCGACTACCTGTCCAGCGAACTGACCGCCAACCAGATAGATGAAGAGGGAGAGCCGCACAGCAACTGCCGCTACACCCTGCGCGACTCCATCGGCCGCTTCCCCGCCTCTCCCGACGGTCTCTCCTTCGACTACAACAGCGTCACTGGTGCCGTGACCCGCAATTTCCAGTGAGCAGATCCGACTCGGCTTGCTGCTCTGCCTGCGGCGCCTCATCCTGTTCCCGGCGCACCGGCACGCAGCAGCGCCGGTTCTCCGGCGTGAGCCCCCACTCCTCGCACCAGCCATCGTAGCGAGCCAGCCAGCGTAACAAGATACCTTTCATCCGCGCGTTCCCCTCTTCATCAAGTCGACGGTTGCTCCGTCATATACCCGCTCGCCGCCAAGAGCAAACCGGGCCCGCCGCATCATGGCGCCCCGGGCGACAGCAGCAACCCCATGCTGATTTCGTCCACGTAGACGTCGTCCAGCCGATAGGCCTGTCGCCGCAACCCCTCGTCCCGGAAGCCGCACTTGCGATAGAGGGCGTGCGCCACCTCGTTGTGGGCCATCACCCCCAGCTCCAGCCGCTGGATCCCTAGCTCGCCGGCGGCCGCGATCAGAGTGCGCAGTAACCGCTCACCCCATCCCAACCCGCGTGCACTCGACCGCAGCCCCATCACCACCAGGGCGCAATGGCGGTTGCGCGCCAGGCCACCGCCGATGAGTACGGCAAAGCCCTGCACCTCCCCGGCCAGCACCAGCAGCCACATGGCCTGATTGGGGGCTGCCACCATGGCCTCGAGCCGCTGGCGCTGCCCCTCGATGTCCGAGGGGCGCTCCCCCGCCTCATACAGCATGAAGCGGGTCTCCCTGTCCAGTTGCCCAAAGAAGTGATCCAGCGCCGCCGCATCCTCCACACTCGCCAAACGAATCATCACCCTCGCTCTCCCTGCCTGGTGGTTGCGCCGAGCCACGGCCATAAAAAAACGAC
>NZ_JBFOCO010000027.1:57490-86145 GCF_040907865.1 Aeromonas sp. s5
CGTTTTTATCAGAGCCATCTGGCTAATTCAATTCACCCCTTGGCGGGCAGGCATAGACGAGCAACCGCTTCGACGTCCATGGCGCGAGTGGGAACCAGCGACGATCAGGCCTTGGCAGGCAGGCTCAGACGAGCAACGGCTTCGACGTGCATCGAGTGAGGGAACATGTCCACCGGCTGCACCTCGTCCAGCACGAAGCCCTGCTTGACCAGCCAGGCGAGATCGCGGGCCAGGGTCTGCGGGTTGCAGGAGACATAGACCAGCCGGCGCGGCGCCATGGCCACCAGGGTCTGCAATACCGCCTTGTCGCAGCCCTTGCGCGGCGGATCCATCACCACTACGTCGGCGCTCACCCCTTCGGCGTGCAGGGCGGGCATCAGCTGCTCCGCCTTGCCGACGTGGAACTCGGTCTGCTCGATTCCGTTGAGGGCCGCATTGCGGCGGGCGTCGCTGATGGCGCTCTCCACCGACTCAATCCCCACCACCTTGGCGGCCTTGCCGGCCAGGAACAGGGAGATGGTGCCGATACCGCAATAGATGTCGAACACCGTCTCGTTGCCGGTCAGCTCGCAATACTCCAGTGCCTTGGAGTAGAGCACATCGGTCTGGCTCGGGTTGTTCTGGAAGAAGGAGAGCGGCGAGATCTCGAATTCGAGCTCGTGGATCTTGTCGCGGATCACCCCGCTGCCCAGCAGCACCCGGTTGTTGTCACCCAGGATGCGGTTGGTGCGCGCCTCGTTGATATTCTGTACCAGAGTCGTGACCGGCAGATCCTGCAGGGCGGCCAGCAACTCGGCTTCGAACGGCAGCTCTTCGCCCAGAGTCACCAGCACTACCATCAGCTCGCCGCTCTTGAACCCCTTGCGGGTCATCAGGTTGCGCACGCAGCCGGTGTGGGCCACTTCGTCATAAGCCGCGATGTCGTACTCGCGCATCCAGTTGCGCACCCGGGCGTTCAGCTCCACGTGCAGAGAATCTTGCACCGCGCAGTCATCGGCGGTGATGAGATCGTGGGAGTGCTTGCGGTAGAAGCCGATCTCGGCGCCGGCCTCGCAGCCACGCACCGCGTACTGCGCCTTGTTGCGATAGGCGAACGGCGTCTCCATGCCGAGGATGGGATTGACCACAGCCTCACCCAGCCCGACCTGCTCCAGAGCGCTCTGCACCAAGCTCTGTTTGAGCTTGAGCTGGGCCGGATAGGCCAGCGGGCGCACCTGGCAACCGCCGCATTCTGTGTTGGGGCAGAAGTCGGCAACCCGGTCGGCGGAGGGCTGGAGCAGCTCGGCCACCTTGCCGTGCAGGTAGTTGGGCTTGACCTCGGTCAGTTCGACCAACGCCTGCTCACCCGGCAGCAGACCTTCGACAAACAGGGGGCGGTCGAACAGGCGTCCTTTGCCATCTCCTTTGTCGGTCAGTTCCAGGATCTCGATCTGGTGTTGATGTCCCACTAACGGCATGAGCGGCTCCAAAAGTACATATATAAGAGGGTGATGAGCCGGCCCAGCCGACCCATCAAGAAAAGGTGGCAGAGTTTAGCGGAGATCCGTCCAAATTGCAGGCATAAAACAGCAACAAGACAGAGGACATTGCCGCTGCCCGCCTTGTCTGCCGAAAAATGCTATCGCCGGCGGCGATCTCGGGGATGCGCTCTATCGGGGGTGATGGCGTCAGAGGCGAGCCGCCCCACCACAGGCAAGGACATCAGAGTTGGTCCCCGGCAAACGGACATAAAAAAAACCGCCGGCATGGCCGGCGGCAATATGGCTGACTAACAGATGGCGGATTACAGGCTGTAGGCCTTCTCGCCGTGGGTGGTGACATCCAGCCCTTCCCGCTCAGCATCCTCTTTCACCCGCAGGCCGATCAGCATATCCACCAGCTTGTAGGCTACTACCGAGATGATGCCGGACCAGAGGATGGTCACCCCTACCCCGATGGCCTGGATCTTGACCTGATCCAGGATGGAGTAGCCCTCCGCCACTTGGTTGGTGACATAGTCCCACACCCCGGTGCCGCCCAGATCCGGGCTGGCGAACACCCCGGTCAACAGGGCGCCGAGAATGCCGCATACCCCGTGCACACCGAACACGTCCAGACTGTCATCGGCACCCAGCAGCCGCTTGAGACCGTGAACCCCCCACAACCCCGCGACACCGCTGATGAGGCCCATTACCAGACCACCACCGACACCGACGAAACCGGCCGCCGGGGTGATCACCACCAGCCCGGAGACGGCGCCGGAAGCCGCGCCCAGCAGCGAAGGACGGCCCTTCATCACCCACTCGGCCAAGGTCCAGGAGAGGGCCGCCGCAGCCGGCGCCACCCAGGTGTTGATGAAAGCCAGTGCCGCCGTGCCGTTGGCTTCCAGCGCGGAGCCGGCGTTGAAACCGAACCAGCCGAACCAGAGCAGAGAGGCCCCGATCATGGTCATGGTGAGGCTGTGCGGGGTCATGGGGTCACGACCATAGCCCAGGCGCTTGCCCACCAGATAGGCGCCGACCAGACCGGCCACCGCCGCATTGATGTGCACCACTGTGCCACCGGCAAAATCCAACGCCCCGTGCTGGAACAGATAGCCAGCCGTCGCCGTGGCCGCTGCCGCGGCATCAGCCGTGGTATAGGCATCCGGACCCGCCCAGTACCACACCATGTGGGCCAGCGGGATATAGGCGAAGGTGAACCAGATCACCGAGAACAGCAGCACGGCGGCAAACTTGATGCGTTCGGCAAAGGCCCCCACGATCAGGCCGCAGGTGATGGCGGCAAAGGCCCCCTGGAACACCACATAGATGAACTCGCTGATCCCTACCCCCTTGCTGAAGGTGGCGGCGATGGAGTCGGGGGTCACCCCCTTGAGTAGCGCCTTGCTGAAGGAGCCATAGACGCTGTTGCCTTCGGTAAAGGCCAGCGAATAACCGTAGATCACCCACAGCACGCAGATGAGCGAGAACAGGGTGAATACCTGCATCAGCACGCTCAGCATGTTCTTGGTGCGCACCAGGCCGCCATAAAACAGGGCCAGGCCCGGAATGGACATCAGGATCACCAAGGCTGCCGACAGCAGCATCCAGGTATTGTCCCCCTTGTTGATGGTCACCACCGCAGGTGCGGTCACCACCTCTTCGGCCCAGCTGGGGGCGGCCAGCAGGGCAATCAGCGCCAACAGGCCAGTCATCACGAGTCTCTTGAGCATACAGCCATCTCCTTCCCTGTCGTCCCGGCTCCAGACCGGGTCCATTTCCTGATATGAACATCGACACCGATGATTCACGTACATTTCCATTCGGTACACACTGGTTGCCGCTCCCGGTCAGATTCCCTCTATGGAGCGGCATCATGGCGACATAACTGCTTAAAAGCACAAAGCGGGCCAACTTAATAAGTTATTTAAAATCATAATGTTATTCTTATGACAGAGAGGAGGCGCACCAGATTGGCGCATGGGACGCGCTAACATGAGCGAATGCGCACTTCTGCTGTGCAGGCAGAGCAAGCCGCACCGAAATGGAGCAAGGCGGGACATGGCATGACCACAGAAGTGTACCCGGCTTGCCGATATCAGCCGGAGAACAGAAGCGTGACAAGGAAGGGGAAAGGCGGAAAAACAAAAGGCCATCATTGCTGATGGCCTTTTGTCATGAATTTGATGGTCGGGGTCGCAATCACAAAAAAATTCCAAGTAGCTGTTTTTAAAGACTTAATGTTGATATGAAAAACTGAGATACCCCCAAAGATACCCCCACACAAGACGGTCTGTCACCTTCAGAGAGCAGAGAAAAGCCCACCCAGGACCGAACACATGGCCACACAGAGCAGCTGGCCACCAAAACTGAAAAATTGCAATTCAAAATCACCCTGACATTTTCATAACAAATTGATTTAGATGATAAAGTCCGTTTTCTTCTGCCGCTTTCAAGAACTATCAGGGCGCCCGAAATCTCACGGAAAATAGAGGTTTTTATGTAAAATCAGTAATTTGTGATTTACGTCATGTTTTCGACACGCCGCTCTTTTTTCATTTCTCTTCATTTTCTTTCACTCTTTGCAGTTTTGCCTGGACCGCCAGAACCCTGATGGCGCGGGCCCTGGCGACACCATGGTGTAGGGATCCGTTTTTGCAAAAAAAAGTGTCCACACAATGTGCAGGCGGGAGCGGAAGAGCGCGGATTTCGTGATGTAACTCTGTCCGTCGTTCTTCCAGATAGGGACATGCTCTGAACCACGTTCGTTCTGGGGCGCTACTGAACAATTCTATAGGTTAGCGGACTTTCTGCTTCCACTGTTTGCACGTACAGACGAGCGCGAATTTCGGGGTGATAATGTTCATGTGGTGTGATCTGAGGATAATAGCGAGCTCTAATTCAGCTCCAACAGATACATGATGTTGAGATGAATGTTCTTTCTGGTTTTTTATTTAGTCGGTGATATATTGTTTTTCTCTTGCCCATCACTCGCTCACTAAAAGCAGCGACTGATGGGCAATTTAGTTGTGTTTTCTAATTAAATAAATCAACCAGCCTATATTAGTCACTACTCTTTGGAATGAGTAATATTTGTGACATTGTTAAGATGTTAGATTGATTTTTTATTTTTCTTCATCTTATGCACCATTTCCATCTCCATTTTCTTCACCGCTTTTTTCTTTTAAACTGTCAACATACTTTTGCATATCGAACTCTTTATAGCGATCATGAAAACTTGTTTCTTTTCTATCTTTCATCAATGTAGATTTCTTCTTTGATAGTTCATCAATTAAAGATTTTCTGTTTTTCTCTACAGCCTCGATATCTTGCAACTTAAGATGCAAGCTATTTGCGAGACATATGGCTTTATTTAAAGCAAGAAGTGAGCAGAACAAAAAAGCCACAAAAGAAAAGAAAAAAGAATTCGTTATGAAATACTGAAGAACATCATTCTTTTCTGATAAGCTAAATCCAATCGAGCCCAAAAGAAATAGAATAAAGAAGAAAGAATACAACCCTAATGATTGATTAGATATATCAGAGGTAAGGTAAGACTGTTTAACATAGCTTACCTGCTCATGAATCTTTGATGGTGCAGAACCGTCCAGCTTGAAGTCTCTTATTTTCACTCTTATATCATAATAATGCTTAATAACAATACCAATCAAAACTGCACTCAAAAGCCCCATGGTTGATTTTATAAAGCCTGATAAATCAATTGTAAAGTAGCCTTTGAGCGCGTGTAGAATCGACGCCCCCACAATTCCAACCACGCAAGATAATATCAAGTCTATATAAATTCTCTTCATGGATTTATTACCCCTTGTTCCAAGAGATCAATTAACCACTCAATCATTCTCTCAAAGACATGGTCTCGTACTATAATGGAATTGCTATAAATGAAGTAAGCATCTGTTTTAACCTGCATTTGCTCACCAATCAATCTTCCAGCCCCTTTCAATTCAATTGTTAAGGACTCATCTCTATTATCAATCAGCCCTTGAGTTATATGCTTTAAAAATTGCTGGTTATCCTGGTCTGTCGAATACTTATATCCTATAGAGATATCAAGATCTAAAGAACGCCCTTGATTGCTACCCTGTAAATAACGTAGCTCATCAATCCTGTTTTGTCCCAAAAGAACACCTAGAACATCAAAGGCAGCCTCTCGAGAGGAGAAATCATGAGTAATCGACAAAGGCAAGGTTATTTTAACGTTTTTAACCTGCTTGTTTTTTAAAGTATAATTATCTATGGTTTGATTGTTTGCCTGTAGAACGATAAAACTCTCATCTGGAATATTATGTGTTTTTTGGAGCAAAGCATTTATATAATCTTCGATATCTTTCAAACGAATAGACTTGCTCTGCAAAACGATAATATGATTCTTTACCACCCCAATAAAAGCAACACTCTCTAAAAACTCTCGTTTACCATCACCCGTAAAATTAAGAGCCTCATACTCCAACGCATCTTTATCATAATCTTCCTTTGAGATTATAGGTATGCTACGACCAGGTTCAACATAAACAATTTCTGCACATAACATCCCACCAATCGTATCGCAGTATGAAAAGGTAAAATGGCTATTTTTACTAGGAGAAAATTCTTCTTTATCATCATCCTGGGCTTCAGGGTAATAACACCGATCGGTAACCGTCGTCAGATGCCGACTAACAACTGATTCCAGTCGCTCCTGCAAGGTCAGCGTTACTAATTGGTCTTGAGCCGGTAACATTACCGCGTGACGGTAATGTAATGTTTTTCTTCTGGAATCAGCAGTACTCATTAAAGGTTCCCCGCATGAAGCTAACTAATTCCTAATTTTAACCCGAATAAAAGTTCCAGTCATCGTTAGTAAACCTCTTTGTTTACCGCTAAAAATGAATCCTGTTTCACATTTTTCACCATACGTCAAGCTTGTCATGTTAGCCTACTCGTTCTCTGTTCCATCACTTACATCTGCCAACACTTGGTGCCCCAGTACGTACACTCTACTCGGCTTGTTATCCATGCCAGGAAGACGAACAAGCGCTTGAGTCTTGTTTGGCGCAACCTTGATGATCCAACCAGCCACAACTGCCAATTTGGCCGCCTTCTTGAAATCGCAACCAGGGTTTATCTCTTTCCAACCTTCAGGCAATACCAAGAAGACAACACCTTCATCAGCTCCCGCTGTCGGTTTTTTTCGATAGCCCACCATCTGGGATGGACGGTGATTGCTATCATCCCAGTCTGCAAAGCGGCTGTAGTAAAGAACTGGCGGGTCTGGCGCAGGGTTGCAGCATCTTCCTGTTGCCCAGATGGCCACAGTCAGCCAGCAACGCATCAAGACAGGCTCGTGCTGCCTTGGCGGCCTCTTCGGCTTGCCATCCAGTGATGCCCAAGCGGGTGGCCTGCTCATCGGCAGCGGCTACCAGGACAAAGCGGTTGATAGCACGCCCTGCCTGATTGCCGGCTCCCTCTGGGGTCATGTCAGTGATCAATTGGCGGATCTCTCCCTTCATCCATGCGCTGTGCCCGTTTAGGTCATTGGCCAATGCCTCGACATAGGCTCGAAAGGCGGTGCCGTGCTGGCCTTGCAGGCGCTCGCGCAGAGTATCGGCGAACTGGAGACGATACCCCATCACACCTATATATAGGAAAAAATGCCGGGAACAGTGGGAACATGGGAACAATGCCCGCAAACGCCCGCCAGGAGTGGGTTTTGCTGTTCCCTCAGTTCAAAATCATGATGGGAACAAGAGAGCCTGATACTGGGAACAACGCTCATCTGTTCCCATTGTTCCCATTCTGTACCCACTAACATTGGTGAGTATTGGGAACAGCGTTTCTCCTTGATAGACGGGCTTTAGAGATGAGTTCACTGCACTGATTCCCACTGTTCCCATCAATTCCTTCGGTTTTCCGTGCGCATACGCATGAAGGCAAAACAAAGGGCCACACATGGCGGCCCTCTGCTTCTTCCTGGCAGGCTTATTCGTCCTCCGGTCCATCAGCTCCATCGGCCAGTACATGCTCGGTCAACAGATAGACCCAGCTTGGGAGATTCATGCCCGGCAAGCGGGTCTTGCGCTGGAATCGCTTACGGTCCCTCGAGGTCAGCAGGTAACCCGCCTCAACACACAACTGCGCCGCTCGTTTGGGGTCGCGTCCACGGGTCATTTCGGCCCACCCCAATGGCAGCACAATGAAGCGCAGCCCCTCGGCATCCTTCTTGCGAAATCCCACCATGTTGGCCGGCCGATGGTTGGGGTCGAAGAAGTCGGCAAAGCGGCTGAACTGGTTGGCAATCACAAAGCCCCTTACCTGCTCCAGGGTGGCCCGGTCCTCCTGGTTGCCCAGGTGGCCCCGTTCATCCAGCCATGCCTTAAGGCACATCCCGGCCGCCTTGGTGGCCTCCCCCTGTGGCCAGCCGGTGATCCCTAGCTGACTGGCCAGCTCCCCGGCGGCCGCCACCAGGGCGAACCGGTTGATGGCACGCCCCACCTGATTGCCGGCCCCCTCCGGGGTCAGCTCGGTGGCCAGCCGCTTGATCTCGGCTTTGAGGTGCTCCTTGTGGCGGTCGAGCTCCGGGGCCAGCGCCTCGATAAAGGCCCGAAAGGCGGTGCCGTGTTGCTGCTTGCTGGCGTCGTTCAGGGCATCGGCAAAGGCGCGGCCGTTGGCCTGGCCGTGCAGCGTCTCAAAGGCCCCATGGTGGCCGGTGCTGCTCGGGATCTGGATGGTACGCACCTCCATCCCCGCCTGGGTGCGCTTGCCGGCTTCGGCGGCGTGATCTTCCAGGGAGAGCTCCCCGGTGGAGAGGAACAGCAAACGCCACTGCCGACGCTCGCGCAGTTCGCCATCCTGCCGGCTGCGCCCCTTGCCCTGGCCATTGGCCAGCATGTAGGCCACTTGCCCCGCTTCACGCCCGTCCAGCTCCCCCAGCTCATCCAGGCAGAGCAAGGCATCGTTACGGCGGCTGGCGATCCCCTCGATCGCGTTGCCAGTCGCTCGCCAGGTGTGGGCATAGCGCTCCGGCTGGCCGTAGACACTGGCGGCCGCCTTCATCACGGTGGTCTTGCCGTCGGTACTCTCCCCCTTAAGGTGAAAGCCGCCCCCCTCCATCCCCACCAATGGCAGCAGGGGCGCCGCAAAGGCCAACGAGAGGGCAAAGCACAGGCGACTGTTGCCCACCGCCATGGCGGCGATCTGGCGCTGCCAGGTGGCCAGGGTGCCGGCCTGGGCAAAGTCGCTACCGATGTAGCCGCTCGATTGCAGGATCACCTGGTCCGCCTCCGGGCCGATGCAGCCCCCGGGCAGCACATAGGCGCGACCGTGCCAGCCGGTACGCTCGACACAGGTCACCCGCCGCTCGACCTGGCACATCATCAGGTAGGTGGCCAGCTTGCGCCGCTTCTCGAGGTTCACGAACGAGAGGCCGGCATCGAGCAGGGAGGCGATCACCTCCTCCCCGTTGCGGGCGACCAGCAGGCGCAGAGGCATGGCCCACTGGCGCACCCGGCCGGCGCGGTCGCGCCACTCCAGCAGGCGTCCTTGCCCCAGCCCTGACTCATCGGCCGTCTCGGCCAGCACACGCACCAGGGGAGAGAGCAAGGTGAGCTCCTGGCGAGCATCCCCACCCCGGCCGACCCACTCCAGGGCAAAGAGGTGATTGCCCCGGATCTCAAACCCCTCCGGCGCCTCCTGCTCGTCTTGCTCGCCCTGGGTTTCCTGCTGCTCTTCCTGGGAGGCGTCTTGCTCGGGGTGCCGTGTCACCACCTCGGCCCGTTGTGGCGCTTCCTGGCCGCCATCTCCCCGCTTGTGGGTGTCTATCTGTCGCATGATCTCGGCTCCGGTTGCTATCAGTCCATGGGCTTGGTGGTAGTCGTTCCAGTCGCCCGCCTCGGGTGGTAGCACCACGATCCCACCGGCCTGAGTGACCGCCTCCGTGGCCTTGGTGTGCCCCGGGTTGCCCGGGGTGCCGGCGTCATTGTCGGCGCAGACAATGAGGCGGGAGGGTTGCAGGGGGTCTTCCATTCCCCCGACATAACGCGCCACGGCCAGCAGGTTACCGGCGTCCAGGGCGCAATAGACGGTCGCGCCGGTGGCGTGGTGGATGGATAGGCCAGTGGCCACCCCCTCGCAGATCACCACCAGGGCGCCGCCGGCAATCCGGTGAAAGGCGCCGGCCTTCTGGCCCCCGGGCAGGTAGCGCTTGTTTCCCTCCCTGTCGATCAGTTGCACGTTGACCAGCTCCCCCCCGGCTTCGCTATAGAGAGGGACCACCATGGCCCCCGGGGCAAAGGTGAGATCGCCCACCACAAGCACATGTTGCGAGAGGGCCACAGAGACGCCAGAGAGCGCTTTGCCCTCCAGGTAGGCGCTCACCCCTGGCCGAGTGTCGGCGATGATGCTGGCGGCGCGCTGGATAGCCTTCTGGCGCAGCCTCGCCTCCTGTCGACGCTGTGCCTCGGCCTGGGCCTGCTGCCGGGCTTGTAGCTGGGCCAAGTCAGCCTGGGAGAGGCCATCGGCAGCCAGTCCCAGCACGTTGGCCACCATGCTGGCGGCGTCCCAGGTGCTCTTGCTGGCGGCCTGACTGACCAGATCCAGGCCGTCACCACTGCCGCATTGGTTGCAAATCCAGGTGCCCCGGCCGGCCTTGTCATCCAGGCGGAAACGATCTCGTCCCCCGCAGAGCGGGCAGGGGCCATGGCGCTTGCAGCCGGGTACGTTAATGCCCAGGGCATGCAGCACTTCATGCCAACGGCCATTGGCCGCCGCCGCGACATCGGAAACAAAGTGGCTCATGCGTCGGCCCTCCGGTAAGTGAGTTCGGCGGCGTCCAGGGCGTCGGCCACCGGACTGATAAGCTCGGCCAGGACGCATGGTTCGGTGTGTCCCTGGCAGCCCCAGAGCAACTTCTGCAGGGCGGAGATGTAGCGGTTGGATTGCTCGGCCACGGCGTCGAGTTCGCAGCCGGCACAGAGCACCTCCAGCTCATCCAACTGGTGAGAGAGGGGGACCAGCAGCGCAGCCAGATCGGCATAGTCGAAGCGCTCGGTGTTGGCTTCACAGGTCGAGCGCAGCGAGCAGGCCAGCAGTGCGGCCTCACTCATCCGGCTTTGGGGGGCGGTCAGTTGGCTAAAGCGTCTCATGCGGTCACCCCCTTGCCTGCCAAGCGGCAGGAGAGGAACACCAGGGGCAGGCCGTGCAGCCCATAGCGGGCTTCGGCTTCGCTGTAAGCGATGGTGGAGAGGGTTTGCAGATGAGGCAGGTCGGCCACGCGACAACCGCGCACGGCCAGCAAGAAGGTGTAGGTTTTGGGTAAAACAGGGGTGGGGATCGTAGCCATGATGGCAGCCTCCAAGGTCAGCAAATTGTCGCTGCCACAGAGAGACGCCAATCTTCTGGTGGCAGCCCGGACGAGGTTGGCGTAACTGGAGACCTTGGAATCCAGCGCTCCTTGCGGAGCCCTCGCCCGAACCGCCATAACACCGCAGGGGCTGCCGACCAGGTAGGCCAACAGCGCCCCAAGAAAAGGGGGATCGAACGCCGACAAAAAACCACGCAGGAGCGTGGGTCGGCTCCAAGATTCTTTCCGAGACGCCAATCTCGGCAGCGGATTTTGCCGCTGCACGGGAAAGGCTATCCGAATTGATCCGACCGCGCAAGGATTGCCGGTGATCTTGGGCTCTGATAAGGTCCATGTGATTACCTTGCCGTGTGGGGGTGAGGGAGGAAAAAGGGGAGCCTGGCCGGGCTCCCCTCTTTTTTATTTGGCCAGCGGGAGCCCTTGTTGCAGGCGCATCCGCCTACAGGGGGTAGAGCCCAAGGCCAGCACATCCGGGAAGGCCGACTGATGGCGCTTGGCGATAATCTGCCGCGCTTGCGGGATATCCCCCTCAAACACGCCCGAGGCGTTCGCCAGGCTCTGCTCCAGGGCGCTGGTGATGATCTCCGTCGCCCACTGCTTGGGGACCAGCGCACCATAGAGCGCGCCCTTGGCCTTCACCAGGTTGGCCAGCGGCAGCAAGGCCTCTACCAGCCCCTTCTCCACGGCGGACCGGGGTTTGCCTTCAATCAAGACCCAGTAACGGTCGGAGATCTGCTTGGCCAGTCGGTCCAGGTGTGTCTGGGCATCGCACAAGGCCAGGTAGTGCTGCCGCTCTTGGGCTTCGCTCTCTTCGATCGCTTGCTTGGCATCGCTGATGAACTGGGTCAGACGTTGCACCTCGTTTCCGCTTTTCGTGCCGCTTTTGCCTTGCAGCAGATCGTTGAGACGCATTTGTTGCTGCCCCGGCAGTTGATCTTCAGCTTCGCTTAACAGCTGTTGCAGCCGCTCGCGGTTATGGCGGTGAGTGCGGACCTGCTCGTCCAGGGTGTCGAGCGCTTGCTTAGCGTTGTCATAGGTGGCGATCAAGGCGTCCATGGTCATGGCTTACTCCTTGGCAGTGGTGGGGAGGTGGATGGCATCAAAGGCGGTGTAGGCATCAGCGGCGCCCAGTGCATAGGCTTGCGGCCGGCAGAAGCGGATCCCCCAGGTGTTGTTGTCATTGAGATCGCCGGTGGCCAAGCGCTCGCAGCGCTCCAGCCCGATCACCTGCAAGTTGCTCAGGAAGGTAACCGCCAGGAAGTCGCCCGGCATGTGCTGATGGGTATTGACCGGTAGATCGGCAATCTTGAGCTGCTGCTCCTTGCTGCGCACCAGACCCGGGGCGAGGTGGGCTTGCTTGTGCTGCTGTAACAGCTCGCTGCCAACCAGCACTTGCAGACGGGGATCCGTGCGCCAGGGGGCCGGCATGGCTTCCAGCAGGCGGTACACCATGGCGTCGAGGCTGGCATACTGGGCGCCGCCTTTCGGGTCGAAGGTGACCGGGGTCCGCAGGATGCGTTTCCCATCGGGATCCTGTGCCTTGGCCAGGGCATGCCAGCCCGGGGCCACATCCTCACCGTTCGGGTAAGTGGCCGGGTCGGTATTTGGGGCAGCAAAGTGGCCATAGAAACCGATGCGCAAGACATCATCGGCAAACATGGCCAGGGCGAGTGACTCGAGCAGGGCATGGGCGGCGGCTTGGTCCAGACCGCCCAACAGGGTGGCGAGCTCCTGCCAGCTAAACATCGCGCTGCTGTCGTGGTCGTGGAAGTCATGGGTCTGTTTGCTGGGGTCGGCCCGCACGATAAAGCGTGCCCCCGTTTTACGGCCGGTGCGCAGTGCCGGTTTGAGTGGATCATGGGTCGCAGCGTCGGGGCTGGTCAGGGTGCGAAAGGTCATCCGCGCCAGCAGGGGGGAGGCTTGCCAGATACAGCTCATCATGGCGCTCCCTTCCAGGAAGATGGTATCGGTCGACAAGTGCGCACCGGCGGCGGCGCTGAAGGTGAAGCTATCCAGGATGGCTTGCAGGTTCATGGGAGACTCCTTGGGGGCAGAGAGGGAGCGAACAACGCGCGTCGAGCGGGCGCTGAAGGTGGGGATGCGGCCATCCAGCTCGAGGGCGTCATTCGCCTGATGCGGCACCATATGAAACTTGATGGTAGAGAGCCCGGTCATGGCTGGCTCATCGGTAGCATGCAGGCCAAACAGATAGGGGTGGCCGGTGTCTGCGAAGTTGTCGATGGTTTCGATAGCGCAGAAGCGATATCGCCCGGCCTGATTGGCATCAATGAGCGCCAGGGTGGGCTCTAACTTGGCAAAGAGGCGCACCTGGTCACCCTCTTGGCGAGCCATAAGGGCAACCACGTTTCCCATGGGGGGCATAGCCCGATCACCATTGGGCCAGATCAGAGCGGTGTAAACGTCGGGGTTATAGCGTTCGGCAATGGTCTTTAATTGCGTGGGTGATATATATCGGCCGTCAATAGTGGCCCCCGATGTGGCAATGCAGAGCCACCCGGTCATTAATTGGCTGGACATAGTTACCTTCTTTGATAAGTGGGTTTTTCAGCCTGGCGTTGGTTCTCTTGCCGCAGGCTCACCAGGTGCTGATTTAATTCTTTTGCCAGGTTCTCTTTTTGCTCCAAAGAGAGCCCAAAGATGGACGACATCGCAATATCACCCATCGTCTTTCTGGATGGGGTTAATGTATGGCTAAAGCTCAGGCTTGAAACCCAGGTGTGACTGCAAGCTGGCTCGGTACATTGGCAATATAAATCAGCAACGTTGTGGGACAGGCGATTCGTCTTGGTGATACGACCGAACGCACCGCATACAGAGCAAATAACTCGCATGGGCACACCCTTATTTATTGGATCGTACTGGCCGAACTATCCTTGGCATTAATCCAGTTACGAATGTCCTCAGCCTTCCAGGCCGTGACCCTTTCGGACAGCTTCACCGGTTGCGGCAGTTTTCCATTTGCACTCCAGCGCCATACAGTAACCACTGCAACACCTAGCACTCGGGCCAAGGTACCAACCCTGACAAACCCCTCTTGAGGTAACTCGGATGATGCATGTAATGACATGGTTTGATAGCTCCCTTCGCTTCTATGTTGTGTCGGGAGATATCAAACCATGAAGATAATTTTGGATGGGGGAGTTATGGAAAACTCCATGGAGTTATTGAAAATTCCGTTATCTGACACCTGCTCTCTTCAACCAATCTGCAATGGTCTTATCATCGATGTCCGGATCACCAACACTAGGAATTCTATTCGAGATTTTCATTCGCAATTCACTAATGCTCCCTTTAAAGTCTTCATCACCAAAACCATATGACTTAAGCATGTCCACAATGAATCTGCATTGTTTGCTCGTGACCCTACCACTTTCCAGTTTTGCATCTCTTGAATATATCAAGTCCTTCTTAGAGGGTGATTCTTTAACCCCTATAGGTAGACCACTGTTTATGCAAGCCTTTATCTCTCGAAGATCTTTTGTATACACTCTAAAAAGAGTGTGAACATCCTTTATTTCTGCGCTGTATATTTGAATGATTTTTCCATGAGTGTTAATAACAATGGAAACACGCAGAGTCTCCTCTAAGTTATTGAAACCATGCTGGAACCCCTTTCTTAAAAACGAGTAAGGTATCAATACCTCATGAAAACCAGATAGCCAAACTCTAAAACTAACAAAATCGTAATCCCTAACCTTTCTAATAAGCTTGGCTCGTTCCTTTTCTGTTGAGTTCAAGTTGATTTCTACATTATCAAACCTCTCTAACCTAGCCCATAAATGACAACCTGGCTCATAAGATTCATCATCTTCATCCTCGGCGCAATCATCGAGACAAAAAACAACATCACGGCCATATTTAAATAAGCTTCCATTTTCAAAGGTGACACGCTCAGAGTCAACCGTCCCAAATTCACCTTGATAACAGACAGATCCGTTTACAGGCTCATCTATGAGTATATCGTTACAAATAAAGCCTTCCCCGCCATAAGGCCACTCACCATCTTCATCCAATTTCAGATATATTTTTATAGCGCCAATTTCATAGAAATGAAAAATATCCTCAACCTCACATCCTAACAGTCTTGCAGCTCGTGATGGCGTGCAGTATTCGAGCGGAATCATAGCTTCATTTAACATAGTGAAACCTCTATTTACTCAATCAGGATTGGACTGATGTTAAATTCCGACCTGATGGGAATCATAGAAATCAGATAGCCACTGTAAAAGTCTTCGGCGATCATCAAGATATTCTGCTCGGTGGTATGCCGCTCTCACCTTGTTGCGTTCGGCATGAGCCAGCTGACGCTCAATGACATCAGGATCAAACCCTTCTTCATTCAGGACAGTTGAGGCCAGGGCCCGGAAACCGTGCGGTGTCGCTATGCCCGTATAACCCATGCGTCCCATGGCATAACAAAGGGTGTTTTCACTTATCGGTTTTGCAGGGCTACGTTCGCCAGGGAACAGTAATTCTCGGTGACCAGTCAGCAGGCGTAACTCATCCAGAACGGCCACAGCCTGCTGTGATAAAGGGACGATATGCGCCGCTCGCATCTTCATCCTTTCGGCAGGGATCCGCCATTCGAGCCGATCCATATCGAGCTCATCCCAACGTGCGAACCGCACTTCACCGGGCCGTGTCATGGTCAGCATCAAAAACCGGATCGCCAGTCGCGTGATGGGATTGAGAGGCTCGGCCTCAAGACGTCGGAAAAACTCGGGTAACTCAGAGCGAGGTAGTGCCGGGCGGTGCTCAACCTTGGCGGCTTTCAAGGCACCTCGGAGATCCTGGACTGGATTGTAACCGGCTCGCCCCGTCTGGATGGCGTATCGCATCACCGCCCCCACACGCTGTAGCACACGGCCAGCCGTCTCCGTTGCTCCGCGCGCCTCAACTTTTCGTAGGGCGTCGAGAACTATAGGGGCAGTGAGCGTGGCGACAGGGACAGAGCCAAAAGAGGGGAAGGCATCAGCCTCGAGAGATTCAATAACTCGAGCGGCGTGTCCTGGGCTCCAACGTTCTAGCTGTGCGGTGTGCCATTCACGGGCGATGACTTCAAAACTGTTTTCATTCGCCAACTGACTGGCGATCTTACTTTGCTTTCGAACTAATCCGGGATCCGTACCATCGGCGAGCAGACGGCGTGCATCATCACGCTTTGCGCGCGCCTCCTTCAGGGATACTTCGGGATAAACGCCGAGGGCCAGCGTCTTCTCCTTTCTCCCATAACGGTACTTGAGCCGCCAATACTTGCCCGCTCGGGTAACTAGAAGAAAGAGCCCTTTCTCATCGGACAGCTTTTGCTGCTTGCCCTCAAACTTGGCCTGCCTGGCGGCGATGTCGGATAACGGCATTGGCACCTCTACCTGTCTGTGCGGGATCACGAACACAGTCTGGGGAAAGAGCTCCGCCACTCGACAAATCGGTAACAAGGCCATCTGAACGGCCTGGTGGGGGTATTTTTTTGTACCCCCAGATTTGATACCCCCAAACATACCCCCACTCCCGGGGGTATGTTGTGAGGCTACATGATATGGGATGCAATAACAAAAAACCCGCAAAGCCAGTGGCAGTGCGGGTTTTTGATGTTCCACGACATGTCATGAAACGCTAATTTGGTGCCCGGGGTCGGACTCGAACCGACACGTTTTGCAACGGCGGATTTTGAATCCGCTGCGTCTACCGATTTCGCCACCCGGGCAACTGCGAGGGATTATACGAATGGCGCTTGGGCATGCAAGGTGTTTTTCTTGTGCTCACAGTCGTTTGCTCATTTATTCAACGCCTTGCCGAGGCAAGGTCAGTTACATAGAATGCCCGCATCATATTAATGGAATAAGAACGATGGCCAAGCGTAAACCCGTCCAACCGACCACTCCCCCTCCTCCCACCCAGCGTCACCCCTCCGCCGGTCTGCTACGCCGGCTCGGCGCCCTGATCTATGACTATCTGGTGGTCATCTCATTGTTGATCATCGCCGGCTTTATCGGGATGGGGGTGGCCCATCTGATGCTGGCAACCGGCATGGCAAGCGTCCCCGAGGGCAAAGACGCCTCCTGGCTGCTGACCAGCCCCGTCTACAGTGCCTGGCTCGCTCTCGTCATCTGCGGTTTCTACACCTGGTTCTGGACCCGCGCCGGCCAGACCATCGGCATGCGGGCCTGGCGTCTGCGCATCCAGAATGCCGACGGCAGCAACATCCGCATCACCCAGGCGCTGATCCGGCTGGCAACGGCGGCCTTTGGCCTCGGCAACCTGCTCTGCCTGTTCAACCGCAAGTCACCCCGCGCATTTCAGGACATCTGGTCCGAGTGCGAAGTGATCGTGCTGGGCAAACAGGAAAACCTGGAACAGCTCAATCGCTGATCCCAAAAGGCGGTAACGAAAAAGGGCACCCCAGGGTGCCCTTTTTACTGGCCGACGCGCTTATTGCTTGCGGCTCAGGATATAGAAGGAGATGCCGCCAAACAGCAGGCTGGGCGCGATGGCCGCCAGGATCGGTGGCACCGCGTACACCAGGCTGATGGGGCCGAACACCCGATCGCTGACGTAGACGGCAAAGCCGGTCATGATCCCCATCAGCATCCGCGCGCCCATGCTGACCGAGCGCAGCGGGCCGAAGATGAAGGAGGAGGCCAGCAGGATCATGGCCACCACCGAGAACGGTGACAACAGCTTGCGCCACATCTCCAGCTTGTAGCGCCCGGCATCCTGCTTGTTGGCATCCAGATAGCCGATGTAATCCAGCAGTCCCGCCACCGGCAGGTTTTCGGGATCGACGCTCACCACCCCAAGCTGTTTGGGGGTAAGCTCGGAGCTCCACTCCATCTGGGGCTGGGTCTCGCTCAGGATCTGTTTGGGATCGTCAAAACGGGTCACCTGCACCTGCTTGAGCAGCCAGTGATGCTGCTCGAACACCCCTTCCCGGGCCTGCAGGATATCGATCAGCTTGCGCTCCGGGGTGAAACGGTAAAGGGTGATGCCGGTCAGCGCGCCATCGTTGCGCACCCCGTTGATGTTGACGAAGTTGTTGCCATCGCGCGCCCACACCCCGTAAGCCGACACGGTCAGCCGCCCTTCCGACAGGGCCCCCGCCTTGATGTCATCCGCCATCCGCTTGGCGATGGGCGCCACGTACTCCCCCATCAGCCCCACCAGGATCATCAGCGGGATGGCGGTCTTGAGCGCTGCCATCACGATACTGATCTTGGAGCGGCCCGCCGCCTGCATCACCACCAGCTCCGAGCTGGTCGCCAGCTGGCCCAGACCGATGAGGCCGCCCAGCAGGGCCGCCAGCGGGAAGAAGAGCACCGCCTCTTTCGGCATGGAGAGCAGCACATAGTAGAGGGCGCTGAGCATGTCGTAGTTGCCTTCCCCCACCGACTTCAGCTGCTCCACGTACTTGATGAGCGCGGCCAGCCCGACCAGGGTCAGTTCGCACAGCAGGACCGACATGAAAATAACCCGGCCGATATATTTATCGAGAATGCCAAACATCAGCAGAAACTCCCCGGTTGCAGCATCATGCTGATTTTTCCCTCAAATACAGACGCATGGAGCGGGGGCGACAGCAAAATGACCCGGTCGCCATGTCTATCGAGAATGCCAAACATCAGTAGAGACTCCCAGATGGCAACATCATGCCGATTTTCTCTTGAAATAGAGGGTCTTGACCCCGTTCCACCAGCTGGTGCCCTGCAGGTTGAGCGGCAATCCGATCAGCAGCAGATAGACCAGCGGCACCAGGAACATGCCGGGCCAGTGCGGCAGCCGGCCGCTGTCGATGGCTGAACGGGCGGCACTGAGCAGCAGGAAGTAGGAGAGGTAGAGCAGGATGGCCGGTAACAGCTTGGCATAGCGGCCCTGACGGGGGTTGACCCGCGCCAGTGGCACCACCAGGAAGGTCAGCACCAGGATGGAGAGCGGCAGTGACAGACGCCACTGCAGCTCGGCCATCAGCTGGTTGTCCTGGGTGCCCAGCAGCTCCATGGTCGGCTTGGCCGCCGCCTTGCGGTTAGAGCGCTCCATCTCCTGCTGGCGGATCACCAGGCTGTACTCGTCGAATTCGGAGATCTGGAACTGGCGGGTATTGAAGTGCCCCTCGTAGCGAGAGCCGTCGATCAGGGTCAGCCACTGTAGGCCGTTGCTGTCGACCGTGACCACCCCTTCGGTCGCCACCACCACCGACGGCGGCTTGCCATCCTGGGAGCGCTGCAACACGAAGATTTTCTGCAGTTTGGAGCCCTTGTCGTTCAGGTCCTGGATGTAGGCCACCAGACGCCCCTTGTCGAGCTCCATGAAACGGCCGGCCTGCAGGAAGGAGATCCCCGGATCGGCCTTGAACTCGTCGATCACCTGATACTCGCGCTCTTTGGCCTGCGGGGCCACCCAGCCGGTATTGAAGGCAGCGACGGCCGCCGTCAGCAAGGCCAGTACCATGGCGCTGCGCATCACGAAACGGTGGCTGAAGCCCACCGCATGCATCACCGTCATCTCGCTTTCGGCGTAGAGGCGCCCGTGAGCGAACAAGATGGCCAAAAACAGGCTGATGGGCAGCATCAGCAGGGCCATATTCGGCAGGTTGAGCAGCAGCAGGGTGGAGACCAGGCGCGTCGGCACCTCACCATCGGCGGCATCGCCAATGATCTGGATGAATTGCTGGCTGACGAAGATGAGCAGCAGCACGAATAATACCGCCAGCTGGGTTTTCAGGGTTTCCCTGAACAAATATCGGAAAACGATCACAGTCATTCCCAAGTAAACTTGTGTTTTTAGTCGAATGCCTGAAAAATAGGGCCGTATATTGGATTTTTACCAGTTTGAACTGCGGGGCCAGTGCCTGTTCGCTCCGCCTCTGATACCCCAACAAGCACCGCATTATTCAATAAAAGGTGCCTTTTGTCTTTAGGATGTAGGAGATTCCATGGAGTTCAGTGTAAAGAGTGGCAGTCCTGAGAAGCAACGCAGTGCCTGCGTCGTGGTCGGCGTATTCGAGCCGCGTCGCCTCTCTCCGGTTGCCGAACAGCTGGACAAGATCAGCGATGGCTACATCAGCTCGCTGCTGCGCCGTGGCGACCTGGAAGGGAAACCAGGCCAGATGCTGTTGCTGCATCAAGTACCGGGCGTGCTCAGCGAGCGCGTGCTGCTGGTCGGTTGCGGCAAGGAGCGGGAACTCGACGAACGCCAGTACAAGCAGATCATCAACAAGACCATCACCACCCTCAACGAAACCGGCTCCATGGAAGCGGTCTGCTTCCTGACCGAGCTGCATGTCAAGGGACGGGATACCTATTGGAAGGTGCGCCAGGCGGTGGAAACCACCAAGGCGGGCCTCTACAGTTTCGACCAGTTCAAGACCAACAAAGCCGAGCCGCGCCGTCCGCTGCGCAAGCTGGTATTCAACGTGCCGACGCGTCGGGAACTGACCATTGGTGAAAAAGCCATCGCCCACGGCCTGGCCGTGGCGAAAGGGGTGCGCGTCTGTCGCGACGTGGCCAACATGCCGCCCAATGTCTGCAATCCGGCCTATCTCGCCTCCCAGGCCCGTCGTCTGGCCGATGCGTTCGACAACATCACCACCAAGGTGATCGGCGAGCAGGAGATGGCCGAGCTCGGCATGAACTCCTACCTGGCGGTGGCCCGTGGCTCCGACAACGAAGCAATGATGGCCATCATCGAGTACAAGGGTCATCCGGATGCCAAGCCCATCGTGCTGGTCGGCAAGGGACTGACCTTCGACTCCGGCGGCATCTCCATCAAGCCGGCCGACGGCATGGACGAGATGAAGTACGACATGGGTGGCGCCGCCTCCGTGCTCGGTACCATGCACGCCCTGGCCCAGCTGCAGCTGCCCATCAACGTCATCGGCGTGCTGGCTGGCTGCGAGAACATGCCGGGTGGCAACGCCTATCGCCCGGGTGACATCCTCACCTCCATGTCCGGCCAGACCATCGAAGTGCTGAACACGGATGCGGAAGGCCGCCTGGTGCTGTGCGATGCGCTGACCTACGTGGATCGCTTTGATCCGGAAACCGTGATCGACGTGGCCACCCTGACCGGTGCCTGCATCATCGCCCTGGGTCACCACACTACGGGCCTCTTGGCCAACCACAACCCGCTGGCCCACGAGCTGCTCAATGCCTCCGAGCAGGCGGGTGATCGCGCCTGGCGTCTGCCGCTGTTCGACGAGTATCAGGAACAGCTGGAGAGTCCGTTTGCCGACATGGCCAACATAGGTGGTCGTCCGGCCGGTACCATCACCGCCGCCGCCTTCCTGTCACGCTTCACCAAGAAGTACAACTGGGCCCACCTGGATATCGCCGGGACTGCCTGGAAGAGTGGCAAGGAGAAGGGCTCCACCGGGCGTCCGGTGCCCCTGCTGACCCAGTTCCTGCTGAACCGGTCCGGGGTGGACATCGAAGAGAAGGAGTAATTTCCACACCTCGCCCGGCGATGCCATCGGGCGAGCGGAAGTTGCCCTGCACCACAAGGAAGAGGCCCGCCTCTTCCTTGTTTCATTGAGGGTGGGCAGGAATACCCCCTGCCCGTCCTTACCGGCGGTCAATTATCCGTCACCGCAAACGGGATCAACCTGATGAGCCAAGTGACCTTTTACCTGATGAGCGAGCCGGATGACGCGCAGGCCTCTGCCGTCGAGCGACTCGCCTGCCAGCTCGTAGCCGATAGCTGGGGGGCGGGCCATATCTACCTGCTGTGCGACGATGAGGCCCAGGCCCTGCGCCTCGACGAGCTGTTGTGGCAGCTGCCGCCGGAGCGCTTCGTGCCGCACCAGTTGCAGGGGGAGAGCGGTCAGGCACCGGTGGAGATCGGTCACCAGCCGCCACGACGGCGCTACGCCCGCCTCATCAATCTGGCCAAACAGACACCTTTGTTTGCAGGACACTTCGCTCAAGTGGTAGATTTTGTCCCCACTGACGAAACGCAAAAGCAGCAAGCCCGCGAGCGCTACAAGCACTATCGCCAGGCAGGCCACGCCCTCGAGATGAGGGATCAGCCCGTCCTTGCCGCACCGGATCCGGCGCAGCCCTGACTGCGCCGCCTGTGATCCACCACGAATCAACACCAGAACCCATCCATCCAGATTACGGCGAGACCATGGAAAAGACTTTTAATCACAACGCCATCGAACAGGCGCTCTACCAGCACTGGGAAGCTCAGGGCTACTTCAAGCCCCACGGCGACACCAGCAAAGACTCCTTCTGCATCATGATCCCGCCGCCGAACGTCACCGGCAGCCTGCACATGGGTCACGCCTTCCAGCAAACCCTGATGGATACCCTGATCCGCTACAACCGCATGCAGGGCAAGAACACCCTGTGGCAGGCGGGTACCGACCACGCCGGTATCGCCACCCAGATGGTGGTTGAGCGCAAGATCGCCGCAGAAGAGGGCAAGACCCGCCACGATTACGGCCGGGAAGCCTTCATCGACAAGATTTGGCAGTGGAAGGAAGAGTCCGGCGGCACCATCACCCGCCAGATGCGCCGCCTGGGCGACTCCGTGGATTGGGAGCGCGAGCGCTTCACCATGGATGAAGGCCTCTCCGCTGCCGTGCAGGAAGTGTTCGTCCGTCTCTACGAAGATGGCCTGATGTACCGCGGCAAGCGCCTGGTGAACTGGGATCCCAAGCTCAACACCGCCATCTCTGATCTGGAAGTGGAAAATCGCGAGATCAAGGGCCACATGTGGCACCTGCGCTACCCGCTGGCCAACGGCGCCAAGACCGCCGAAGGCCAGGATCACCTGATCGTCGCCACCACCCGTCCGGAAACCATGCTGGGTGATACCGCCGTGGCGGTGAACCCGGAAGACCCGCGCTACAAGGCGCTGATCGGTCAGCACATTCTGCTGCCGCTGGTGAACCGCCTGATCCCCATCGTCGCCGACGAGCACGCCGACATGGAGAAGGGCACCGGTTGCGTGAAGATCACCCCGGCCCACGACTTCAACGACAACGAAGTGGGCAAGCGCCACAACCTGCCGATGATCAACATCTTCACCCTGGACGCCCACGTGCGCGCCGAGGCCGAAGTGGTTGACTCCAACGGCAACCCCAGCACCGCCTATGACGCTGCCCTGCCGACCGAGTTCGCAGGGATGGAACGCTTTGCCGCCCGCAAGGCCATCGTCGCCAAGCTGGACGAGCTGGGCCTCTTGGCCGAGATCAAGGATCACGTGCTGCAGCAGCCTTACGGCGATCGCGGCGGCGTGCCCATCGAGCCGATGCTGACCGACCAGTGGTACGTGCGCGTGGCGCCCATGGCCAAGACCGCCATCGAGGCGGTGGAAGATGGCCGCATCCAGTTCGTGCCCAAGCAGTACGAGAACATGTACTTCTCCTGGATGCGCGACATTCAGGATTGGTGCGTCTCCCGTCAACTGTGGTGGGGTCACCGCATCCCGGCCTGGTATGACGATGCCGGCAACGTCTACGTGGGTCGCAACGAGGATGAAGTGCGCGCCAAGCACAGCATCCCGTCCGTGACCGTGCTGCGTCAGGACGAAGACGTGCTCGACACCTGGTTCAGCTCCGCCCTGTGGACCTTCTCCACCCTGGGCTGGCCGAACAACACAGAGGCGCTCAAGACCTTCCACCCGACCGACGTGCTGATGAGCGGCTTCGACATCATCTTCTTCTGGATCGCCCGGATGATCATGATGACCATGCACTTCATCAAGGACGAAAACGGCCAGCCGCAAGTGCCGTTCAAGACCGTCTACATCACTGGCCTCATCCGTGACGAAGAAGGCCAGAAGATGTCCAAGTCCAAGGGCAACGTGCTGGATCCCCTCGACATGATCGACGGCATCAGCCTCGAGGACCTGCTGGAGAAGCGTACCGGCAACATGATGCAGCCGCAGATGGCCGAGAAGATCGGCAAGCGTACCGCCAAGCAGTTCCCGGAAGGGATCGAGGCCCACGGTACCGACGCCCTGCGCTTCACCCTGGCGGCGCTGGCCTCTACCGGTCGTGACATCAACTGGGACATGAAGCGCCTGGATGGTTACAACAACTTCTGCAACAAGTTGTGGAACGCCTCCCGCTACGTGCTGATGAACACCGAAGATCAGGATTGTGGCTTTGCCGGTGGAGAAATGCAGTTCAGTCTGGCGGATCGCTGGATCCAGTCCCAGCTGCAGGTGGCCATCCGTGACTTCCGTACCGCCCTCGACACCTACCGCTTCGATATCGCGGCCGGTGTGCTGTACGAATTTATCTGGAACCAGTTCTGTGACTGGTATCTGGAGCTGACCAAGCCGGTGTTGACCAAGGGTTCCGAAGCCGAGCAGCGCGCTGCCCGCCACACCCTCGTGACCGTGCTGGAAACCCTGCTGCGTCTGGCACATCCGATCATCCCGTTCATCACCGAGACCATCTGGAAATCGGTCGCCCCGCTGGCCGGCGTACACGCCGACACCATCATGATTCAGGCCTTCCCGGAGTTCGACGCCGCCAAGGTGGACGACGCCGCGATGGCGGATCAGGAGTGGGTGAAGGAGTTCATCGTCAGCATCCGCAACATCCGCGCCGAGATGAACGTAGCGCCGAGCGTCCCGCTCAACGTGCTGCTCCAGTGCGATGCCAAGGATGCCGAGCGTGCCGCCGACAACGAGGCCTTCCTCAAGTCGCTGGCCCGTCTGGAATCCATCCGCGTGCTTGGCGAAGGTGAAGCCGCTCCGCTGTCGGTGAAGAAGCTGATCGGGGCCACCGAGCTGCTGATCCCGATGGCTGGTCTCATCGACAAGGATGCCGAACTGGCCCGTCTGGCCAAAGAGGTAGCCCGTCTGGTGGGCGAGTGCGGCCGCATCGAAGGCAAGCTTGGCAACGAAGCCTTCGTCGCCAAGGCGCCGGAAGCGGTCATCGCCAAGGAGCGCGAGAAGCTGGAAGATTACCGTCTCCAGCTGACCAAGCTGGAAGCCCAACAGGCCGAGATCGCCGCGCTGTAAGCCGGCATCCGCCTCGCAAAAGCCCCCTCCTGCAGGGGGCTTTTTGTTGCCCGCTCGCCACCACCCCGCGCTTTTTGCGCTTCGTCATGCAAAATTAGCGAGCCAAATCACCCGCTTTCACAAGCGCAGCGCCCCCAAATTCATTACACTGCCAGCGATCTTTCTACTAGGAGTGCTGCCGCAGTATGGAAATATTGATCCTGTTTGGATTGATTTTGCTCAATGGCGTTTTCGCCATGTCGGAAATCGCCATCGTCACCGCACGCAAGGCACGCCTCAGCAAGATGGTCAGCGAAGGGAGCCGCTCCGCCGCCATTGCGCTCAAGCTGAGCGAAGATCCCACCCATTTTCTCTCCGCGGTGCAGATCGGCATCACCAGTATCGGTCTGCTCAACGGTATCTACGGCGAATCCCTGCTGGCCCAGCCGCTGGCGCTCTGGCTGCAGGAGTGGGGCATGACCTCCAAGAGCAGCGGCCTCATCGCCACCGTGCTGGTCATAGTGGTGGTCACCTATCTCTCCATCGTCATCGGCGAGCTGGTGCCCAAGCGGCTCGGTCAGATCAGTGCCGAACGCATCGCCTGCCTGGTGGCCCGCCCCATGTTGTGGCTGGCCGCCCTTACCCGTCCCTTCGTCTGGCTGCTGTCGGCCTCCACCAAGGCCAGCCTGCGACTGCTGAGAGTCAGCCAGGATGGCAGCGCCAACGTGACCCAGGAGGAGATCCACGCCATGCTGGTGGAGGGTTCGGAAGCGGGGATCATCGAGGATCATGAGCACACCATGCTGCGCAACGTGTTCCGGCTCGACGAGCGTAGCCTCTCCTCGCTGATGGTGCCCCGCAGCGACATCCGCTATCTCGACCTCGCCCTGCCGCTGGAGGTCAACCTGCAGCGGCTGGTGGAGTATCGCCACAGCTTCTTCCCGGTCTGCGACGGCAACCTGTCGGAACTGGTGGGCATCATCAACGTCAGCAAGGTGCTGCACGCCTATATCAAGGGTGAGCCCATCGATCTGGCGGCATTGACCCAGGATGGCAGTCTGCTGCCTGAGACCCTCAACGGCCTCGAGCTGCTCAACCACTTCCGCACCCATGCCGAGCACATGGTGCTGGTGGTGGACGAATATGGCGAGTTGCAGGGGCTGGTCACCCAGCAGGATCTGCTGGAGACTCTGGCCGGCGACTTCCAGCAGGAAGATGGCGACGACAACTGGGCTTTTCAGCGTACCGACGGCAGCTGGCTGCTCGACGGCCTCATTCCGCTGCCGGAATTGAAGGACTGCCTGGGACTGGTTCGGCTACCGGAGGAAGAAAAACATCACTATCACACCCTCGGAGGGCTTATCATGCTGCTCCTTGGTCGTGTTCCCCAGACGGGAGACCTGGTCACCCTGGAACAGTGGCAACTGGAAATCGTTGACATGGATGGTTTGCGCATCGACAAGGTGCTTGCCATGCCCTTGCTTGATCAACCCAGCTAACCTGCGGAGTTTGCAACTATGGAACAGTTTTACCAACTGGCCCACGCCTTTATGCATCAGGATCTGGTGACGCTATCCGATCCCAAGATGGCCTTCATGGTCTGCGGTGTGTTATTGACCTTTCTGGTGCTGGAGAACGGCTTCATTCCCACCGCCTTTCTGCCCGGCGACAGCCTGCTGATCCTGACCGGCGTGCTTATCTATCAGGACGTGCTCTCCCTCGGGGTGATCCCGCTGCTGATCCTGGCCACCTTCGTCGGCACCTGGCTCGGCTACATGCAGGGGCGTTTCCTGGGCCACACCCAGCTCTACCACCGGCTGCTGTCCCATGTGGAAGAGAAGCACCAGCAGAAGGTTTACTACCTGCTGGACAAATACGGCATCGTGACCCTGATCACCGCCCGCTACATCGCCTTTGTGCGCACCGCCTACCCCTATATCGTCGGTGCCACCGAACTGCCCCAGGGGCGCTTTCTCATCGTCAATCTGGTCAGCTCCATCATGTGGATCTGCCCGCTGGTGGGTTTCGGCTACTTCCTCAGTCACACCAAGCTGGCTGCAGAGTACCAGTCCCAGTTCCTCAGCATCATTCTCTGCCTGCCGATCGTGCTGCTGGTCGGCGGTTTGATTGCGCTGATCTGGCGCTGGCTGAGCAAACGCAAAGCCAGTGCGCCACGGGATTGAGGCAAAGAGAGAGGGTCATCGCGAGATGGCCCTTTTTTTAGCGAAATAATGGTGATTTACCCGCTGGCACTCTTGTCAAGCGAGGGTAAAAATGAGTGAATCTAGCGCCTTTTTTTCCATGTGAACGGAGTCGGTAGTATGCGGTGTCGGGTTAGCGCTATGGCGCTGGTTTATGCATTGGTTGGACTGCTGGGACTGCCAGCAGCATTGGCTGCCCCCAACCCGGCCAAACTGCAGCTGCAATCGAGCAGCGCACTGGTGATGGATGTCAGAACGGGCAAGACCCTCTACCAGAAGAATCCCACCCAGGTGCGTCCCATCGCCTCCCTCACCAAGCTGATGACGGCGCTGGTAGTGCTGGATGCCCGCCAGGATCTCGGCCAGACCCTGACCATCGACCAGAACGACAGAGACGCCATCAAGCACACCTATTCGCGGGTCAGGATGGGTACCCAGGTGACCCGCCGCGATGCCCTGCATCTGGCGTTGATGTCCTCTGAAAACCGCATGGCCTCGGCGCTTGCCCGCCACTACCCGGGGGGCCGTCCCGCCTTCATCCGAGCCATGAACAACAAAGCCAAGCAGCTGGGCATGCGCAACAGTCGCTTCTACGACTCCACCGGCCTGTCGACCCGCAACGTCTCCACCGCCCAGGATCTGGCCAAGCTCATCGCGGCAGCCTATCGCCAGCCGCTGATCCGCGAGTTCACCCAGGACACCAGCAAGGACATGCGCTTTCGCACGCCGGCCTACAGCCTGATGTTCAACAACACCAACCCGCTGGTGAAGAACCCGGACTGGGACGTGCGCCTCTCCAAGACCGGTTATACCGACGAAGCGGGCCGCTGCCTGCTGATGCGGGCCAAGCCGGACAATCAGGAGCTGGCCATAGTGCTGCTCAACTCGGTGGGCAAACGCACCCCCATCGGCGATGCCAACCGCATTCGCAAATGGCTGAAAAGCTGACACCCGGACTGCGGGGATGAAAAAGGATGCCGCGGCATCCTTTTTTATTGCCTGCAAACCGCCTCTGCCCGCCTCTGAGCGGGTTTATCAGCGGAAAGGGGCGTGGGTTGACCGAGAACCAAGGGATGCACACAGGACGCGATAGCGTGAAAGTTGGCGCAGTGGGCCGCGAGGCAAGGAGAGGCGCCAAGCGCCCGTCATGCAGAGGTGGAAGCCCTTGTCACGGAACTCGGGGTTGCCGTGAGCGCGATCTCTGCAGCGAAACCACAGAGTTGAAGCAAAGAAGCGAAGAGGTGAAGAGACGAAGAGACGAAGAGACGAAGAGACGAAGAGACGAAGAGACGAAGAGACGAGTATCAAGCCACCCGGGTCGTATCCCATACCCAGAGCGGCCATATAAAAAAACAGCCCCGACCGAAGTCGAGGCTGTCTGTATGGTGCGCCCGAGAGGATTCGAACCTCTGACCACCTGGTTCGTAGCCAGGTACTCTATCCAGCTGAGCTACGGGCGCTCATCAACTTTTGGTACTGCTTTCAAAATGGTGCGCCCGAGAGGATTCGAACCTCTGACCACCTGGTTCGTAGCCAGGTACTCTATCCAGCTGAGCTACGGGCGCTCACAAACTTTTGGTACTGCTTTCAAAATGGTGCGCCCGAGAGGATTCGAACCTCTGACCACCTGGTTCGTAGCCAGGTACTCTATCCAGCTGAGCTACG
>NZ_JBFOCO010000028.1:0-44596 GCF_040907865.1 Aeromonas sp. s5
ACTTTCCCGCTGCCGCTCGACTTGCATGTGTTAGGCCTGCCGCCAGCGTTCAATCTGAGCCATGATCAAACTCTTCAATTTAAGTTTGGTTGCCAATTAAGGCGGCTCAATGAATTGCTGAATTAACTGCTGCAACTTAAAAGTTGCTTTGGTCACTTCATCAGACATTGAAAATCAAAAATTGTTTTTGATGCTCGATGCTGTGAGTGCCCACACAGATTGCTTGATTCAAATTGTTAAAGAGCGACGCAGCTTTTGGCTGCTGCGGGAGTGGCATTCCACTCAACCGCCGTCTCGAGTCAAGCCTTATTTGCAAAGGCTTTTCGAGGCTACCGACTTGGCTTTCTGCGTTGCCGCTTGCCGTGTCGATGGAGGCGCATTATAGGGATCTGGATCACGCTTGCAAGCGACAATTCGCATTAAATTCGAATAAATCGTTCAACCGCTCAACAATCAATCAAAAAGTCGCTTAATCCAGCAATTTCCTCGCCCGTAGTCAACGCCATCTATCTTCAATCATACAGGGCAAGAGCTGGATCCACAGCAGGATGAAATGGCTGCCACCATCGCCATATCCATGGTGATCGCGCTCACGCCTTCGGGTAACATAGCGCCCCTTTGCGATTCACACACTCTTGGGCTTTGGAGAGTTTAATGCCTTTTGCACTTGGCCAGCGTTGGATTAGTGATACAGAGACGGATCTGGGTTTGGGGACTGTCGTTGCTGTTGAAGGACGCATGGTTACCCTGTTGTTTCCGGCTACCGGTGAAAACCGCATGTATGCCAAAGAAGAGGCGCCGGTCACCCGGGTCAGCTTCAATGTGGGCGATCAGATCGCCAGTCACGAAGACTGGACCATGATTGTCGATGAAGTGCAGGAGAAAGATGGCCTGCTTATATATGTAGGTGTTCGCACCGACAATGATGAGCCGGTTGCCCTCAAGGAAGTGTTTCTCAACAACTTCATCAAGTTCAACAAGCCACAGGATCGCCTGTTCGCCGGCCAGATCGACCGGATGTCCCGCTTTACCCTGCGCTACGAAGCGCTGGTCAACCAGCACAAACGTCGTCGCAATCCGACCCGCGGTCTGGCCGGTGGCCGGGTCAGCCTGATCCCGCACCAACTCTATATCGCCCATGAAGTAGGTCACCGTTATGCCCCGCGCGTACTGCTGGCCGACGAGGTGGGCCTCGGCAAGACCATTGAAGCGGGCATGATCATTCATCAGCAACTGCTCTCCGGCCGCGCCCATCGCGTGTTGATCCTGCTGCCCGAAACGCTCCAGCACCAGTGGCTGGTCGAAATGCTGCGCCGTTTCAACCTGCACTTCTCCCTGTTTGACGAGGAGCGCTGCATCGAGGCCTTTGCCGATGCGGAAAACCCCTTCGAAACCGAACAGCTGGTGATCTGCAGCCTCGATTTCCTGCGCAAGAAGCGCCGCCGCTTCGAACAGTTGCTGGAAGCCGAATGGGATCTGCTGGTCGTCGACGAGGCACATCACCTGGAGTGGAGCGAAGAGGCGCCGAGCCGTGCCTATGAAATGGTGGAAGCGCTGGCCGAACAGGTGCCGGGTGTGCTGCTGCTGACCGCGACCCCGGATCAGCTGGGCCACCAGAGCCACTTTGCCCGTCTGCGCCTGCTCGACCCCGAGCGCTTCTACGACTACGAGGCCTTCCTCGCCGAGGAGCAAGCCTATGGCCAAGTCGCCAGTGCCGCCCAGGAGTTACTGGATGGTGAGGCCCTGAGCGAAGCCGCCAAACAGACCCTAGCAGGCCAGCTGGATGGGCTGGATCTCACTGATGCGGCCGCCCGTCAGCAGGCAGTTGCCAAGCTGCTGGATCAGCACGGCACCGGCCGCGTGCTGTTTCGCAACAGTCGCGCCAACATTCAGGGCTTCCCCGAGCGTCATCTCAACGTCTACCCCATGCCGTTGCCGGAGCAGTACAAGACCGCCATCAAGGTGATGGGCATGATGGGTGGCAACGGCGGCGATCTGCAGACCCGTGCCCTGCGCTACCTCTACCCCGAGAAGATCTTCCAGCAGTTTGAAGGCGACAACGCCAGCTGGACCCAGTTTGACCCGCGCGTCGACTGGCTGCTTGAGTTGCTGATCTCTGCCCGTCAGCAGAAGATACTGGTGATCTGCTCCGAAGCGGCCACCGCCATCGCGCTGGAAGAGGCCGTGCGTACCCGCGAGGGGATCCGCGCAGCCGTCTTCCACGAGGGGATGTCGATCCTCGAGCGGGACAAGGCGTCCGCCTATTTCGCTCAAGCTGAGGGGGGCGCCCAGGTGCTGCTCTGCTCCGAGATCGGCTCCGAGGGTCGCAACTTCCAGTTTGCCAGCCATCTAGTGCTGTTCGACCTGCCCCTCAACCCGGATCTACTGGAGCAGCGAATCGGCCGTCTCGATCGCATCGGCCAGCAGAACACCGTCGAGATCCACGTTCCCTATCTGGAGGGCACTTCCCAGCGCGCCCTGCAACTCTGGTATCACGATGGCCTCGATGCGTTCGAGCAGACCTGCCCGACCGCCCGCCCGGTGTTTGAAGCGGTGCGTGACGAGCTGTTCGAGCTGCTGGCCGCCAACACCGGTGAGCAGGCGACCCTCGAAGCACTGCTGACCCGCACCCGCGAGTTGCACGAGCCCCTCAAGGCCAAACTGGAACAGGGCCGCGATCGTCTGCTTGAGATCCACTCCAGCGGTGGCGAAGCCGCCCAGCAGCTGGTCGAGAAGCTGGCCGCCGAAGATGACGACACCGGCATGATCTCCTTCGCCCTCAAGATGTTCGACGAGATCGGCGTCAATCAGGATGATCGCGGTGAGAACGCACTGGTGCTGATGCCGGGCGACCACATGCTGGTGCCGAGCTTCCCGGGACTGCCGCAAGACGGCATGACCATCACCTTTGATCGCACCACCGCCCTGTCGCGGGACGACATGTCGTTCCTCTCCTGGGATCACCCCATGATGCGCGGCGGTATCGACCTGATCCTCGGCTCCGAGATCGGTGCCACCTCGGTAGCTCTGCTCAAAAACAAGGCGCTGCCGGTCGGCTCCATCCTGTTGGAGCTGATTTTCGTCGCCGAGTCTGCGGCCCATCCCCAGCTCTACCGCTTCATGCCACCGACGCCGATCCGGCTGCTGATGGACAAGAACGGCAACAACCTAGGTGAGAAGGTGGCCTTCGATGCCTTCAACCGCCAGCTGACGCCAGTCAACCGCCACCTGGGCAGCAAGCTGGTCACCGCTTCCCAGCCAGTGATCCACGGTCTGATTGGCCAGGGCCAGGCGATTGCCGAAGGACTGAAGGCGAATATTGTCGACCAGGCCCGTACTCAGATGGCGCAAACTCTGCAGCATGATCTCGATCGTCTGGAGGCGCTCAAGGCAGTCAACCCGAACGTGCGCGACAGCGAACTGGATTATCTGCGCAATCTGCAGGCAGAATTGCACCACCTGATCGACCAGACCCAACTCAAGCTGGATGCCATCCGCTTTATCGTGGTTACCCATAACTGATAAAACTGTGAAAGCATCGTCTGGTTGATAACGACCAGACCCAACGCGAGTTGGCTGCCATGCACTTTTATCGTGGTAATCCATAACTGATGGGGGCTTGCCCCCGCTTTGACCAAAGATGCGAGACGCTATGTTTGTATACTCACCGCCCCTGGAACCCTGGCTCGATATCCTGTTCAAGGACAAGGACATCATGGTGGTCAACAAGCCCACTGGCCTGCTGAGCGTCCCCGGGCGCGGCCCCGAGAATGAAGACAGCGTGCTCCATCGGGTGAAGCAACAGCACCCCAAGGCGGCGGCAGCCCATCGTCTCGACATGGCGACCACAGGCGTGCTGGTGATCCCCCTCAATCCCAACTCTCACCGGGAGCTGAGCCGGCAATTCCGCGAGCGGGAAACCGAGAAGCACTATCTGGCCTGGGTGTGGGGCGAGCCGGAACTGGATGCGGGTGAAGTGGATCTGCCGCTCTGCGTCGACTGGCCCAACCGCCCGAAGCAGAAGGTGGACTTTGAGGAGGGGCGTCACGCCCTGACCTTGTGGCAGAAGCTGAAGGTGGAAAATGGCAACAGCCTGATCAAGCTGACCCCCATTACCGGTCGCTCCCATCAGCTACGGGTTCATATGCTGGAGCTGGGGCACCCCATTCTGGGGGATAACCTCTACGCCAATCCGGAGGCACTGGCGGCGGCACCGCACCTCTATCTGCATGCAGCAAGCCTGACCATCAGCCACCCGCGCAGCGGCGAGCGGATGACCTTCGAGGCACCAGCCCCTTTTCCGGTCTGAGCCAAGAGAGACATCGCGATATCGCAGACATAAAAAAGCCCCCATCGACGAGATGGGGGCTTTTTCGTTAGGGTCAGACGCGAATATCGATTTTACTTCCCAGAGAAGCGTTGGCCGATGTCGGTGCAACCGGTGCTGATTGAGCTGCTGTTTGCAGCAGTTTCAATGCAGATTCACCTTCTTGGGTCTGCTGTTTCTTGGCCAGGCTGGCCGTCATCAATGCAGAACCAAATGACGCAGATGCAGAACTAGATATATCCATGGTGTACCTCCTGCCCTAAGACTATCGGCCATCTTAGGCCAGACATGAGCACTTTGGCTAAATTAAATACGCCTTGTCGGGCTGACGCCGCTCCAGCCACTCCTCTTCCATCTCCAGCAGGGTCTGATAGACCTTCTCCGCCTGCTCGGGACGGCTGAACAGATAACCCTGACCATAGAGATGGATGTCGGTCAAAGTGCGCAGCACGTCGAGCTGGGCCTGGGTTTCGATCCCTTCGCACACCAGACTCTTGCCCAGCATGGAGCCCATCCGGCAGATGTTGGCGACCAGCTCGGACGCTTCGATGGAGGTATCGATCCCCTGAATGAAGGAGCGATCGATCTTCACCTTGCTGACCGGCAGTTTCTGCAGATAACTGAGGGACGAGTAGCCCGTCCCAAAGTCATCCAGCGCCAGCTGTACCCCTTGCTGGTTGAGATCCTGCATCAGCTGCAGGGAGTTTTTCACCTCGCGCATGGTGGTGTCTTCCGTCACTTCCAGCACCAGACTGGCAGCCGGGATATGGTGGTCCATCAGTGCCTTGGCCACCAGTTTCAACAGGTTGCGCTGATACATGCCGGGAGAGATGTTCACGCACATCTGCAAATCCACCAGGCCCAGCTGCTGCCATTGATAGAGCTGCTCACAGGCGGTGTTCAGCACCCAGCTACCCAGCTTTTCGGCCAGCTGAAACTCTTCGGCGACCTGGATCACCTCGTTGGGCGGGATGAAACCAAGCTCAGGGTGACGCCAGCGCAGCAGGGCCTCGACCGCCTCGCAACGGCCGCTTTCCAGGTTGACGATGGGCTGATAGTAGAGCTCGAGCGCATTGTGCTCCAGCGCCATGATCATGTCGCTGGCCAGATGCTTGCGACGCGCCGTCTCATTGAGCAGCGAGCTGTCGTAGATGACGTATGGCACATGGGTCTTGCGGCTGTGGAACAGTGCCTGCTCGGCCCGGCTGAGCAGTTCCTGGGCCTGTTTGCTGTCCATCGGGAAGAAGGCGATGCCGATGCCCACCTCCAGCCGGAATGGATAGTTGTCGATGATGATGTCCTGCTTGAGCGCGTGCAGCAGACGGGCTACCAGCTCCCTCACCTGACGCAGATCACTGCTCTCGCGCTGGATCATGGCGAACTGGTCACCGCCAAGCCTGGCCACCCACTCACCGTTTTCACACAGGCCGCGCATCCGTTTCGCCAGCTCCTGCAACAGGAAGTCACCGGTGTTGTAACCGAACTTGCTGTTGATGTCGCGAAAGTCATTGATGTCCACCAGCACCAGACCAAACGGCGTCTCCTTGCTGGCGTAGGATTCCATCTTCTCAAGCAGGGCCAGACGATTGGAGAGCCCGGTCAGGGGATCTATCCGTGCCACTCTGAAATGGCGGCGCGCCTCGCGGATCAGCAGACCGCTCAGCAGCATCACCGACAACACCAGCCCGGATACCATGAACAGCAGGGCATTGCGCAACTGGCCGAAGCGCTTGTCATTGCCCGAATAGACATTGATGTTCTTCTGCATCACGGAGGCGAGGGAATAGGAGAGTGGTTCCTGCAGAGGCGACAGTCGCATCATGATCTGCTGATAATCCGGCGTTCCCGACTTCAGGTTGGTGATGTTGGGCTCCATCTCGCGGATATTGCTTTCGATCAACTGCACAAGCCGCAGAGTCTTCTGCTTGTCCTTCATGCTCTGACGCAGCTGGCCGCTGAGCAGGATGGGGGTGCGGCTCCAGAGGATGTCGTAGCGCAACATCAGGGTATCGTGATCGATGCCGCCATAATGGTAAATCTCGACGGAGTTGAGGAAGCGCCCCAACTCCAGTTGCAACTGCATCAGGGCCCAGGAGACGTCATAGGTATACTTTTCCATCACCCGGGTCGCATTCTGTATTTGTGCAAGGCAATACAGAGTGCTCCCGGTGAACAGCAGGATGGATAGATAAAGAACGATGAGTAAAGGCCACGCCTTGGTCTTTGCTTTCACTCGTGCTCCCAGAAGCAACTACATCAATGCTGAATATCAATGGCATTCAATTGCCAAATCATCATGTCGGTAAACTCCGAGCGTTTCAGCTCGGGATATTGATCCAGCGGTAGGATAAACCAAAGCGGTCCCTTATTCCGTACCCGCATGGTGACCCCATCATCTTGCCAGGCCAGAATAGGGTCGTATTGCTTGACCTTATCCCAGTTGATCCTGATCTGAAAACTGTTCAATGCGGTCAGGGTGATCGCCTTGCCATCCGCACCGACAGCGGCCAGCACATCGGCCAGCTTGGGGCCCACATATTTGTGCGGTTTGTCGACCCAGGGGTTGGCGGTCACTATCTCGTGCTGCGGCAATGCCTTGAGCATCGCCAGATCGAAGGAGACCACCCCTTCGGTCGCTTCCGCCGGTTGTACATTGCCGGTCACCTTCAGGATGACGGGACCTTGCGGCGTTTCCAGCGCCATTGCCGGCATGGCCAGAGAAAACAGTAATGAAATCAAACCCAGTACACGCATGTTCACCTCGGATAAAGTCACTGACAATAGACTCAGTCTAGTCGCCACAAAAAAAAACGGCCCGCAAAAGCGAGCCGTTTGGTAACACTGGCCGAATTACATCATGCCCATGCCACCCATGCCACCCATGTCAGGCATGGCAGGGGTATCTTTCTTCGGCAGCTCGGAGACCATGCACTCGGTGGTGATCATCAGACCGGCAACGGAAGAGGCAAACTGCAGGGCAGAACGAGTCACCTTGGTCGGATCCAGGATGCCCATGGCCAGCATGTCGCCGTACTGTTCGGTGTAGGCGTTGTAGCCATAGTTGCCTTCGCCGTTCTTCACCGCGTTGGCGATGACGGAGGCCTCTTCACCGGCGTTGATGACGATTTGACGCAGCGGAGCTTCCATGGCGCGCAGGGCAACCTTGATACCCACGTTCTGGTCTTCGTTGTCGCCACGCAGACCGGTCAGTTTGGCAGCAACACGCACCAGCGCCACACCACCACCGGCAACCACGCCTTCTTCCACTGCAGCGCGAGTCGCGTGCAGGGCATCGTCGACGCGTGCTTTCTTCTCTTTCATCTCGACTTCAGTGGCAGCACCCACCTTGATCACCGCAACGCCGCCAGCCAGTTTGGCTACGCGCTCTTGCAGCTTCTCACGGTCGTAGTCGGAAGAGGTCTCTTCGATCTGCTGACGGATCTGGGCTACACGGCTCTCGATCAGGCCTGCATCACCCACGCCATCGATGATGGTGGTGTTCTCTTTGGTGATGACGATGCGCTTGGCACGGCCCAGGTCTTCCAGGGTCGCTTTTTCCAGCTCCATGCCCACTTCTTCGGAGATCACGGTACCGCCAGTCAGGATGGCGATATCCTGCAGCATGGCCTTGCGACGGTCACCGAAGCCCGGCGCCTTGACGGCAGCCACTTTCACGATGCCACGCATGGTGTTGACCACCAGAGTCGCCAGCGCTTCACCTTCAACGTCTTCGGCGACGATGATCAGCGGCTTGCCAGCCTTGGCCACGCCTTCCAGCACCGGCAGCATTTCGCGGATGTTGGAGATTTTCTTGTCGACCAGCAGGATGAAGGGGTCGTCCAGCTCGACGGCACCGGTTTCCGGCTTGTTGACGAAGTACGGGGAGAGGTAGCCACGGTCGAACTGCATACCTTCAACCACTGCCAGCTCGTCTTCCAGACCCTGACCGTCTTCTACAGTGATGACGCCGTCACGGCCCACTTTGTCCATGGCTTCGGCAATCAGCTTGCCGACTTTCTCGTCGGAGTTGGCGGAGATGGTGCCAACCTGAGCGATGGCGTTGTTGTCTGCGCAGGGCTGAGACAGCGCTTGCAGTTCGGCAACGGCGGCCACCACGGCCTTGTCGATACCGCGCTTCAGATCCATCGGGTTCATGCCGGCGGCAACGGCCTTCAGGCCTTCGTTGACGATGGCCTGGGCCAGTACGGTCGCGGTGGTGGTACCATCACCGGCAGCGTCGTTGGCCTTGGAAGCAACTTCCTTGACCATCTGGGCGCCCATGTTCTGGAACTTGTCTTCCAGTTCGATTTCGCGAGCGACGGAGACGCCATCCTTGGTGATGGTCGGAGCGCCGAAAGATTTGTCCAGCACCACGTTGCGGCCTTTCGGGCCCAGGGTCACCTTGACTGCATCGGCCAGGATGTTGACGCCTTCCAGCATCTTGATGCGGGCTTCGTTGCCAAACTTGACTTCTTTAGCTGCCATTTTGTTCAGTCCTTCAATCAATTCTTGGGGGAAAGGGGTGGATTACTCTTCGACAATCGCCAAGATGTCGGTTTCAGACAGGATCAGCACGTCCTGACCATCCAGCTTCTCGGTCTTCACACCGTAGCCTTCGTTGAAGATCACCTTGTCACCAACCTTGACGGCGAGGGCTTTGACGTCGCCATTATCCAGAATTCGGCCAGTCCCCACGGCAAGAACTTCACCACGGGTGGACTTCTGGGCCGCCGTACCAGTCAAGACAATGCCGCCAGCGGATTTGGCTTCAGCTTCGATGCGCTTGATGATGACGCGGTCGTGCAGTGGACGAATTTTCATCGATAACTCTCCCAAAATGAGTCTCTGTGTTGCTTTGAGGAATGGCCATTCCTGGCCAAATTAGATATGTCTCCGATGTGGGGTACGTTTGTTAACCCTTCAAGGGCAAATACAAAAAAAATATTTTCACGTACTATGAAGGTCTTCGATGGATCGCCCGAGTCCCGGTCAGGAAACCGGTTTGTGCTGCCAGCAGCCAGAACTCCGCCAGATGTACAGAGACCAGCCCGTGACCCGACCCAATCCCCTGCTGACAGCCCCCATGACGTCCGTACTGCTGCGCATGACGGGTCCCATGATCCTCGGCATCGTCGCCATCCTCGCCTTCAACCTGGTCGATACCTTCTTCATCGGCATGTTGGGCACCCAGGCACTGGCCGCCATCAGCTTCACCTTTCCGGTCACCTTCGTGGTCACCTCGCTGGCCATGGGGCTGGGGGCCGGCCTCTCCGCCGTGATGGGTCATGCCCTCGGCCAGGGCAAGCATGAAGAGGCCGCCCGCATCACCACCGACAACCTGTTCCTGGCGGTGCTGCTGGTCACCCTCATCGCCGTGGCGGGGGCGCTCACCATACACCCGCTGTTCCGGCTGCTCGGTGCCAGCGATGCGCTGATCGCCCTCATCTACGACTACATGCTGATCTGGTATCTGACCGTCCCCATGCTGGTGCTGCCCATGGTGGGCAATGCCGCCATCCGGGCCACCGGCGATACCAAGACCCCGAGCCTGGTGATGACGGTGGCCGGACTGGTCAACGGTGTGCTGGATCCCCTGCTCATCTTCGGCATAGGCCCCTTTCCCGAGTGGGGGATCCGCGGCGCCGCCATCGCCACCTCCCTCTCCTGGTTGATGGCCATGCTGGTCAGCCTCTATATATTGCGCCACCGCGAGGGCCTGCTGCGCTGGCGCCTCTCCCCGCGCCCGCAGCTGCTGGCCCACTGGCGCGCCCTGCTGCACGTGGCCGTGCCCGCCTCCTTCACCAACATGCTCAACCCGCTGGCCAATGCGGTGCTGATGACCATCTTCGCCGGACTGGGCACCGAAGTGGTGGCCGCCTACGGTGCCGCCTCGAGAGTCGAGGCCCTATTGCTCATCGTGATGATGGCGCTCTCCTCGGTGCTGGCTCCCTTCATCTCGCAGAACTGTGGCGCCGGCAACCCGGCCCGCGCCAAAGCGGCGCTGCAGCTCTGTATGCGCTTCGCCCTGCGGTTCCAGCTGGCGGTCTACGCGCTGACCTGGCTGCTGGCCCCCTTCATCGCCGATCTGTTCAGCGATCACCCGCAGGTGGTGCGCCTCATCGTGCTCTATCTGCACCTGGTGCCCATCGGTTACGGCTTTCAGGGCATGGTGATGCTGCTGGCATCCGCCTTGAATGGCGTGAGGGCATCCAGCATCTCTTTTCTGTTCAACGGCTTGCGATTGTTTGTCTTCTTGCTGCCAGGAGCCTGGCTGGGGGCAAAACTGGGGGGAGAACAGGGGATTTATCTGGGGATCCTGCTGGCGAACCTGGCGGCGGGCACTCTGGCCTGGTGGTATGCCCGCCACCGCTTCGAGCAGTTGTGCCATCAGGGCAAGCCCTGATGGCTGGGGATTGAGCGCAGCACTTACTCCTTGCGCTCGAACTCCCCTTCGATGGTGGTACCGGCGCGCGGGGATTGACCCGGCTGGTCACTGCCAGGCACCTCGTCGAACGGCTGCTGACGGCCCTGAAAACCGCCCATCTGCATTCTGAACTGGTTGCTGCCGATCAGCTTGTCGGCCAGCTTGTTGCGCAGCCAGGGTTGCAGCAGCAGGATGCCGAAGAAGTCGGTCACGAAGCCCGGAATGATCAGCAACAGACCGGCCAGCGCCAGCATCATGCCCCCCATCACCTCACGTCCCGGCATCTCCCCCTGCTGCATCTTCTGCTGCGCATTGAACAGGGTCTTGATCCCTTCGCTGCGCACCAGAGAGGAGCCCAGTACCGCCGTCAGAATGAGCAGGCCGACAGTCGGCAAGGCGCCGATCACGGAGCCCACCTCGATCATCACGGTGAGCTCGAGCACCACCAGACCGACCAACAACAGAAACAACTTGCCCATAACAACCTCAGTGCGGGTGAATGTGAATGAACCGCCGGCGAGACCAGACAGCCGTCGATGCCGCTGCCAACCCGCCATGATATTGGTTCCTGTTGATTAAAATGGGGGTCAGCGCGCACTTTTCAAGTGCGGAGGGTGACGCAGCGCCGGATCCGCAGAAAAACCGGCTTTCCGGACTGTGATTGAAGTCATTGTTCTGTCAAAGTTAATCGGTCGATTGCAATATCTGTTTAATGACCACAAGTTATTTGAGGTTGTCTCAAATTTAGTGATCCAGGTCTAATATCAGATACCTCAATTGGGGTAATATCGACGCCAGTAATGAAGGAGGCAAAAAAGGCCTCCAACCGCCCCACTCGATGTGTGGTGCTTCAGGATGAACCGTGCGTAAGGAACTCGCGACCACTCGGTGAGGATCGTTTCCATTTATCTGATTTCTGAGGCATTACAATGAGCGACATCAAGAACGTCCGCATTGAAGAAGACCTGCTGGGCACCAAAGAAGTTTCCAACGACATGTACTACGGCGTACACACCCTGCGCGCCGTCGAGAACTTCAAGATCAGCTCTCAGAAGATTTCTGACGTTCCGGAATTCGTCCGCGGCATGGTGCTGACCAAAAAGGCCGCCGCGCTGGCAAACGGCGAGCTGGGCACCATCCGTCCTGAAATTGCAGACAAGATCGTGGAAGCCTGCGACCTGATGCTGAACACCGGCAAATGCTTCGACCAGTTCCCGGTCGACGTTTACCAGGGCGGTGCCGGCACCTCCGTCAACATGAACACCAACGAAGTACTGGCCAACATCGCCCTCGAGCTGATGGGTCTGGAAAAAGGCCGCTACGACGTCATCAACCCCAATGACCATGTCAACAAGTGCCAGTCCACCAACGACGCCTACCCCACCGGTTTCCGCGTTGCCGTGGTGAACAGCACCGACACCACCCTGTTTGCCCTGGAAGCGCTGATCGCCGCCTTCGATGCCAAGGCAGCCGAGTTCAAAAACATCCTGAAGATGGGTCGTACCCAGCTGCAGGACGCGGTACCCATGACCCTGGGTCAGGAGTTCCACGCCTTCGCCGTCACCCTGCGTGAAGAGATCAAGTCCATCAAGCGTTGCCAGGAGCTGCTGCTGGAAGTGAACCTGGGCGCCACCGCCATCGGTACCGGCCTCAACACCCCGCCCGAGTACTCCGCCCTGGCCATCAAGCGCCTGGCCGAGATCACCGGTCGCGCCTATGTGCCAGCTGAAGATCTGATCGAAGCGACCTCCGACTGCGGCGCCTATGTGATGCTGCACGGCGCCATCAAGCGCATGGCGATGAAGCTCTCCAAGATCTGTAACGACCTGCGTCTGCTCTCCTCCGGCCCGCGCACCGCACTCAAAGAGATCAACCTGCCGGAAATGCAGGCTGGCTCCTCCATCATGCCGGCCAAGGTCAACCCGGTCATTCCGGAAGTGGTCAACCAATCCTGCTTCAAGGTCTTTGGCAACGACGTCACCATCACCTTCGCCGCCGAAGCCGGTCAGCTGCAGCTGAACGTCATGGAGCCGGTGATCGGTCAGGCGATGTTCGAATCCCTGAGCCTGATGGAAAAGGCCTGTATCTCCCTGCGCGAGAAGTGCGTGGAAGGCATCACCGCCAACCCGGAAATCTGCATGAACCACGTGCTGAACTCCATCGGTATCGTGACCTACCTGAACCCCTTCATCGGCCACCACGAGGGCGACATCGTCGGCAAGATCTGTGCACAGACCGGCAAGAACGTCCGTGAAGTCGTGCTGGAACGCGGCCTGCTGACCGCCGAACAGCTGGACGAAATCCTCTCCATCGAGAACCTGATGAACCCGCAATACAAAGCCAAGCGTTACACCCGCGAAGCTACCGTATAAGCGAGCAAATGGGCCGGGATCATCCCGGCCCATAGAGTCAGTTCCCGATAGGTCTTGCCCAGCCCCATCGGGAATTGGCTTTTCTGCCAAATAAAACCTAAAAAAACTGGAAAATGGAGTGTTCACTATGATTGGAATCGAGTTGCTCGTCGTGCTCGCCGCTATCTATCTGGGGGCCCGGATAGGCAGCATCGGCATCGGCTTTGCCGGTGGTTTGGGGGTACTGGTGCTGACCTGGGGCCTCGGGGTGCAGATCCCGAGTGATCAGCTGGTCACCTACATCCCCTGGGACGTGATCATGATCATCGCGTCCGTCATCTGCGCCATCGCCTGCATGCAGCTGGCCGGCGGGATGGACTACCTGGTGCACCTGGCCGAAAAAGCCCTGCGCAAGAACCCCAAATACATCACCTTCGCCGCCCCGGTCGTCACCTACCTGATGACCATGCTGGCCGGTACCGGTCACACCGCCTTCTCCACCCTGCCGGTGATCGCCGAAGTGGCCAAGGAGCAGGGAATCCGCCCCTCCCGTCCGCTCTCCATCGCGGTCGTCGCCTCCCAGATCGCCATCACCGCCTCGCCCATCTCCGCAGCCGTGGTCGCCTTCTCCGGCATGCTGGAGCCGTTCGGTGTTGACTACCTGACCCTGCTGGCCATCTGCATCCCGTCCACCTTCATCGCCTGCATCCTCGGTGCCTTCGTCGCCAACATGCTGGGCAAGCCGCTGGACCAGGACGAAGTCTACCTGGAGCGCAAGGCCAAGGGGCAGATCAAGCTGCGTGGTACCACCCAGCTCGAGATCAAACCCTACGCCAAGCTGTCGGTCTGGATCTTCATCGCCGCCATCGTGGCCGTGATGGCCTATGCCACCGCCATCTCCGGTAAAGTGGGCCTCATCACCAACCCGCCGATCCCCCGTGACGGCGCCATCATGGGCATCATGCTGGCCGCGGCCACCATCATGACTCTGGTGTGCAAACTGGACGTGACCCAGGTCACCAACATGCCGACCTTCAAGTCCGGTATGTCCGCCTGTATCTGCGTACTGGGTGTGGCCTGGCTCGGCAACGTCTTCGTGAAGGGCAACATGGATACCATCCAGCTCATCGCCGGCGACCTGCTGAACCAGTACTCCTGGCTGCTGGCCGTGGTGCTGTTCTTCGCCGCCATGCTGCTCTACTCACAAGGCGCCACCACCAAGGCCCTGATGCCGGCCGCCCTGGCACTGGGTGTCAGCCCGCTGACCGCCATCGCCTCCTTCGCCGCCGTGAGCGCCCTGTTCGTGCTGCCCACCTACCCGACCCTGCTGGCCGCGGTCGAGATGGACGACACCGGTTCCACCCGCATCGGCAAGGCGGTGTTCAACCACCCCTTCTTCGTACCGGGTGTGGCCACCATCGCCATCGCCGTGGCGCTCGGCTTCTTCTTCGGTGGCATGATGCTCTAAACAGCATTTAATTCCACAAATGTTCAAACGGCCCTCTCTGGGCCGTTTTTTATGCCTGCCTTTCTGGTCAAACCATTAATTAATCCTTGTCCGCTTCAGTTTCTATCAAGGTTCGCAGGGCTACTCTGGGCTATCGGAACAGAAACCGATCAACAGGGCCGAGCACAGGTCCGACAGTGTTTACACCAGAGGAACGAACAATGAAAAAAACAGCATTGACCATGGCCATCTCCAGCCTGCTGCTGGCCGGTGGTGCGCAAGCCGCGACCGTTTACAACCAGAACGACACCAAGCTCGACATCGGTGGTCGCGCCCAGGGCATGTACTACGGCACTGATGACAACGGTTCTGAAGGCGACGCCAGCTACCTGCGTCTGCACATCGCCGGCGAAACCAAGATTGCCCCCGAGATGCAGGCCTTCGGCTTTGCCGAGTACAACCTGCCGACCTCCGGCTCCGACAATGACGAGCTGCGTTATGCCTACGCCGGCATCAAGCACGATCGCTTCGGTGCCTTCAGCTACGGTCGTCAGGACGGCCTGTTCACCAAAGCCGTGAACAACTACACCGACGTGCTGCCCGAGTGGGGCGGTGACGGCCTGGGCAAGGACACCGAAGTGTTCGGCACCGGTCGTACCAATGGCCTGGCTCAGTACATCTACACCTATCAGGGCCTGACCCTGGGTGCCCAGTTCACCGGCAACAACGATCCGCAGAACGCCGATCGCTCCAACCTGACTGGCACCAACAGCACCTGGAATCCGAAGGGTTCCGCCGAAGGCTTCGCCGTGTCCGCCAACTATGACTTCGACATGGGCCTGAGCCTGGGTGCCGCCTACAACCAGGCCGGCAAGACCGACGAGCAGGCTGCCAACGCCTCCTTCGGTGGCGACAGCAACGCCAAACTGTACGGCGTGGGCGCCAAGTACGCCGTCGGCGACCTCTACCTGGCGGCCACCTACTCCCACGGTGAAGACCACATGTACGTCAGCACCTTCAACGGTTACGCCGAGAAGATGGATGGCTACGAAGCAGTGGCCCAGTATGCCTTCGGCAAGTTCAAGCCGTCCGTGGCCTACCTGCGTACCGACGTGAAGGACAACGCTCGCGGCATCGATGATACCGCCACCGAATACGTCTCCATCGGTGCCTGGTACAACTTCACCGACAACTTCAACGCCTACGTTGACTACAAGATCAACCTGCTGGACAACGTCAACGGCACCCACACCAACTCGCTGGGCAAGAACACCGACGACGTGGTCGCCGTGGCCCTGCAGTACAACTTCTAAGTCTTCCTGTAGCCTACTGTATTTTTTACCGGCCGCTTGCGGCCGGTTTTTTTATGCCCGTTCAGACGTTGACCCGCGCCAGACTCGACTCTCGATGAAAGCAGTTGGCCAGCAGCAGCAAGGTGGTCACACCCACTGTGCCCAGCACCAGCCAGGGCAACCAGGGCTGCCCCTGAGCCATGGCGTAGTCATGCAGGGCACCTCCCCCCACATACCCCGTCATGCCCCCCAGTGCCAGCCCCAGCCGGCTGAAGCCCATGTAGCTGCCGCGCGCCCCCGGCTGCGCCAGCTTGGTCATCAGGGTCTCCCGCGCCGGCTCGGCGATGACGATCCCCAGATAGAAGCAGGCCAGCAGCATGAACACCGCAGGCAGGGTGTTGGCAAAGGCCACCAGCCCGATGCCGGTGGTCATCAGCAGCACCCCGGCCATCAGCCGGCTCTCCAGCTTGAAGCGCCGCTCGCCATAGCGTGCCAGCGGATAGAGCAGCGCCAGCGAGATGGCGGTCTCCAGGGTATACATCCAGCCCACCGCCGTGGTACTGCCCGCCATCTGCTTGACCAGGATGGGGAAGATCAGCATCACCTGCACCCAGAGTGCGTAGTAGCCGCTCAGGATCAGTACCAGCCGGCAGAATGCCTTGTCGGCCAGCACCTGGCCGAGACCGGCGCGGATCGGGGTCGGTCGCACCGAGAGTTTGTAGGCAGGCAGGATCAGCAGGTTGCACAGGGCGGCGCAGACAAACAGGCCGGCCCCCAGCAGACAGACGTATTCGAAATCGAAGTTGAGCAGCCAGCTGCCGAGCAGGGCCCCCACCACGGCGCCGGCGCTCTCCAGCATCATCAGCAACGAGATGTAGCGACCCCGCTCCCGCGGCCGGGTGAACTTGATCACCAGCGCCGCCCGGGGCGGGTCGAACAGGCAGCCGCCGAGCCCCGAGATGATGCAGGAGAGGATCAGCTCAAGGCCGCTCTGGGCATAGGCCAGGCTGGCAAAACCCGCCGCCCGCAGCAGCATGCCGCCCACGATGAGCGGGCGCGCCCCGAACTTGTCCGCCAGCGAGCCCCCCAGAATGCCCAGCCCCTGCTGGGTCAGCTGACGCAACCCCAGCGCCAGCCCGACCACACCGGCCGCCCAGCCGAGCTGATCCACGAAGCGCAGGCTGATCATGGGCATCACCACGAAGAACCCCAGGATCACCAACAGGGAATCCAACGCCAAAAACCACCGCCCCAACCGCCTCGCCCGATCCACCATGACTACCCGTCCCCTGCTGCTCTGATGACATTCATATCGATTGCTGCTCGTCGCCCGAATGACGCCGTCACCAAACGGACTCAAGGTGCTGCAAACCCCTGAGCCGGTGTGGCAATATGCCAAAACACAACGATTGATACTGCTATTCTGGGAGGACGCCAGATATAGTGGTAGCCGACAACTGGCTATATTTCATATTGGATTATCTTATGGCTATGACCCTCGACGATCTGCAGTTGCTGCTGGATGTGGTCAATCGCGGCAGTTTCAGCAAGGCGGCGGCCGTGCGCGGCTGGTCGCAACCCATGGTGAGCCAGCGGATCGCCGTGCTGGAACAGGATCTGGGCCAGCCCCTGTTTCGCCGCCACCGGCGCGGCGCCACCCCCACCCCGGCCTGCGAGCAGTTCCTGCCCGCGGCAAGCGCGGCCCTCACCGCATTGGAAGGGGGCCGGCTGGCCATGCAGGGGGCACCAGCGCTGCCGCGCATCCGGCTCGCCTGCCTGCCCTCCCTGACGACAGTTGTGTTCGGCCCCCTGCTGCTGGCACTGGTCGACGAGACCTTCGAGATCCGCTGCAACACGGATCACTCCGGCATCATCATGCAGGAGCTGCTGACCGGCGAGACCGACGTCGGCTTCATCCTCAAGTGTCCGGCCATCGCCGGCATCCAGCTCGAGCTGCTCTACCGCTCCCCCATCATAGCGGTGGCCTGCGCCACCCATCCGCTGGCCGGGCGGCAGGGCCTGACCCTGCAGGACATCGCCAACGAGCGACTGGCGCCCCAACAGTGGGGCACCGGCTGCGACGAGCTGATCCTGCAGTTGCGTCTGCTGCGCCAGGTGGCGAGCCCGCTGCACGCCATCCAGCCCGCCAGCGCGGCGCGGGAGCTGGCGCTGGAACACGGCTTCATCACCCTGATGCCGGCGCTCGCCATCGCCAGGGATCTGGAATTTGGCCGGCTGGTGCAGCTGGACGTGGTGGATCTGCCGCCGGATCACTGGGACGTGATGATGGCCTGGCGCAGCGGCAAGCGCCCCAACCCCGCCAAGGAGCGGGTGCTGGAGGCAGCCCGCACCCTGGCCGCCCGCTGGGCGGGCAAACCCGCATAAAAAAAGCGCCGGACAAGTCCGGCGCTTCACTGTTGTCAACGGCCACTGATGATCAGTAGCTGGCCTTGAGGGTCACCCCGGAGAAGGCGCTGAAGGCGCTCAGCTGCACGTTCCAGGTCCCCGCCTTGGGCGAGTTCAGGGTGCAGGTCTCGGCGTTGCCGCTCTTGTAGGGGCGGCAGTCATAGCTGCTGCTGGTCGGCACGCTGCCGAACTTCACATAGAGGTCCGCATCGCCGGTACCGCCGCTGCTGGCGATCACCAGCTGGCTCTTGCCGGCCGGCACGTCGATGGTGAAGTTCAGCTTGCCACCCTTGGCGGCGGAGAGACCGGTCACCGGTACCCCGTTTTGCAGCACGCTGCCAGTGGGCGGAGTGGTGCCACCACAGGTGGCATTGACCCCGACCGTGGTAAAGGCGGCCGCCACGTCGGTCACGCTGTAACCGAGATCGGTCGCCGCCTTGGTCACGCCGCAGGCGCCCTGATCGAAGGTGGTGTTGGCGCCCCAGTAGAGACGGTTGGCCAGCACGAACACTTCGAAGGCCTTGCGGGTATTCCAGCCGCTGGTGTTGGCCAGCAGGTAGAAGGCGCGGTTGTAGACACCCGAGCTGTGGTGCACGTCAATGCCGTCATAGTAGTCGCTGGCGTGGCCGATGGAGCGGCCATCCCGGGTCGGATCCTCGAAGTAGCGCAGGGAGCCATTGCCCTTGAAGATCTGGGCGCCCACCAGCCAGTCATTGCTGCCCTTCATGTAGTTCTCGGCCGCTTCCCCCGCCATGTCGGAGAAGGCCTCGTTGATACCGCCCGACTGACCGGAGTAAACCAGCCCCGAGTTCTGCTCGGTAAAGCCGTGGCTCACCTCGTGGGCTGCCACGTCCAAGCTCACCAGCGGATAGAAGGTGGTGGCACCGTCACCGAAGGTCATCTGGCTGCCGTCCCAGAAGGCGTTCTCGTAGTTGCGGCTGTAGTGCACCCGCATCTTCAGCTTGAAGGTCAGCGGCGCCGTGTTGTACCAGTTGCGGTACATGTCGAACACCACGTTGCCGAAGTAGTGGGCATCGTTGAGGGGCGAGTAGGCACCGTTGATCTCCTTGACCGTGTTCTCCGGGCAGGTGAACTGGTGGATGGTGCCGCCCGTGGTGGCGTGATTCATGTTGAGGGTGTCGACGTTGGCACTGGTCATGCGGCAGTTGTCATCCACCTGCAGCGGGCCGAAGTCGGAGCCGTAGAAATATTTGCCGGTCTTGATGTTGCCGCCCGGGCCGGTGGCATCCTTGTGGTTGATCCCTTCCCAGCGCTTGAGCTCGTTGCCGGTCTGGGCATCGATCATCACGAAGGGACGGCTCGGCTCTTCGCTCGCAGCCAGCCAGGAGACCAGATAGACCAGCTTGGCCTGACCCGCGTCATCCTGCATCACGAACAGCTTGACCCGCTCGTTGCTGCCCTTGGCCCCGGCCCGCGCCTTGCTGGCGGCATCGGCCGGCGACAGGGCCGCGGTCGGGCTGGCCAGATCGGCATCGATCTGGCGCAGGATCTGGCCGGAGACCTGGCTGATCTGGCCACCGAGGGACTGCTCGGCCACCAGCACCTGACCCCAGACCGGGATACCGTGCCAGGTCTGCTCATAGCGCACCCGCTGCTGGCCGTTTGGCAGCTTGACTGCCCGCACCTGGCGGAACTCGCCATCCCCGGCCAGCGCGCTGACGCCGGCGGCACCGCTCGGTGCTCCCTGAATGCCGGCAACCTGATGTACGTCAACCTGTTCTGCAGCCAAGGCTGCGCTTCCCCAGCAGGCCAATACCACGGCCAAATAGACTTTGTTCATCCGTCTTTTCCTTAAGTCGATGAAGATTACACGCCGGGTCCGTTGCCCAGCGCTCCTACACTAGTTGGCGCGATCGGAATTGCTGCCTGTCATATGTGACAGCCCAGCATGAATCCATAGCAGAATCTGCTGTTGCCTGTTTTTGATAGCGTAAAGAGCCGAAAAAATGGCGAATAACACCAGGAAAGGCCGAACAATGACAAGGCGCCCCAATGGCGGTCGGAGCCGCCCCTCCATATGGGGATAGCGCAGCCTTGATAACGGCTGAAAGTCCTTGGCTAACAAGGGGTTGATTGGCTACATTGGCGGTTCGACGGCCCATTGCGGGCCCCTGCGGCAACGGGAGGTGCGGATGTTTTCATGGCAACTGGATGACGAGCTGGCGCTGCTGTTCCTGCAGCCCGACATGGCCAGCGAACTCTTTGCCCTCTGTCGGGAGAATCGCGACTACCTGACCCAGTGGCTGCCCTGGCCCCCCTACATTCAGCAACCCGCCGACAGCGCCACCTTCATCCGCCACGCCATCGAGAAGTTTGCCCGCGGCGAGGGGCTGACCACCGCCATCGAGTATCAGGGGGAGGTGGTCGGCGTCATCGGTTACAACCAGATCGACAAGGCACTGGCCAAGGTCAGCATCGGCTACTGGCTGGCCGAGCGCTGGCAGGGCAACGGCATCATCACCCGCGCCTGCCAGGCCCTGATCCATCACGCCTTCGAAGAGATGGGGATGGAGAAGGTGGAGATCAGCGCCGCCATCGACAACGAGCCCAGCCGGGCCGTCTGCGAGCGCCTCGGCATGCAGCAGGAGGGGATCACCCGCCGTGCCGAGCGGCTGGCCGACAGAGTCGTGGATCACGTTCACTACAGTCTGCTGCGCGACGAGTGGCTTGGGCAGAGGGATCACTGATGGCACTGCCACACCTGTGCACGCCCCGCAGCCGGCTCACCGTACTGCCCCCCGAGCGGGCCGATCTGATGCTGGATTTCTATCTGCGCAACCGCGCTCACCTCACCCCCTGGGAGCCCAGCCGGGACGAGAGCTTCTATACCCTGAGCCACTGGCACGGCCGACTGCGCGACAGCTACGGCCAGTTCTTCAACGGCAGCGGGGTGCACCTGGTGGCGCTCGAGCCGAATGGCGAGCAGGTGATCGCCACCTGCAACTTCACCAACATCCTGATGGGTGCCTTCAAGGCCTGCCACCTGGGCTACGCCATCGATCAGGCCCACCAGGGACAGGGGCTGATGCAGGAAATCGTCGGGGCCGGCATCGACTATCTGTTCAGGGAGCACGGCCTGCACCGCATCATGGCCAGCTACATGCCGGCCAATCAGCGCAGCGGCGCCCTGCTCGAGCGGCTCGGCTTCGAGCGGGAGGGGTACGCCAAAGACTACCTGATGATCAACGGCCGCTGGGAGGATCACATCCTCACCTCCCGCCTCAATCCGGCGTGCTAGCCGGCGAGTGTCCAGCCCAAGGCGGGGAGCTGGCCCGAGCGGACATAAAAAACGGGCCCGAAGTCACCTTCGGGCCCGTTCTTCAGATGAGGTGCAGGCTTAGTTGGCCTTGGCATCGCTCACTGCGGCTTCTGCCTTGGTGGCTACGTCAGCGGCAGCCTTCTCAACGGTTGCAGTCGCTTCGGAAGCAGCCTTCTCTACGGTAGAGGTGGCTTCGCTAGCGGCTTTCTCAACAGTTGCAGCAACGTCGGCGGCCGGAGTAGCGGCCGGTGCGGCGGCTTCTTCTTTCTGACCACAAGCGGTCAACATCAGACCCAGGATACCGGCTACCAGTACTTTGTTCATGTGCATACCCTCAGAAAAATATGGAGAGATGGTCGGTACAACCATCACAGTGCGTCCTTTCACCCGGCGAAAAAACCATATGCCGGGAGCCAAGAGGCGCGCGAAATATATCCCCATACGCGCCCAATGAAAACGAGTATCACAATGATATTTTCTCGTTGGTTGGATGAAAAGAACTACTACAGCGACAAACATTAATACAAAACACTGTAAACGGCGCAGTTTTGTACAATAAAACGCCGCTGGCCCCGTGATGGCTGGCAATAAACGGTTATTGCATGGTGCCGGCCATCACGCACATAGACCGCCTCAGTCAGACAGGATCTGACAAGCCAGGCGCTTACCCTCGCGAGCGCTGTCGCGGGCCAGGTCCAGCAGCGCCATCACCGCCAGCGCCTCGCCGGCCGGCACCGGGTTGTCGCCTTCCCCACGGATGGCGGCACAGACGCCGCGATAGTAGGCGCCGTAATCCCCCGCCTCGCCGGCCACGCTCTGCTGCTGCAGCTGACCATCGCGGATCCGGCTGAGCTGGCCGGGTTCGTTGTCCACCCCCCAGTCTGCCGCCGGCGGCCGCTTGCCGAGCTTGAGCTGCTCCTCCTGCACATCCATGCCGAACTTGATGAAGGAGCCCTCGCTGCCGTGGATGACGAAACGCGGCATGGTGGCCGACACCAGGCAGCTGCCGTGCAGCACGACCCGCATCTCGCCATAGCCGAGCACCACGTGGAAGTAGTCATCCGCCAGCGCGCCGGGGCGCTGCTGGGCCAGATCCGCCTGCAGCCAGTCCGGCTGACCGAACAGCTGCAGCGACTGATCGAGGATATGGGGGCCGAGATCAAACCAGAGGCCGGAGCCCGGGCCACCCGCCTCGCGCCAGCGCTGACGCACCTCGGGACGATAGCGATCAAAGTGGGACTCGAACTGGGCAACTTGCCCCAGCGCCCCCTCTGCCAGCAGGCGGCGCACGGTGAGAAAGTCACCGTCCCAGCGCCGGTTGTGGAAGATGCTGAGCAGGCGCTGCTGCTTCTGCGCCAGCTCCACCAGCGCCTTCGCCTCGGCCAGATCCAGGGCGAACGGCTTGTCGATCACCACGTGCTTGCCCGCCAACAGCGCCTCGCGGGCAATGGGGGCATGGGTGTCGTTGGGAGTGGCGATCACCACCAGATCGACCGAGGGATCAGCCAGCACCTCGGCCAGCGAACCGACCCGGCAGCCTGGCAGATCGCTCTGCACCCTGGCGGCATCGCGGCTCACCACCCAGCCGAGGGAGAGCCCGGGCGTGCTGGTCAGAAACGGGGCGTGAAAGGTTTGGCCTGCAAAGCCGTAGCCCACCAGGGCGGCATTGATTATGTGGCTCATCCGGTTTTCTCCACGGGTAGCTGTGTCATGAGATGCAGGCGAACCTTTGGCCTGCCAAAAGAGAAGGGGGCCCAAGGCCCCCTGAGTGTGCCCATCAGAGCACAGGATTTATTGCAAACACAAGCGCCGGCCCTGGCGGGTCATCAGCACCAGCAGCGGGGGCAGCAACAGCCACATGTGCAGCGCCAGCTGGTTCAGCGGGTCATGCATCAGCGCGCCGATAAAGCCCACCAGCGCACCGGAGCCACTCATCTGGAACAGGCCGAGCAGGGCGGCGGCGGTACCGGCGCAGTGACCGAATGGTGCCAGCGCCATGCCGGCGGCAGCGCCCAGGATCATGGCAAAGCCGATGCTGGAGAGGAACACCGGGCCCATCATGGCCAGCGGATGCGCGATGTGCATCGACAGGCTCAGGGAGATGGCGGAGAGCAGCAGCACCAGCAGACCGATGCGCAGGGTGCGTCTTGGCCCCACTCTGGCGATGAAACGGGGCGCCAGGAAGCAGGCCAGGATGTTGAGCGCCGCGTTGGCCGCAAACCAGTAGCTGAAGCCGCTCATGTCCAGCCCCAGCCTCACCATCAACTGCACCGGCGCCGCGGTGACATAGGCCAGGATCACCGCCATCGCCAGCATGCAGAGGGAGGCGTTGAACAGGAAGCTCGGGGAGCGCAGCACCGGGCTGTAGCGCGACCAGCTGATGAGCGGGCCGCCGCTGCGGGTCTCTTCCGGACGGGTTTCCGGCATCCGCCACAGCAGCCAGCTGCCAACCACGACGGCGTATCCGGCCATAAACCAGAAGTTGGCCGACCAGCCCGCCTTGGCGGTGAGCCAGCCACCGAGCAGGGGGGCCAGCGCCGGAATGAAACAGATGGCACCGTTCAGGTAGGAGATCATCTGACCGCTCTTCTTGGGGCCGTAGCTGTCACGTACCACCGAGAAGGCGGCCACCGAGGTGGCACAGGCGCCGAGGCCCTGCAGCACCCGCGCCAGCATCAGCTCGCCGAGGCTGGCGGCAAAACCGGCACCCAGGGCGCTCAGACCGTAGAGCAGCACGCCGCCGAGGGCGATGGGCTTGCGGCCGTAGCGGTCGGCCAGCGGCCCCACCAACAGTTGCCCCAGTCCCATGCTGAACAGGAACCAGGTAATGGTGCCCTGCATCAGGGTCACCTCGGCGCCCAGCTGCTCGGCCATCTGCGGAATGGCGGGCAGGTAGATGTCGATGGCCAGCGGACTGAACAGCACCAGGAGTACAAGCAGAAGAATCAATGGCATCAGTCACCTCGTGGCATGGGGAAATGGATTGGGGCGCGAGTCTACTGACTCACAGTAATGAATTGAAATGGTATTTAATCACTTCTGTTATTCCATTCAGGAAACATTCATTTTATCCACATCTTGCCATGACCCCGGCGAGGGTGATCCAGGGCAATTGGCGCTTTTCCTGGGCGCCAGCCCCGCATAGAATGCGCAGATTATTTTTGCGGAGGTGCTCGATGAACAAGCTTGTCCTGGCAACAGGGAACCAGAAAAAGGTGAAAGAATTGGCCGCCATGCTGGCCGATATGAAGATCCAGGTGATCCCACAGAGCGAGTTTGCGGTCTCCGATGCCGACGAGACCGGCACCACCTTCGTCGAGAATGCCATCATCAAGGCCCGCCACGCCGCCCGCGTCACCGGCCTGCCGGCGGTTGCCGACGACTCCGGCCTGGAAGTGGATCTGCTGCACGGCCGCCCCGGCGTCTACTCCGCCCGTTTTGCCGGCGCCGGTGCCAGCGACAAGGAGAACATCGACAAGCTGCTGGGCGAGCTGAAAGGGGCCCCCGAGTATCTCAAGAGCGCCCGCTTCTGGTGCGTGCTGGTCTACATGCGCCACGCCGACGATCCTACCCCCATCATCTGCCAGGCCAGCTGGGAGGGGATGATCATCGACGAGCCGCGCGGTCAGCACGGCTTTGGTTATGACCCTGTGTTCTTCGTGCCCGATCACGACTGCACCTCGGCCCAGATGCCGGCCGAGCTCAAGAACCAGCTCAGCCATCGCGGCCAGGCGCTGGCCAAGCTGAAAGCGGCCCTGGCGGCGGTCAACTAAAGCGCTGTCTCCCGCCGCGTTGTCATCTACAATGGGGGCCGTCGGCCCCCGTTTCGTTCGCGGCGCCCCGGCCCGTTGTCATCGACGACAAGGGCAACCCGACCCCTTTTGATTGTTGAATACTGGAAACCCCATGCTGCAACTGCCGCCCCTCTCCCTCTATATCCACGTGCCCTGGTGTGTCCAGAAGTGCCCCTACTGCGACTTCAACTCCCACGCCCAGAAGGGGGAGCTGCCCCACCTCGAGTATGTGGCCGCCCTGCTGGAGGATCTGGAGCAAGACCTGCACTGGGCTCAGGGGCGCTCCCTCTCCTCCATCTTTATCGGCGGCGGCACGCCGAGTCTGCTCTCCGTGGAAGCCATGCAAGCGCTGCTGGACGGGGTGCGCGCACGTATCGAACTCACTGCGGACTGCGAGATCACCATGGAGGCCAACCCGGGCACGGTGGAGGCGGACAAGTTCGCCGGCTTCCAGCGGGCCGGCATCAACCGCATCTCCATCGGGGTGCAGAGCTTCCAGCAGGAGAAGCTGACCCGCCTCGGCCGCATCCATGGCCCGGAAGAGGCGCGCAAGGCCGCCGAACTGGCTCACGCCATCAAGCTGCCCACCTTCAACCTGGATCTGATGCACGGCCTGCCGGATCAGAGCCTGGAGGACGCACTCTACGACCTGCAGCAGGCTATCGACTGCGCGCCACCGCACCTCTCCTGGTATCAGCTCACCATAGAGCCGAACACGGCGTTTGCCTCCAAGCCGCCCAAACTGCCGGAAGATGACACCCTGTGGGAGATCTACGAGCAGGGCCACGCCATGCTCACCGCCAAGGGCTATCAGCAGTACGAGATCTCGGCCTATGCCAAGGCGGGCTACCAGTGCCGCCACAATCTCAACTACTGGCGTTTCGGCGACTATCTGGGGATCGGCTGCGGCGCCCACGGCAAGGTGACGGATCTCGCCAACCAGCAGATCCTGCGCACCGCCAAGGTGAAGCATCCCAAGGGATATCTGGACCCGAGCCGCCCCTATCTGGACGAGCAGTGGCAAGTGAACGCGGACGATCTGCCGCTCGAGTACTTCATGAACCGGTTCAGATTGTTTGAACCGGCCCCCAAGGCGGAGTTCGAGGCCTACACCGGCCTTGAATTGGAGCGGGTAGAAACCATGCTGACCATCGCCCAGAGCAAGGAGCTTATCGAGGATCTCGGCGACAGCTGGCAGCTCACTCCCCTCGGCCATCGCTATCTCAACGTGCTGCTAGAGCTCTTTATGGACGAGTGAATACGGGTTCACTCTCTTGCGGCAAAAGAGTGAATCAGCACCAACGAATAGAAAAACAATCAGGGCGCCATTGGCGCCCTGATTGTTTTGGTTCCAAGAACCTGTTCACGGTCTGTCACGAGAGGCTGTCAGCAAGGTGAAGAGCAGCGCAGGAACCGGAGTGTGTAAGTACACATGAGGATTGCGAGCAGCACATGAGCCTTGATCACGGCCTCGCAGCAAGATCGTGGACAGGTGCCAAAGCAGAAACCCGGTCAACAGCAGACGCTTAGCATCTGCTGTTGACCGGGCTCCCACCGCTTTCCGTGCTTGGCCTTGCGCTGATAGCTGCCCTTGCCCTTCTTGCTCGGTTCGACCCGGGCCTGGAACAGGGGGGAGGTCACCAGTGCCTTGAGGTGGTTGTCCTGAATGATGCCGCGCTGATGTTCGCAGGCGGGTTCGGCGGTGACGGAAGTCACCTTCTTCTTGGCCATATCGGCTCCTTTGCGATGACTGACTCTAGTAAGCGATTGTTCAACGCCTGGCCGAAGTGGATCCCCCGGTGGCGAAAAACGCGCCGATTGTGCGCCTCCCCGAAGCCGAGTGCAAGCTGAGGGTGGTGCAAGGATTCACGCGGCGGGCGGCAAGGGTTCGGGCCGATAGACGACCCGCACCAGACCACTCGGCAGCAGAGTGCTGGAGACGGGGTTGAGGCCGCCGGGCAGGGCCCCGGCAAACAGCGGCACGCCGGCCCCCAGGGTGACCGGCACCCAGAACAGGGTCAGCTCGTCGACGACCCCGGCCTGCAACCCCTGGCGCACCAGATCGCCGCCGTCCAGGTAGAGGTGGCAGCTCCCCACCTGCCAAAGATCCCTGAGCACCTGCGCCAGCGCTCCCTGCCGAAAGGAGACATGCTCACGGGGAGCGGCGGGTCTGTGGGTCAATACCACCACCGGCTTGTCACCATAGAACCATTCGGGAAAGGCGTTCACAATGTCATAGGTGTTGCGCCCCATCAGCAGGGTATCAACACTCGCCATCAGCGCGCCGTAGCCGGTCTCTTCCTAGGAGTCGCCGTTGTAGGGTTCAAGCCAGGCCAGATCGCCCCCCTCTCCCGCAATGAAGCCATCGAGGGAGAGGGCGAGAAAGGCGGATACCCTGGGCCGGCGCAACTCAGTGCTCATGGTCGTGATGCTCGTGGCGGGAGGGAGCACCGGATTCCAGCGTCTCCAGGATGGCGCAGTGCTCCGCCGAGCGCGGGCCACCGCAGCAGATGTTGGAGAGCTCCCGCAGGTTGTCGCGAAAACGGGTCAGTTCGACGATCTTCTGCTCCACCTGTTCGAGCTTGGTGTCAGCCACCGCCTTCACCTCCTGGCAGGTGACCTTGGCCTTGTTGGTGTCGAGATCCAGCAGCTCGCCGATGTCGGCCAGCGAGAACCCTACCGACTTGGCGCGGATGATGAACTCCAGCCGCCGCTTGTCCTGCTCGCCATAGAGGCGATAGCCGGACTCGTTGCGAATGCCCGGCGAGATGAGACCGTTTTTCTCGTAAAAGCGCAGAGTATCCGCCTTCACCCCGCACGCCTTGGCCAGCTCCCCGATCCGATACATGCCTTTCTCCCTCCCAAATGAGTCAAGAACCACAACCGGCACCCACTATCGCCCCTTTGCCCGGCGATTGCCAGTCGGCAGCGGGAAAGAGGATGCGACCCCCCTTTTGCCATCAAGACACTGAAAAGACAAACGTTTCACAAAAAACCACCAGAAAACGTTTAACACCGCACCAGACAAGGCTTTGTCACTTTAAAAAATCCACCACGGGTCACATTTTTTGTGTAGAATACGCGCCCACAAGAGAGCGACGCGTCAAGCGGGTATTTCCTAAAACGCTTTTGCCTGGCGGCGGGTTTCAGGCGAGAGCGGTTTGCGAAATCCCCCACTTCCATTTATTTGGGGACTCTCTGTGTTGAGCCTCGCCTCCCATGGAACGGTCCCCGTTATGCTGAGGACGATAGTGTGATGGAACAAGCTCGACCCATTCGCCGTGCACTGCTGAGTGTGTCTGACAAGACTGGCATCGTGGAATTTGCCAAGGCACTCAACGAGCGCGGCGTGGCCCTGCTCTCCACCGGTGGTACCGCCAAGCTGCTGGCCGAGGCGGGTCTGCCGGTGACCGAGGTCTCCGACTACACCGGATTCCCCGAGATGATGGACGGCCGGGTCAAGACCCTGCATCCCAAGGTCCACGGCGGCATTCTCGGCCGTCGCGAGCAAGACGACGCCATCATGGCTCAGCACGCCATCTCCCCCATCGACATGGTCGTGGTCAACCTCTATCCCTTCGCCGCCACCGTCGCCAAACCCGATTGCACCCTGGCCGATGCGGTCGAGAACATCGACATCGGCGGCCCGACCATGGTTCGCTCCGCCGCCAAGAACCACAAAGATGTGGCCATCGTGGTCAAGGCTGCCGACTACGACCGCGTCATTCGCGAAATGGATGGCAACGGCAACAGCCTGAAACTGGCTACCCGCTTCGATCTGGCCATCGCCGCCTTCGAACACACCGCCGCCTACGACGGCATGATCGCCAACTACTTCGGCACCCTGGTTCCCTCTTACGGTGACAACAAGGAAGGTGACGAGGAGTCCCGCTTCCCGCGCACCTTCAACAGCCAGTTCATCAAGAAGCAAGACATGCGCTACGGCGAGAACAGCCACCAGGCCGCCGCCTTCTATGCCGAGGAGCAGACCGCACCGGGCTCGGTGGCGAGCGCCATCCAGCTGCAGGGCAAGGCCCTCTCCTACAACAACATCGCCGACACCGACGCGGCGCTGGAGTGCGTCAAAGAGTTCGACCAGCCGGCCTGCGTCATCGTCAAGCACGCCAATCCGTGCGGCGTGGCCATCGGCAGCGACCTGCTGAGTGCCTACGAGCACGCCTGGCAGACCGACCCCACCTCCGCCTTTGGCGGCATCATCGCCTTCAACCGTGAACTGGATGGCGCCACCGCCAAGGCCATCGTCGAGCGTCAGTTCGTCGAGGTGATCATCGCCCCCACCGTGAGCCAGGAGGCTCGCGACGCGGTCGCCGCCAAGCAGAACGTGCGGCTGCTCGAGTGCGGCCAATGGACCGCGCCGGCACAAGGCTTTGACTTCAAGCGCGTCAACGGCGGCCTGCTGGTGCAGGAGCGCGACCTTGGCATGGTGACCCTGGGGGATCTGACCGTGGTCAGCAAGCGCCAGCCCACCGAAGCTGAGCTAAGCGACCTGCTGTTCTGCTGGAAAGTGGCCAAGTTCGTCAAATCCAACGCCATCGTCTACGCCAAAGACGGCCAGACCATCGGTGTGGGCGCCGGCCAGATGAGCCGCGTCTACTCGGCCAAGATTGCCGGCATCAAGGCCGAGGATGAAGGGCTGACCGTGGCGGGCTCCGTCATGGCCTCCGACGCCTTCTTCCCGTTCCGCGACGGCATCGACGCCGCGGCCGCCGCCGGTATCTCCTGCGTCATCCAGCCCGGTGGCTCGATGCGCGATCAGGAGGTGATCGACGCCGCCGACGAACACGGCATGTGCATGCTGTTCACCAACATGCGCCACTTCCGTCACTGATGGATCAGGGCCGCCGCCGGCGGCCCTTTTGTTGTCTCTTTTCACCTGGCTATTTTCACCGGCGCAGGCCCCAGGCCCGCCCGTGACCACGAATAGAAGCGAGCGATACGATGAAAGTACTGATCATTGGCAACGGCGGCCGTGAACACGCCCTGGCCTGGAAGGCCAAGCAATCTCCCCTGGTGACCCGGGTCTTCGTCGCCCCCGGCAATGCCGGCACCGCCCACGAAGGGAGCATCGAGAACGTGGCCATCTCGGCTACCGACATCCCGGCCCTGCTGGCGTTTGCCAAGGAGCAGCGCATCGGTCTGACCATCGTCGGGCCGGAAGCACCGCTGGTGAAAGGGGTGGTCGATGCGTTCCGCGCCGAGGGGCTGGCCATCTTCGGCCCGACTGCCGCCGCCGCCCAGCTGGAGGGCTCCAAGGCCTTTGCCAAGGATTTTCTGGCCCGTCACGCCATCCCGACCGCCGAGTACCAGAACTTCACCGAGGTGGAGCCGGCCCTGGCCTACCTGCGCGAGAAGGGCGCGCCCATCGTCATCAAGGCTGACGGCCTGGCCGCCGGCAAGGGGGTCATCGTTGCCATGACCCTGAGCGAGGCCGAAGAGGCGGTGCGCGACATGCTCTCCGGCAACGCCTTTGGTGACGCCGGGGCCCGGGTGGTGATCGAGGAGTTCCTCGAGGGGGAAGAAGCTAGCTTCATCGTCATGGTGGACGGCGAGCACGTGCTGCCGATGGCCACCAGTCAGGACCACAAGCGGGTCGGCGATGGCGATACCGGCCTCAACACCGGCGGCATGGGGGCTTACTCCCCCGCCCCCGTGGTCACCGACGAGGTGCATCGCAAGGTGATGGAGCGGGTGATCATGCCGACGGTGCGTGGCATGGCAGCCGAAGGCAACGTCTATACCGGCTTCCTCTACGCCGGTCTGATGATCGATGGCCAGGGCAACCCCAAGGTGATCGAGTTCAACTGCCGCTTCGGCGATCCCGAGACCCAGCCCATCATGCTGCGCATGCGCTCCGATCTGGTGGAGCTCTGCCTGGCGGCCTGTGCCGGCAAGCTGGATCAGGTCGAGGCCATCTATGACACCCGCGTCGCCATCGGCGTGGTGCTGGCCGCCGGCGGTTATCCCGGCGACTACCAGCAGGGTAAGCCCATCAGCGGCCTACCGGTGGAAGAGGCGAGCGGCGAGAAGGTATTCCACGCCGGCTCCCGCATGGAAGGCGACACCGTGGTCACCGCCGGGGGGCGCGTACTGTGCGCCACGGCCCTCGGCCACACGGTCGCCGAGGCGCAGCAGCGGGCCTATCAGCTGGCCGGGCGCATCAAATGGGACGGCGTCTTCTACCGCAACGACATCGGCTGGCGCGCCATCGAGCGTGAACAGCAGCAGTAATGAACAGGGCCCGCAAGGGCCCTCTCTTTAGCTTGCCCTCGGCCAGCCTGGCAGCATGGATCATATGGCATGGTTCGATCGACTCAACATCCTCCTTGCATCTCCCCTCTCCCTGTTACCCTTTGTGACAAAAAACAGCAATATTCACAAACAGTTCACGTACTGTCATGGCATCATGCCTGTGATGAATCCAGATAAGGGTTCATAAGAAGCCACATAGAATCTATAAGCATGTCGTCTAAATAAGGAAATCCCATGTTGAAAACTGTTCGCCCCCTGTTGCTGCCCCTGATGTTTGGCCTGATGACCCTGCCCGCCATGGCCGGTGAGCTGGAGCAGCCGATGAAGAAGATCGGCTTCAACTACAAGCAGGCGGTCAAGGCCGAGGATGCCGCCACCATGGAGAAGTACATCAACGAGATGAAGGCACAGTTCGACATCGCCAAGCAGAAGAACATGCCGGCCGCCAAGAAAGAGAAGTTCCTGGAAGGCATGAACGAAGTGCAGACCGAACTGGACGCCAGCCTGGCGGCTCTCAAGGCGGGTGACGAAGCCAAGGCCCGCGAGCACCTGACCAAGGTCAACGACCTGAAGAAGGAGTACCACAAATATGCCAAACAAAAAGGCTGATCCCTTCCACTGGGATAGTCTGGTCCGCCTCACCCACTGGGGTGTGGCGGCCATCTGTGTCGGCAACCTCTGGCTCAACGAGGCGGGCGAGGAGTGGCACGAGCGGCTGGGTTACCTGGCCATCGCCCTGATCAGCCTGCGCCTGGCGTGGGGGCTCTCGTTTGCCAAGGGTCATGCCCGGTTGCGAGCCCTCATCCCAAGCCGGGAAGATTTTCGCCAGCAAGCGGTGGAGCTGCGCGAGCGCACGCCACCGGCCCCCGGCCACCACGGCAGTGGCAAGCTGGCGGTATGGACGCTCTGGCTGCTGATCCTCGCCACCGCCGGCACCGGCTGGTTCCAGAATACCGAGATGGGGTTCGAACTGGGGGCTGACGACTGGCACGTCTGGTGCACCTGGGCCCTGCAGGGGATGATAGCGCTGCACCTGCTGGCCATCCTGTTCACCTCCTGGCGCCAGCGCAGCAATCTGGTAAGGCGCATGTTGCCCGCTCGGCGACGCCCAAGCGCCCCCGAGCAGGCCCCCATCCAGCAGGATCAGGGCTCCTGACCCAGTTTGAGGCGAAACGCCAGAAAGCAAAAAGGCCGCTCATGATGAGCGGCCTTTTTAGGAAATTTGGTGGCCCCTGCCCGACTTGAACGGGCGACCAATCGATTATGAGTCGACTGCTCTAACCAACTGAGCTAAGGGGCCGAAATGTGCTTTTGCGGCGTGGATTATAGGGGATGTCCGTTAACCAGTCCATAGGCATATCAACCACTTGGCGAGATTTCATCCATATTCAAGCGGTTCCGTGGTTCATCGTCAGCGCCCCATCGCCACGAATAAAACAAAGCCCCGCATGGCGGGGCTTTTGGGCTGCGGTTCCGGGTTGGAACGTCCGGGATTATTCGTCCAGGAAGCTGCGCAGTACTTCAGAGCGGCTCGGATGGCGCAGCTTGCGCAGCGCCTTGGCTTCGATCTGGCGGATACGCTCACGGGTCACGTCGAACTGCTTGCCCACTTCCTCGAGGGTGTGGTCGGTGTTCATGTCGATACCGAAACGCATGCGCAGTACCTTGGCTTCACGAGCGGTCAGGCCGGCCAGCACTTCACGGGTCGCGTTGCGCAGGCTCTCGCTGGTGGCCGCATCGGCCGGCAGGGCGAGGGTGGTATCCTCGATGAAGTCACCCAAGTGGGAGTCTTCGTCATCACCGATGGGGGTCTCCATGGAGATGGGCTCTTTGGCGATCTTCAATACCTTGCGGATCTTGTCTTCCGGCATGCCCATGCGCATGGCCAGCTCTTCCGGGTTCGGTTCACGACCCATCTCCTGCAGCATCTGACGGGAGATACGGTTGAGCTTGTTGATGGTCTCGATCATGTGCACCGGGATACGGATGGTACGGGCCTGATCCGCGATGGAGCGGGTGATGGCCTGACGGATCCACCAGGTGGCATAGGTCGAGAACTTGTAGCCGCGACGGTATTCGAACTTGTCGACCGCCTTCATCAGGCCGATGTTGCCCTCCTGGATCAGATCCAGGAACTGCAGGCCACGGTTGGTGTACTTCTTGGCGATGGAGATAACCAGACGCAGGTTGGCCTCCACCATCTCTTTCTTGGCACGGCGAGCCTTGGCTTCACCGATACTCATGCGACGGTTGATGTCCTTGATCTGGGCGATGGACAGACCGGTCTCTTCCTCGATCTGCTGCAGCTTGCCGATGGCGCGCAGCACGTCTTCGTCCATCTCCACCAGACGCGGTGACCATGCCTTGCCGGCCTGCTTCTGGTATTCGAACCAGGCAGTTTCGCACTCGTTGTTGGTGAAGGCCGCGACGAAGGTCTTCTTCGGCATCTTGGCCTGCTCAACGCAGAGTTTCATGATGATGCGTTCCTGCACGCGGACCCGCTCCATCATCTCGCGCATGTTGTTGACCAAGCGATCGAACTGCTTGGGCATCAGGCGGAATTGACGGAACACATCGGCCAGCTGGGCGATGGCATTCTGGGTATCTTCGTGCGCGCGGCCATTCTGCTGAATGGAGAGGCGGGTTACCTCATACTGGGCGCGCAGCTCACCGAACTTCTCGCGAGCAACTTCCGGATCCGGACCACCGTCGCCATCATCGTCGGAGTCATCACCATCACCGTCTTCGTCTTCGTCTTCGTCTTCATCCTCGTCAGCCAGATCTTCCTCGCTGAGCTCGGAGCCGATGTGGGTGGCGGTCGGAGCGACGTCGTCGCTCTCGTTGGGATCGATGAAGCCGGAGATGATGTCGGACAGGCGCAGCTGTTCGGCTTCATACTTGTCGTACTGTTCAAGCAGATAGGTAATCGCTTCCGGGTACTCGGCAACGGAACTTTGTACCTGGTTGATACCGTCTTCGATCCGCTTGGCGATATCGATTTCGCCTTCGCGGGTCAGCAGTTCGACGGTACCCATTTCCCGCATGTACATGCGGACGGGATCGGTCGTGCGACCAATCTCGGATTCAACAGATGCCAGAGCCTGGGCCGCTGCTTCGGCAGCGTCCTCATCGGCGGTACCACCTTCAGCCATGATAAGATCATCGGCATCCGGGGCGTTCTCCACCACCTGGATACCCATGTCGTTGATCATCTGGATGATGTCTTCGATCTGGTCAGAGTCGACAATGTCTTGCGGGAGGTGATCGTTCACCTCGGCATAGGTCAGGTAGCCCTGTTCTTTACCTTTGGCAACGAGGAGTTTAAGCTGAGACTGCGGGGTTTGCTCCATAGAACTCATCCGGTTGGTGTTGCTAGGTTGCGCGTACAGTGCGCTGCTGCGCAAATAGCCAATTCTAATAGAAAACCGCCAGACATGCTATGTCTGGTTGCGGCGTCGGTCATGAGAAACCCCTGCCCGCAGTATTGTCGGGGCCAGGCGGTTATAAAATGTTTGCTTTTAATCCCGTCCATTCGGGCAACGGTATTCATATTGGGGTTAATCACTCAAATATCAAGCCCCACTCTCATTTCTTTTCTCAATCTGCACCTCTCTGATCAGCATCATCAGCTCCTGAGTTTCCTCAGAGCTTAGCCCTTCCTGCGCCACCTTGGCCTGCAATTCCTCGATGCGCTGCTTCAGGAACAGGTTGATGAAACCGACGAAAGTATCCTGCAATTCTCCCAGAATATCGGGCTCCTGGTCGAGCTTTACCTCTTCAAACAGATCGTGCATCGCCAGCTGGGCCAGGATCTCTCCCTCTTTGGTACCGCGCCAGTGTTCCAGCAGGATACCCGTTGTCACCCCGGGCTGAGTCAGGATCTGCTGATGCAGTTGCAGCAGGAACTGGATCCCCTGCAGACGCAGACCAGCCAGCTCAGGCATGGCCGGCAGCTCGGCGGTGATCGCCGGATATTGCACCATCAATGCCAACGCACGGCGCAGTGGTGTCAGCTTGGCCGCCTTGGGCTTGCTCACCTCGGCCTTCGGCTGGCTGTTGCGGGCAAACAGTTCGGCGATCCGCTGCTTGTTTTCGCCCCAGCGCATCATGCTGGAGAGCCGGGTGATCAACCCCTCGCGGGTAAAACCTTCCGGCACCCGGCGGATCAGCTCGGCGGCCTTGTTGGCCACTTCGAACTTGCCGGCCTCACCGGAAAGAGCCGCATCGCGCCCGAGACGTTCGAACATGAAATCGGCAAACGGCTGAGCCTGGTCGAGCAGCGCTTCGAACCCATCCTTGCCGATCTGGCGCACCAGGGAATCGGGATCCTCCCCATCCGGCAGAAACACGAACTTGAGTTCACGGCCATCCTGCAGATGGGACAGCGCGTTATCCAATGCCCGCCAGGCCGCCTCACGGCCGGCATTGTCGCCGTCGTAACAGCAGACCACCTCGGCCGTGGTGCGAAACAGGGTATGGATATGGTCGCTGGTGGTCGCGGTTCCCAGCGCCGCCACCGCATAATCGATGTCGTACTGGCCGAGTGCCACCACATCCATATAGCCCTCCACCACCAGGATCCGACGCGGATCCTTGTGCGCCTGCTTGACCTCGTAGAGACCGAACAGCTCCCTTCCCTTGTGGAAGATGGGCGTTTCGGGAGAGTTAAGATACTTGGGCGTGCCATCCCCCAACACCCGGCCACCGAAGCCGATGACCCGGCCGCGTTTGTCGCGGATCGGGAACATGATGCGATCGCGGAAGCGATCATAGCTGCCCGGGCCGCTGTCACGGGGGATCAGCATGCCGCCCGAGATGAGCAACTGCTCGTGTTCCCGGCTGGATCCAAAGCGGCGACGCACCTGATCCCAGTCTCCGGGGGCATACCCGATGTTGAAGCGCTTGACCACCTCGCCAGTCAGGCCCCGACCCTTCAGATACTCCACCGCCTGCGGCGCGCTCTTGAGATTGCTCTCGTAGAAGCGCGCAATCTGGTTCATCAGCTCGAACAGATCCTTGCTGACAGCCGGTTGGCTATTGCTGGCTCCCCCCGCCGTTTGCTCACGGGGGACCTGCATGCCATGCAGGCTGGCCAGCTCTTCGATGGCATCGGGAAACTCGAGCCCGTCGTACTCCATCACAAAGCCGATGGCATTGCCGTGGGCACCGCAGCCGAAACAGTGATAGAACTGCTTCTCCTGACTGACGGTAAACGAGGGGCTTTTTTCGTTATGAAAAGGGCAGCAAGCCTGGTAGTTCTTACCGGCTTTCTTCAGTCGCACACGGGAGTCGATCAACTCGACAATGTCTGTGCGTACCAGCAGATCATCGATAAAGGATTGTGGGATCCTGCCTGCCATAACCGTCCTGTTTCATTGCGTAGAAAATAAAAAAGCCGCGCATTCCTAGGGAAGCACGGCTTCTTTGACCAAACAAGAGAGTTGCCTGTTACGCCAAGCGGGTTTTCACCTGCGCACTGACGGCGCCGACATCGGCACGCCCCTGAATGTTCGGCTTCAAGACAGCCATGACTTTGCCCATGTCAGCCATGACGGCAGCACCACTTTCAGCGATGGCTTGCTCAATCAGTGCTGCAATCTCGGCTGCGGTCAGCTGTTGCGGCAGGAATTCCTGCAGCACAGCGATCTCGGCGGACTCTTTGTCGGCGAGATCCTGGCGACCGGCGGCCTCGAATTGACTGATGGAATCACGGCGCTGTTTGACCATCTTGGTCACGACAGCGAGGATATCCTGATCATTGAGCTCGACACGGGTGTCAACTTCACGCTGCTTGATTTCAGCCATCAACAGACGGATCGCGCCCAACCGCTGCTTGTCTTTGGCAAGCATGGCGAGCTTTTGCTGATCCTTGAGTTGATCCTTCAGAGACACGGCATGATCCCTTGATTAGTACAGGCGGATACGACGTGCGTTTTCGCGGGACAGCTTCTTGGCGTGACGCTTAACGGCGGACGCTTTGGCACGCTTGCGAATGGTAGTCGGCTTCTCGTAGAACTCACGGCTACGAACTTCGGACAGGATACCGGCTTTTTCGCAAGAACGCTTGAAGCGACGCAGAGCAACGTCAAACGGCTCATTTTCACGGACTTTGATTACTGGCATGTGCCTTTCACCTCAGTGATAAATTGTTAGCTGACCTTCAATCGATCAGCATGTCTTAAAATGGTGCGAAATTATACTCTGGACAGGGAATGAAAGTAAACCCGCAGAGATCGCTCTGGTTTAAAAAACCCGCGAAGGTTACCATAGCCGTCTCATTTTAGCAGTGAAATTTTTTAGCAATGCGTGTATTGGGCATAGAGACATCCTGTGACGAAACCGGGATCGCGATCTTCGACGATCAAAAAGGGATCCTTTCCCACCAGTTATATAGCCAGGTCAAGCTGCATGCGGACTACGGCGGCGTCGTTCCCGAGCTGGCCAGCCGGGACCATGTGCGCAAGACGATCCCCTTGATCCAGGCGGCGTTGCAAGAGGCCGGACTGGGCAAGGATGACATCGACGGCATCGCCTATACCGCGGGCCCGGGTCTGGTTGGCGCCATCCTGGTGGGGGCCACCATAGGCCGCTCGCTGGCGATGGCATGGAACAAGCCGGCCATCGCCGTGCACCACATGGAAGGCCACCTGCTGGCGCCCATGCTGGAAGAGAAGGTTCCCGAGTTCCCCTTTGTGGCGCTCTTGGTCTCCGGCGGCCACTCCATGCTGGTGCGGGTCGACGGTATCGGCAGCTATCAGCTGCTGGGCGAGTCTATCGACGATGCCGCCGGCGAGGCGTTCGACAAGACCGCCAAGCTGATGGGTCTGGACTATCCCGGTGGTCCGCTGCTCTCCCGCTTGGCTGAGAAAGGCCTCAAGGGCCGCTTCACCTTCCCGCGTCCCATGACCGACCGCCCCGGGCTCGACATGAGCTTCTCCGGCCTCAAGACCTTTGCCGCCAACACCATCGCAGCCAATGGCGACGACGAGCAGACCCGTGCCGATATCGCCAGAGCGTTTGAAGACGCGGTGGTCGATACGCTGGCCATCAAGTGTCGCCGCGCCCTGAAGGAGACCGGTCTCAATCGCCTGGTGGTGGCCGGCGGCGTCAGCGCCAACCGTCACCTGCGCGCCCAGCTGGCCGAGCTGATGGAGAGCCTCAAGGGGGAAGTGTTCTACCCACGTACCGAATATTGCACCGACAATGGCGCCATGATCGCCTATGCCGGCATGCAGCGCCTGAAAGCGGGCGTGTTCGAGCCGCTGGCCGTGAAGGCCGTGCCGCGCTGGCCGCTGGATACGCTGGATCCGGTTTGATCCTGAGGATCCTGCCGACATGAAAAAGGGGCCTTGGGCCCCTTTTTGTTTTGCCTGGTAAGCATCTTCGCTCACTCGCAGCAATTAGTTGGTACGGAACAGCGCCTCGATGGAGAGCCCCTGCCCCAGCAGGATCTCCCGCAGACGGCGCAGTCCCTCCACCTGGATCTGGCGCACCCGCTCCCGGGTCAGGCCAATCTCGGCCCCCACGTCTTCCAGGGTCGCCGGCTCATAGCCGAGCAGACCGAAGCGACGGGCCAGCACCTCACGCTGCTTGGGATTCAGCTCTTCCAGCCAGTGCACTATGCTGGCGCGCATGTCGTCATCCTGCGACTCCAGCTCAGGGCCCATGCCACGCTCATCAGAGAGCACATCCAGCAGCGCCTTGTCGCGATCGCCACCAATCGGGGTATCGACCGAGGTGATCTTCTCGTTGAGCTTGAGCATGCGGTTCACATCGTCCACCGAGCGATCGAGCGCCTGGGCAATGTCCTCAGCGGTCGGTTCATGATCGAGGCGATGAGAGAGTTCGCGCGCGGTGCGTAGGTAAACGTTTAACTCCTTGACCACATGAATGGGCAGACGAATGGTACGGGTCTGGTTCATGATGGCCCGCTCTATGGTCTGGCGGATCCACCAGGTGGCATAGGTGGAGAAGCGGAAGCCGCGCTCCGGATCGAATTTTTCGACCGCGCGGATGAGACCGAGGTTGCCCTCTTCGATGAGATCCAGCAGCACCAAGCCGCGGTTGTTATAACGACGGGCGATCTTGACTACCAGTCGCAGGTTGGACTCGATCATGCGCTTGCGGGCGGCTTTGTCGCCCCGCAAGGCACGGCGAGCATAATAGACTTCCTCTTCAGCCGTGAGCAGGGGGGAGAAACCAATCTCCCCGAGATAGAGCTGGGTGGCATCCATCACCTTGTTCAGTTCAGGTGCCATCAGCTCATCGGAAATCGTCTCTTCGGCCTCGGCCGCAACTTCCTGTATCTCTTCTTCTTCCTGACTCTCCAGCTCTTCGTCGAACTCTAACTCTGCATCCTGCATTACCAGTTGTTCTTGGCTCATGGCGTGTCTCCCTGACCTGCACCAGAGTAAGACTTAACTCTCTGGGTCTAACGCTTTGGCAAATGGCTCATCGGGTTGATCGACTTGCCTCTGTACCGGATTTCAAAGTGCAATCGCACATCCGGCGCGTCCGTGCTACCCATGTTGGCAATGACAGATCCGCCCTGCACCGAATCCCCTTCCTTGACCCGCAGCTCATCGTTGTGAGCGTAGGCTGAAAGGTAGTCATCATCGTGCTTGAGGATGATCAGCTTGCCATAACCCCTTAGTGCGCTACCCGCATAGACGACCTTGCCGCCGCTCGCCGCGTAGATGGGTTGCCCCTTCTGGCCGGCGATATCTATGCCCTTGTTCCCCTGTTCTGCAACAGAGAAACCCTCGACGATCCGGCCTTTGGTCGGCCAGTGCCAAGAAAGTCTCGACTGAGGCTTGTTGTCGTTTTTTTGTTCTTTTGCCTGAGCGTATTCTTTTGAAGATGGCTGAGCAACGGTTTTTTGTTTGATGAACGGAGTGGTCGTACCTGACGTTGCCGGAGCCAGGGGTTTGGGACCACTGCTCTGGCTGACCACCGGAGCAGTCACCGGCGAAGTCGCCGCCACCATCTGGCCACTGGTCGTCCCGGAGGACTGCACGTTCAGCACCTGTCCCACCTGAAGGGCAAAGGGGGCCCTCAGATTGTTGTTCTGGGCCAGGGTCTGATTCGACATGCCGAACTGGCGACCAATGCTGCTCAGGGTATCACCGGGTCGAACCTGATAGGTGCCCGCGCTGCGTGCCACCGCCATGGTACTGCCGGAGGCGTCGAGCCGGATCTGCTGACCCGGATAGATGTTGTAGGGAGGGCTGATGCCATTGAGGCTGGCCAGCGAGGGCACGTCATTGCCCGAGTTGAAGGCGATGGAGTAGAGCGTATCCCCTTTCTTCACCGTGTAGCTGTTGCCCTGAATGGTGGGCTGGGCTGCCATCTGGCGCGCCGGAATGGTGGAAACAAGACCGTCATTGCCCAGTCCCTGGACGGGGGCGGCGGTCTTGCTGGAAGCGCAAGCAAGCAACAGCCATGACAACACGACGACACTGCTTCCTTGCCAAATACGCGAACGCATAGTGGATCCTCAACGACTAAACCAGAAATAGGCCACGACGGCCAAACCAATACAGAGCCAACCCAGCACATCCACATAGTGCATCAGCTTGCGCTCCATCTTTTCGCCACCCCAGCGCATCAGACCCGCCACCAGGAAAAAGCGCATGCCACGCCCGATCAGCGAGGTCACGATGAAGGGCAGCAGTGCCATTTGCAGCAGACCGGCCGTGACGGTAAACACCTTGTAGGGGATCGGCGTGAAGCTGGCAATAAAAATCACCCAGATACCCCACTGCTGAAACCACTGTTCGGCCACGGCAATCTTCTCCTCATAGCCGACCGACGCAACCAGCGGCTGGACGACAGGCTCCCACAGGGCATAGCCGAGCAGGTAACCCACCAGGGCCCCCAGTACCGAAAACAGGGTGGCGAGCGCGGCATAGTGCCAGGCCCGCCGGGGTTTGCCGAGCGCCATGGGGGCCAGCATCACATCCACCGGGATGGGCCAGAACACCGACTCGATGAAGGCGGTGATCGCCAGATACCAGGGGGCATACTTGTGGCGCGCCCACTGCATCACCAGCACATAGAGGCGGGAAAACAACTTCACTCGACATCTCCGTCAATCAGGGGAACAAAACGAACCGGCTCCAGGATCCGGCTGGTGAGCTGGGAGCCCGACCGCTCGATCAGCTGCAGGGTCTGCTGACTATCCCCCACCGGCAACACCAGCCTGCCACCGTCGGCCAGCTGGTCGGTGAGGGCCGTCGGCACCTCGCTGGCGGCCGCCGTGACCAGAATGGCGTCAAACGGTCCTTTATTGGGCCAGCCCAGCCAGCCATTGCCGTGCTTGGCGGAGACATTGTGCAGATCGAGCTGGCGCAGCCGGCGCCGGGCCTGGAACTGCAGCGACTTGATCCGCTCCACCGTGTAGACGTGCTCCACCAGATGAGCCAGCACCGCCGTCTGATAACCCGATCCTGTGCCAATCTCCAGCACGTGGGCCGGATTGTTCTGGATCAGCAGCTCGGTCATGCGCGCCACCATGTAGGGTTGCGAGATGGTCTGGCCGTGACCGATGGGCAGGGCCGTATTGTCCCAGGCCTTGTGGGCCATGGCTTCATCCACGAACAGCTGGCGCGGCACCTTGGCAATCGCCGCGAGTACACGGAAATCGCGAATGTCCTGCGCGATCAGCTGGTTTAACAGGCGCTGTACTATCACACCTTCATCCCTGCAGGTCCAACCAAGCCCCCAGCCCCGCCAGACTGCTGTAGGCAGTCATATCGATGGTCAGGGGGGTGATCGAGACGTAGCCCTGCTCGATGGCGGCGAAATCCGTGCCTTCTCCCGCATCTTGCTGGCTGCCTGGGGGGCCGATCCAGTAGATGGGCTGACCGCGAGGATCCTCGGTGCAGATCACCGACTCCGCCCGGTGGCGGTTGCCAAGGCGCGTCACCCTGATCCCCTTGATCTGGTCGAGGGGCAGGTCGGGCACATTGACGTTGAGGATCTGATCGGCAGGCAACGGGTGCACCATCATGCCTTTCACCAGCAGGGCCGCGTAGTGGGCCGCCGTGGAGAAATGGGTCTTGCCTACCAGCGAGATGGCCAGCGAGGGGAATCCAAGGTGGCGCCCCTCGGTCGCAGCCGCCACCGTGCCCGAGTAGATGACGTCATCCCCCAGGTTGGCACCGTGGTTGATACCGGCCACCACCATGTCGGGTTCCGGACGCACCAGCTCGTTGACGGCCAGGTGCACGCAATCGGTCGGCGTTCCCTTCACCGCATGATATCCGGTTTCGGCGATGCGGGTGACCCGCAGCGGTACTTCCAGCGTCAGGGAGTGACTCGCCCCGCTGCGATTGCGATCCGGCGCCACCACGATGACCTCGCCACAGGCGGCCAGCGCCTCGCTGAGGGCACGGATCCCCTCGGCATGCACACCGTCGTCATTACTGACCAGAATTCTCATCGGACTGATTCCTGAAACCATGATCGGCCTCTTCGGCCTGCATTAACTCGCGCACCACGCTGGTGGCAAACGCCCCGGCCGGCAGGAAGAACGACAGAGTGAGCACGGCCCCTTCCAGCTGCCAGCTCATGGCCTGCGGCTTGAGCAGCAAGGGACGGCGATCCTGATCCAGCCCCGCCTTCTCCAGCCCCTCGCACCACTCGTGATAAGGCGCCAGCACCGCCTGCTCGAACTCGGCGGCGGCGCCCTGGCTGGCAGAGCGACCACGTCCCCACTGGGGCGCGGTGAGCTGCACGTCGCCGGAGGCGAGACGCGCCTCCAGCTCGGGCGTCACGCTCTCTTCGCTGAAGATGGAGTGGCTGCCTTTGAGCATCACGCAGTCGCCAGCCAGCAGCTGATGGGCCAGCCCCTGCTCGATGCGGGCGCTGACGATGGCGTTGAACAGCATGCTGCGAGCGGCGGAAAGGTAGAGGGAGCGCTTGTTGCGATCCTTGATCCGCTTGCCGGCGAACATCGCCTTGGCCGCCTCCAGGTTGTTGCCACCGCGGCCGAAACGCTGCTCGCCGTAGTAGTTGGGCACGCCCTGATCGGCGATGGCCTGCAGGCGGGATTCCAGCCCGTCGGCCTGCTCCAGCGCGGTGAGGTGCAGGGTGAAGTGGTTGCCCTTGAGATAGCCGACCCGCAGCTTCTTGTTGTGGCGCTTCACCTGCAGGATCCGGATGCTGTCGCTCTCGATGACCGAGAGGTCCGGCTCTGCCTTGCCAGGCAGGTGGATACCGAACCACTGTTCGGTCACCGCGTGGCGATCTTTCAGCCCGGCCCAGGTCACCGCATTGCGGGCAACCCCGGCCGCATCGGCCAGCAGGCCCGCCACCCAGGCGGTGTTCTCGCCGGTTTTGCGCACCTGGACGAAGATGTGCTCACCCTCGCCGCAGGGTTCAAACCCGAGATCTTCATTGACCACGAAGTCGGCGGCTTGCGCCTTGAGGATGCCGCGGGCAGTGGGCGCCCCGTGCAGGTAGGCCAGTTGTTCGAGCATTATTGTTTCACCAGTAAGACGACGGCTTCGGTGGCGATCCCTTCCTTGCGCCCCGTGAATCCAAGCTGTTCGGTGGTCGTCGCCTTGACGTTCACCCGGTTCAAATCACATTGCAGATCGGCGGCCAGCACGGCACACATGGCGTCGATGTGGGGCGCCATCTTGGGCGCCTGGGCGATGATGGTCACATCCAGATTGCCGATGGCATAACCCGCCTTCTGCACCCGCGCAAACACGTCACGCAACAGGATGCGGCTGTCGATGCCCTTGAATGCGGCCGCGGTATCGGGGAAATGGCGGCCGATGTCGCCGGCGCCGATAGCCCCCAGCAGGGCATCGCTCACCGCATGCAGCACCACGTCACCATCGGAGTGAGCCAGCAGGCCCTGTTCATACGGCACCGCTACCCCGCCCAGCATGCAGGGGCCAACCCCGCCAAACTTGTGTACATCAAAACCATGTCCAATCCGGATCATGCCAGCTCCTCTGTGGGTGAATCGGGTCGCGCCGGCCGGCGCGCGTC
>NZ_JBFOCO010000029.1:0-20252 GCF_040907865.1 Aeromonas sp. s5
ACCATCGGCCACGTTGACCACGGTAAAACCACCCTGACCGCCGCCATCACCAACGTGCTGGCCAAGCACTTCGGTGGTAAAGCTTTCGCCTTCGACCAGATCGACAAGGCGCCGGAAGAGCGTGAGCGTGGTATCACCATCAACACCTCCCACGTAGAATACGACACCGCTACCCGTCACTACGCCCACGTAGACTGCCCGGGTCACGCCGACTACGTTAAAAACATGATCACCGGTGCTGCCCAGATGGACGGCGCGATCCTGGTAGTAGCAGCGACTGACGGCCCGATGCCGCAGACTCGTGAGCACATCCTGCTGGGTCGTCAGGTAGGCGTTCCGTACATCATCGTGTTCATGAACAAGTGCGACATGGTAGATGACGAAGAGCTGCTGGAACTGGTCGAGATGGAAGTTCGCGAACTGCTGTCCGAGTACGACTTCCCGGGTGATGACCTGCCGGTAGTACGTGGTTCCGCACTGAAAGCGCTGGAAGGCGAAGCTCAGTGGGAAGAGAAGATCCTGGAACTGGCTGGCCACCTGGACACCTATATTCCGGAGCCGGAGCGCGCAATCGACCAGCCGTTCCTGATGCCGATCGAAGACGTATTCTCCATCGCAGGCCGTGGTACCGTAGTAACCGGTCGTGTAGAGCGCGGTATCGTTAAAGTTGGTGAAGAAGTGGAAATCGTTGGTATCAAAGATACCACCAAGACCACCTGTACCGGCGTTGAAATGTTCCGCAAACTGCTGGACGAAGGTCGTGCAGGTGAGAACGTTGGCGCACTGCTGCGTGGCGTGAAGCGTGAAGATGTAGAGCGTGGTCAGGTACTGGCCAAGCCGGGCACCATCAAGCCGCACACCAAGTTCGAATCTGAAGTGTACGTACTGTCCAAAGAAGAAGGTGGTCGTCACACCCCGTTCTTCAAAGGCTACCGTCCGCAGTTCTACTTCCGTACTACCGACGTGACCGGTACCATCGAACTGCCGGAAGGCGTAGAGATGGTAATGCCGGGCGACAACATCAAGATGGTTGTTACCCTGATTGCGCCGATCGCAATGGACGACGGCCTGCGTTTCGCCATCCGTGAAGGTGGCCGTACCGTAGGTGCTGGTGTTGTAGCTAAAGTTATCGCTTAATCTTTGGCTTACATAAATAAAGCAAAGCCCCTATAATAGGGGCTTTCTTATGCAGGGGCGTAGTTCGAATTGGTAGAACAGCGGTCTCCAAAACCGATGGTTGCGGGTTCGAGTCCTGCCGCCCCTGCCATATACCTCGTCTCGTACGGGGCTTTTGTGTCTTTGGTTACGTCAGATACAGGTGGGTTGTATGAGTGTTAGTTCTGAGAGCCAGGGCGGAAGCAAGGATACCCTGCTTTGGGGCCTGGTTTTCATTATCCTGGCGGCCGCTGTAGTGGGTAATTACCTGCTCAACGATGTTGTCGCTGCCGTCCGCGCCCTGGGTGTGGTCGTTGTCATTGCTGCTGCCGGTGCAGTAGCCCTGCAAACCACCAAGGGAAAGGCAACACTGGCATTTGCCCGTGAGTCTCGCCTGGAAGTACGCAAGGTCGTATGGCCGACCCGTCAGGAAGCCATTCAGACAACCCTGATTGTGCTGGCGGTGACTGCCGTGATGGGGCTGCTGCTGTTCGTTCTGGACGGTGCCCTGGTCTGGTTGGTCAACCTGATTACCGGTGTGTAAGGATAAGCCATGACTGAACAACGTGAACAGCGTATGAGATGGTATGTCGTGCAGGCGTTTTCCGGCTATGAAGGCCGTGTCGCCAAATCCCTGCGTGAACATATCAAGATGCATGGCATGGAAGACATGTTCGGTGAAGTACTGGTCCCGACCGAAGAAGTGGTCGAGATGCGTGCTGGCCAGAAGCGCAAGAGTGAGCGCAAGTTTTTCCCGGGCTACGTCCTGGTTCAGATGATCATGGATGAAACCACATGGCACCTGGTACGCAACGTACCGCGCGTCATGGGCTTCATCGGTGGCACCTCTGATCGTCCTGCTCCTATCTCCGATAAGGAAGCGGATGCCATCCTCAATCGTCTGCAAGATGCCCACGACAAGCCGCGTCCGAAAACCCTGTTTGAACCGGGTGAGATGGTGCGGGTTGCCGATGGTCCGTTCGCCGATTTCAACGGTACCGTTGAAGAGGTGGACTACGAAAAGAGCCGCGTGAAGGTCTCCGTACTGATCTTCGGCCGTTCTACTCCGGTAGAGCTGGATTTTGGTCAGGTCGAAAAAGGCTGATTAAACTCTGTTCGTTAACGGTTGTCAGGGGCAGCGAATGCCATTATAATTCGCTGCCCCTTTATTAGTTGGGGAGCCGTTTGCAGGAGCATGTCTCCGAGGCGTTAGAACCCATTTCTGAGGTATTTTTGTAATGGCTAAGAAAGTCACAGCTTATATCAAGCTGCAAGTTAAGGCTGGCAGTGCTAACCCCAGCCCTCCCGTTGGTCCTGCTCTGGGTCAGCACGGTGTTAACATCATGGAATTCTGTAAAGCGTTCAACGCTCGTACAGAGAAGCTGGAAAAAGGTTCTCCGACTCCGGTCGTGATCACCGTTTACAGCGACCGTTCCTTCACCTTCGAAACCAAGACTCCGCCCGCTTCCTTCCTGCTGAAGAAAGCCGCTGGTATCCAGTCTGGTTCTGCCAAGCCGAACAAAGACAAGGTTGGTAAGGTGACTGTTGCCCAGCTGCAAGAAATCGCCAAGACCAAAGAGCCGGATATGACCGGTGCCGATCTGGATGCAAAAGTACGTTGCATCGCCGGCTCCGCTCGTTCCATGGGCCTGGTAGTGGAGGAGTAAGACAATGGCTAAACTGTCCAAGCGTATGCGCGTTATTCGCGAAAAAGTTGACGGTACCAAAGAGTACTCCATCAACGAAGCCATTGCCCTGCTGAAAGAACTGGCTACCGCCAAGTTCGTTGAAAGCGTTGACGTTGCCGTTAACCTGGGTATCGATGCTCGTAAATCTGACCAGAACGTACGTGGTGCTACTGTACTGCCGCACGGTACCGGTCGTGATGTACGCGTAGCCGTGTTCACCCAAGGTGCCAACGCCGAAGCTGCCAAAGCTGCCGGTGCTGAGCTGGTTGGCATGGATGACCTGGCCGATCTGGTCAAGAAAGGCGAGATGAACTTCGACGTCGTGATCGCATCCCCGGATGCCATGCGCGTTGTTGGTCAACTGGGTCAAATCCTGGGCCCGCGCGGCCTGATGCCGAACCCGAAAGTTGGTACTGTAACCCCGAACGTAGCCGAAGCCGTCAAGAACGCCAAGGCTGGTCAGGTTCGTTACCGTAACGACAAGAACGGTATCATTCACACTACCCTGGGCAAAGTTTCCTTCAACGAAGTTCAGTTGAAAGAGAACTTGGAAGCTCTGCTGGTTGCCTTGAAAAAGGCCAAGCCGTCCTCCGCCAAGGGTCAGTACATCAAGAAGGTAAGCATCTCCACCACTATGGGTGCCGGTGTTGCCGTAGACCAAGCTACTCTGGAAGCTCAGGCCTAATTGATGGATTTTACAAGGCGCAAAATTTAATCTATAATTTTGCGCCTTGATTGGTTGGGGGCTTCGACCTCCGTCCAAGACCGCAGGAGGCCGCTAGGCCTTAATACTTCCTGCGTAGACGGTGCCGGAAACCCAGCGAGAAAGATTCTTTCTCTTCTGGAATCCTGCTACCGCATCGTTCCCCTCTGTTGTAAAGGTAGGGGGGATGTGTCAGTACTGGGTCAATTGACCCGGATTCAATCCAGGAGTTAAGCCAATGGCATTGGGACTCGAAGACAAAAAGGCAATTGTTGCTGAAGTCAACGAAGCTGCCAAAGGCGCTCTTTCTGCAGTGATTGCCGATTCTCGCGGCGTGACTGTAGACAAGATGACCGTCCTGCGTAAAACCGCTCGTGAAGCTGGTGTGTACATGCGCGTTGTGCGTAACACCCTGCTGCGTCGCGCGGTAGAAGGTACCGAATACGAGTGCCTGAACGACGCATTTACCGGTCCTACCTTGATTGCTTTCTCTAACGAACACCCGGGCGCTGCCGCTCGTCTGTTCAAAGAGTTTGCTAAAGCGAACCAAAAGTTCGAAATCAAGGCTGGCGCTTTTAACGGTGAGTTTATCGCCGCAGCACAAATTGATCGTCTGGCCACGCTGCCGACTTACGAAGAAGCAATTGCGAAGCTGATGGCTACCATGAAGGAAGCCTCTGCTGGCAAGCTGGTTCGTACTATCGCTGCTGTTCGCGACCAGAAACAAGCTGCTGCTTGATTCTCGCCTATCTAGGCTGTTTGAGTTTATTCAACATCAGGAATTTTTGTCATGTCTATCACTAAAGACCAAATCATCGAAGCCGTTGCTTCCATGTCCGTAATGGAAGTTGTTGAGCTGATCGAAGCTATGGAAGAGAAGTTCGGTGTTTCTGCCGCTGCTGCCGTAATGGCCGGCCCGGCTGCTGCTGAAGCAGTAGAAGAGAAGACCGAGTTCGACGTAGTTCTGACTGCTGCTGGCGCCAACAAAGTTGCCGTTATCAAAGCCGTTCGTGGCGCTACCGGTCTGGGCCTGAAAGAAGCCAAAGATCTGGTAGAAGCTGCCCCGGCTAACCTGAAGGAAGGCGTGTCCAAGGACGAAGCTGAAGCTCTGAAGAAAGAGCTGGAAGCTGCCGGTGCTTCTGTTGAGATCAAATAATCTGCATTTATGTAGATTAGCCTGATAAAACAGGCTAGGGCTGGTGAATTTTTGTTCACCAGCCTTTTTGCGCTGTAGACTGAGAGCATTTCACACCGTTTACGACTCTCGGTGCACCAGCAATCCGGACTGTTTTCTTTCGTCCGGGCCAACACAAAACGGTGTTGAGACAGAGCTGTCCCGTGGGACAGAGTGGGTCACTTATCAGCGAGCTGAGGAACCCTATGGTTTACTCTTATACCGAAAAAAAACGCATTCGTAAGGACTTCGGTAAGCGAGACCAGGTACTGGACACGCCTTATCTGTTGTCCATTCAGCTGGACTCCTTCAAGCAGTTCATCGAGGCTGACCCGGAAGGTGAATATGGCCTAGAGGCCGCTTTCCGTAGCGTTTTCCCGATCACCAGTTACTCCGGTAGTGCTGAGCTTCAGTATGTCAGCTATCGCCTGGGTGAGCCGGTATTTGACGTAAAAGAATGCCAGATCCGTGGAGTGACCTACTCCGCGCCGCTGCGTGTCAAGCTTCGTATGGTTCTGTACGACCGTGAAGCAGCTGCCGGCACCGTCAAAGACATCAAGGAACAAGAAGTATACATGGGCGAAATTCCGCTCATGACCGAGAACGGCACCTTTGTCATCAATGGTACCGAGCGGGTAATCGTCTCCCAGCTGCACCGCAGCCCGGGCGTCTTCTTCGACCACGATAAAGGCAAAACACATTCATCCGGTAAGGTGTTGTATAACGCTCGCGTTATTCCCTACCGTGGCTCCTGGCTGGACTTCGAGTTCGATGCGAAAGACAACCTGTTTGTCCGTATCGACCGTCGTCGCAAACTGCCGGCATCCATTATTCTGCGTGCCCTGGATTTCAGTTCCGAACAGATTCTGGCCACCTTCTTCGAGACCATCGGTTTCGAAGTCAAAGATGGCAAGCTGATGATGGATCTGGTGCCGGAGCGCCTGCGTGGTGAAACTGCGACCTTTGACATCGTGGCCAATGGCGCCGTGGTGGTTGAGACCGGTCGTCGAGTGACTGCGCGTCACATCCGTCAGTTGGAAAAAGATTCCGTTACCCAGATTGAGGTACCGGTTGAGTATGTTGTTGGCAAAGTTGCTGCCAAGGACTACGCACATCCGCAAACTGGCGAGATGGTAGTGACTGCCAACCAGGCGCTGAGCCTGGAAGCGGTAGCCAACCTCTCCCAAGCCGGCTTCAAGCACTTCGAGGTTCTGTTCACCAACGAACTGGACCACGGTGCCTACATGTCCGAGACCCTGCGTATCGACTCCAGCTCCAGCCGCCTGGAAGCCCTGGTCGAGATCTATCGCATGATGCGTCCGGGTGAGCCGCCGACTCGCGAAGCCGCAGAGCAGCTGTTCGAGAACCTGTTCTTCTCTTCCGAGCGTTACGACCTGTCTACCGTAGGTCGGATGAAGTTCAACCGCCGTCTGGCTCGTGAAGACGAGACCGGCGTGGGCACCCTGACCAAAGACGACATCGTCGATGTGATGAAGCGCCTGATCGACATCCGTAACGGTAACGACGAAGTGGACGATATCGACCACCTGGGCAACCGTCGTATCCGTTCTGTCGGTGAAATGGCCGAGAACCAGTTCCGTGTCGGTCTGGTGCGTGTCGAGCGTGCGGTCAAGGAGCGTCTCTCCCTGGGCGACCTGGACACCCTGATGCCGCAGGATCTGATCAACGCCAAGCCGATCTCCGCCGCAGTCAAAGAGTTCTTTGGTTCCAGCCAGCTGTCCCAGTTCATGGACCAGAACAACCCGCTGTCCGAAGTAACCCACAAGCGCCGTATCTCCGCGCTGGGCCCGGGCGGTTTGACTCGTGAGCGTGCCGGCTTTGAAGTTCGAGACGTACACCCGACCCACTACGGTCGTCTGTGCCCCATCGAGACTCCTGAAGGTCCGAACATCGGTCTGATCAACTCCTTGTCCGTGTACTCTCGTACCAACGAGTACGGTTTCCTCGAGACCCCGTACCGCAAGGTCATTGACGGTGTGATCACCGACGAAGTGGACTATCTGTCTGCTATTGAAGAAGGCAAGTACGTGATCGCACAGGCTAACGCCGCGACCACCGAAGATGGCCGTCTGAAAGATGAATTGATCCCGTGCCGTCACAAAGGTGAATCCACCTTTATGAACGCCGACCAGATCCAGTATATGGACGTGAGCCCGCAACAGATCGTCTCTGTGGCAGCGGCCCTGATCCCGTTCCTGGAACACGATGACGCGAACCGCGCATTGATGGGTTCAAACATGCAACGTCAGGCTGTACCGACTCTGCGCGCCGACAAGCCGCTGGTTGGTACCGGTATGGAACGCGCAGTGGCCGTTGACTCCGGTGTTACCGTAGTGGCCAAGCGTGGCGGCATGATCGACTACGTCGATGCCTCCCGTATCGTTATCAAGGTCAACGAAGATGAGCTGCTGCCTGGCGAAGCCGGCATCGACATCTACAGCCTGACCAAATACACCCGTTCCAACCAGAACACCTGTATCAACCAGCGTCCGTGCGTGATGTTGGGCGAGCCGGTAATGGCGGGCGACGTACTGGCTGACGGCCCGTCCACCGATCTGGGTGAACTGGCGCTGGGTCAGAACCTGCGCGTCGCGTTCATGCCGTGGAACGGTTACAACTTCGAAGACTCGATCCTGGTGAACGAGCGTGTTGTTCAGGAAGACCGCCTGACCACCATTCACATCCAGGAACTGGCCTGTATCTCCCGTGACACCAAGCTGGGTCCGGAAGAGATCACTGCCGACATCCCGAACGTGGGTGAAGCCGCTCTGTCCAAGCTGGACGAATCCGGTATCGTCTACGTGGGTGCCGAAGTGAAGGGCGGCGACATTCTGGTCGGTAAGGTGACCCCGAAAGGTGAAACCCAGCTGACCCCGGAAGAGAAGCTGCTGCGTGCCATCTTCGGTGAGAAGGCGTCCGACGTGAAGGACTCTTCCCTGCGTGTGCCGAACGGTGTGTACGGTACCGTGGTTGATGTGCAGGTCTTTACCCGCGATGGCGTGGAAAAAGACAAGCGTGCCAAAGAAATCGAAGAGATGCAGCTGAAGGAAGCGAAGAAGGACTTGACCGAAGAGTTCAAGATCCTGGAAGACGGCATTTTCGGCCGCTCCCGCAACCTGCTGCTGGCCGCCGGTTACAGCGAAGACCGTCTGAACAAGCTCGATCGCTCCAAGTGGTTTGAACTGGCCATCGAAGATGAAGCCAAGCAAATCGAGCTGGAACAGATCGCTGAACAGCACGTTGAGCTGAAGGCCGAGTTCGACAAGAAATTCGAGAACAAGCGTCGCAAGATCATCCAGGGCGATGACCTGGCGCCGGGCGTACTGAAGATCGTCAAGGTCTATCTGGCCGTCAAGCGTCGCATCCAGCCGGGTGACAAGATGGCGGGTCGTCACGGTAACAAGGGTGTTATCTCCAAGATCTGTCCGGTCGAGGATATGCCCCATGACGAGTACGGCCGTCCGGTCGACATCGTTCTGAACCCGTTGGGCGTACCGTCCCGTATGAACATCGGTCAGATCCTCGAAGTGCACCTGGGCCTCGCGGCCAAGGGTATCGGCGAGAAGATCGACCGCATGGTCAAGGAACAGCGCGAACTGCACGAGATGCGTGACTTCCTGCAACAGGTCTATGACCTGGGCGAGAAAGACACCCAGCAAGTGAACGTGGCCGAGCTGTCCGACGACGACGTACGTACCCTGGTCGGTAACCTGCGCAAGGGTCTGCCGGTGGCAACTCCGGTATTTGATGGCGCCAAAGAGCGTGAAATCAAGGCCCTGCTGAAGCTGGCCGACTTGCCGGAATCCGGTCAGATCGCCCTGTTCGACGGTCGTACCGGTAACGCCTTCGAGCGTAAGGTCACCGTGGGTTACATGTACATGCTGAAGCTGAACCACCTGGTAGACGACAAGATGCACGCGCGTTCTACCGGCTCTTACAGCCTGGTTACCCAGCAGCCGCTGGGTGGTAAGGCGCAGTTCGGTGGTCAGCGTTTCGGTGAGATGGAAGTGTGGGCCCTGGAGGCTTACGGTGCGGCATATACCCTGCAGGAGATGCTGACCGTCAAGTCTGACGATGTGAATGGCCGTACCAAGATGTACAAGAACATCGTGGATGGCGACCACCGTATGGAGCCGGGCATGCCCGAATCCTTCAACGTATTGCTGAAGGAAATCCGCTCTCTGGGTATCAACATCGAGCTGGACGAAGAGTAAGAGCTCGCTCTTATTGTTCGAGAATTGACGTGGGCGCCCCGAGAGGGGCGCCGAGGTTAGACTCCTGACAGGGGAAACACGTGAAAGACTTACTCAAGTTTTTGAAGGCTCAGACCAAGACCGAAGAGTTTGACAGTATCAAGATCGGTCTGGCCTCTCCTGACATGATCCGCTCCTGGTCATTCGGTGAGGTCAAAAAGCCTGAGACCATCAACTACCGGACTTTCAAGCCGGAGCGTGATGGTCTGTTCTGCGCCCGTATCTTCGGACCGGTGAAGGACTACGAGTGTCTGTGCGGCAAGTACAAGCGCCTGAAACACCGTGGTGTGATCTGTGAGAAGTGCGGCGTAGAAGTGACCCAGACCAAGGTCCGTCGTGAGCGTATGGGCCACATCGAGCTGGCCAGCCCGACTGCCCACATCTGGTTCCTGAAGTCCCTGCCGTCCCGTATCGGCCTGCTGCTGGACATGACCCTGCGTGACATCGAGCGCGTGCTGTATTTCGAATCCTATGTAGTGATCGAACCCGGCATGACCAACCTCGAGCGCAGCCAGATGCTGTCCGAAGAGCAGTACCTGGACGCACTGGAAGAGTGGGGCGACGAATTCGACGCCAAGATGGGTGCCGAAGCAATCCTGGCATTGCTGCGCGCCATCGATCTGGAAGGCGAAGTGCGCACCATGCGCGAAGAGCTGGATCAGACCAACTCCGAGACCAAGCGCAAGAAGACCACCAAGCGTCTGAAGCTGATGGAAGCCTTCCTGCAGTCCGGCAACAAGCCGGAGTGGATGATCATGACAGTGCTGCCTGTGCTGCCGCCGGACCTGCGTCCGCTGGTACCGCTGGACGGCGGCCGTTTCGCGACCTCCGATCTGAACGATCTGTACCGTCGCGTGATCAACCGTAACAACCGTCTGAAGCGTCTGCTGGATCTGGCTGCACCGGACATCATCGTGCGCAACGAAAAGCGCATGCTGCAAGAGTCCGTGGATGCCCTGCTGGACAACGGTCGTCGTGGCCGTGCCATCACCGGCTCCAACAAGCGCCCGCTGAAATCCCTGGCCGACATGATCAAGGGTAAGCAAGGTCGTTTCCGTCAGAACCTGCTCGGTAAGCGTGTCGACTACTCCGGTCGTTCCGTTATCACCGTAGGTCCGACTCTGCGCCTGCATCAGTGCGGTCTGCCGAAGAAGATGGCGCTGGAACTGTTCAAGCCCTTCATCTATGGCAAGCTGGAAACTCGCGGTCTGGCGACCACCATCAAGGCCGCCAAGAAGATGGTTGAGCGCGAAGAAGCTGTTGTCTGGGACATCCTGGACGAAGTGATCCGCGAACACCCGGTCCTGCTGAACCGTGCACCGACTCTGCACCGTCTGGGTATCCAGGCGTTCGAGCCGACCCTGATCGAAGGCAAGGCCATCCAGCTGCACCCGCTCGTCTGTGCCGCCTATAACGCGGACTTCGACGGTGACCAGATGGCGGTCCACGTACCGCTGACCCTGGAAGCCCAGCTGGAAGCGCGCGCCCTGATGATGTCCACCAACAACATCCTGTCGCCTGCCTCCGGTGAGCCGATCATCGTTCCGTCTCAGGACGTGGTCTTGGGTCTGTACTACATGACCCGTGCCCGTATCGCCGCCAAGGGCGAAGGTATGGTGCTGTCCGGTCCGAAAGAGGCTGAGAAGGTCTACCGTGCCGGCCTGGCCGACCTGCATGCGCGCGTCAAGTGCCGTATCACCGAGTACGTGAAGAACGAAGCCGGTGAACTGGTTGCCAAGACCGAGATGAAGAACACCACCGTTGGTCGTGCGATCCTGAGCCTGATCCTGCCGAAAGGCATGGAATACGCCCTGATCGACGAGCCGAAGGTGCTGACTGCCGCCGAACAGGCTGATCTGGATGCCAACCCGCAGAACTGGATCAAGTGCGTCTCCAACAAGGCGCTGGGCAAGAAGCTGATCTCTCGTCTGCTGAACACCTGCTATCGCAAGCAGGGCCTGAAGGACACCGTTATCTTCGCTGACCAGCTGATGTATACCGGTTTCCACTATGCGGCCCTGTCCGGTGCGTCCGTTGGTATTGATGACATGGTCATCCCGGATGCCAAGAAGGACATCATTGCTTCTGCCGAAGCCGAAGTTGCCGAGATCCAGGACCAGTTCCTGTCCGGTCTGGTGACCGCGGGCGAACGTTACAACAAGGTTATCGATATCTGGGCCAGCGCCAACGAGCGTGTTTCCAAGGCCATGATGGAGAACTTGTCCAAAGAGCGTAACGTCAACTCGCTGGGTGAAGAAGAAGAGCAGGCCTCGTTCAACAGCATCTTCATGATGGCCGACTCCGGTGCGCGGGGTTCCGCAGCCCAGATTCGTCAGCTGGCCGGTATGCGTGGCCTGATGGCCAAGCCGGATGGCTCCATCATCGAGACCCCGATCGTCGCGAACTTCCGCGAAGGTCTGAACGTACTGCAGTACTTCATCTCCACTCACGGTGCTCGTAAGGGTCTGGCGGATACCGCACTGAAGACTGCGAACTCCGGTTACCTGACTCGTCGTCTGGTAGACGTGGCACAGGACATGGTGATCACCGAGGACGATTGCGGCACTACCGAAGGTCTGTGGATGACTCCGCTGATCGAGGGTGGCGACGTGGTCGAGCCGCTGCGTGAGCGCGTACTGGGCCGTGTGGTTGCCGATGACGTGATCAAGCCGGGTACCGAAGACGAAGTGCTGGTAGCACGCAACACCCTGCTCGACGAGCAGCTGTGTGACCTGCTGGAGCGCAACTCCGTCGACCGCGTGAAGGTACGTTCTGCCATCACCTGTGAGACCGACTTCGGTAACTGTGCTCACTGCTACGGCCGTGATCTGGCCCGTGGTCACCTGGTTAACAAGGGTGAGGCTGTCGGTGTTATCGCCGCCCAGTCCATCGGTGAACCGGGTACCCAGCTGACGATGCGTACCTTCCACATCGGTGGTGCCGCATCCCGTGCCGCTGCCGAGAGCAGCATCCAGGTCAAGAACACCGGTAGCATCAAGCTGCAGAACGCCAAGTTCGTTCACAACAGCGACGACAAACTGGTTATCACCTCTCGTTCTACCGAACTGACCATCATGGACGAGATGGGCCGTACCAAGGAAAGCCACAAGCTGCCTTACGGTGCCGTGCTGGAAGTGAAGGATGGCCAGGCCGTGAGCGCCGGTGAAACCGTCGCCAACTGGGATCCGCACACTCACCCGATCATCACCGAAGTGGCGGGTCGCCTGCACTTCGAACACATGATCGACGGCGTGACCATTACTCGTCAGACCGACGAGCTGACCGGTCTCTCCTCCATCGTCGTGCTGGACGTCAACGAACGCCCGAGCGCCGGTAAAGAGATGCGTCCGACCGTGAAACTGGTCGACCTGAACGGCAAGGATGTGATGATCCCGGGTACCGATGTAGCCGCCCAGTACTTCCTGCCGGGCAAGGCGATCGTGAACCTGGAAGATGGTGCCAACGTGGGCGTGGGTGACGCGGTAGCGCGTATCCCGCAAGAGTCCGGCGGTACCAAGGACATCACCGGTGGTCTGCCGCGCGTTGCGGATCTGTTCGAAGCACGTCAACCGAAAGAGCCGGCCATCCTGGCCGAGATCTCCGGTACCATCTCCTTCGGGAAAGAGACCAAGGGCAAACGCCGTCTGGTCATCACCCCGACCGATGGTGGCGACGTCTACGAGGAGATGATTCCGAAGTGGCGTAACCTGAACGTGTTCGAAGGTGAAAAAGTTGAGAAGGGTGAAGTGCTGGCGGACGGTCCTGAGTCTGCTCACGACATCCTGCGTCTGCGCGGTATCAGCCCGGTCGCCAACTACATCGCCAACGAAGTTCAGGACGTTTACCGTCTGCAAGGCGTTAAGATCAACGACAAGCACATCGAAGTCATCGTTCGTCAGATGCTGCGCAAGTGCGAGATCCTGACTGCTGGCGACACCGACCTGATCGAAGGCGAACAGGTTGAAGTTGCTCGCGTGAAGATTGCCAACCGTAAGCTGGTTGCTGAGGGCAAGACCCCGGCCACCTACCGTCACATCCTGATGGGTATTACCAAGGCATCTCTGAGCACCGAGTCCTTCATCTCCGCGGCTTCCTTCCAGGAAACCACCCGCGTTCTGACCGAAGCTGCCGTTGGCGGCAAGCGCGACGAACTGCGTGGCCTGAAAGAGAACGTGATCGTGGGTCGTCTGATCCCGGCTGGTACCGGCTTTGCCTACCACCACAGCCGGATCAACCAGCGTGCCGCAGCCGCTCGTGCCGTTGCCGCACCGCAGGTGACTGCCGATGAAGCTCAGCAAAACCTGGCGGATCTGCTCAACGCAGCCGGCAGCTTTGACGAAGAGTAATCTTCTGCTGCAGTGATTGAAAAAGGGCCCCTTTATGGGGCCCTTTTTATTGGCTGTTTTCTCGGCAAAGCCTGATGCCACGCGGATATTCGGATGATCCAGAGCAAGGTTGCGGAGTAAAAAATCAAAAAAAGTTGACATTGAACCCTCGCAACTGAAAACTCGGGAAAGTTGAATGGGTATTACAGGGGTAGAACATGACTGTCGGTATCGAGGAAGTGATGCTTCCCGAAGAGCAACTGATCGGTCGCACTTTTACAGACGAAGACAGGGAATTGTTGCGCTCATACGATGGGCTTATCGACGGCTTGGCTGAGCTGTTCGGCAAGCACTGTGAAGTGGTGCTCCACTCCCTGGAAAATCTGCACGAGTCCGTGATCAAGATTGCCAACGGGTTCAATACGGGACGTAATGAGGGGGCCCCCATTACCGATCTCGCGCTGCGTATGCTCAAGGACATAGAGAATACCGGCCAGGATTACACCCAGAGCTATTTTGCTCGCAGCCGCACCGGTGCCCTGATGAAGTCGAGCACCATCGCCATCAGGAACAGCGACAGGCAGGTGATCGGCCTTATCTGCATCAACCTGCACATCAATGCGCCTTTTCACGAGTTTGTCGCCGAATTCTTCCCGACGCCGCAACAAGTCGAGCGTCAGTCGCCGGAGACCTTTGCCAACAGTGTGGAAGAGCTGGTTGCCCAGACGGTGGACAATACCATCGACGAAATCAACCGTGATCCGACCGTTGCCAACAATGCCAAAAACAGGTTTATCGTGACCCAGTTGTTCGAGAAGGGCATATTTGATATCAAGGACTCGATCAACCTGGTCGCCGACAAACTGAATATTTCCAAACACACCGTTTATCTGTACATCCGACAGCGCAAGCAGGGTGAAGACGAAAACGAATAAGCGCCATAGAAGGGGATAGACAAGAATGGCTAAAGAAGTTATTGCAACCGACAAGGCTCCTGCCGCAATTGGTCCATATGTTCAGGCCACCAAACTGGGCGAGCTGGTCTTCACCTCAGGGCAGATCCCGCTCGATCCGGCCACCATGGAGATCGTGGCTGGCGGCATCGAGGCTCAGGCCGAGCAGGTGATGAAGAACTTGGTTGCAGTATTGAAGGCAGCGGGTGCCGACACCAGCAAGGTGCTGAAGACCACCTGTTTCCTCAGCGACATGAACAACTTTGTTGCCTTCAACCAGGTTTATGCCCGTTACTTCGGTGAATCGGCCCCGGCCCGCTCCTGCGTGGAAGTGGCGCGCCTGCCCAAGGACGTGCTGGTTGAAGTCGAAGCCATCGCTTACGTCTGATCCAAGGCGGTACGAAGAGCCCCTCCCAGGAGGGGCTTTTTCGTATTTGGCGTAGAATGGGCTGATACATGCGCAGGAGTCCGGATATGAGTCTCAATTTCGCCTTGCTGGTGACGGGGCCGGCCTATGGTACCCAGTCGGCCAGCACGGCCTATCGCTTTGCCCTGAGCGTCATCGAACAGGGTCATCGACTGTCTCACCTGTTTTTCTATCAGGATGGGGTCTGCAACGGCAACGGTCTGCATGCTCCCGCCTCCGATGAGAGCAACCTGGTCACCCTGTGGCGCGAGCTCGCCATCCAGCAGGGGATCCGTATCGACGTGTGCGTGGCGGCGGCCATGCGTCGTGGCGTGCTGGATGAGCAGGAAGCCAAGGGGATGGGCAGAGCGCAGTTCAATCTGGAAGCGCCCTTTTGCCTGAGCGGGTTGGGCCAGCTGGCGGAAGCCAGCCTGACCGCCGATCGCTTTGTCCAGTTCTAGGGGGGGAAGCATGCACAAGATAGCGTTCATTTGCCGGCGCGGGCCTCATGGTACTGCGGCTGGCCGGGAAGGTCTCGACGCCCTGCTGGCCACGTCTGCAATGACGGAGTCGCTGGCGCTGTTTCTCATCGAGGACGGCGTGCTGCAATTGCTCAAGGACCAGCAGCCGCAGACCATCTTGCAGCGTCATTATGCACCGACCTTCAAGATGCTCGAGCTGTACGACATCGAAGAGGTCTATGTGTGTACCGACTCGCTGGCGGAACGGGGGCTGACCCCCGAGGATCTGCTGATCCCGGTGACCGGTCTCTCCCGATCCGACATTCGTCGCCAGTGGGGCGACTGCAGCACCCACATCTGTTTTTGAGGTAGTCATGATACAGCTGATATTGACGTCTCCCTTCCAGAGCCGGGAGCTGGAGCAGGCACTGGCCTATCGCCAGCCTGACGATGTGTTGGTGCTGATGCAGGACGCCGTCGTCGCGGCAACGGCCCCGTTGTGGAGCGAGCGGCTGACAGGCGTGCCGCTCTACGTGATGCGGGAGGACCTGCAGGCGAGGGGGTTGCAGTCACGGATCGGGATGGATCTGGAGATGGCCGACCTGGTCGCGCTGATCGCCGAAAAAGGCTCGCCGCAGACCTGGGGTGGCTAGAAACTGTTTTTATAAAATAATTTCAGTGACTTACCGTGCCTTTACACACATTCTGGCGTGCCTTTCCCGACACGGATTGTATAAATCTTGACTCCCTTGACAACAGGGCATAAAATTTCGCGTCCCCGTATCTGCGGGGAGGATTTTTCACATGTTTATGAAGTCATTATCAGGAGCCTTTTGATGGCAACTATTAACCAGTTGGTTCGCAAGCCACGCATCAAGCTCGTTGTGAAAAGCAACGTGCCGGCGCTGGAAGCGTGCCCTCAGAAGCGTGGCGTGTGCACTCGTGTATACACCACCACCCCGAAGAAGCCTAACTCTGCACTGCGTAAAGTGTGCCGTGTACGTCTGACCAACGGCTTCGAAGTCACCTCCTACATCGGCGGTGAAGGTCACAACCTGCAAGAGCACTCTGTTGTTCTGATCCGTGGCGGTCGTGTAAAAGACTTGCCTGGTGTTCGTTACCACACCGTTCGTGGTGCGTTGGACTGTGCCGGTGTTAAAGACCGTAAGCAGGCTCGCTCCAAGTACGGCGTGAAGCGTCCGAAAGCTTAATGGTTCTCCGTTAAGTAAGGCCAAACGTTAATTCGTTTCTAGTTAGATAACTTTCTAGTTTTGGGTAACCCCTGAAGTTACGGAGAATTTGAAATGCCAAGACGTCGTGTTGTTGGTCAGCGTAAAATCCTGCCGGATCCCAAGTTCGGATCAGAGCTGCTGGCTAAATTCGTCAACGTAGTAATGGTTGACGGTAAGAAATCTGTTTCCGAAGCCATCGTATATGGCGCGCTGGACATCATTGCCACCAAGACTGGCAAAGAGCACCTGGCCGTATTCGAAGAAGCCCTGGACAACATTCGTCCGGCCGTCGAGGTTAAATCTCGTCGTGTCGGTGGTGCAACCTATCAGGTACCGGTAGAAGTTCGTCCGGTTCGTCGCAATGCCTTGGCAATGCGCTGGTTGGTTGATGCCGCTCGTAAACGTGGTGAAAAATCAATGGCTCAGCGTTTGGCTGGCGAGCTGCTGGATGCCGCTGACAATAAGGGTTCGTCTGTCAAGAAACGTGAAGACGTTCACCGTATGGCTGAAGCGAACAAGGCCTTCGCTCACTTCCGCTGGTAATCCGCTTGCGCAGGGTCTTTTGGCTCTGCGCACCTTCAATTATCTGGGGACAAGTGCCCTAGTAAGAGGATGACAATGGCTCGTACAACCCCCATTGAGCGTTATCGTAATATCGGTATCTCCGCTCACATCGACGCCGGTAAGACTACTACTACCGAGCGCGTTCTGTTTTACACCGGTGTAAGTCACAAGATCGGTGAAGTTCACGATGGCGCTGCCACCATGGACTGGATGGAACAGGAACAAGAGCGTGGTATCACCATCACCTCCGCCGCGACCACCGCTTTCTGGTCCGGTATGGGTAAACAGTTCCAACCGCACCGTATCAACATCATCGATACCCCGGGCCACGTTGACTTTACTATCGAAGTAGAGCGCTCCATGCGTGTTCTGGATGGCGCCGTGATGGTGTACTGTGCCGTAGGTGGCGTACAGCCCCAGTCTGAAACCGTATGGCGTCAGGCTAACAAGTACAAGGTTCCCCGTATCGCGTTCGTCAACAAGATGGACCGTACCGGTGCCAACTTCCTGCGCTGCGTTGAGCACATCAAGACCCGTCTGAAAGGTAACCCGGTTCCGCTGCAACTGAACATCGGTTCAGAAGAGAACTTCAAGGGCGTTATCGACCTGGTCAAGATGAAAGCCATCAACTGGAGCGAAGCTGACCAGGGCGTTTCCTTCGATTACGAAGACGTGCCGGCCGAGCTGCTGGAACAGGCGCAAGAAATGCGCATGAACCTGGTTGAAGCCGCTGCTGAAGCGTCTGAAGACCTGATGGAAAAATACCTGGGTGGTGAAGAACTGACCGAGGAAGAGATCAAGAAAGCTCTTCGTCAGCGCGTTCTGAACAACGAAATCATCCTGGTTACCTGTGGCTCCGCGTTCAAGAACAAGGGCGTACAGGCCATGCTGGATGCCGTGATCGAGTATCTGCCGGCGCCGACCGACGTTGCTGCGATCGACGGTCTGAAGCTGGATGGCGAGACCAAAGACGAGCGTCACGCTTCCGATGACGAGCCGTTCTCTGCTCTGGCGTTCAAGATTGCTACCGACCCGTTCGTGGGCAACCTGACCTTCTTCCGCGTTTACTCCGGTGTGGTTAACTCCGGTGACTCCGTGCTGAACTCCGTTAAAGAGAAGCGCGAGCGTTTTGGCCGTATCGTTCAGATGCACGCCAACAAGCGTGAAGAGATCAAAGAAGTTCGTGCAGGCGACATCGCTGCTGCCATCGGCCTGAAGGACGTCACCACCGGTGATACCCTGTGTGACGAGAACGCGCCGATCATCCTGGAGCGTATGGAATTCCCGGAGCCGGTAATCTCCATCGCCGTTGAGCCGAAATCCAAGGCCGACCAGGAGAAGATGGGTCTGGCTCTGGGCCGTCTGGCTCAGGAAGATCCGTCCTTCCGCGTATGGACCGACGAAGAATCTGGCCAAACCATCATCGCCGGTATGGGTGAGCTGCACCTGGACATCATCGTTGACCGTATGCGTCGCGAGTTCAAGGTAGAAGCGAACGTAGGTAAGCCGCAGGTTGCCTACCGTGAAACCATCCGCAACACCGTCAAGGACATCGAAGGCAAGCATGCCAAGCAGTCCGGTGGTCGTGGTCAGTACGGTCACGTCGTTATCGACATGTACCCGCTGGAAGAAGGCAAAGCCTACGAATTCGTCAACGACATCAAGGGTGGCGTGATTCCGGGCGAATTCATCCCGGGTGTTGACAAGGGTATCCGCGAGCAGCTGAAGTCCGGCCCGCTGGCAGGCTATCCGGTAATGGATCTGGGCGTGCGTCTGCACTTCGGTTCTTACCACGATGTCGACTCTTCCGAACTGGCGTTCAAGATCGCTGCTTCTCTGGCGTTCAAGGCTGGCTTCATGAAGGCCAACCCGGTACTGCTCGAGCCGATCATGAAGGTCGAAGTCGAGACTCCGGAAGACTACATGGGCGACGTTATCGGTGACCTGAACCGTCGTCGCGGCCTGATCGAAGGCATGGAAGATGGCCCGTCCGGCAAGATCGTACGTGCTCTGGTGCCGCTGGCCGAAATGTTCGGTTACGCCACCTCCCTGCGTTCTGCTACCCAGGGTCGTGCTTCCTACGCCATGGAATTCGCCAAGTATCACGATGCCCCGACTAACGTCGCCCAGGCCGTGATCGAAGAGCGCAAATCCAAGTAATTTAAGATTCCCCGCCTACGACGGTAGGCGGGTTTAACCTAGAAGGACTACGTCGTGTCTAAAGAAAAATTTGAGCGTAATAAACCGCACGTAAACGTCGGCACCATCGGCCACGTTGACCACGGTAAAACCACCCTGACCGCCGCCATCACCAACGTGCTGGCCAAGCACTTCGGTGGTAAAGCTTTCGCCTTCGACCAGATCGACAAGGCGCCGGAAGAGCGTGAGCGTGGTATCACCATCAACACCTCCCACGTAGAATACGACACCGCTACCCGTCACTACGCCCACGTAGACTGCCCGGGTCACGCCGACTACGTTAAAAACATGATCACCGGTGCTGCCCAGATGGACGGCGCGATCCTGGTAGTAGCAGCGACTGACGGCCCGATGCCGCAGACTCGTGAGCACATCCTGCTGGGTCGTCAGGTAGGCGTTCCGTACATCATCGTGTTCATGAACAAGTGCGACATGGTAGATGACGAAGAGCTGCTGGAACTGGTCGAGATGGAAGTTCGCGAACTGCTGTCCGAGTACGACTTCCCGGGTGATGACCTGCCGGTAGTACGTGGTTCCGCACTGAAAGCGCTGGAAGGCGAAGCTCAGTGGGAAGAGAAGATCCTGGAACTGGCTGGCCACCTGGACACCTATATTCCGGAGCCGGAGCGCGCAATCGACCAGCCGTTCCTGATGCCGATCGAAGACGTATTCTCCATCGCAGGCCGTGGTACCGTAGTAACCGGTCGTGTAGAGCGCGGTATCGTTAAAGTTGGTGAAGAAGTGGAAATCGTTGGTATCAAAGATACCACCAAGACCACCTGTACCGGCGTTGAAATGTTCCGCAAACTGCTGGACGAAGGTCGTGCAGGTGAGAACGTTGGCGCACTGCTGCGTGGCGTGAAGCGTGAAGATGTAGAGCGTGGTCAGGTACTGGCCAAGCCGGGCACCATCAAGCCGCACACCAAGTTCGAATCTGAAGTGTACGTACTGTCCAAAGAAGAAGGTGGTCGTCACACCCCGTTCTTCAAAGGCTACCGTCCGCAGTTCTACTTCCGTACTACCGACGTGACCGGTACCATCGAACTGCCGGAAGGCGTAGAGATGGTAATGCCGGGCGACAACATCAAGATGGTTGTTACCCTGATTGCGCCGATCGC
>NZ_JBFOCO010000003.1:0-3065 GCF_040907865.1 Aeromonas sp. s5
GAACACTTCTTGGGTGTTGTATGGTTAAGCCTCACGGGTAATTAGTATGGGTTAGCTCAACACGTCGCCGCGCTTACACACCCCACCTATCAACGTTGTGGTCTCCAACGGCCCTTTAGGACCCTCAAGGGGTCAGGGATGACTCATCTCAGGGCTCGCTTCCCGCTTAGATGCTTTCAGCGGTTATCGATTCCGAACTTAGCTACCGGGCAGTGCCACTGGCGTGACAACCCGAACACCAGAGGTTCGTTCACTCCGGTCCTCTCGTACTAGGAGCAACTCCCTTCAATCATCCAACGCCCACGGCAGATAGGGACCGAACTGTCTCACGACGTTCTGAACCCAGCTCGCGTACCACTTTAAATGGCGAACAGCCATACCCTTGGGACCGACTTCAGCCCCAGGATGTGATGAGCCGACATCGAGGTGCCAAACACCGCCGTCGATATGAACTCTTGGGCGGTATCAGCCTGTTATCCCCGGAGTACCTTTTATCCGTTGAGCGATGGCCCTTCCATTCAGAACCACCGGATCACTATGACCTACTTTCGTACCTGCTCGACCTGTCCGTCTCGCAGTTAAGCTGGCTTATGCCATTGCACTAACCTCCTGATGTCCGACCAGGATTAGCCAACCTTCGTGCTCCTCCGTTACTCTTTGGGAGGAGACCGCCCCAGTCAAACTACCCACCAGGCACTGTCCGCGAGCCCGATTCAGGGCCCTGCGTTAGAACATCAAACATACAAGGGTGGTATTTCAAGGACGGCTCCAGCGCAACTGGCGTCACGCCTTCAAAGCCTCCCACCTATCCTACACATGTAGGTTCAATGTTCAGTGCCAAGCTGTAGTAAAGGTTCACGGGGTCTTTCCGTCTAGCCGCGGGTACACCGCATCTTCACGGCGAATTCGATTTCACTGAGTCTCGGGTGGAGACAGCATGGCCATGGTTACACCATTCGTGCAGGTCGGAACTTACCCGACAAGGAATTTCGCTACCTTAGGACCGTTATAGTTACGGCCGCCGTTTACCGGGGCTTCGATCAAGAGCTTCGCTTGCGCTAACCCCATCAATTAACCTTCCGGCACCGGGCAGGTGTCACACCCTATACGTCCACTTTCGTGTTTGCAGAGTGCTGTGTTTTTGATAAACAGTCCCAGCCATCTGGTCACTGCGACTCCCGTCAGCTCCATCCGCAAGGGACTTCACCAACAAGAGCGTACCTTCTCCCGAAGTTACGGTACTATTTTGCCTAGTTCCTTCACCCGAGTTCTCTCAAGCGCCTTGGTATTCTCTACCCGACCACCTGTGTCGGTTTGGGGTACGATGACTTGTAATCTGAAGCTTAGAGGCTTTTCCTGGAAGCAGGGCATCAATGGCTTCCACACCGTAGTGTGTTCGTCTCGTGTCTCAGTGTTGTGTCTCCGGATTTGCCTAGAAACACCACCTACGCACTTTCACCAGGACAACCGTCGCCTGGCCCACCTAGCCTTCTCCGTCCCCCCATCGCAATTACAAGTCGTGCAGGAATATTAACCTGCTTCCCATCGATTACGCCTTTCGGCCTCACCTTAGGGGTCGACTCACCCTGCCCCGATTAACGTTGGACAGGAACCCTTGGTCTTCCGGCGAGGAGGCTTTTCACCCCCTTTATCGTTACTTACGTCAGCATTCGCACTTCTGATATCTCCAGCATGCCTCTCGACACACCTTCGCAGACTTACAGAACGCTCCCCTACCACTCACGCTTAGCGTGAATCCGCGGCTTCGGTGCCTGGTTTGAGCCCCGTTACATCTTCCGCGCAGGCCGACTCGACTAGTGAGCTATTACGCTTTCTTTAAATGATGGCTGCTTCTAAGCCAACATCCTAGCTGTCTGAGCCTTCCCACATCGTTTCCCACTTAACCAGAACTTTGGGACCTTAGCCGGCGGTCTGGGTTGTTTCCCTCTTCACGACGGACGTTAGCACCCGCCGTGTGTCTCCCGGATATTACTTACTGGTATTCGGAGTTTGCATGGGGTTGGTAAGTCGGGATGACCCCCTAGCCCAAACAGTGCTCTACCCCCAGTAGTATTCGTCCGAGGCGCTACCTAAATAGCTTTCGGGGAGAACCAGCTATCTCCGAGTTTGATTGGCCTTTCACCCCCAGCCACAGGTCATCCCCTAACTTTGCAACGTTAGTGGGTTCGGTCCTCCAGTTGATGTTACTCAACCTTCAACCTGCCCATGGCTAGATCACCCGGTTTCGGGTCTACACCTTGCAACTAGACGCCCAGTTAAGACTCGGTTTCCCTACGGCTCCCCTATACGGTTAACCTCGCTACAAAATGTAAGTCGCTGACCCATTATACAAAAGGTACGCAGTCACCCCGAAGGGCTCCCACTGCTTGTACGTACACGGTTTCAGGTTCTATTTCACTCCCCTCACAGGGGTTCTTTTCGCCTTTCCCTCACGGTACTGGTTCACTATCGGTCAGTCAGGAGTATTTAGCCTTGGAGGATGGTCCCCCCATATTCAGACAGGATGTCACGTGTCCCGCCCTACTCGATTTCACATCAAGGTTGTTTTCGTGTACGGGGCTATCACCCTGTATCGCCGGCCTTTCCAGGACCGTTCCACTAACTTCCAAGATGCTTAAGGGCTAATCCCCGTTCGCTCGCCGCTACTGAGGGAATCTCGGTTGATTTCTTTTCCTCGGGGTACTTAGATGTTTCAGTTCTCCCGGTTCGCCTCGTTACACTATGTATTCATGTAACGATACCCAGCTTATGCTGAGTGGGTTTCCCCATTCGGAAATCCGTGAGTCGTAATGTCTCTTACCGACTGCTCACGGCTTATCGCAGGTTAGTACGTCCTTCATCGCCTCTGACTGCCAAGGCATCCACCATGTACGCTTAGTCACTTAACCATACAACCCCAAGAAGTGTCGGTGAAACCGGCACAGCCTGTTGTCGTACAACAAGGACCAAATAAAATTTGGTTTTCGCCAAGAAGTTTCCAAAGCACTTGTAACAAATGTTTGAGAACTACTTTTTAAATCAGCTTTCCAGATTGTTAAAGAGCA
>NZ_JBFOCO010000030.1:0-2033 GCF_040907865.1 Aeromonas sp. s5
ACCATCGGCCACGTTGACCACGGTAAAACCACCCTGACCGCCGCCATCACCAACGTGCTGGCCAAGCACTTCGGTGGTAAAGCTTTCGCCTTCGACCAGATCGACAAGGCGCCGGAAGAGCGTGAGCGTGGTATCACCATCAACACCTCCCACGTAGAATACGACACCGCTACCCGTCACTACGCCCACGTAGACTGCCCGGGTCACGCCGACTACGTTAAAAACATGATCACCGGTGCTGCCCAGATGGACGGCGCGATCCTGGTAGTAGCAGCGACTGACGGCCCGATGCCGCAGACTCGTGAGCACATCCTGCTGGGTCGTCAGGTAGGCGTTCCGTACATCATCGTGTTCATGAACAAGTGCGACATGGTAGATGACGAAGAGCTGCTGGAACTGGTCGAGATGGAAGTTCGCGAACTGCTGTCCGAGTACGACTTCCCGGGTGATGACCTGCCGGTAGTACGTGGTTCCGCACTGAAAGCGCTGGAAGGCGAAGCTCAGTGGGAAGAGAAGATCCTGGAACTGGCTGGCCACCTGGACACCTATATTCCGGAGCCGGAGCGCGCAATCGACCAGCCGTTCCTGATGCCGATCGAAGACGTATTCTCCATCGCAGGCCGTGGTACCGTAGTAACCGGTCGTGTAGAGCGCGGTATCGTTAAAGTTGGTGAAGAAGTGGAAATCGTTGGTATCAAAGATACCACCAAGACCACCTGTACCGGCGTTGAAATGTTCCGCAAACTGCTGGACGAAGGTCGTGCAGGTGAGAACGTTGGCGCACTGCTGCGTGGCGTGAAGCGTGAAGATGTAGAGCGTGGTCAGGTACTGGCCAAGCCGGGCACCATCAAGCCGCACACCAAGTTCGAATCTGAAGTGTACGTACTGTCCAAAGAAGAAGGTGGTCGTCACACCCCGTTCTTCAAAGGCTACCGTCCGCAGTTCTACTTCCGTACTACCGACGTGACCGGTACCATCGAACTGCCGGAAGGCGTAGAGATGGTAATGCCGGGCGACAACATCAAGATGGTTGTTACCCTGATTGCGCCGATCGCGATGGACGACGGCCTGCGTTTCGCCATCCGTGAAGGTGGCCGTACCGTAGGTGCTGGTGTTGTAGCTAAAGTTATCGCTTAATCGATACTTTATATGCACACATGAAAGGGGTGGCTTCGGCCACCCCTTTTACTTTTGGGGCTTTAAATGGCCTGTGAGATACTTTTGCGAAATCATTAATAGAGGTAGCTGCTGTGAGTAAACCCGCCATTTTTCTGGATCGCGATGGTGTCATCAACAAGGACACGGGTTATGTCAGCCAGGTTGATGACTTCCATTTTCTGCCCGGGGCGATTGAGGCCATGCAATTGCTGAAGAAAAAGGGCTATTTGCTGGTCGTGGTGACCAACCAATCCGGCATCGCCCGTGGTTACTTCACTGAAGATGACTTCATGAACCTGACCGAGTGGATGGATTGGTCCCTGGCCGATCGCGATGTGGATCTCGATGGTATCTACTTCTGCCCCCATCACCCGGACCACTGTGCCCCCTGCGACTGCCGCAAACCCGAACCGGGTATGCTGTTGCTTGCCCAGCGGGAGCTCGGTATCGACATGAGCCGCTCTTATATGGTGGGTGACAAACCTTCGGACCTGAAAGCCGCCATCAATGCCAAGGTCGGTCACAAGGTCATGGTCAGAACAGGCAAGCCGATTACTGATGCGGGGATTGAGCTGGCCGATGCCATCTACGACAATCTGCATGATTTTGCCGTTGCAGCACCTGTCGCAGGTTGATTTCGCTGGATTAAGATGCATTTTGGTGGCTTTGTGAGCGATTGAACGATGAAGGCCATCTTTTTGCAATTATTCCCTTGCCAGAACGAATTCACTCCCTATAATGCGCCTCCATCGACACGGCAAGCGGCAACGCAAAGCCTGAGTCGGTAGCCTCGAAAAGCCTTTGAAAATAAGGCTTGACTCGAGAAGGCGGTTGAGTAGAATGCCACTCCCGCAGCAGCCAAAAGCTGCGTCGCT
>NZ_JBFOCO010000031.1:0-261629 GCF_040907865.1 Aeromonas sp. s5
AGCGCCGATGGTAGTGTGGCATTCGCCATGCGAGAGTAGGACACTGCCAGGCACCCAATTGAAGAAGCCCGCTCATCTGAGCGGGCTTTTTTATTGCCTGAAATTCAGCTTGATTCGTATTTGACAGCTGTTCTTCGATGCATGAGCAGTGCCTGCCTCACACCTTATTCCCCACTCGGCTCTCCTCTGCCGAAACCCGGCGCCAGAGCTGCAATTAGGGTTGTATCTGCTTCATAACTCGGTAGAGTAAAGGGCATCTTGGGTTGGCCCGTACTCTCATGCTCGTTTCTCTGTACGGATGCAACTTGGCCTGCTTTTATCAACCTTACGTCAGTGGTATCGATATGGAACAAGTAAACAAGTCCACCTTCAGCGATGTACTGGAATATGTGCGTATGTCTCGTCGTCAGAACAAGCTCAAGCGTGAAATTGCAGACAATGAGAAGAAGATCCGTGACAACCAGAAGCGGGTGTTGCTGCTCGACAACCTGAGCGATTACATCAAGCCGGGCATGAGCATCGATGAGGTTCAGGCCATTATCGCCAACATGCGTGCCGACTATGAAGAGCGGGTGGATGATCACATCATCAAAAACGCCGAGCTTTCCAAGGAGCGTAAAGACTTGAGCTCCAAGCTCAAGGCGATGAGCTCCAGCAAGTAAGCTCGCTCATTATTCTCCCAAAACACCGGCCCATGGCCGGTGTTTTGCTTTCTGTCATCAGCTCGGATCTCTCGCCGCTCTGCAACAATCGGCTCCCCTTTTCATGATCGCCCTGTTACCATCACTACAAAGCGGTCAATAGATTTCAAGCCATTGACTTGAAACGACTAAGCTTGAGTGAAACACAATAAATTGCGCAACCATGGTGGGGCTGATATGGGCGCATCAGAACAGACGGATTTGAACAAAGTGGCATATCAGGATTCATCTGTCCCAAGCGCGGACGGGAAGTACAAGCGCAAGCGTCGTCCCTGGTGGCGCTGGCTGTTCTGCTTTCTCTTTTTACTGTGCCTGGCCGCCGTGATTGCTCTGGTGGGCTATGAGATGCAGACATCGCGCCTGCAGTCGCAGGAGATCTCCCGCTATGCCGCCAAGCTGACCTATCAGGTCGAGCCCGGTCTTAGCAAGCAGATTGCCTTCCCCGAGGATGGCCCCTTCGACAAGCGGCTGGGTTATGTGCTGCTGCCCATGATGCAGGAGCGTCTGCTGCAGCGTGGCTATCAGGTCAGCGAGCAGGTGCATTTCTCCGATGCCTTGTATGACTACGCCAGCCGCGGCTTCTTCGTCCCCTATACCGAGAAGGTCCAGGCCGGTCTGACCCTGCATGATTGCCGGGCAGAGCCCTTCTATCAGTTCAAGTATCCGACCCACTATTATCCGGACTTTGCCTCCATCCCGCCGCTGGTGATCCAGTCGCTGCTGTTCATCGAGAACCGCGATCTGCTCAGCAATGAACATCCGCTGGCCAACCCGGCCGTGGACTGGCCCCGTTTTGCCAAGGCGGCCATGTCCCAGGTGGGCAAGGCGCTGGATATGCAGGATCAGTCGGCCGGCGGCAGTACCCTGGCGACCCAGGTCGAGAAGTACCGCCACTCGCCGGATGGCCTGACGCTCTCCCCCACCGAGAAGATCCGCCAAATGGCGTCCGCCAGCGTGCGGGCTTACCGGCTTGGGCCGGAGACCCTGGAGGCACGCAAGCTGGTTGCCTGGGCCTACCTCAACTCGGTGCCACTCTCGGCGGCCCCCGGTTATGGCGAGGTGCACGGTCTGGGTGATGGCCTCTGGGTCTGGTTCGGTGCAAATGTTGACGAGGTGAACCGGCTGCTGGATCCCGCTCGCAACCAGGATGCCTCGTTGGCGGAGCAGGGGCTGGCACTGCGTCAGGTGGTTTCATTGATGATTGCCCATCGCCGTCCCTCCTATTACCTGGCTCAGGGACGTGAGGCACTGGCCACACTGACCGACAGCTATCTGCGTTTGTTCGTGCAGGAAGGGATGATTACGCCCCCGCTGATGGAGGCTGCGCTGAAGGCCAAGATCACCTTCCGTGACTTCCTGCAGTCCCCGGCGGTGACCAAGGTCAACAACAACAAGGGGTTGCAGGTTGCCCGTACCCGTCTCAGCCGTCAGCTCGGGGTGCAGCTCTACGATCTGGACCGGCTCGATCTGACGGCCGACACCAGCCTCAACATGCCGCTGCAAAACGAGGTTTCCCATTACCTGCAACAGTTGGCTGATCCGACGTTTGCCGCTCAGGTCGGCCTGTTTGGTGAGCGCCTGCTCTCGCCGGAGAAGACGGGGGATGTGAAGTACAGCTTCACCCTGTTCGAGAAATCGCCGCAGGGCTTCAAGGTGCGGGTGCAGACCGACAACACGGATCAGCCGTTTGACATCAACGAGGGCAGCAAGCTGGAGCTGGGCTCTACCGCCAAGCTGCGGGTGCTGACCACCTATCTGGAGATCGTCTCCGAGCTGCACGACAGTTATGCCGGCATGTCGCCCGAGAGCTTGCGCAAGATTGAGGTGTCGGATCAGGACAACATCAGCCGCTGGGCCGTCTCTTACCTGATGACCGCCAAGGACAAGAGCCTGCCCCTGATGCTGGAGGCTGCGCTGGATCGCAAGTATTCCGCCAGCCCGAACGAAGGGTTCTTCACCGGTGGCGGCATGCACACCTTCAACAACTTCCGGCGCGAAGACAACGGCCGCATTCCGGCCATTCGCGATGCCCTGCGTGAGTCCATCAACCTGCCGTTCGTGCGCTTGATGCGCGATATCGTTCGCTACAGCCTCTATCGGGAGGGCAACCGCGCCCAGTTGCTCAAGGATGACAAGGATCCGCGCCGCACCGAATATCTGGCCAAGTTTGCAGACAAGGAGGGACAGACCTATCTGCTGCGCTTCTGGCGCAAATACCGTGGCAAGACTCCAGAGGAGCAGCTCGACACCTTCCTGGATGGCCTCAAACCCAGCGCGGTGCGCCTTGCCGCCGTACACCGCTACCTGATGCCGGATGCCTCGCAGGAGACCTTCGCGGCCTTCCTGGCCAAACGTCTGCCGCGGGAGAAGCTGAGTGAGCGGCGCATCGAACAGCTCTACACCAGCTATGGTCCCGGCAAGTATTCGCTGCCGGATCAGGGCTATATCGCCCGGGTACACCCGCTGGAGCTGTGGTTGCTCTCCTATCTCAAGGAGTTTGACAAGGCGACCTTTGCCGATGCCGTCGAGGCGAGCCGGGACGAGCGGCAGGAGGTCTACAGCTGGCTGTTCAAGACCCGTCACCGCAGCGCCCGGGACAGCCGGATCCGCACCATGCTGGAGGTCGAGGCCTTCCTCGATATCCATCAGCGCTGGGCCAGACTGGGCTATCCGTTCGATCACCTGGTGCCGTCGCTGGCGACCGCGCTGGGCAGCTCGGGCGACCGCCCTGCCGCGTTGGCCGAGCTGATGGGGATCATCCAGAATGGCGGCATCCGCGCGCCGACCCTGCGTATCGAGCACCTCTCGTTTGCCAAGGGCACGCCGTTCGAGACAGAGTTCACGCCGGCGCAGACCGAGGGGACCCGGGTATTGCCGGTCGAGGTGGCCACCGCCCTGCGCAACGCGTTGTCGAAGGTGGTAGAAGGGGGCACCGCCAGGCGCATCGCCGGTGCCTTCGCCCTGCCGGACGGCACAGTGTTGCAGATGGGGGGCAAGACGGGGACCGGTGACAACCGGATCGAGACGGTGGGCCGCTACGGCAACGTGACCAGCTCGCTGGCCCGCAACCGGACCGCGACCTTCGTCTTCTACATCGGGGATGATCACTTCGGCACCCTGACGGCCTATGTGCCCGGCAGCCAGTCCGACAAGTTCCGCTTCACCTCGGCCCTGCCGGTACAGGTGCTCAAGGGGATGGCGCCGCTGCTGATGCCCTATCTGCAACCGGAAACCCACACCCAGTGCGTAGCGAGTAACTGACGCGTCACGTCATGAAAAATGGGGCCGTATAGGCCCCGTTTCATTTTGTGTTGACCGCCGCCTGTCGGCGAACGTGAGTCATCACTTACAGCAAATCTTCTATCTCGCCGCGCAGATACTGGTACATCTCGCGATAGGCCACCGGCGGCTTGTTCAGCTCCCGCTCCTTGTTGGCGGTGCGGATCAGCTGGCGCAGCTTCTGGCGATCCAGCTCGTGGAACTGGGACATCAGCTCGTTGAGGGCGCTGTCGCCTTCGTTGATCAGCCGCTCGCGCCACTGCTCCAGCCGGTGCAGGCGGGCGTTGACGGTGGAGTGGCGATTCTTGATGATGGAGAGCGCCTCGACGATGGGCTCCACATCGCGGCTGCGCATCAACCGGCCGATGAACTGCAGGTGACGGCGGAAAGACTCGTCCTTCTTCGGCTTGAGCTTGCGGCCCAGTTCGACCGCTTCGGCCAGCTCCTCATCCAGCGGGATCTTCTCCAGTTCGCTGTGGCTGAGGGAGACGATCTCTTCCCCCATCTTCTGCAGCGCCTCGGCATCACGCTTGAGCTGGCTCTTGCTGGGGCCCCAGTCTTCCCACTCGTTGTCGTCTTGATATTGACTCATCGGTCTCTTGATTCCTGTCATTCACGTTTGGCGGATATGTTACCAGCTTCTCCCGCTGGGCGCAGGGGTCTGATATGCTTAGCCCCTTTCCTTCCTTCATACAGATGTGAGTTATGGATCAGCAAGACCAAATCCGCCAGGATCAAGCCCATCTCGAGGCCGTGGTTGCCGAGGCCCTGGATATCGCCAAGGGACTGGGCGCCTCGCTGGCCGAAGTCTCCATCAGCAAACAGACCGGGCTGTCGGTCAACACCCGCGGTTGTGAACTGGAAAGCATCGAATTCAACAAGGATGGCGCGCTCGGCATCGCCGTCTATCGCGATGGCTGCAAGGGATCCTCGTCCACCACGGATCTGAGCCCGTCAGCCATTCGCGCCGCCGTGGAAGCGGCCATGGAGATTGCTCGCCATACCTCCCCTGATGAGTGCGCCGGTCTGGCAGATGCAGATCTGCTGGCCTGGAACGCCCCGGATCTGCAGCTGTGCCACCCGGTCGCGCTGGACCCCCAATATGGCATCGAGCTGGCCACCGAGTGCGAGCGGTTGGCGCTGGGGCGCGATGCCCGCATCAAGCACTCCGATGGCGCTGGTTTCTCCAGTCACCTCGGCATCAAGGTCTATGGCAACAGCCACGGCTTCGTCAAAGGCTATGCCGCCTCGCGCAACTCCCTGAGCTGCGTGCTGATCGGCGAGCAGGACGGCGACATGCAGCGCGATTACGGCTACTCCTCCAGCCGTACCCTGGAGGGGCTCTGGAGCCCGCAGCGCATTGCCGATGAGGCGGTGGAGCGCACCGTCTCCCGCCTCGGTGCCCGCAAGATCGCCACCCGCCATGCACCCGTGCTGTTCCATCCCGATACGGCGGCCGGGCTCTGGGGTCATCTGGTGATGGCCATCAGCGGTGGCAATCTCTATCGCAAGTCGAGCTTCCTGCTGGACAAACTGGGCAAGCAGATCCTGCCCGAGTGGCTCACCATCCAGGAATTCCCCCACCTGCTGGGAGGGCTCGCCAGCACCCCGTTTGATGGGGAAGGGGTGCTTACCCGCGACATGGACATAGTGCGCAATGGCGAGCTAATGAGCTGGCTGCTTACCTCCTACTCGGCCCGCAAGCTGGGGCTGACCAGCACAGGCCACGCCGGTGGCATCCATAACTGGCAGGTCTCCAGCACAGGTCAGGACTTCAATGGTATGCTCAAGGAGATGGGCACCGGCCTGCTGGTGACCGAGCTGATGGGGCAGGGGGTCAACATCGTCAATGGCGACTACTCCCGCGGCGCCGCCGGTTTCTGGGTCGAGAATGGCGAGATAGCCTATCCGGTCGAGGAGATCACCATCGCCGGCAACCTGGCAGAGATGTTCAGCCACATAGTGGCGGTGGGCAGCGATGAGGATGAGCGCTCCAGCCTCAAGACAGGCTCTGTGCTGGTCGAGAACATGAAGCTGGCGGGACACTGACCCCGCCATCCCGCCGATCCGCGCTCATGAAAAAGGCCCCTCGCTGTGCGAGGGGCCTTTTTGTATCGGCTTTGCTCAGGGGCGGCAATCAGCCCTTGATGCGCTCGATGCGGCCGCCGAGGCCTTGCAGCTTGTGCTCGATGTCTTCGTAGCCACGGTCGATGTGGTAGATGCGATCGACTATGGTGGAACCTTCTGCGACGAAGCCGGCCAGCACCAGACTAGCGGAGGCGCGCAGGTCGGTTGCCATTACCTGGGCACCCTTGAGCTGCTCGGTGTCGCGGCAGATGGCCACGTTACCCTGCAACTCGATGTCGGCACCCATCCGTACCAGCTCGGGCACGTGCATGAAGCGGTTCTCGAAGATGGTCTCGGTGACCATGCCGGTGCCCTTGGCCACCGCGTTCAGCACGGTGAACTGGGCCTGCATGTCGGTCGGGAAGGCCGGGTAGGGGGCAGTCTTGATGGTGACCGGCTTGAGGGTGCGACCGGTCATGTCGAGGGTGATCCAGTCTTCACCCTTCTCAATCAGGGCTCCGGCCTCTTCCAGCTTGACCAGAACCGCTTCCAGCAGGGTCGGGTCGGTGTTGCGGCAGGTGATCTTGCCGCCGGTGACCGCGGCGCCCACCAGAAAGGTACCGGTTTCGATACGATCCGGTTGCACGCTGTAGTTGCCGCCGTGCAGACGCTCGACACCGTCGATGATCAGGGTGTCGGTGCCAGCGCCCTGGATCTTGGCGCCCAGCGCGTTGAGGAAGTAGGCCAGATCGACCACTTCCGGCTCGCGCGCGGCGTTTTCGATCACGGTGCGGCCGTCAGCCAGGGTGGCGGCCATCATCAGGTTTTCGGTACCGGTGACGGAGACCATGTCCATCAGGATGTGGGCACCCTTCAGGCGACCGTCGACGCGAGCCTTGATGTAACCCTCTTCGATGACGATCTTGGCGCCCATCAGCTCCAGACCGTGCACGTGCAGGTTGACCGGACGGGCACCGATGGCGCAGCCGCCGGGCAGGGAGACGTCAGCCGCGCCAAAACGGGCGGCCAGCGGGCCCAGCGCCAGGATGGAGGCGCGCATGGTCTTCACCAGCTCGTAAGGGGCTACGTGGTTGTTCACGGCGCCGGTCAGTACGGTCACGTTGCCGTTCACCTTGGTGGTGGCGCCCAGCATCTCCAGCAGCTTGATGGTGGTCCCTACGTCTTTCAGACGCGGCACGTTGGAGAGGTGGATCTCCTCGTCACACAGCAGGGTGGCGAACAGGATCGGCAGAGCGGCGTTCTTGGCGCCAGAGATGGTCACTTCGCCGTTGAGAGTACAACGACCATCGATCTTGAATTTGTCCATTTACGTTTGATACCAAATCAGGAGGGCAGTAGAAATTTACGTTCGCGTTTCCACTCGGCATCGGTAAAGGCCTTGATGGAGAGTGCGTGAATGGCGTTGCTGGCGATCTTGTCCATCAGCGGGGCATAGATGGCCTGCTGCTTCTTGACCCGGCTCATGCCGTCAAACATGTCACCGACGGCGATCACTTGGTAGTGACTGCCATCCCCTTTGACATGGACTTCGGACAATGGCAGAGCCTCGAGGAGTATCGCTTCAATTTCAGAGACTTGCATTATGCGTCCTCAGTTGTGAGCGGGGTTGATTGAAACAATCCGGCCACTCCGTAGAGGTTGGCCAGGGTATAGAAATCAGCGGAGGCGCCCACCAGTTGCGGTGTGGCGCCTCGTGCCAGAGCGGCTTTGGCCCATTTGACCAGCAGGGCCAGCCCGGCGGAATCCAGCGTGGTCACGTCGCCGAGCTCGAGCAGATCTTCCTGCCACCAGTCGGCCCGCCGTTGCCACAGCTCAATCACCTGAGCCGCCTGCAGCTCGCCGCTCAGTCTCATGACTTGAGCACCAGCGGCTTGGCATTGTGGGCGCGCAGCTGGGCGATCACCGCATCGATGCCGTTCTGGCGAATGAGGCCACCCAGCTCGTTCTGTTTGGCAGAGAGCAGGCTGATCCCCTCGGCGACCATGTCGAAGGCTTTCCATTCGCCGGTCTTGTTGTTCTTGCGCAGCTTGAACTCGAGGAAGATGTCCGGCTTGCCGGCCTCTTTCACGCTGACGTTGACGGCGGTGATGTTGCTGTCACCGGCGGCCTTGCCCGGCTCGACCTTGACGGTCTGCTTGTCGAAATGGGCCAGGGCGTCGGCGTAGGAGCTCACCATGTACTCGGTGAACACCTCAACGAAGGCGTCACGCTGGGCCGGGGTGGTCTGCTTGATCTGGTTGCCGAGCACCTTGTAGGCGGCGAAGCGGTTGTCCACGTAAGGCAGCAGCTCTTCGCGGATGATGACGCGCAGGTGGTCCGGGTTGCTCTTCACCTGGGCCTGATCGGATTTCAGGCGGGCGAAGGTCTGCTTGGCCGCCTGATCCACCAGGGCGTAGGGGTCGGTGGCGTCGGTGGCTTGCGCGGTCAGGGAAAACAGCATGCTGGTCATCAGGCCCAGCAACAGGGCGATCTTCTTGAACATGGTTACTCCTTACTTGCTGTCTGACTTGGTGTCGGAAGACTGGCTGTAGAGGAACTTGCCAATCAGGTCTTCCAGCACAATGGCGGATTTGGTGTCTTCAATCATGTCGCCATCCTTGAGCATGCTGGTGCCCATCTCCTCATCGGTAAAACCGGGTACCAGGCCGATGTACTGCTCACCCAGCAGGCCTGAGGTCAGGATGGAGAGAGTGCTGGTCTCGGAGAACTCGCCGGCGCTCTTCTGCATCTGCAGGGAGACGACCGGAACCTGGCTCTTGGCGTCCAGGCTGATGTCGCTGACCCGACCGACCACCACGCCGCCCACCTTGACCGGAGAGCGTACTTTCAGGCCGCCGATATTATCGAAATGGGCGCGCAGGGTATAGGTTTCTCCTTCCGGTTTGAAGCTCAAACCGGCCACTTGCAGTGCCAATGCCAGAATGGCACCGATGCCGGCCAGCATGAAGGTGCCAACCAGGAATTCTACTTTGCTGAACTTCATCTTTACCTTATCCAAACATGACTGCGGTGAGTATAAAATCCAGGCCGAGCACGGCCAGGGAGGAGTGGACCACGGTACGGGTCGTGGCCTGACTGATCCCGGCCGAAGTCGGCTTGGCATCATAACCGTTAAAGAGCGCAATCCAGGTGACCACCAGGGCGAAGATCAGGCTCTTGATGGCGCCCTGCATGATGTCATCCTGCCAGTCGACGGAAGCCTGCATGGCGGACCAGAAGCCCCCCTCATCGACCCCCAGCCAGTCCACCCCGACCAGCTTGCCGCCGAAGATGCCGATCAGGCTGAACATGAAGGCCAGCAGCGGCATGCTGATGACCCCGGCCCAGAAGCGCGGTGCCACCACCCGACGCAGCGGATCCACCGCCATCATCTCGAGGCTCGAAAGCTGCTCGGTGGCCTTCATCAGACCGATCTCGGCGGTGAGGGCGGAGCCCGCACGACCGGCAAACAGCAGGGCGGTCACCACCGGACCCAGCTCTCGCAGCAGGGAGAGGGAGACCAGCGGGCCCAGGCTCTGCTCGGCGCCAAAGTCCTTCAGGACGTTGTAGCCCTGCAGCGAGAGCACCATGCCGATGAACAGGCCCGACACCAGAATGATGGCGACCGACTGCACCCCGACCACATAGAGCTGCTGTACCAGCAGCGGAAAGTGCTTGCGCGGCGCGGGTTTGCCCGCCAACGCGTGAAACAACATGATAGTGGCGCGGCCGATGGCGCTGATGAACCGCACCCCGCTTCGCCCCAGTTTGCTTACCTGGCTTGTCAACATCAGAGATCCTGTAGCAGCTCGCCTGCCGGAAAATGAAACGGAACAGGACCGTCGGGCAGTCCCTTCAGGAACTGCTCGACCTCGGGATTGTGCTCCTCGCGCAGCTGGGCCGGCGTGCCGTGCGCCACCACCTTGCGGTTGGCGATGATATAGGCGTAGTCGGCGATGCTCAGCACCTCCTTCACGTCGTGGGTGACGATGACGGAGGTGATGCCGAGGGCATCGTTCATATCCTTGATGAGCTTCACCAGCACCGCCATGGTGATGGGATCCTGGCCGACGAACGGCTCGTCATACATGATGAGGTCCGGATCCAGCGCGATGGAACGGGCCAGCGCCGCGCGCCTGGCCATGCCGCCGGAGAGCTCGGAGGGCATCAGCTTTGCTGCGCCGCGCAGACCCACCGCCTGCAGCTTCATCATGACGATGGTGTGGATCAGCTCCTCGGGCAGGCCGGAGTGCTCGCGCAGCGGGAAGGCCACGTTGTCGTATACCGTCATGCCGGTAAACAGGGCGCCGCTCTGAAACAGCATGCTCATCCGCTTGCGCACTTCGTACAGGCGCGAGCGGGAGAGGGTGGGGATATCTTCCCCGTCAAACAGGATATGACCGGACTCGGGCTTGAGCTGGCCGCCGATCAACCGCAGCAAGGTGGTCTTGCCGATGCCGCTGGGGCCCATGACCGCAGTGACCTTGCCACGGGGAATGGTCAGGTTTATCCCGTCGTATAACAGCCGATCTCCGTGACTGAAGGTCAGGTCGGAGATGGTGATCAGGTCATCGTTCAAACAATTGTCCATCCGGTGTAAATGAAGAGCGAATTTTATGGGCTAGTCTAGGTCTAAGCAACAGCAAGGAACAACTATTGAACAGTCTGCCCATCCAGACGCGCGACAGTTTTTTGTAACCAATTGTCTCTCTTTTACGCCCAAGAAGTATCCGATTCGCTTATCTCGACAGACTTTTTTATAATCCCGCAGCAAATTTCAGCCCGGAGCTGTGCCTTTATGTCTGTAAAGTCTGAAAAAGTGTCTGAACTGTTCGATTTTCGTCGCAGCGCCCGTACCGTGCTGGACATCGAGAAACAAGCGATTGATGGACTCTACCAGTACCTGAACGATGCCTTCGATCAGGCGTGCGAGATGATACTGCGTTGCAGTGGCAAGATAGTGGTCACCGGCATGGGCAAGTCAGGTCATGTCGGAAGCAAGATAGCGGCGACCCTGGCCAGCACCGGCACCCCCGCCTTCTTCCTCCATCCGGGTGAAGCCAGCCACGGCGATCTGGGGATGATCTCCGGCGGCGATCTCATCATCGCCATCTCCAACTCCGGTGAGAGCGACGAGATCCTGGCCCTGCTGCCGGTACTCAAGCGCCGCGGTATTCCGCTCATCTGCATGACCGGCAACCCGGCCTCCACCATGGCAAAAGAAGCCAACGTACACCTGTGCATCAAGGTGGAGAAGGAAGCCTGCCCGCTGGGGCTGGCGCCGACCTCCAGCACCACCGCGACCCTGGTGATGGGCGATGCGCTGGCGGTGGCCCTGCTGGAAGCCCGCGGTTTTACCGCCGACGATTTCGCGCTCTCTCACCCGGGCGGGTCGCTCGGCAAGCGCTTGCTGCTGCGAGTCGGCGATCTGATGCACAGCGGCGAGCTGTTGCCCCAGGTGGGGATAGATGCCACCATCAGCCAGGCTCTGCTGGAAGTGAGCCGCAAGGGGCTCGGCATGACGGCGGTGGTTGATGGCAACGGCGTGCTGGCCGGCCTGTTTACCGATGGCGACCTGCGCCGCATTCTGGATCTGCAGGTGGATATCCATCACACCTCGATCAGCCGCGTCATGACGGTGAACTGTGTTACCGTGGGACCAGAGATGATGGCGGCCGAGGCCGTCAAGCTGATGGAAACCAGAAAGATCAACGGATTACTGGTCGTGGATGGCGACAAGCGCCCGCTGGGGGCCTTCAACATGCACGACCTGCTGAAAGCCGGAGTAATTTGATGCAAAACGTACCGACCCTCTATGGTCCGGTGACGCGCAGCCAGTTTGATCAGGCGGCGCAAATCCGCCTGCTGGTGTGCGATGTGGACGGGGTGCTCTCCAACGGCCTCATCTACATGGGAAATGATGGCGAAGAGCTGAAAACCTTCTGCACTCGCGACGGCGCCGGCATGCGTGCGCTGCTCAATGCCGGGATCGAGATTGCCATCATCACCGGGCGCAACTCCCGCATCGTCAGCGATCGGATGAAGAGCCTGGGGGTGCAGCACCTGGTGCAGGGGGCGGATCAGAAGCTGCCCCACTTCGAGGCGCTGCTGGCCAAGCTGGGGCTGGATGCATCGCAAGCAGCCTATATGGGAGATGACACCATCGATCTGCCGGTGATGCAGGCCTGCGGCCTCGGCATTGCCGTGGCCGACGCCCATCCGCTGGTGCTAGCGCGCGCCGACATGGTGACCCGGCTGGCCGGCGGTGTGGGGGCGGTGCGCGAGGTGTGCGATCTCATCCTGCAGGCCCAGGGGCTGGGTGATTATCAGCCAGAGGCCTCGGTATGAGCAGACAGACCCTGTTGTTCGCCCTGCTGTTTCTGGTGGCGCTGGCGGCCTGGCAGCTCGGCGATATCGAGCTGGCGCCGGAGCCGACCACCAAGGTGGAAAATTATCAGCCGGACTTCACCGCCAAGAATCTGGTGACGACCCGCTTCAATGCCGAGGGGCTGCGTACCGAGCGACTGGAGTCCCGCTATGCGGAGTATTACCAGATCCTGGAACAGGCCACCTTCGACAAGCCGGTGGTCTACATGTTCGACAAGCAGGGCGAAGCCGAGTGGAAGGTCAACGCCGAGACCGGGGTGCTCAACACTGATGACAACGTGATCCTGCGGGACAAGGTGCATCTGGACGGTCTGCTGCCCACCTCCTTCATCTCCACGCTGGATACCCCCTATCTGGAGCTGGATCTGGTGACCCAGAACGTGAGAAGCAATCAGCAGGTCAGCATAGTGGGTAAGGACTTCCAGACCGAGGGCGTTGGCCTGAAGGGTCATCTGGAACGCAAATATTTCGAATTACTGGATCAGGGCCATGCCATCTATTTCAATGAAAAACGCTAATCTGGCCCTCGCGGCCCTGCTGCTGTGCGGCACCGTGAGCGCCAAAGAGTCCGACTTTGCCGAGAAGGTCTATGTGGACGCGGTCAAGCAGGTGGCCGAGCTGCAGGATAACCGCATCACCTTCGAACAGGATGTGACCATCACCCAGGGTTCCATCAAGATCAAGGCTGACAAGGTGGTGGTGATCCGCTCCGGCGAGAAGGGGGCCGAGGTGATGACGGCTTATGGCAAGCCAGCCACCTTCTTCCAGATCCTGGACAACGGCAAGCCGGTCAATGCCCACGGCAACAGCATTCGCTATGAGCTCAAGAACCGGCTGGTGACCATCACCGGCGATGGCCAGCTCAAGCAGGAAGACAGCCAGGTCAATGGCGATCTCATTCGCTACGACATCGTCAAACAGAAGATGATTGCCGAGAGCAAAACCCCGAACCAGCGGGTCAAGACGGTGTTCCTGCCGGATCAGGTCGAGAGTTTCGACAAGCCGGCCGATCAGAAGAAGCAGGGAAAATAAACCATGGCAGTGTTGAAAGCAGCCGGCCTGCAGAAGAGCTACAAGCGTCGCATGGTGGTCAGCGATGTGAGCCTGGAAGTGGGCACCGGCCAGATCGTCGGCCTGCTCGGCCCGAACGGCGCCGGCAAGACCACCTCCTTCTACATGATCGTGGGACTGGTACAGAGCGATGCCGGTCTCATCACCATCGATGATCAGGACATCAGCCTGCAACCCATGCATATCCGCGCTCGTAACGGCATCGGCTATCTGCCGCAGGAGGCCTCCATCTTCCGGCGCCTGTCGGTGTTCGACAACCTGATGGGGGTCATGCAGACCCGCAAGGGATTGAGCCGTGAGGAGCGGGAGGACAAGGTTCAGCAACTGCTGGAAGAGTTCAACATCACCCATATCCGCGACAGCCTGGGGCAAAGCCTGTCGGGCGGTGAGCGACGCAGGGTCGAGATCGCCCGTGCGCTGGCGGCGGAGCCGCGTTTTATCCTGCTGGATGAACCTTTTGCCGGGGTAGACCCCATTTCTGTGATAGACATCAAGAAGATCATCCAGCACCTCAAAGATAGAGGCTTGGGCGTCTTGATCACCGACCATAACGTCAGAGAGACTCTGGACGTATGTGAGAAGGCCTATATCGTCAGCCACGGCAAGATGATTGCCGAAGGTGCACCGGCGGAAATACTCGCCGATGAGCAGGTCAAGCGCGTCTATTTGGGCGATCAATTCAGTCTATAGTAAGGGGGCATCTCTTCATTTCCTGTGACGACTGCCTCGCTGACCATAAGGATATCCCGACGTAGATGAAGCCGACATTACAGTTGCGTCTCGGTCAGTCCCTGACCATGACGCCGCAATTACAACAAGCGATTCGTCTGCTCCAGCTCTCCACTCTGGAACTCCAGCAGGAAATTCAGCAAGCGCTCGACAACAACCCCTTGCTGGAGCAAGAGGAAAACGACGTTCAGGAGACCAGCCCGGTCGACCAGGTGGACGTCAGCCAGCTCGACTCCAGCGATGCCATGGCCCAGGATCAGATGCCGGACGAACTGCCGGTGGATACCACCTGGGAAGAGGTTTATTCGGCCGGCACGGCCCAGAGCGCAGGCCCCATCCATGACGGGGAAGACAGCGTCTATCAGGGTGAAACCACCGAGAACCTGCAGGACTACCTGTTGTGGCAGATGCGCTTGACCCCGTTCAGCGACGTGGATGCCGCCATCGCCCTCGCCATCATAGATGCCATCGACGAATCCGGTTACCTGACGGTGTCGCTTGAGGATATTCAGGCGGCGGTGAGCAGCGAGGATGTCGAGGTGGAGCTCGATGAAGTGGAGGCCGTGCTCAAGCGGGTGCAACATTTCGATCCGGTCGGTATCGCCGCCCGCTCGGTGCAGGAGTGCCTGCTGATCCAGCTGGGCCAGTACTCACCTGATCTGCCCTGGCTCAACGAAGCCAGGGAGGTGATCCTTGAGCACATGGATCTGCTCGGCAACCGCGATTACCGCACCTTGGCCCGCAAGACCAAGCTGAAGGAGAACGACCTCAAGGAGGTGCTGGATCTCATCCAGCAGCTGGAGCCGCGGCCCGGCAACGGCGTCATCCAGAGCGAATCCCAGTACGTGATCCCGGATGTTTCCGTGGTCAAGAAGGGCAACAAGTGGGTGGTCGAGCTCAACCCTGACTCGGCCCCGCGCATCCGGGTCAACGAGACCTATGCCGCCATGGCCAGACAGGCTCGCACCAGTCAGGATACCCAGTTCATCCGCTCCCACCTGCAGGAAGCCAAGTGGTTCATCAAGAGTCTGGAGAGTCGCAACGACACCCTGCTCAAGGTGGCCAGCTGCATCGTCGAGCAGCAGCAGGGCTTCTTCGAATACGGTGAAGAGGCCATGAAACCCATGGTGCTCAACGACATCGCCGAAGCGGTGGAGATGCACGAGTCGACCATCTCGCGGGTGACTACCCAGAAGTACATGCACACGCCGCGCGGCATCTTCGAACTGAAGTTTTTTTTCTCCAGCCATGTAAACACCGAGGGAGGAGGAGAGTGCTCATCGACCGCAATTCGCGCGCTCATCAAGAAGCTGGTCACGGCGGAGAATCCCGCCAAGCCGCTAAGTGATAGCAAGATCGCGGATTTGCTGGCCGAACAGGGTATTATGGTGGCGAGACGCACGATCGCAAAGTACCGTGAATCCTTGTTGATCCCGCCATCCAATCAGCGCAAACGCCTGGTTTAGGCAAAACAAAAGGAAGACGTTATGCAAATCAACCTGACCGGACACCATGTCGAGATCACCGAAGCTCTGCGTGATTATGTGAACAACAAATTTGCCAAACTCGAGCGTCACTTTGACCACATCAACAATGTTCATGTGGTGTTGAGCGTAGAAAAACTGAACCAGATCGCCGAAGCCAAGCTGCATGTCAGCGGGGGTGAGGTGTTCGCCAACTCGCAGCATGCCGACATGTATGCGGCGATTGATACCCTGCTGGACAAGCTGGATCGGCAGATCATCAAGCACAAAGATAAGTTAAACCAAAAATAACCATGCAACTTGAACACATACTGAGTCGGGACTGCACCAAAAGTGCGGTCCCTTGTACCAGCAAGAAACGCGCCCTGGAGATCATCAGCGAGTTAGCCGCTGAGCGCCTGGGGACCTCTCGTCAGGTGCTCTTCGAGTGCCTGCTGGCGCGAGAAAAGATGGGCAGTACCGGGATCGGAGCCGGTATCGCCATTCCCCACGGCCGGATCGGCGACGAGTTTCCGCCGACCGCGATCCTGATGACCTTCGCAGAGCCTATCCCCTTCGATTCCATCGACAATCAACCGGTTGACCTGCTGTTTGCCCTGCTGGTGCCGGAAAGCGAGTGCAAGCAGCACCTCAAGACCCTTTCCCTGATGGCATCCAAACTGGGCGACAAGGCGGTATGCCGCCAGTTGCGCCAGGCAACCAGCGATGAAGAACTCTATCAGATCATGACATCGGCCTGAGATGCAGGCCCTTGCAATGACGCCAAGCGGTGAGGGAACAAGATGCAATTAATAGTGGTGAGTGGGCGCTCCGGCTCGGGCAAGACAGTTGCCCTGCGTGTGCTGGAGGATCTTGGTTATTACTGCGTGGATAACCTGCCGGTCAACCTGCTGCCCCAGTTGATCGTCTCGGTCGAGAGCCAGTATGACAAGCTGGCGGTCAGCATCGACGTGCGCAACCTGCCGGCGAGTTCCGACAAGCTGGAAACCCTGCTGGCTCAGGTACGCAACGAGGGGCGTGTGGAGTTCACGAGTTTCTTCTTCGATGCGGAAAACTCCACCCTGCTCAAGCGCTACGGCGAGAGCCGCCGGCTGCACCCCCTGTCGCGCAACAAGCTGTCGCTCGACGAGGCGATCCGGGAAGAGACCCACCTGCTGGCACCGCTCTCCTCGACGGCCGACCTGCGCATCGACACCACCAACCTCAGCATTCACGACCTGAGCGAGCTCATCAAGACCCGGGTGCTCGGCAAGAAGGAGAACGAGCTGGTGCTGGTGTTCGAGTCGTTCGGCTTCAAGTACGGTATCCCCAAGGATGCCGACTTCGTGTTCGACGCCCGCTTCCTGCCCAATCCGCACTGGATCCCCGAGCTCAAGCCGTTCACCGGCAAGGATGAGCCGGTGGCCCGCTACCTCTCCAGCCAGCCCGATGTGATGCAGTTCATCCTGCAGATCGAGAACATGCTGGCGACCTGGTTGCCCCACCTGGAGCGCAACAATCGCAGCTATGTGACTGTCGGCATTGGCTGTACCGGTGGTCAGCACAGATCGGTATTCATTGCCGAGCAGCTGGCCGGCGCCTTTCGCCTGCTGGGCAAGAACGTCCAGATCCGCCATCGCACCCTCGACAAGAGTGCGCCGCAATTTTGATGGACCAATAGGAAGATCAGATGACCGTCTCAGCCTCGGTGGAAGTGAAAAACAAACTGGGCATGCATGCCAGACCGGCCATGATGTTGTTCGAGCTGGTGCAGGGGTTCGATGCCCACGTGTTGCTGCGCAACGAAGAGGGGGTCGAGGCCGACGCGGACAGCGTGATCGGCCTGCTGATGCTGGACTCCGCCCAGGGCAAGCAGGTGGAGGTTCAGGTGGAGGGGCCCGAGGAAGTGGAGGCCCTGGCCGCCGTGGTGGCGCTGTTCACCTCGGGCTTCAACGAGGAGTAACGCGCCTCGGCATGCTCAAGGTGCGCTGCGTGCCAGCGCCTTGAAGGCGGCAAAATCCCGACAAGCCAGCAGGTTCCTGCTGGCTTTTTCGTTCATCAAGGCCAGGAACAGGTCGTAGAGCCCCATCGCTTCTTCGTAGTCGGCCTTGGCGATGGCCAGCACGAAGATGAGGGTGGCGCTCTCGCCGTTGCCCCAGTCAATCCCCTGCGGGGCCAGCACGGTATAGACCAGGGTACGGCGTGCCAGCAGACCGAGGGAGTGGGGCAGGGCGATGCCGTCTCCCAGCAGGGTGGAGACGATGCGCTCCCGCTCCTGCAAGGATCCCCGAAAGCCGCTCTCCACCAGATCCTCCGCCTCCAGCTGGCTGCAGATGCGATCAAACAGCGCTCCCTGGCTGAGCGGTTCGCTGACCACCATGAAGTGGTCGGCATCGAAGTACTTGTCGAGCAGGTAAGGGCGGGTGCGATCGATCAGCACCAGCTTGCCGAGCTGCTCCAGCTGGTACTGGGTCGGGAAGGGGGCGACCTGCACCACGGGCACGTTCTTGTCGCTCACCTTGACGGTACTGATGACGAAATCCTGCTCGACTCGCACCAGCCCTTCGTAATCCCGCACCGACTCCAGCGTGGTCAGCTGCAGCTGGGGATATTCCCGCTTGATGCGGGCCTCCAGCACCCGGAAGGTGGCGTTGCCCGCATCGCACAACAGCAGCGCCTGGGGACGGCGGGTGTAACCGATGTCGTAGTGACGCTCCAGTCCGACCCCGATATGGATCACCAGATAGCCTATCTCGTGGTGGGTCAGCCGGTAAGGGGTCTGCTTTATCCACTCCGAGATGGCCGCCAGCGTGATGTCGTAGGCGAGGGGGTAATACTGCTTGATGTGGTCTGCCAGCGGATTGTGGCTGCCAATCTGGTATTTGACCCGCAGCAGCATGGCACTGATATGGGTCTGCAGGTCGGCCCGCAGTTGCAGGTCGCCGCGCAGGTCATAGGGGTAGTGCTGGTGGATGTAGCCCAGCAGATGCTCCACCAGCTGTTCGCTATCGGCCGCCATGGCCGGGCTGAGCTGGGGGGAATCGGCGGTGAGGCGGGCCTGGATCTGGATGGCGAGGCAGGCTATCTCCTCTTCCCCCGGCGGGGTCAGGGTCGGCAGCTCGCCATAGATGTCGTGGGCGACCGCCAGCAGCGGCGCCGTGAGATCCTCGCCGGTGAATTGGCGCAGCTCGTGGCCCGCCGCCTGGCGCAGCAGGGCGACGGCGCAGTAGATGGCGAGCTGCTGCAGGCTCTCGTCGGCCAGGCGCAACTGGTGGCGGCCGAGTTGCTCGTGGATGTGATTGCCCACTACCTCCAGCGTCTTGCTGGGACAGAGGTTGGGCAGCAGGCTCTGCAGCGGGTTGCTGTGCAGCAGCTCCTGATAGAGCAGCTGGGTGAGACAGGCGCGAATGGCCGTCTCCCCCCCCTGGATCCGCATCCCCTGCCTGGGCTTGCTGTCGATGGCGAGCTCGAAGTGGGCGAGCCGCTCCCGCACCTCCGCCATGTCCCCCTGCAGTGCCGCCCGACTCAGATACCAGGTGTCCGCCAGCTCGTCGAGCTTGATGCCCTGCTCCGCCGTCAACAACAGGATCTGCAGGTGCAGCACCCGCTCGCGGCTGGTGCGAGGCAATCCGCTCTCCTGCTCCTGGGCCGCCAGCAGCGCCGCGAACAGCTCCTGATTGTAGATCTTGAGCTGATAGCCGCTGCCGCGCTGGTGGATCAGATGGGCTCCCCGAGTGGCGATGATCTCGTTGAGGGTCGCCACGTCGGTGCGTACTGTGCGGGTGGAGACGTTGAGGCGGCGGGCCAGCTCCTCCTGCGGCAGCGGTTCGGCGTGGAGCAGGGTGAGCAGTTGCTGGAGTCTGGGGTGGGGCAGCTTGGTCATGAGGGGGGATCGGACTCCTGTCGCAGAATAGAAAATCGATGTTAACAAGCGAGTCAATGACAAGCCAGGCACCGGCAAGTGATCGGACCGGTGCCTGAGGGCGATCAGGCCAGCAGCCGCTTCACCGTGGCCAGCAGGGTCCGCACGTCCTCGGGACGGGTCTGACCGCTTGCGCTGTCGATGATGGAGCTGTAGATGTGGGGGATCACCTTCTCGACGCCGGCATCCAGCGCAATTCGCACTATCTCCTCGAAGTTGTCGAGATCGATGCCGCCGGTGGGCTCCAGCCAGAAGCCGTGGCGGGAACAGGCCTCGGCCACCGCCTGATACTCGGCGCGGCAGGTCAGCCCGCCCATGGGGAAGAACTTGACCGAGCTGCCACCCATGTCCTTGAGCAGGGCGATGGCGGTATCGATGGGGACAATCCCGTCCGGCTGCCCGGCGCTGAGCGGGCCTGTGGAGATCTTCACCATGCCCGGCGTACCGGTAGGGGAGATCAGCCCATTCACCAGCGTTTGCGATTGGCCGAGCAGCGCCCGGCTGGCGCCGACCCCGGTGAACACCTGGTTGACGTGCTGGGGCTGCAGCTGGCGAGCCAGCTCGGCCACCATGGCTGACTGGCGCGGATCGCCGGCCCCCAGCCCGATGGAGAGGGCGTTGTCGATAAGCTTGGCGTAGGCCTGCATGTCAGCGACGGCGGAGGGCACATCCGGGTAGTTCTTGGAGAGCACACCGACCAGCACGTGGCCCTCGGCAGCCTCATAAATGTCGACGGCATTCTGTCGGGAGCCGGCCAGCACGTTGAGGCAGACCCGATCGTGGTAGTAATTGGGAGTAAGAGACATCAGTTGTTCTCCTGAACGAGGTGGGCAATGGCGGCATGGATCTGGTCGAGCTGGGGCTGGGTGACGCTGCGCACGTCGATCTCGATGTGCCCCTCGTTGGCCTTGTAGCCGCGGCAGTAGATGGCAGGCGTGCCCTGTTGCAGACGGGCGACGACCTGCACTGTGGTCATGCCGATCTGCTGGTGGTCGAAGACGATATCGGTGCGGGCGATGTCGCGCCCAGCGCTGTCCCACACCACCTTGGCGCTGACGCCGGGCAGCTGGTTGAGGCGCTCGATGAAGGGGGTCATCTTGGCGACCATGGCGGCGCCGCTCTCCTTCTCTTTGATAAGGTAGCGCTCGATGGCGTGGGTGAGGCCGAGGATCCCCTCCTTGCCCACCTTCATGGCACGGCCGATGCCGTTGGCCTGCTGCTTGACCCACTCCACGTACTGGCGCTTGCCGAGTACCAGCCCGCTGGTGGGCCCTTCGATGGCCTTGGCGCCGCTGTATATGACCAGATCCGCGCCCTGGTTGTAGTAGAGACGCAGATCCTCCTCGGCCGCCGCATCGACGATGAGCGGGAGCCCGTGGGCCTTGGCCACCTCGGCTGCCTCGGCCACCGACAGAATGCTCTTCTGCACGCAGTGGTGGGACTTGATGTAGAGGATGGCGGCGGTATTGGGATTGATGGCGGCGGCCAGCTGGGCGGCAGAGCACTCGTTGGCGTAGCCGGCCTCCACCACCTTGCCGCCCCCCAGGTTGACCATGGTGCCGACCGGGGCGCCGAAGTTGACGTTGTGTCCCTTGGGCAGCACGATTTCGCTCGGCACATGGTGGGCATGAGCATGCAACTGCTCGAGGCGGTAGGGGTCGCCGCGCACGATCACGGCGGCCACCGACTGGGCGATGCCGGCGCTGGCGCAGGAGACTACCACCGCATCTTCCACATCCAGCAAGTCGGCCAGGTAGGCGCCGGTCTTGTTGACCAGATCCTTTACCTCGAAGTAGTGGCCAAGGCCGAAGTTGACCGCGTCGACCACCTCCTGTTCGGGGGTGGAGACGCCGAGAATGGTCATGCGCCCGGAGGCGTTGATCACCGGTTTGAGCTGATATTTCTCATACACAGAAGGCATGGTGTGATTTCCCATAGTGAGTCAGAACCAGTTCACCACCGACCAGGGCGGCGAGGGGCAGCAACTGCCGATCGCCATTGCGGGCGCCGGCTTCGGTATCGGTAAAGAGGGTGGGGCCGCTCATCACCTCGAACAGGGTCAGATCGGCATCGGCGCCCACCTCGAGTCGCCCCTTGCCGGACAGGCGCAGGGCATCGGCGGCATGGTGGGTGACGCAGGCCAGTACCTGCTCCAGGGTCATGCCGATGGCGAGAAACTTCGACATCACGTGGGCCAGGCTGTAGACCGGCCCCTTGATGCGGTTCTTGCAGTAGATATCGGAGCTGATGGTGCGGGGCAGGATCCCCTGGGCAATGGCCAATTCCGCCACCTCGAAGCTGAAGCTGGCGCCGCCGTGGCCGATGTCGAGCAAGAGGCCCCGCTGCATCGCCTCACGCACCGCCTGGCGCAGTTCGCCGGCCGGGGTCAGGATGCGGTTGGGCTTGCCGTTGAAGCAGTGGGTCAGCAGATCGCCATCCCCCAGCAGGGCGACGATCTCGTCCAGATCCGGCGGCGTGTTGCCCACGTGTACCATCAGCGGCAGCCGGCCGTGGGCCTGTTGCAGTGCCTTGGCCATGCGCAGCGGCTGCAGGCCGTTCTCACCCACCACGCTGCCGCTCATCCGCGCCTTGATGCCGACGATGAAGCCGGGGTGGCGGGCAATGGCCGCCGAGGCGAGATCCATGTCGAGGTCCCGGCTGTCGGCCAGCTCGTTCTGGCGCAGCAGGCCGATACGGGAGATGTTGAGCAGGGCATGCACCCGGGTCTTGCAGCCGGCGGCGAGACGCTGGAAGTCGTCCACGTCGTCGGCCCCGGTGCTGCCGGCGTCGATGACGGTGGTGACGCCGGACTCCACGCCCACCTTGTCTGGCTCATCGTGATAGATGGGGGAGGCGGGGTAGCAGTGGGTGTGGCCGTCGATCCAGCCGGCGCTCACATGCACCCGGCCGCCGAGATCCAGGGTCTGCTGCGCCATGGCCGTTTCCGGCAGGGTGCCAAGGGCGGCGATTTTGCCCTCCCTGATGGCGATATCGACGAGCCGGCCATCTCCCTGGCGCCCCGCTCTGATGATGATGTCGTACATGCTGATGGCCTCTAGCGTGCCGCCCCGCAGGGCGGCGGATGGTTATGCAAGCGCAACCGGGAAGAAGGTACCCAGCAGCATGGCCCCCAGGATGGCGCCACCAGTGATTGGTTTGCCCCACATGTAGAACAGCAGCGCACCCAGCAGGGAGCCGATGCCGATGGGGATGGAGGCGCCCATGGCGGAGAGGATGATGAGGGGGCCGAGGAAACGGCCCGAGCTGTTGCCAGCCCCCATCATCACATCCGCCCCGTAGGTGGAGTTGCTCTGGTTGATGGTGAACTTGCGCGCCAGGATGATCACGTAGCCGATGGCCAGACCAATCACCATGCCGGTCACCAGCGAAGCGGGGAAGTTCTCCACCGGATAGATGATGCCGGCCCCCAGCAGCAGGGCGGGCACGCCGAGGCCCACCCCGGTCTGGATGGCACCGCCGATGTCCAGGATCCCCACCAGAGAGCCCTCGATGATGCGGGCAAACAGGAAGCTGGCGCCGAAGGCCGCTACCGCGCCGTAGGCACCGGTGTCCATGCCGGCCTTGAGCATGGCGACGAAGGCCACCTCGTTGAAGGCGCCGACCCCGTACAGGTAGAACATGTGGGTACCGGCAAAGACCCCGGCCGAGAGCAGGCCGACGAAGATGGGGAAGGACCAGTCGGCATACCAGAAGTTGTTTTTCAGTTTCTCATCCATGGCATGACCCCTTATTTGCCGCTCAGCAGGTTATGGACGTTTTCCAGCCACAGGGGAATGCCCAGATGGAAGGACTCGATGAGTTTCATGTCGAAGCCGCGGAAGAAGCCGCTCAGCACGAACAGCAGGACGATGGCGGCCATCATCACCTTGGTGACGTGGTTCCAGCCGCTCTCTTCCACCCCCTTGCCGATCAGGATGCCGAGCACCAGACCCGGTACCGCGTTGCCCATGATGAGCTGGGCCAGACCGCCGAAGATGGTGGCCCAGAAGCCGGACTTCTTGCCCGCCTCGATGGCGGCCAGCCAGAAGATCACCGGCATGACGGTGTTGACCAGCAGGTTGGCGGCCGGCACCAGTACCTTGACCGCGGTGACCTGCAGGGCGGCCGGCACGGCGGCGGCGGTGCTGTTGAGGAAGGCGACCACGATGGCACCTATGATGCCGCAGGCGATGGCCATCTTCTTCGGGTCATGCAGGGTGGTGGCGAGATCCCGATTCTTGATCATCAGGGCTGCCGCGCCCCAGTTCGGCAGGATGCGGTGATCCACGTCCTGGGTGAAGGCGCCGGCTGCGACCGTGGAGGCCCAGGCGTTGAAGAAGAAGCCCAGACCAAACGAGAAATGGGAGGCGGGATCCCCTTCGCAGGAGTTGAGCTCGCCCAGGGTTCGGAAGGCGCCCATCCCCTGCACGGTCGGGGCGTGGAACATCCGTGCCGCGCCGGCCCCCACCCCGACGCCAACCAGGCCGCCAATGATGAGTGACTTGATAAATATGATTAGAAACATCCCATGTATCCTTCTTGTGGCGGTGTTGCCGCGGGCGGCGTCACACCCGGGTAAAGGTCACCTTGTCGGTGTCCAGGCTGGTGACCCTGACCGTGATGGCGAGCCGAACCCGGTATTCGTGGCGTTGGCGCGGCAGGAAGAAGAACAGGAACTTCTCCACCCGGACCGACTCCTCGGCCTCGATCACCTCGACCTCGACCGGTTCGATGCGCAGCAGCACCCGCGGGTTGTCCTTGAGCAGCGTGGATTGCACCTGGCTGAGGGCGGCGGCGAACGCCTGCTGACGAGTCGCGCCCTTGCCGTTGACGGTGACCTGGGTGGTGAAGTCCTCTTTCATCATGCGCGTCCGTGTTTCTTGGCAAACGCCTCGACCAGCTTCTGGCCCAGTTCTTCCTTGTCCATGAAGCCGAAGCCGAGCACCACGCACCCCTCGTTGATGGCGGTCACGCCCTCCTCGATGGATCGCATGCCGTAACGGCACTTGTAGCCGTACTTGGTCTGGGCCGTGATGGCGCCGGCACCGCCGCTGCCGCAGAAGGAGATGCCGAGATCCGCCTGCTCCTTGTTCATCACGTCGCCGAGCTTCATGTCGGCGGCCATGCCGGGGATGACGGTCACGCTGGCACCGGCGGCTTCCGCGCCTGCACCCACTTTCTGGCCCTTGCCGAGGCGATCACCGATCACGAGTTTGATGGCTGTCATTTAGCATTCTCCTTTGACTGAACTGAGTTCGTTTTCTTTGGCTACTTCGAAATGGACGGACAAGAGATGCGCCTCTTCATAGGCGAGCCGCTCCAGCCAGCTGACGACTTGCTCGGCCAGACGCAGGGAGAGCGGGGAGATCTCCTCGAACAGGATGAGGTCGACCTCTGGCAGCGGTTCGCCACTGTGGGAGCGCCACACCATGGCTTTGACGTGAGAGGCCAGCATCTGCTGCTGTACCTCGTTGGGGCGAATGCCCTGTTCGGCCAGCAGGATATGGATGCGCGCCAGGATCTGGTCGGTTTGGCGCAGCAGGGCCGGGCTGTCCGGGGTCAGGGGCTGGTCATGGGTCTCTGTGTGCAATGTCTGCTCTCCAAGGCTGGCAGAAGGGATAGCGTTACCCTAAGCCGGTCATGTTCGGGAGAGGAGGCACCGTTTTTCCGATTCGAAGCGGAAATTCGCGCGTCAGCTGGCCAATTGAAGCCGCTTTTGCGGCATCAAGCGGAAAAGAGTGCTCATTGGCGCCTGTTTTGTGTGATCAGGGGCGCACTTGGCGTTGGATGAGGGGCTGCTGGCCCTTGGCTGAAACTGTGAGTCGCCTCACGGCCGGGAGGGGAAAAGGGGGGTAGAAGGGGCGACTCGTCGCCCCGACCGTGGGGATGTCAGCTGGCGGTGGCCGCACTCGCGCTGGCCCGGTTCTGGTAGCGCAGATCCTCTTCGATGATGACCTCCACCTCGAGCGGTTTGCCATCGCGGATCACCGAGATGGTGAGTTTAGTGCCGGGCCGGCTCTCGACGATCTTGTCCATGGCGGCCCGCACGCCACTGATGGCCTCGCCGTTGATCTTGAGCAGCACGTCGCCCCGCTTCAGCCCGCCCTTGGTGGCCGGCCCGTTGGGATCCAGGCTCTCCACCACCAGACCGCGCAGGTCACCCAGATTCATCATGCGGGCGACGATGGGATTGATCTCGACGCTGGAGATGCCGAGGTAGCCGCGGATCACCCGGCCGTTGGCGATCAGCTCGTCCATGATGCGCTTGGCCAGCTTGTAGGGAATGGCGAAGCTGATGCCGTAGCTCTCCTGATTGCCGTTGAGGTGGTAGGCGGCGGTGTTGATGCCCACCAGATCGCCGCGGGCATTGACCAGGGCGCCCCCCGAGTTGCCCTCGTTGATGGCGGCGTCGGTCTGCAGCAGATCCTGCCGGCCGTTGCTGTCCGGCCCCATGCTGGAGAGGCCGATGCGGCCGGTGGCGCTGATGATGCCCTGGGTGATGGTCTGGCCGACGTTGTAGGGGTTGCCGATGGCGAGCACCACGTCACCCACGTCGGGCAACCGCTCCGGATCCTGCGGGATCACCGGCAGGTTGTCCGATTCTATGTAGAGCACTGCCAGGTCGGTGAGCTGGTCGGTGCCGACCAGTTCGGCGCTGAACACCCGTCCGTCCTGCAGCGCGACTATGATCTGGTCCGCATCGGCGATGACGTGGTAGTTGGTCAGCACGTGGCCGCGCTGGTTCATGATGACGCCAGAGCCCAGCCCCTGGGGCCGGAGTTCGGTCTGGTTGCCCTGATTGCGGGCGAAGCTGCGTGTATAGATGTTGACGACGGCAGGGCCGGCGCGGTGCGCCGCGTAGGAGAAGCTCAGTTCACGGGCATTGGTGATGAGGCCGGGCAGTTGGGCCCCGCCCCGAAAATTGGGAAACAGCAGCAACAGTAGCGCCGCCACGGTGAGACCGAAGCCGACAGACTTGCCCAAGTAACTGACTATAGGGGGGATTTTCATGTCATTCTCATCCGTACATAGAGCGGGCAGAGAATAACACTATCGGTGGATAAAAATCACCCGCGGCAGGCGCCGCGGGTGAGAGGAGATTAACGAATTACCAGGTAGAGCGAAGAGTCGCCGCGCTGGATGTTGAGGGCCAGCACATCCGGCTTGTTCTTCAGTGCCTTGCTCAGCTCTTCCAGCGAGTTGATGCGCAGGCGGTTGACGCCGATGATGACGTCGCCCTTCTGCAGACCGGAGGCGGCGGCAGGGGAGCGCGGATCGATCTCGGAGACGGCCACGCCGCTCACCGGCTCGCTGGTGGTGCTCAGCTTGGCCCCTTCCAGTGCCGGGTGCAGCGCGCTGGCCAGGATTTCGCTGTCATCCGCCTTCTTCAAGGTGACCTTGACGGTCTGCTCCTTGCCATCGCGGATCAGGCCCAGTGCCACCTGCTTGTCGGCACCCATGGTGGCAATCTTGGCCCGCAGCTCGCCGAAGGAGCGAATGGCCTTGCCGTCGATGCTGACGATGATGTCGCCCGGCTTGATGCCGGCCTTGGCTGCCGCGGAGTCAGGCATGACTTGGTTGACGAAGGCACCGTCCTTCTTGTTGTAGCCGAAAGTCTTGGCCACTTCGGAGGTGAGCTCGGTCCCTATGATGCCCAGCTGGCCACGACGGACTTCACCGTATTTCACGATCTGTTCGGACAGGTCGCGCACCATGTTGGACGGAATGGCAAAGCCGATGCCGATGTTGCCGCCGTTGGGGCCCAGGATAGCGGTGTTGATGCCGATCAGCTCGCCACGCAGGTTGAGCAGGGCGCCACCCGAGTTGCCCGAGTTGATGGCCGCATCGGTCTGGATGAAGTTTTCCAGGTTCTCGATGTTGAGGCCGCTGCGACCAAGCGCACTGACGATGCCGGAGGTGACGGTCTGGCCGAGACCGAACGGGTTGCCGATGGCCAGCGCATAGTCACCGACCCGCAGCTCGTCAGAGTCGGCGAATTTGATTTGAACCAGATCCTCGGCCTTGATTTGCAGCAGGGCGATGTCGGACTGCTTGTCTTCGCCGATCTTCTTGGCGGCGTATTCACGGCCATCCTTCAGGTTGACCTTGATCTCGTCCGCCTCGTGCACCACGTGGGCGTTGGTGATCACGTAGCCCTTCTTGGCGTCGATGATGACGCCGGACCCGAGCGCCTGGAAGGGCTGCTCGCTCACCTGTTCGTCAGGCATGTTGGGGCCGAAGAAGAAGCGGAACTGTTCCGGCAGACGCTGGCGGGTGATCTTCTTGCCGGAGACGGAAATGTTGACCACGGCAGGGGTGACTTGTTCGAGTACCGGCGCCAGGCTCGGCATCTCCTGATTGTTCGCCAAAAGGGAGGGCAGTGCAGCCTGCACGGGGGCCGCAGACATGGCGATACCGACACTGAGGGCTAACACACTAAGCACAGAAAGAGGTTTACGCATATGAAAAACAGCTCCCAGAAAAAGTTGCAATGCAATCGTGAAGGTCTGACCACGATACAGCGCAATTAGTTCCGCGGGGAACTAACTGGACTGCTTGAGCAGACCGGAGGCCCCTGCATAGTCACGGGGCGGTACACCCGGTTCTTCATTGGCCGGGACATCGCTGCTCTCGTCGAGCAGGGTTTCACGGAACAGCGGCTCCTGGGCCTTGGCCAGGAATTTGCTCTGCTCCGCCATATGGCGATAAAGGGTCTGGTACTGCTCGGCCAACTGCTCCATCAGGGCGGCACTGTCGGCGAAGTGGGTATTGATCTGACCCTGGTAGCTTTCCAGTTCCTTGTGAGCCTTCTTCAGTTCTTGTTCCAGACGGCCGGCATCCCGGCTGCGCACTGTGAAGCGACCGATGATGATACCGATAATCAAGGCGGCGACAGCCAGCAGGATCCCGTTTAACAGACTCATAGATGCTCCTTGTTACAGCTAAACCAATGTATGTTAATGCGGCCTGAACGGCCGCTACGCCTTGATGGCACTATACCGTGCACCCCGAGGGCGTGATACCATTTTGTCCTTCATTCAGGGACTTGAAGGCAATCGACAGGATGACCCCGCAGCAAAAATACCAGCAGGATTTGCAGCGCCCCGGCTTCGTGGCCGACCCCGCTCAGGCGATGGCAGTGGCCCGTCTGGAGCGACTCTATCAGGATTTATGCCAAACCCCGACTCCGACCAGATCCCGCGGTCTGCTGGGCTGGCTGCAAAAGCCGAAGCCCCGTACGCCCATCCTGGGGCTATATATGTGGGGTGGCGTGGGCAGAGGCAAGACCTGGCTGATGGATACTTTCTTCGACAGTTTGCCAGGGGAGCGCAAACTGCGTATCCACTTCCACCGTTTCATGCACCGTGTGCACGATGAGCTCAAGGGGCTGACCGGCCAGGCCGATCCGCTCAAGCTGATCGCCCGCAAGCTGGCCGACGAGACCGACGTCATCTGCTTCGACGAATTTTTCGTCTCCGACATTACCGATGCCATGCTGCTGGGGACCCTGTTCCAGGAGCTGTTCGGCCATGGGGTCGTGCTGGTGGCGACCTCGAACATACCGCCGCAGGATTTGTATCGAAACGGCTTGCAACGTGCCCGTTTTCTACCGGCCATTGCCCTCATAGAGCGTCATTGCGAGATACTTAACGTGGATGGCGGTACCGATTATCGCCTGCGCACGCTGGAGCAGGCGGAGATTTATCACTTCCCGCTGGATCGGCAGGCAAAATCCAATCTCGAGCTCTATTTTCAACAATTAACCGGGCTTCAGCAGGCCCTGCCGGGCCAGGTCGAGATCAACCACCGTCAGCTGGCGTCGCTGGGGATGGGGGAAGGTGTGCTCTATATGGAGTTCGAGCAACTTTGCTGCACACCCCGTTCCCAGAGCGACTATATCGAACTGGCGCGGCTGTTTCACACCGTCCTGCTGGCCAATGTGCAGCCCATGGGGGCAGGCACGGATGACGCGGCGCGCCGCTTCATCGCCATGGTGGACGAGTTCTATGAGCGGCACGTCAAGCTCATCATGTCGGCGGCGGTGCCCATGCAGGAACTCTATGGTCACGGGCTGCTGGATTTCGAATTCCAACGTTGTCTTTCACGGCTTCAGGAAATGCAATCGCACGAATACCTTGCCAGAGTGCACCTTCCTTAGTCACAATACCGCGCCTGCCAGTCGGATGGGCATCTGCGGCAGGTAGGGCCGGGCGACATTTGCTAGCTTCATGGCAGTGAAATTAGCAGGTGATATTTAAGGCAACTTCACTTATAATCGCCCGGCCCACGTTACAGCTGTCGATAAGACAGCAACACTTTAAGCTTTACTTGTATTCGAAGGGGTACAGGTAGGCCATCGTTTGTTGTTTGTGGGAGAGCCCCCATAAGCAATTGGGTCTGTAACAGGTAATTGGGTTTAACTTAATGAAAACTTTCGTTGCCAAGCCAGAAACCGTAAAACGTGACTGGTACATTGTGGACGCAGAAGGTAAAACTCTGGGTCGTATCGCAACCGAGATCGCTGCTCGTCTGCGTGGTAAGCACAAAGCCGAGTACACTCCGCACGTTGACACCGGTGATTACATCATCGTTGTAAACGCCGAGAAGGTACACGTAACCGGTAAGAAATCTACCGACAAAATGTACCACGCTCACTCCGGTTTCCCGGGTGGTATCAAGTCCATCAGCTTCGACAAGCTGATTCAGCGTAAACCGGAAATGGTAATCGAAGCTGCCGTCAAAGGCATGCTGCCGAAGGGTCCGCTGGGCCGTGCCATGTTCCGTAAACTGAAAGTTTACGCAGGCGCCGAGCACGCTCATGCTGCTCAGCAACCTCAAGTACTGGATATCTAATCGGGAACTGGCAACATGGCAGAAAATCAATACTACGGTACTGGCCGTCGCAAAAGCTCCACTGCTCGCGTATTCATCAAAGCGGGTAGCGGTAAAATCGTAATCAACCAGCGCTCCCTGGAGCAGTACTTCGGCCGTCCGACTGCCCGCATGGTAGTTCGTCAGCCGCTGGAACTGGTTGAGATGACCGAGAAACTGGATCTGTTCATCACCGTTAACGGTGGCGGCATCTCCGGTCAAGCTGGTGCGATCCGTCACGGTATCACTCGTGCTCTGATGCAGTACGATGAAACCCTGCGTTCCGAACTGCGTAAAGCTGGCTTTGTTACTCGTGATGCCCGTAAGGTTGAGCGTAAGAAAGTCGGTCTGCACAAAGCTCGTAAGCGTCCGCAGTACTCCAAGCGTTAATTCGCTTTTTGTACGCACTCTCGCGAGTGTCAAAAAAGCCTGGCCACGTGCCAGGCTTTTTTTATTGGTAATATTACGAACGGTATTGCTAACACCACGTCACAAAAGACAAAAAATTGTGTATTTATTGTTTTTGACCTTCGCTTCTCTTTCTTGTCAAGTTGTTATCTTTTCTTTAAAATTCCCTCGGTTTTTCTGTGACAATTGTAACTCCGCTTCCGCCGCTGTTGTCACGGAAGAAAGGGGAACAGGGACACAATAAGAATGTGCGGAGTCCACATGGGAGAGTTTTTGGATGAGCAATGCGCCAGTTGATACCGGTCGCCGCAGATTTCTTACCTGGTCAACGGTCGCCGTTGGTGGGGTAGGAGCTGCTTTTACCGCAGTGCCGTTTATTAAGTCATGGAACCCGAGTGCCAAAGCCAAAGCGGCGGGTGCTCCGGTTGAAGTGGATATCAGTAAGTTGGAACCAGGCCAGCTCATCCGTGTTGAGTGGCGAGGCAAGCCGGTCTGGGTGGTGAAACGCACCAAACAGACGCTGGATGCCCTGGCCGCGCATGACGACAAGCTGCGCGACCCGGCTTCTGACGAGCCCCAACAACCCGACTATGCCCACAATGGCTACAGATCCATCAAGCCGGAGATCTTCGTGGCCGTCGGTATTTGTACCCACCTGGGCTGCTCTCCCTCCTACCTGCCGGACAACTTCGGCGAACAGGTGCAGGGGGTGACTTCCGGTTTCTTCTGCCCGTGCCATGGCTCCAAGTTCGACATGGCTGGTCGAGTGTTCCAGGGGGTGCCAGCACCCTTGAACCTGGTCATTCCGCCGTACCAATATCTTAGCGACACCACCATCCTGGTCGGTGCCGATGGCAAGGAGGCCTGACCATGTTTGCCAAACTGATGGGCTGGATTGACTATCGCTTTCCGCTCACCGCCATGTACAACGACCACATGGCCAAGTATCCGGCGCCCAAGAACCTGAACTTCTGGTACTTCTTCGGCTCGCTCGCCATGCTGGTGCTGGTCAACCAGATCATCACGGGCATCTGGCTGACCATGAACTACAACCCCTCCGCCGAAGGTGCCTTCGCCTCCGTGGAGTACATCATGCGGGATGTGGATTACGGCTGGCTGCTGCGCTACATGCACTCCACCGGCGCGTCCGCCTTCTTCATCGTGGTCTACCTGCACATGTTCCGCGGCATGATCTACGGCTCCTACCAGAAGCCGCGCGAGCTGCTGTGGATCTTCGGCATGCTGATCTTCCTCTGCCTGATGGCGGAAGCCTTCATGGGCTACCTGCTGCCGTGGGGCCAGATGTCCTTCTGGGGCGCGCAAGTCATCATCTCGCTGTTCGGTGCCATTCCGGTCATCGGCGACGATCTGACCCTGTGGATCCGGGGTGACTACGTCATCTCTGGCGCTACCCTCAACCGCTTCTTCGCGCTGCACGTCATCGCCCTGCCGCTGGTGCTGGTGATGCTGGTTGCCATGCACATCCTAGCGCTGCACGAAGTGGGGTCGAACAACCCGGACGGCATCGACATCAAGAAGCACAAGGATGAGAACGGCTGGCCGCTGGATGCGGTGGCATTCCACCCCTACTTCACCGTCAAGGACATGATTGGCGTAGCCGGTTTCCTGTTCTTCTTCTGCGCCATCATCTTCTTCAAGCCGGACATGTGGGGTTACTTCCTCGAGAAGCCGAACTTTGAAGTGGCCAACGGCCTGAAGACCCCGGCACACATCGCGCCTGTATGGTACTTCACCCCCTTCTACGCCATTTTGCGGGCGGTACCGGACAAGCTGCTGGGCGTCATCATGATGGGCCTCTCCATCGTGGTGCTGTTCCTGCTGCCCTGGCTGGATCGCTGCAAGGTGCGTTCGGTGCGCTATCGTAGCACCCTGCACAAGCTGAACATCGCCCAGTTCGTGGTCTGCTTCATCATTCTCGGGGTACTCGGCGTGCTGCCATCGACCCCGACCCTGACGCTGATCGCCCAGATCTGTACCCTGGGTTATTTCGGGTTCTTCGTCCTGTTGTTCTTCTACAGCAAGAATGAAAGCACCAAGCCGCTGCCGGAAAGGGTGACATTCAAATGAAAAAAATAATATTTGCAGTGCTGACCCTGCTGCCGTCACTGGTGTTTGCCAACACCGGGGCCGTGCATCTGGACAAGGCTCACTATGATCTGAACGACAAGGCGTCCCTGCAGCGTGGTGCCGCCACCTTCATGAACTACTGCTTTGGCTGTCACAGCACCCAGTACCAGCGTTACAACCGGGTGGCGGCAGACATCGGTATCCCGGAAGACCTGATGGCGGCCAACCTGATCGTCAATGGCGCCAAGATCGGTGATTTGATGGAAAACTCGGTGCCGGACAAGGATGCGGCCAAGTGGTTTGGTGCACCGCCCCCCGATCTGACGCTGGTCGCCCGGGTACGTGGCGCGGACTGGATCTACACCTATCTGCGTTCCTTCTACGTGGACGAGACCCGTCCATTCGGGGTGAACAACGCCGTGTTCCCGTCCGTGGGCATGCCTCACGTGCTGGAGCCGCTGCAGGGGACGCCCCGCGCCGAGTTTGCGACCCACCAGGTCGATGGTGTCGACGTTCAGCAGGTTGTCAGCATCAAATCTGACGGCAACGGTGAAATGAATAACGAAGAGTATGATCAGACGGTGCTGGATCTGGTAAACTTCTTGGTCTACTCGGCTGAACCGGTACAACAGGAGCGCGAACGCATGGGCTTCTGGGTGCTTGGTTTCATCGTGATCTTCTTCATCTTCACTGTGCTGTTGAAGAAGGAATTCTGGCGCGACGTTCACTAAGCGACCAGATCCGGGTAATATAATGCACGGCAATGAAGTCCAAGATACTTCATTGCCGTTTCTGCTTTTTAATGACGGGAGGGTTCAATGGCTGTAGCTGCCAATAAGCGTTCGGTAATGACGCTGTTTTCCGGTGCCAACGACATGTTCAGCCATCAGGTGCGCATTGTCCTGGCGGAGAAGGGTGTTAGCGTAGATATTTGCCAGGTAGACCCTGCCAACCTGCCGGATGAGCTGGCCGAGCTGAACCCGTACAACACTGTACCGACCCTGGTTGATCGGGAGCTGGCTCTCTATACCTCGCGCATCATCATGGAATATCTGGACGAGCGTTTCCCGCACCCGCCCCTGATGCCGGTATACCCGGTGGCGCGCGGCAACAGCCGTCTGATGATGCATCGCATCGAGCTGGACTGGTACTCCCTGGCCGACAAGATTATGGCGGGTACCGACGTGGATGCGGCGCGTGCCGAGCTGCGGGACAACCTGCTGGCCATCGCCCCCATCTTCGGTGAGATGCCCTATTTCATGAGTGAAGAGTTCGGTCTGGTCGACTGCTACATGGCCCCGCTGCTGTGGCGTCTGCCGAGTCTGGGCATCGACTTCACCGGTCGTGGCGCCAAAGAGCTGAAGGCCTACATGGTTCGTCTGTTCGAACGTGAATCCTTCCAGGCTTCCCTGACCGAAGCCGAGCGCGAGATCCGCGCTGGCGTATGAGCATGGAACCGACGATGACGCCCAGTCGCCCGTATCTGTTGCGGGCGTTCTTTGACTGGTTGCTGGACAATGAGCTGACCCCTCACCTGGTGGTCAACGTCAACATCCCCCATGTGATGGTGCCGATGCAGTTCGTCCAGGATGGGCAGATAGTGCTGAACATCGCACCTCGTGCGGTTGGGCAGTTCCACATGGACAATGATGCCATCAGCTTCAGCGCCCGTTTTGGTGGAGTTTCCCAGCAGGTCTACATCCCGATGGCGGCCGTGCTGGCCATTCATGCCCGGGAAAACGGCGTGGGCACCATGTTCCCGCCCGAGCCTGGCTATGATCTCTGGCTGGAGCAGGCCGAAGCGCCGGTGGAGCCTGAGCCGGAACCGCCGCGCCCGAGCGGCCGTCCGACCCTGAAGGTCATCAAATAAAAAAACGCAGCCAATTGGCTGCGTTTTTTTATGGTGATCAACAGGGTCAGTTCTGGGCAAACTCGAAGGCCTTGATCACGCGCTTCACGCCGCTGACGTGGCGGGCGATCTCGACGGCCTGATCCCCCTCCTGGCGGGTCACCAGGCCGATCAGGAACACCTCGCCATTCTCGGTGACCACCTTGACCTTGGCGCTGTCGAAGTTCTTGGCGCCCAGCATGTCAGCCCGCACCTTGGAGGTGATCCAGGTGTCGTTGCTGCGTACCCCTATGCTGACCGGCTGGCCGAGGCGCAGCTCGTTGTAGACGTGGCGCACCCCCTCGATACGGGCCACTATCTTGCCAGCCTCGAGCTTGTAAGCGTCAGAAGGTGTCTGACCGACCAGCAGTACCCGGCCGTTGTTGCTGTAGACGCTGATCTTGCTGGCCGCGCTCAGCGGCTTGTTGTCGGCCAGCAGGTTGGCCGCCTTCAGTTCGATGGCCTGATCGTCCCATTGGGCGCCCAGGGTGCGGCGATCGCCGGAAGCCTTGGCAGTACCGGCGGCACCACCGACCACCACGGCCGCACAACCTTGCAGCAGCAGGGCGCCGGCCAGCAGGCCGAGTAGGAGCGTTTGCTTCTTCATGGTTTCAATCTTCCTGTTGCGGGAAAAGAGTCTGGTCGATGAGATCACACAGGCAGTGCAGGGTCAACAGGTTCACTTCCAGAATGCGGGGGCGACGGGCAGATGGCACCCGGATCTCCACATCGTTGGGACCGAGCAGACCAGCGATCTCGCCGCCATCACCGCCACCCAGCACCACTATGGTCATATCGCGAGAGAGGGCGGCCTCGGCGGCTTTGATCAGGCTGCGGCTGTTACCCGTAGTGGTGATGACCACCAGGATGTCGCCGGGCTGACCGAGTGCACGGATCTGCTTGGCATACACCTCTTCAAAGCCGTGATCGGTGGCGATGGCACTGATGGTTGCCATGTCCGGGGTCAGCGCCATGCCGGGCAGGGAGGGGCGCTCGGTTTCGTAGCAGTTGACCAGTTCAGAGATGAACAGCTGGGCCAGTGCTGCGGAGGGACCATTGCCGCATGCCATCACCTTGTGGCCATTGAGCAGACAGATGGTCAGCATCTGGGCTGCAGTATGGATGGCATCCGGCAGCGCCTCGGCGGCGGCTATCTTGGTCTGGATGCTCTCGGTGTAGTTTTCTTTGATGCGGTCAGTCATGGGGTCCTCTTAAAATGCGTTCTGGATCCAGTCCGGCTGGTCGCCTTCGAACGCGATCACATCGAATCGGCAGGCCTGATTGGCCTCGTTGATGGCATGTTGCTTGAAATAGTGGCGTGCCGCCAGCACGATCTTGTGCTGTTTGCGTCGGGTGACGGAGCTGGCGGCGCCGCCGTGGCTGGCCTGGGCGCGATAACGGACTTCAACAAACACCAGGGTCTCCCCCTGGCGCATGATGAGATCGATCTCGCCGCCCCGGCAGCGATAGTTGCGGGTCACGGGTTGCAGGCCGCGGGCCTGCAACCAGCGCTCCGCTACCTGCTCAAAGTGCTGTCCCTTGCTCGTTGGTGACGGGAACAGGTTCTGTAACTGCCGGCGCATCCGTGCCAGAAGTACCTTCATGGGGGACTCCCTCGAGCTGGGGCATGGCGCTGTCACTGACCAGCTTGCCATTCTGGTAGGTGGCCCAGTCCAGTACCCGTACTATGTTGCCGCCGGCATCCACGCTCAGCTGACCGCTCATGCCGGGCTGCTGCATGGCGTTGACCTTGCGCATCTGCTGCAGGTTCTCTGCCAGGCTGACGGCGTCATAGCCCAGCGCAAATAGACGCAGCAGGTCGCCCTGGGTCTGCGGCCAGAGCAGGGCAATCTGCTCGCGCTGCTTCTCGTAACCGCCAAGCAGCAGCGGCATGTCGGAGATGTGCATGCCGTTGAGCTCGGAGGCCACCTCTGTGGTGGCGCTGTCGTAGCTGCGCGAGCTGCTGTAGATCGGCAGGCTGCCCATCGGATTGACCGAGATGTCGACGTAGGGCTTGATCATCCGGGTCTCCAGGCTGTTGGCGACCACATAGACCACGTCGATACTGCGCGGGGCGGCAGCGGAGAGCTGAACAACTTCGCCAGCCCGTGCGGTGGAGCGGCCGCTCAACGCATTCTTGACCATACCCTGAACTTCGTTGCGGGCACCGAAGGTGGCGACGACCGGTTTGTCCTGGCTTACGGTCGCCCAGGCCTGTTCAAACGCCTTGATGCTGCTGTAGCCGATCCGCCCCTGGGCGGCGATGAGCAGGGGTTTGCGATAACCCTGGCCATAGAGGTATTGGGCGGCCTGCGTTGCATCGGCGGCGGCTGAGAGGGAGAAGTAATAGGTGGTGTCGTTGACGATCGGCTTGTCCAGCTCGTTGAGCGCCAGTACCGGCACGGTCGGATTGGCCTTGAGCAGCTCCTCGACCCGGTCTTTGAGCAGCGGGCCGATGATCATGTTGGCCCCTTCCTGAATGGCCTGCTTGTAGAGATCCGCCGTCGACTTGGTCTGGGTATCGTAGAAGTTCAGGGTAAACTGGCTCTGATTTTCCTTGTAAGACATCAGCATGCCGTTGCGAATTGCCGCACCCTGCGGTTCCAGGTTGCCGGACAGCGGCAGGAAGACGGCGATCTGCTGCAGTGCATTGATGTTGCTGGTGGCAAGATCACCGAGTCCGGCCGGCATGTCTTTCTGGGCCGGGTGGTTCGGGAAGGCTTGTTTCCAGCCGGCCAGCTGGCGAGCCAGCTGATTGGGCTGGGCACCGAATTCATTTACCAGCGCCGCCAGCCGCAGCCAGCCGGTGGTGACATCGGGAGCCGGTGCCTCTTCCAGAGCCTGCAGGGTAGAAGGAGTCATGCTCTTGAGCAGGGACCAGATCTGCTGATGATTGGTGGCCAGCTCATTCTGGGCCAAGTAGGGCTCCAGCAGGATCAGCGACTTGGCGGCACCAAACTTGTTGTTGATGTCGAGCTGCAGTACCACGCGCTGGCGGTACCAGTCCTTCTGGGTATCAGCATCCAGCGCCACATCGGGCTTGCCTTCCAGCAGGATCAGCGCCTGGTTGGCATTGCCCTGAGCGAGCAGCAGGTGAGCCTGCAGCAGCTGCAGCTGGGCCTTCTGCTCGGTGCTCTGGGCCTGCTTCTGCAATTGCTGGAACAGGGCCGCGGCCGGCTTGGCCTGACCGAGCGCCAGATAGCTGCGCGCCGCCATCACTTGCCAGGTGAAGGCTTCGGCCGGTTTGGCCGGGTCCACCTGGGCCAGATACCACTGGGCATTCTTGGTGAGATCCGAGAAGGCCGACGGCATGCCGGACTGGCCAGCGGGTTGATTGGGCTCCGACGCACAGGCGGCGAGCAGGACTGCCGCGAGTAGGATGCCGAAGAGTCGTGATACACTTAGCTGCTTTATAACCCGGTTCAAGTTCATTCCCCGACCAGTGTTGAAATTCTCCATAGTGTAAACGGGCCAATATGGCGACACAATTGTCGGGACACTCGGAGCTCCCATGAGTGACATCCCAACCCTGTATATAGTCCCCACTCCGATCGGCAATCTGGCCGACATCACCCAGCGAGCACTGGATGTGCTGCGCAGCGTCGATCTGGTGGCCGCCGAGGATACCCGCCATACCGGCATCCTGCTCAGCCACTACCAGATCTCGGTGCCGACCTTTGCGCTGCATGATCACAACGAACAGCAGAAAGCCGACGTGCTGATCGGCCGTATCAAAGAAGGCAAGAGCGTGGCTCTGGTCTCCGACGCGGGCACGCCGCTCATCAGCGACCCTGGTTATCACCTGGTCACCCGTTGTCGCGAAGCCGGGGTAAAAGTAGTGCCGCTGCCCGGACCCTGCGCCGCCATCACGGCGCTCTCCGCCGCCGGGTTGCCCACCGACCGTTTTGCCTTCGAGGGTTTTCTGCCGGCCAAAGCCAAGGGGCGCGATGATCGCCTGCAGGCCGTGATTGAGGACACCCGCTCGCTGGTGTTCTACGAATCCCCGCGCCGGGTGCAGGAGACGGTGGAGGCGATTGCTCGCATCCTTGGCGAGCGCCAGGTGGTGGTCTGCCGCGAGCTGACCAAGACCTTCGAGTCGATCCACGGTCTGCCAGCCTCCGAGATGCTGACCTGGCTCGGCGAAGATGAAAATCGCTGCCGCGGCGAGATCGTGCTGGTGGTGGCCGGCGCCAGCAAGCTGGATGAAGAGCTGCCCGCTGAGGCTCTCCGCACCCTGGGGCTGCTGGTGGCCGAGCTGCCGCTGAAAAAAGCGGCGGCGCTGACCGCCGAGATCCACGGCGTGAAGAAGAATGCCCTCTACAAGTACGGCCTCGAGCACTATTAATTGCCGTAAACGGGAATTGCCGGTTTACCCCGCCGGCATCACGAGGCTATAATCCGCGCCTCGGAGTTGGCTGGGCAATCGCTGCTTCGTCGTTGTGTCCCTCGGGACAGACGGGCGGAGGGGAGGAAAGTCCGGGCTTCATAGGGCAGGGTGCCAGGTAACGCCTGGGGGGCGCGAGCCTACGACCAGTGCAACAGAGAGCAGACCGCCGATGGCCCGCAAGGGATCAGGTAAGGGTGAAAGGGTGCGGTAAGAGCGCACCGCGCGACTGGCAACAGTTCGTGGCACGGTAAACTCCACCCGAAGCAAGACCAAATAGGCCCCTATTGGCGCGGCCCGCGTTGGGGGCGGGTAGGTTGCTTGAGCCAGCGAGCGATTGCTGGCCTAGAGGAATGATTGCTACCCGGGGCAACCCGGTACAGAACCCGGCTTACAGGCCGACTCCGACCCAATTCAAGGTATGCAAATACCAACCAATCCCGGCACCTTCAGGTGCCGGGATTTTTATTATGGGGTTGCCAGACTGGCTCGTGGCGCCTTTTAGGGTTTTGTAATAAAGTTCTCGCCCATTCTGGTCGCTATAAGTCGGCTGGGTTATTTGTACCGATCACATGGCTGGCCTGATGGATGTCTCTGTGGCTGTAAGGCGAGATAAAAATGGCTAAGGTGGATTTTGAATGTCATCAAGCGGCGTAATGCTCACACCTTCCCGGTTGCTCTGTGCACAGCGGGGCAAAACTCTTCCTCATTATGACTTGCTTGGCGTCGAACGGGCTGACCAGGAGCGGCTCAAGCAGATCAACGCTCAGCTGGGTACCTTTTCTCTACAAGCGGCAGGCTGCATGGCGCAGTTATTCAATAGCGCCGACTGCGAGCTGAGTTATCAAGAGTTCACGACTGTGGCCTCGCCCGTGCAAGACGATGGTCTGCTGTGGGTGGAAGCGCGCAGTGTGCTCGACGTACAACGGGTCGCCTATTTCTCCATTTCTCCTGCCGTTATATATCGCCTGGCCGTGCTCTTTTTCGGTGGTGCCTTGCGCGACCAGAGCGAGGCTCCCTCCCATGGTAAAGGGCTGACCGATACCGAGCAGCGTCTGATGCTGCGTCTTTGTCAATACCAGGTCGATATCTGGTCCTCATGTCTCGGATTGGGTGATCTTGGCTGGCAGCTGACTCTCATTACCAGGGATGCATTGCCGCAATCACGGCTATGGATGTCTGAAGCCAGCCTCACGGTCGGCAGTTTTGCACATGGCTGGCAGCTCTGGCTGGTGCCGCCGACCGAGAACTCTGGCCTCTCGGCCGGACATGAGCTGCAGGATGGCGCGCTTGAGCAGGTGTTGACGCATGTTCCGGTGCGTCTGCGTGTGGTAATGGGGCAGATGTCCATGACCCTGGCGGATCTGGAGTGCCTCAAGGTGGGCGATGTGCTCTCGCTGGATCTGCCGGAAGTCGTTCCGGCCCTGATTGGTAATCGTCCCTGCTTTAGCGGACGAGTCGCTGAACATAAAGGCAGCCTGGTGTATCAGGTCGCGACTGTTGTAGAGGAATAATCACATCATGAACGAGCACAATATGAATGACCCGCTGGATCTGGATGGACTGGATCAATTGTTTAGTGACGATATCAGCATGCCCAGCGCAGCCGACTATATGGCTCCGACCAGTAGCAGCAAGCAGCGGGATCTCTCCTTCTTCCGCCAAATCCCGGTCAAGGTAACCCTCGAGGTAGCCAGTACCGAAGTGCCTCTGGGCGATCTGATGCGAGTGGAAGAGGGGGCTGTGATTGAGCTGGACAAACTGGCAGGCGAGCCGCTGGATGTTCGGGTCAACGGCCGGCTGCTGGCCAAAGGCGAAGTTGTCGTGGTCAATGGCAAATATGGCTTGCGCCTGGTGGATGTGATCGACACCAATCTGCTGTGTGGCATGGACGACTGATGCGCCGGTTGCTGCTTGTCCTGCTGTTGTTTTCGCTGCCCAGTTGGGGGGCGGATATGACGTTGTTCTCGGTGATGCCGGGGGCTGAAGGAGGAGAGGACTACAACATCAAGTTGCAGATCCTCTTCTTCATGACCCTGTTGGGGTTGTTGCCGACGCTGTTGTTGATGATGACCAGCTTTACCAGGATCATCATAGTGTTGGCGATCTTGCGGCAGGCGATGGGACTGCAGCAGAGTCCTCCCAATAGGGTTCTGATCGGCATCAGCCTGATCCTGACGCTGGTGATCATGCGCCCGGTATGGACCGACATGTATCAGAACGCGTTTGTTCCCTACGACCAGAATGAAATCACCTTGTCGGAAGGGCTGGCGCGCGCCGAAAAACCGTTGCGCCACTTTATGCTGGCTCAGACTCGGGAGCCGGATCTGGAGCAGATGCTGCGGATTTCCGGTGAGCCCACCACCCTCAGCAAAGCCGACGTCCCGTTTGGTGTATTGTTGCCGGCGTTTGTGCTGAGCGAGCTGAATACGGCATTTCAGATTGGCTTCATGTTGTTTATCCCTTTTCTGGTGATCGATCTGGTGGTGGCCAGCGTTCTGATGGCCATGGGGATGATGATGTTGTCCCCTCTGATCATTTCGTTGCCATTCAAACTGATGGTGTTCGTGCTGGTGGATGGCTGGTCGATGACTGTCGGTACGCTGGCTGCCAGCTTTGGTGGGGGAGGCTGACATGACGCCGGAACAGAGCGTTGCGCTGGTTGGCGGTGCCGTCAACATGGTCGTAGTGATGGTGTCGGTGCTGATTGTTCCGGGCCTCATCATCGGTCTCATTGTCAGTGTGTTCCAGGCCGCCACGCAGATCCAGGAGCAGACCCTCAGCTTTTTGCCCCGTTTTCTGGTGACTCTGATGACGCTCATTTTTACCGGAAACTGGCTGCTCTCCCAAATCACTACCCTGTTCCACGATCTGTTTTTGAAGATACCCGGACTAATCGGATGAATTCTCTGCTGTCCCTCAGCGCAGCCGACCTGACGGCCTGGTTGGGGCAGTGGTGGTGGCCGTTTATCCGGATCGCTACCGCCTTCTGGGTGATGCCTATCTTCGGTGATGGTCGGTTACCACCCCAGGTCCGTCTGCTTTTTGCCTTCATCATCAGCCTGCTGCTGGCACCCATGCTCAAGGGCATGCCAGTGGTCGACCCGTTCAGCACGGGCGCACTGGTGCTGACCATAGAGCAACTGCTGTTCGGGTTGCTGTTCGGACTTTGTGTCCAGATGCTGTTTATGATCATGACCATGGCCGGTCAGATCCTCTCCATGCAGATGGGTCTGGCGATGGCAGTGATGAATGATCCCAGCAATGGAGATACGGCCCCCATCGTTAGCCAGCTGATGCTTATCTTCTGCTCATTGCTGTTTCTCGGCCTGAACGGCCATCTGGTCACGCTGGATGTGCTGGTGCAGAGTCTGCGGAGCTGGCCGCCCGGCTCTTCGCTCGACCTGCTGGACATGAAAGGCGTCATCGGTCTGTTTGGCTGGAGTATCGGAGCAGCCCTGATCCTGACTCTGCCAGCCGTGGTTGCCATGTTGATGGTCAACCTTACCTTCGGGGTGATGAACAGAACCGCCCCTTCCCTGAATATCTTCTCGCTGGGCTTTCCCATGACGCTGCTGCTGGGCCTGCTGACCATGGCCATTTCCATCAGCGGCGTGCCGGCTCGTTACCTTGATCTGGTGACCTATGTACTGGAACAGCTCAAGGCATTGACACCCTCATGAGTCAGAACAGCGCTCAGGACAAGACCGAAGAGGCCTCCTCCCAGAAACTGCGCAAGGCACGGGAAGAGGGGCAAATTGCGCGCTCAAAGGAGCTGAGTTCGGCCGGACTGCTGTTGCTAGGGGGGCTCGCCATGCAATGGATGGTGCCAAGCTTCGGCAACTTCTTTGCCGAGTTGATGAAACGTCCCCAGCGTTTCGACTGGCAGGGGGCCCGGGAGCCTCAGATGATGATCCACTGGACAGCTGAATCCCTGCTCAGCATGTTGTGGGTACTGCTGCCCCTGTTCGGTTTTCTCGCCCTGCTGCTGGTGCTGCTCAGTATTGTACCGGGGGGCATGGTGCTGACTTGGAAGAAACTATTGCCCAGTGCGGAAAAAATCAATCCGCTCAAAGGGCTCAAACGGATGTTCTCGTCTCACAGCATGATGGAGCTGCTGAAGTCGGTACTCAAGATACTGCTGATTGGTTCGACGCTGGCCCTGATGTTGCAGCACCAGTGGCCCTTGCTGATGATGATGAACCGTATGCCTCCCCAGGCTGCGATGGAGCAGGCGCTGCGCATTCTTTCGCAGGCATTCATTTTGCTTGGTTCCGTGCAGATGCTGATAGCCGTGCTGGACGTACCCTATCAGCGCTGGTCGTTGAACAAGCAGCTGCGCATGACCAAGCAGGAGGTCAAGGATGAACACAAGAATAGTGAAGGCCGGCCCGAGATAAAGGCCAAGATCCGTCAGGTTCAGGGAATGCTAGCCAGGGCGCGGATTGAACAGCGTGTGCCGCAGGCGGATGTCATCATCGTCAACCCGACCCACTATGCGGTGGCCATCAAGTATGATCCGGCGCGTGCCAATGCCCCCTATGTGATTGCCAAAGGGGTCGACGGTATGGCGGAGCGGATCCGCCAGGTCGCAAAACAGCACGACAAGATGATCATGAGTCTGCCGGAGCTGACCCGGGCCATCTATTACTCTACACGGGTGGATCAGGAGGTCCCGGCGGGCCTTTATACCGCGGTCGCCTATGTGCTGAACCATGTATTGCAGTTGCGGGCCTATGCAGCAGGCAAGGGGAAGAAACCCACCCCCCTTGCTCCCCTGTATGTGCCGCCCGAGTTACGTCAACCTGAGAGGTAAGTTGTGAACTGGCGTGTATTGACCCAATCCTATACCGCGATACCCATGATGCTCCTGGCCATTCTGGCCATGATGATCCTGCCTCTGCCGGGTTGGCTGCTGGATACCCTGTTTACGTTCAACATTGTGTTGGCCGTGCTGGTTCTGCTGGTCTCCGTGTCGGCTCGTCGGCCACTCGATTTTTCCGTCTTCCCGACCGTCCTGCTGGTTGCGACCTTGATGCGATTGTCGCTCAACGTGGCCTCGACCCGGGTAGTGTTGCTGCATGGTCATGAGGGGCATGAGGCGGCGGGCAAGGTTATCCAGGCCTTCGGTGAGGTGGTGATCGGTGGCAACTATGTTGTCGGTCTGGTGGTGTTCGTGATCCTGATGATCATCAACTTCGTGGTGATCACCAAGGGGGGGGAGCGAATCTCCGAGGTATCGGCCCGTTTCACCCTGGATGCCATGCCGGGCAAACAAATGGCGATCGATGCCGATCTCAATGCCGGCACCATGGATCAGCATCAGGCAAGGGCAAGACGGGACGAAATCGCCAGGGAAGCCGACTTCTACGGCGCCATGGACGGTGCGTCCAAATTCGTACGCGGTGATGCCATCGCCGGTTTGCTGGTTCTCATCATCAATCTGGTGGGCGGTCTGGCCATCGGCATTTTCCAGCATTCTCTGCCGGTTTCGGAAGCGTTCCAGAGCTATGCACTGCTCACTATCGGTGATGGTCTTGTTGCCCAGATCCCTTCCCTGCTGATGTCCACGGCTGCGGCCATCATAGTGACCCGGGTCAGCGACGAAGGGGAGATGTCGGATCAGGTGGGCCAGCAGATCCTGGCATCGCCGCGGGTAATCTACACGGCGGCAGCCATCATGCTGATCCTGGGCCTGGTACCCGGTATGCCTATGGTGGCATTCCTCAGCTTTGCGGCCGTATTGGCCTGGGCAGGCTGGAGCGTGAGCAAGCGGCAGGTCAGTCAGCCCGACCTGGAGGCAGCACATGAGCTGACGCGTCAGATGGTGCAACCGGAGCCGCAGGGCCTTGAGTGGCAGGATCTGCCACCCGTGGATACCGTTGCCATCGAGCTTGGCTACCGATTGGTCCCTTTGGCTGAAGCAGACAAGGGGGCTGAGTTGTTGGCGCGGGTGCGGGGTATTCGCAAGACGCTTTCTGAGCAGTATGGCTTCCTGTTGCCGGAAATCCGGGTACGCGACAACCTGCAACTGCAGCCGGATCAATACCGGATCAAGCTGTCAGGTGTGGGGTTGGCGAGCGGCAATGTTGATTGCCAGAGACTGATGGCGATCAGCAGTGGTGAAACCTATGGGGCCCTGGATGGAGAATTGACCCAGGATCCAGCCTATGGGATGAGTGCTGTCTGGATTTCGCCGGAGAACAAGGCCAAGGCGCTGAATTTGGGCTACTCGGTGGTGGACTCGGCGACCGTTATCGCAACGCATGCCAGCAAGCTGCTGAGGGAGCAGCTGGATAACTTGTTTGGTCACGATGAAGTCGGCAAGTTGGGACAGTATCTGGCCAGCCAGTCTCCCCGTCTGTCGGAAGAGCTAAACCTGGCGTTGACCCAGATGCAGCAGTTGCGAGTTTTTCGTCAACTGCTCAAGGAGCAGGTCAGCCTGACCGATATCCGGACCATAGCCACCACCCTGCTGGATGCGAGCGAGCTGACCAAGGATCCTGTCTTGCTGGCATCGGATGTGCGCTGTGCGCTCAAGCGCCAGATTGTGAGGCAGGCGATCGGCAGTCGGGAAGTGCTGGCGACGTTTACACTGGATGACCGTCTGGAGCAAACCCTGCTGGCGGCCATGAACCAGTCACAGCAACAGGGGAAGATCCAGCTGGACAGCTTCCCTGTCGACCCTCAGCTTCTGGCCCAGTTGCAGCAAAACATGCCGCTGGTGAAGGAACAGCTGCAACAGCAGGGGCATGCCCCCGTGTTGGTGGTGATGCCGCAACTGCGTCCCCTGATGGCACGTTATGCCCGCTCATTTTCGAAAGGTCTCAAAGTGCTCTCTTATAATGAAATCCCGGAAGATTTACGGGTGGAAGTTATTGGTACATTAGGCTGAAGCAGAATTGCCATGTTAATGAAGTGACGGGAAGATGATATTCCGCATATCTACTTGAATTGTCATTAGAAGCCGCTATGATGTGACTGTTTTTGACGCAACGACGTTGAAGATTAATAACAAATATAACAATTCACATGTGCTATGCAGCTCTTCGTCAATAAGTTGAGCTGTCTTGTCCCAATACGGGCAGTCGCATGATAAAGGCAAACTGAACTGAAAAGTCAGGACGCAAAGCCTCCGGTCTAATAGCAGGAATGCTAATGATAGCGGGGTTACCAAGGCCATTGTTACCGCCTTGATACCATCAATAACCCACTTGAAGACGCTTTTTCGGCGCTTTTTGGGCGTGGTGCGCTTTTATTTTTGACACATCAGTTCTGTTGATTGGTTTGTCCACAATCACGGGTTCGGGTTCTTATGCTTTCGGATTTATCTAACAAGAAAAACTCAAGGCCAATCGGTATTGAGAGTGTCCCTCATTTGTTATTGATTGGCACTTCGTTATCAAATGGAAACGATATTGCGGAAATATTGTTAGCGCAAGGCTATAACATCTCCTGCGTTGACTCGATTAAAAAGTCAAAAGTAATTCTCGCGGATAATTCAGTTGATCTGATCCTGCTTGACATGGATGTCATGACCGAGGCCGGCCCGCAATTGGTGCATGACTTCAGTGGTATCGATTGCATGGTTCTGGTCAATGAACATCAGGCCTATCTTGCCGCAGAAGCCATGCGAGCGGGGGCCATCGACTACATCATCAAGCCTTTCGGTGGTCGGCAGATGGTGGATGCGGTAAAGGGGGCGCTGCGTCTGCGCCAGTCCATTCCGAATCTCATCGCGGTCTCTGCCATGAGCCTGCAAGTGCTGCAACTAGCACGTCGTGCAGCCAAGACATCCGCCACCATCCTCATCGGTGGGGAGTCCGGTACTGGCAAGGAACGACTGGCCCGCTACATCCACGACATGTCCAGCCGGGCTGGCCGACCATTCGTTGCCATCAACTGTGCAGCCATTCCTGAATCCATGCTCGAGTCCATCCTGTTTGGCCACAACAAGGGGGCGTTCACCGGCGCAACGGGAGCCCAGGCCGGCAAATTCGAGCAGGCTCAGGGGGGGACTCTGCTGCTCGACGAGATCTCTGAATTGCCGTTACCGCTGCAGGCCAAACTGCTGCGGGTCTTGCAAGAACGGGAGGTCGAACGGCTTGGCAGTCACCAGACCATCGCTTTGGATGTACGGATCATTGCCGCCAGCAACAAGGATCTGCGTACTCTCGTTGTCGCTGGTCAGTTCCGGGAAGATCTGTTCTACCGTCTGGATGTGCTGCCCATGAACTGGCCCGCGCTGCGGGAGCGTCCCGACGACATTCTGCCGTTGGCGGAGTACTTCATTGAACTGCATGCCTTTCAGCAGGGCTATCGCCTCAGTGAAAATGCCCGCAAGCAACTGCTGACATACGGTTGGCCCGGCAATGTCCGGGAGCTGGACAATGTCATACAACGTTCATTAATCATGGCTCGCGGATTGCATATTCAGGCCGTCGATTTGATGCTGCCCAGTTACACCATTGAATCCGACGATGTGTTGCCGGAAGTGCTTTCCGCCCCGGAAGGGCTGAGTGAGACCCGCCGCTACGCAGAATTTCAATTTGTACTAGAGACCTTGCGCCGCTTTCGCGGCCATCGGACCCGCACAGCTGAAGCCCTTGGGATGACGACCCGGGCACTGAGATACAAGCTGGCGGCCATGCGTGAGCAGGGCATAGACATTGAGCAGCAGCTTCAAAACTAAGGGATAAACCGAGTGAAGATTGAAATGATGTCATCACAGGTGACGCTCTTGCAGCAGATGCAGGAGATGCAGCGAGTCGCCAGCCAAACCCCTGTTATCGAATCGAATGATGTCTCGAACGTATCATTCGGTGATGCCATGCGCGACGTCGTTGGCCGGGTCAATGAGCAGCAAAATATCGCCTCACGGCTGATGACTGCCGTGGATGCGGGTCAAAGCGACGATCTGGTTGGTGCCATGGTCGCCAGCCAGAAAGCGGGACTCAGTTTTTCTGCCCTCATGCAGGTAAGGAACAAGCTGATGACCGGTTTCGACGACATTATGCGTATGCCACTCTGAGGTAAGTGATGACTGAACTGGTAACGTCCCCGCAAGGGGCTTCGGATTCCTTCAGAACACGCGTCCAGGAGGGCTTGCGCAACTGGCGCAGTCTGTCCCGCGACAACAAATCCATCCTGACCATAGCGTTGCTTGCCGCCATCGTGGCGGGAACCATCGTGGTGATCCTGTGGACTTCCAGCAAGAACTACGTGCCCTTGTACGGCAAGCAGGAGTTGTATGACACCGCCAACATCATGGAGATGTTGGAAAAAGAGCAGGTCCCATTCAGGCTGGAGAAGAGCTCCGGCCAGATCCTGGTGCCGGAAAATCAGCTGGCCCATGTGCGCATGGCGCTGGCGGCCAGAGGGGTGAGGGCCGCCATGCCCGCCGGTCTGGAAGGGCTGGACAATGTGACGGGCCTGGGGACCAGCGAGTTCATGGAGGGAGCCCGTTACCGGCATGCGCTGGAAGGGGAACTGGCGAGAACCATCATTTCACTGGATGCGGTGCGCAGTGCCCGGGTGCATCTGGCGATCCCCAAGCGGACGCTGTTCGTCGGACGAGATGAAGAGAAGCCCAGTGCGTCCGTCATGCTGGACCTGCAGCCTGGCCAGGCCATGGAGCCGGGGCAGGTTGAAGCGATCGCCAACCTGGTTGCTGGCAGCATATCCGGCATGAAGCCGGGGGCGGTAACCATAGTGGATCAGGCTGGTCAGTTGCTCAGCGCAGAGTTGGGGGACAAGGCTGGTTTTGGCAAGCAGAGCGTGCAGCAGATGGAGTATGTGCGAAAGCTTGAACAGTACATCCGCCAGCGTGCCAGCGACATGCTCTATCCCATGCTGGGCACGGGTAACTTCAGGGTACAGATTGCTGCCGACGTGAACTTCAATGCGGTAGAGGAGACCCAGCAACAGCTGGATCCACAGGGCGTGGTCACCAAGGAGTCCAGCAAGTCGGATAAAACCATCGATGCACTGGCATTGGGGATCCCCGGTGCCTTGTCCAATCGCCCGCCCGAAACGACCCCCAAGAGCGAGCAGCCGGCTCAGAATCAGGGTGCTGCCAGTGCAGAAGCCCAGAAGAACGATTCTCGCACCGAGCGCCAAGAGGTCAACAAGCAGTACGAAAACAGCCGCACCATAGTGCATACCCGTTACCAGCAGGGTCGTTTGGAGAAGATGAACGTCTCCATTTTGCTGAACCAGCAGAGTGCCCCCAAGGGCGGCTGGAATGAGCAGCAGTTGGAGCAGATCCGGCAGATGGTGGAACGTTCGGTGGGGTTTGACGATACCCGTGGCGATCAGATCAGCCTGCAGGTATTCGATTTTACCGGTGCCGTGCCGATTGCCCCGCCCGAGTCGAGCTGGTGGGAAACCCCGTACTGGCAGGACTCTCTGCGTTATCTGGTGGGCGGCCTGCTTGGCCTTACACTGGTGTTCTTCGGCATCAGACCGCTGGTCAAACATCTGGTGCGTACCCAGCAGTTGCCTGAGGAAACCGCGACCGAGGAGCAGGATGAGCAACAGGAACCGACAGTGGGTCTTTCCATGCGCCGGGATGATGATGCCGCTCTGACTGCTCCCGCGATGGGCAATGGTTTGATCCGCTCTGACAACCAGATGGAACCGCAGTTCTCCTCGCTGGATCTGGAGGCTTTGCCAGAGCCTGGCTCCGAACTAGAAGTACAGCTCAAACACCTGCAACTGCTGGTGGAAAAAGACACGGCGCGCGTCGCGGAAGTGGTCAGATCATGGGTGAGTGGCAATGAACAACGTTAATCTGAACCAAAACGCCGTCGATATCGACATCGACAACCTGGAGAAGGCCGCGATTTTGCTGCTGAGTATGGGGACCGAGGCCGCCGCCAAGGTGATGCAAAAGTTGTCCCGTGATGAGGTACAACGACTCATCTCCAAGATGGCTGGCCTGTCTGGGGTCAGTTCGATGGAGGCCAAGTGGACGCTGCAACAGTTCTTCAACCAGTACCGTGAGCAGAGCGGCATCGGTAGCGCCTCACGCGAGTATCTGGAACAGACGCTGGATCTGGCGCTGGGTCAGCGCCTCTCCCGCAGTCTGCTAGACAGCCTTTATGGCGACGTGATGAGCCAGGACATCCAGCGTTTGCAGTGGGTGCCCGCCGAGGTGCTTGCCCGTTTCTTCCGCAATGAACACCCACAGATGCAGGCCGTGTTGCTGGCCTTCCTGCCCCCGCAGACGGCATCCGCCGTGCTGGATGCTCTGCCGGGTTCGGTGCACGACGATCTGCTGGTTCGTGTCGCCAGTCTCAACAGTGTCAGCGAACACGTGCTGGGAGAACTGCGTCTGACCCTGGACCGTTGTCTGGCTTATGTTGCCGATCAGTCAGGAGCCAAGGTCAACGGGGTGCGCCAGGTGGCGGATATTCTGAACCGCTATCAGGGTGACAAGGAGCAAATGCTCTCTCTGCTGCGCGAACACGATGGCGACATGGCGCTGGAAATCGAGAAAAACATGTTCGATTTCATGTCGTTGCGCCGTCAGACCGACGAAACACTGCAGCGTCTTGTGCAGGAGCTGCCAAGCGATCTGCTGGCGCTGGCACTGAAAAATACCGAGGCCAGCTTCCGCAAGGTGGTGCTGGGCGCCATGCCGAAGCGGATGGCGCAGGCGCTGGAAGCCCAAATCCAGGGACAGGGCAGCGTCTCCTTGCGCAAGGTCGAACAGGCCCGCGAAGAGGTGATGCAGCTGGTTCGCGAATTGGTGGAGCAGGGCGAAGTCGAATTCCAGCTATTCGAAGAACCCACCGTCAATTAACAGGAGGCGTCCATGAACCACAGTGTGCGCAAGTTGGCGGCGGGAGCCACCCGTCTCTACCGTTTCCCGTCGTTGGGACAGAGTGGAGAAGAGGCACAGAGCCAGCAGGAACAATTCGAATTCGGTTATCAGCAGGGGCTGGAACAAGGTCACGACGAAGGCTATCAGTCTGGGTACCAGCAGGGCCTGACCAGCGGTCTGGTGGAGGGGGAAGCGAAGGGGCTGCAACAAGGGCAAACTCGCGGGTTTGCCCAGGGGCTGGCGGAAGGGCGAGCCTCTTTCGATCAGGCCATGGTGCCGTTTGCCAAATTGCAGGCGCAGTGGGAGTCCCTGACCCGCAGTCGAATGCAGGAACAGAAGGAACTGGTTGCCCAGCTGGTTGCCCAGGTGGCAAAGCGGGTGATCCAGGCCGAATTTACGCTCAATCCGCAACAGGTACTCAAACAGGTAGAACAGGCATTGGCGAGCCTGCCTGCCACCTCGGAAGAGCTGGTGATCTATCTCAGCGAAGGGGATCGGCAGCGACTGGCAGAGCAGGGGGTGACTCGCTGCGAGGGGTGGCCATTGCAGGTGGACCCGGCACTGGGCATAGGCGATGCACGCCTGGAGACCCGAGCGGCGGTCATAGAGGTCAACACGAGCGAGCGTCTTGCCGCCTGTATGGAGCAGCTCAACAGCACACTGGAACTGCCCCAGGATGCATGAAGCCCTGCAACAGGCGCTCACATCGGCGCTAGACAGCTTTGACGATGTCCCCGGCTTTCGCCGCTATGGTCGGCTGGTGAGGGTAACAGGGTTGACGCTGGAGGTAGTGGGCTGCCAGCTGGTGATGGGTCAGCGTTGCCGGGTCGATACTGCGACAGGCACGCCATTGCTGGCTGAAGTGGTGGGCTTCAACCGTGATGTCTCCTATCTGATGCCGTTGCAACCGATGGGTGGTCTCTATGCCGGTGCCCGGGTGCTGCCCATCGACGGGGAAGAGACGATTCGGGTCGGTGAGCACCTGCTGGGTCGAGTCGTAGATGGTCTGCTGCAGCCACTGGATGGCCGGCCGCTGCGTGATGAGGGGGAGCATGTGGCGCTGTTCTCTTCCCCTCCGAACCCCTTGCTGCGTACACCTGTTCGCGAGCCGCTGGATGTCGGTATCCGCGCCATCAATGGCCTGCTGACCGTCGGCAAGGGACAGCGGCTGGGCCTGTTTGCGGGCTCAGGGGTCGGCAAGAGTATGTTGCTCGGCATGATGACCCGTAATACCACCGCCCAGATAGTCGTCGTCGGCCTGATTGGTGAGCGGGGACGGGAGGTACGCGAGTTCATTGAGCACAGCCTGGGGGCGGAGGGGCTGGCTCGCGCCGTGGTGATAGCGGCGCCAGCAGACCAGTCACCGCTGATGCGGCTGCGGGCGGCTCAGCTGTGCCACCGTATCGCCGAGTACTTTCGTGAGCAGGGTCAGGATGTGTTGCTGTTGATGGACTCCCTGACCCGCTATGCCCAGGCCCAGCGTGAAATAGCCCTGGCAATAGGAGAACCGCCCGCGACTCGAGGTTATCCGCCCTCGGTATTCAGCATGCTAACCCAGTTGGTGGAGCGAGCCGGTAATGGTACGCACCCGGATGGCTCTCTGAGCGCCTTCTATACGGTGCTGGCGGAGGGGGATGATCAGCAGGATCCTGTGGTGGACTCGGCCCGCGCCATTCTGGATGGTCACATAGTGTTGACCCGCAGACTGGCGGAGGAAGGTCACTATCCTGCCATCGACATTGGTGCCTCGGTCAGCCGGGTAATGCCGCAAGTGGTGCCTGCCGAGTGGCAGCAACTGGCCGTCACGCTGCGCCAACTGTGGGGCCGTTATCAGCAGGTGCGTGAATTGCTGCCGCTAGGTGGTTATCAGCCGGGCGCCGATCCCCAGATGGATGAAGCCGTGCAGCGTTATCCAGCTATTGCCGCCTTCCTGCAGCAAGGCATCCACGAAGAGACTCCCCTCGCTCAGGTCACCGCCGGGCTCCGACAAGTGCTCGGAAGGCAATAAGGGGCTACCGTGCTGAAGTCTTATCTTGGTTTGCAGCAGGATGCGCTGGAAAACATGGGCAAGGAGCGCCAACGACTGCGGGAAGATGCCATGCGGGAAGAGCAGCGGGCATTGCGGTTGCAGGAGGTCATTGGCTCATTGCACTGTGGTTCGGCAACTTTTCACCCTCTGTTGTGGCAGAACAAGCATCAGATGGATGGTCAGCTGCGGCAACTGCTGGCCCATCAAATGCAGCAGTCTGCTCTGGCCAGACTCGATCTGGAGCGACACGAGGGAGAGGTGCTCAAACAGTTTGGTCGGGTCAAAGGGTTGGAACTGCTGTTGGATAAACGTGAACAGGCACAGCAGCGGCAACTGGAGTCGCGCGATCAGCGCCAGCTGGATGAGCTGGCCAGTCTGCGACATCGCATGATGAAAGGGGAGTAGGGATTAATCCGGAAAGCGTTCCTGCTGCCCATAAGCGGGTTCCTGACCCAGCAGCGTATTGATGGTTTCTATCTGGCCGGCCAGCAAGCGGCCGTTGAGCTCGTTCTGACGCAGACATTGCTGCAACAGCTGTTCCAGCTTCAGCCACTGTTTGGCAACCTTGTGCTGCAGGTTGGCGGGCAGTTTTTCGATGAGTGCCGCCATCCCTTTTTCATCAGGCTTCAATCCCAGCGCCAGCAGATGCTGACAGCGTTGTTGCGCCTGTTGCTGCACCTGCATCATCAGCTGTGTTTGTTGCTGATTATGTTCAGCCAGTGCGTCGACGTCGTGAGCGGCCAGCAGACTGTGCTGACGCAGCAGCAGTTGTTGCAGGGCGACATAGCGGGTGCCGTCTTGCTGAATGCCCAGGATCAGCTCTTTGACCCTCTGCTTGGCGTCCATGCTCATCGACGATGCATGTCCAGAATGGCCTGACCCAGTGCATCCATGTCGAGTTCGAGCTTGCCCTCGCTGATGGCCTGTCGGATCCGGTTGACCTTGTCCATGTCCACGTCGGAAGTCGTAGCCAGCTCGCCCCTCGCCTGATTCACGAACTGGGCCGTGGTGCTGATCTGGGCATCAGCCTGGCTGGCGCGTGGCTGCGATGGCGTGGATGGCGCTTCCTGCTTGCGTTGCAGCTGGGCCTGAACATAGAGCGGGTCGGTGCGTGTGATCTTCATAACGTCAATTCCTGATGGTCTATCTATGACAAGCGACCCAAGGTCGATGTAACTTAAATCAAACCCATGCTTTGAATTAAAAACGGGTTTCAACTTCCCCCTTGTCGATCACCCAGGCTTGGATTTCCTTGCCTGAACTCAGATTTTTCACTCGAATTCCGTCGCCGATGGCCCCGTTGGCCAGTGCCCGTCCCCGCGTTGTGGCGGAAAATCCATCCTGGCCAGCCCGGATCAACACACCTTCACCTTCCCGTATGGCCCAGGCTTTCTGCAAATCCAGCTCACTAATCAACTGACCCATCCGCAGGTTGCGGTTGCTCTTGCTGCCCACCAGAGACTCTGAGGTGGGCACAAAGCTACGTTGCAACCGGCTGACCTCAAGTGATTTTTCGATCAGATCGCCAGGTCTGATGACATGGCCTCTAGGCAGCTCCTGCGCCGTCACCCAGACCGGCAGCATCAGTGTCACCTCGACCCTGGCCCTGATCTGCCAGGCCGGGTCGACGCACTCTGCCAGATAGGGTCGCCGTCCCCAGGGCTGACGATACTGACCGCCGGCCTGCAGGCGGATAGGCTGCGAACAGTCCGGCAGATGGGTGACTGCAGGGGAGATCCAGACCTGATATTCCGCTTCGGACGCTGGCCAGCCCTGCTGCTGCAGATAGGCATGCAGGGCCTGGCTGGCATCCTCCTGCAACAGTGCTTCGAGCTGCCGGGTCAGGGCGGTCGGCTCGGCCAGCAGTGGCCATGACAGCAGCCACAGGGCCAGCAGGTTGCTTCGCTTCCATACGGGAAACAGTGCTTCCCCTTTTATCCGTGTTATCAGCCACTGTTGACGCTGTAACCAGCGGAAATAAAGGTTCTTCATGGTTGGCATGAGTCTTGATAAAGAGTGCACCGGTCTGACTGATTCATAGAAGGATGAAGCATGAGTATCTCATTTGACAGCGCGTTGGGTGTACACCCTTATGCCCTCGATGTGCGGGCGGATCGGGCGCGTATCCTGGCAGGCAACCTGGCCAATGTAGATACCCCAGGTTATCTGGCCCGGGATGTCGATTATAAGACGATTCTGGGGCGTGTCGCGCAGCAAGTTGCAGCGGGAGACGAGAGTGCCGCCATTGCACAGGGCAGCATGGCCAATGACATGGAGCACCCTCTCTATCGCATTCCCTATCAGGTATCAATGGATGGCAATACCGCCGAACTCAGCGTCGAGCAGAGCAAGTTTGCCAACAACGCCACTGATTTCCAGACCAGTCTCACCTTTCTGAATATGAAAATTACCGGGATCGCCAAGGCGATCGAGGGCCGCTGATCATGTCGTTCAATCGCATCTATGACATTGCCGGTAGTGCAATGCGAGCACAAACCGTTCGTCTGGACACAGTTGCCTCCAACCTGGCGAACGTGGACAGTGCCGCGGGCAGTGAAGAGGCTGCGTTCCGTGCCATCAAGCCGGTGTTTTCTACCCTCTATCAGCGGGTGCAGGATGCCGAGTCGCTGGGATCGGCCCAGGTGCAGATTGCCGGCATAGTGCAATCAGATCGTCAGGTCGAGAAGCGTCTTGAGCCCACCAACCCCCTGGCTGATCAGGACGGCTTTGTCTACTACTCCAACGTCAACGCGGTGGAGGAGATGGCCGACATGATGAGTGCCTCCCGTGGTTTTGAAACCTCCGTCGAGGTGATCAACCGTATCAACAGCATGCAGCAGGGTCTGTTGCGCCTGGGTCAGGGAGTGTAAGCCATGAGTCTGCCTCAGGTAAGCAGTCTGGATACGGCCCGCAGTACCAGCCAGCGCAACACGACACCGGAGATAGCCCCCAATAACACGGCTGCCGGCCAGAATTCCCAGAGCGGTATGCAGTTGCGTAACGAATTCCTGCAGATGATGGTTGCCCAGATCCAGAACCAGGATCCCACCAACCCCCTGGATGGTGCCCAGTATGTTACCCAGCTGGCACAGTTCAGCATGGTAGAAGGGGTGGAAAGCCTGAAGGTCTTGCAGCAGAAGTCCATCAACATGATGGATACCCAGCAGGTACTGCAGAGCACTGACCTGATCGACAAGGAAGTGATGGTTCCGAGCAAGACACTGACCAAGAGCGACGACAAAGCGATCCGGGGGCAGGTGGAGCTGGCCGGTGCCGCCGATCAGGTTGAACTCAAGGTGTATGACAAGCACGGCACCCTGGTTGCGACCAAAAACTGGGGTGAGAGCAAGGCCGGTGGCCTTGATTATGAACTGCCCCCTTTGCCTGCCGGTGAATACAGCTTCGAGGTCAAAGCCTCGCTCCAAGGTGTGGCGACCACGACCAAGAATTATGTGGCCAGCACCGTAGAGCGGGTCACCCTGCCTGGTACAGGCGAAATCATGTTACAGGTGGCCGGAGTGGGCGATGTGCCTCTCTTCAGTGCCATCCAGTTTGGCAAATCGGCGTAATCAGATAGGAGCGAAACTGTGTCTTTCAGTATCGGATTGAGCGGCCTGCGCGCCGTAAACCAGGAATTGAGTGTCATCAGCAACAACGTGGCCAACGCCAGCACGGCCGGCTTCAAGTCCAGCCGTGCCGAGTTTGCCGCCATTTATGGCGGTGGTCAGGCTGGTGGTGTAGAGATGAACAACGTTTCCCAGAATTTTGACCGCAATGGTGACGTGACCCGTACCGGCCGTGGGCTGGATCTGGCGATCTCGGGCAGCGGCTTCTTTGTGCTCAAGGACAGCAACGGCCAGACCTCTTATACCCGGGCAGGCATGTTTCAGCGGGATCCCAATAATTACCTGACCACTGCCAGCGGTACCCGGCTGCAAGGTTACACCACCAATGATGCGGGCGAACTGCAGTCCGGTGTGGTGGGGGACATTCAGGTCAAGGCCGGCAGCCTGCCTGCCAAACCGTCCGACAAGCTGGAGTTCGTTGCCAACCTCAAGGCCGATGCTGGTGTGATCGACCAGACGGCCCATCCGTTCGATCCTGACAAGTCGGCCAGCTTCAGCTATTCCCAGTCCAGCAAGGTGTATGACTCGCTGGGGGTTGAGCACACAGTCACCCAGTATTTCGTCAAGACGGCCGACAACACCTGGCAGGTCAACTATGCCTTCAATGGCACCAAGACAGGCACCCCGGTGACGCTGGAGTTCAACACCAACGGTACCCTGAAGTCTCCGACGACCTCCCCGGTTCTGGACCTGACCCCGCCCGGTGCTGAAAAGATCTCCCTGCAGGTCGATATCGCCCGTGTCAGCCAGTACGCCTCCGATTTCAACGCCACGCGCAACCAGTCAAATGGGTATACCGCCGGTGATCTGACCGGGGTGCGGGTGGATGCCGATGGTGGTGTCTATGCCACTTTTACCAACGGTCAGAGCCTGTTGCAGGGCCAGGTGGTGATGGCGAACTTCACCAACCCCAACGGTCTGCTGCAAACCAACAATACCACCTGGCAGCAATCGTTCAGCTCTGGCCAGCCGGTATTGGGCGCTCCTGGCACGGGGACCATGGGGTCATTGACCGCAGGGGCTTATGAGGGGTCCAACGTGGATCTGACCGGGGAGCTGGTGAGCCTGATGACTTCTCAGCGCAACTATCAGGCCAACGCCAAGACCATCAGCTCCGCTGACAAGATGACCCAGGTTCTCTTCAACTCCTTCTAAGGCTTGATGCGTGGAAAAGCTTATCTATACCGCCATGTCGGGGGCACAGCATACCCTGATGGCCCAGCAAATCCGGGCAAACAACCTGGCCAACGTCAACACTGCCGGCTTTCGGGCCGACTTCGAGCGCGTGTCGGCCTATGCCCTGGCCGGTGATGGCTACCCAAGCCGGGTGATGGCCCGCGAGGAGCTGGCTGGTACCGACTTCAAGGCGGGAGCCCTTATGCAGACGGGCCGCAAGCTGGATGTGGCGATCCGCGGTGAAGGCTTTATCACGGTCCAGACCGCCGATGGCAAAGAGGCCTATACCCGAGCTGGCAATCTGGAGAGCGATGCCGATGGTCTGCTCACGCTCAATGGTCGTCCGGTACTGGGGGAAGGCGGGGAAATGGTACTTCCTGCCTATCGGGATCTGAGTTTTGGCAAGGACGGTTCGCTCAGTATCACACCGCCCGGCGGCGGTGCCCGGTTGGATGTAGGGCGTCTCAAGCTGGTGAACCCGGACCCAGCCGAACTGGTCAAGGGGCCGGATGGTCTCTTCCGGTTACGCCAGGGTGGGGATGCCGAGGCCAGCGAGCAGGTGGTACTGGCGTCCGGCTTTCTGGAAGGGGCGAACGTGAATGCAGTCGACGAGCTGATCAGCAGCATGTCGCTGACCCGCAACTTCGAGCTGCAGGTCAAATTGATGAAAACGGCGGACGATCAGGCTCGGCAAGGTGCCCGGCTGATATCCGGCCAGGGTTGATGAATGGCGGGCTTGCCGCCCGCCACGGCCAATTCGTATTGCGGGGGCGTTGACGCCCCCATGAATCAGGTGGAGAGACGAAGATGCACGCGGCACTTTGGGTAAGTAAAACCGGTCTGTCGGCGCAAGATGCCAAGATGGCCAGCATTTCCAACAACTTGGCTAACGTCAACACGGTCGGGTTCAAGCGCGATCGAGTTGCTTTTGAAGATCTGTTCTATCAGGTGCAACGCCAGCCCGGGGCCCAGCAGGATCAACAGAACCTGTCTCCCATCGGCATCCAGATGGGTAACGGTGTTCGTGTGGTCGGTACCCAGAAAGTGTTCACTCCCGGTCAGTTCCAGAACACCAACCAGGAACTGGACATGGCAGTTGTGGGGGCCGGTTTCTTCGGGGTGGAACGCCCTGACGGCGAGACCGCCTATACCCGCAATGGTCAGTGGCATCGCAACGCCGAAGGCCTGCTGGTCAACTCCGATGGTTTGCCCATGCTGCCGCAGATCCAGATCCCGGACAATGCGACCAAGGTGTCCATCGGCACCGACGGAACCGTGAGTGCGACCTTACCGGGCCAGCAGGAAAATGTGGAGCTGGGCCGCATCACCCTGACCAACTTTGCCAACCCTGCCGGCCTGGAAGCGCTCGGTGGCAACCTCTATCGAGCGACCGGTGCTTCCGGTGAAGCGATTGAGGGAGTACCCGGTGAAGAGGCGATGGGGGCCATCAAGCAGTTCACCCTGGAGAGCTCCAACGTCAACGTGGTGGAAGAGATGGTCGACATGATCACCACCCAGCGGGCTTATGAGATGAATGCCAAGGTTGTCTCGTCGGCTGACCAGATGCTCAAGTTCGTCACTCAAGCGCTGTGATGATGAAGATGATGTGGCGTTATCTGTGGGTGGTTCTGCTGTTGGGCGGCTGCGCGACCTATGAGCTCAAGGCTCCCGAACCGGGTGATGAGAAATGGGCGCCTTCACGCCCCATGCTATCGGCCTCGGGCAAGGGGGAGGATGGCAGTCTTTATCGCGGTGAGTACATGATGACCCTGTTTCAGGATCGCAGAGCTTACCGTATCGGCGACATCCTCACCGTTGTATTGGAAGAGCGTACCCAGTCGAGCAAAAAAGCCAACACCAGCATGAGCAAGAACAGCAGCATGAACGTGCCGGCCCCGAGTATCGGCGGCAAGGTGCGCTCTGACTGGGGGGCTTCTCTCAGCGCAGATCGGGACTTTGATGGCGGGGCGACGTCCAGCCAGCAGAATACCCTGGCCGGCTCGATCACGGTGACGGTGGCCGAGGTAATGCCGAACGGGGTGCTGGGGATCCGCGGCGAGAAGTGGATCCGCCTCAACCAGGGCGATGAGTACATCCGGTTGGGCGGCATGGTGCGGGTTGAGGATATCGATCAGAGCAACCGAATCTCGTCCCAGCGCATTGCCGATGCCCGCATTACCTACGCCGGGCGTGGTGCTCTGGCTGACAGCAACCAGATGGGATGGCTGAGCCGTTTCTTCAGTTCCGCCTTCGCTCCCTTTTGAGGTTTCACATGAACAGATGGTTTATCGCCCTGCTTTGCCTCTGCCTGCCCTGGTGGGCCAATGCCGCGGCACCGGCCAAGCGGGCCTTGCTGGATATTGCCGATGTACAGGGCATGCGGGCCAACCAGCTGGTTGGCTACGGACTGGTGGTGGGCTTGTCCGGCACGGGTGACAAGAGCCAGGTCAAGTTCACTGGCCAGTCGATGGCCAACATGCTCAAGCAATTCGGGGTTCAGCTGCCAGATGACATCGACCCAAAACTCAAGAACGTTGCTGCAGTCTCGGTTCAAGCAAACCTGCCTGCTTTGGCTGGCAAGGGACAGATGGTGGATGTGACTGTCACCTCGATCGGGGATGCCAAGAGCCTGCGCGGCGGTTCGCTGTTGTTGACGCCACTGCGCGGCATCGATGGTGAGGTGTATGCTGTCGCTCAGGGGAATCTGGTGGTTGCCGGGGTCAAGGCCGAGGGGCAGTCGGGCTCTTCTGTCACCATCAACGTGCCGACCGCAGGGATCATTCCCAACGGCGCCATCATAGAACGCGAAGTGGCCAGCAACTTTGCAGAAAAGCCTGAAGTGACGCTCAATCTGCACCAGCCCAATTTCAAGACCGCCCGCAATGTGGAGCGGGAGATCAACCGTCAGCTGGGGCCGGTGGCCAGAGCGGTCAGTGCGGGACGGATCCAGGTTGCCGCTCCGAAGGACGAGAGCCAACGGATCTCGTTCATGGCGCTGCTGCAGGACATTCAGGTCGACATGGGCAAGGAGCGGCCTCGAGTCGTCTTCAACAGCCGGACCGGAACCGTGGTCATGGGGCAGGGGGTCAAGGTTCACAAAGCGGCGGTCAGCCATGGTAGTCTGACGGTGACCATTGGCGAGAGTCAGACGGTCAGTCAGCCCAATGCCTTCTCCAATGGGCAGACCACCACGACCCCCAACTCGAAAATCCAGGTGGATCGGGAACGAAACAACATGTTTGTCTGGCCGGATGGCACCTCACTGGAGGTGATCGTCAAGGCAGTCAACTCGCTCGGGGCAACCCCCGATGATGTCATGGCCATCCTACAAGCACTCGATGAGGCTGGAGCCCTCGAGGGAGAGCTGGTGGTCATCTAAGGATCTCTATGACCAGAATAACCACGGAACCTGGGTTTTATCAGGATCTCAACGAACTGCAGCAGATAAAGAGCAACCCGGATCAGCGTGCCGCACTGGATGCGGCCGCCGGCCAATTTGAGGTGAGCTTTCTGCAAACCGTGCTCAAGCACATGCGTTCAGCCTCCGATGCGATGCAGGATGAGGATGACAAGCTCATCAAGGGCCAGGAGCTCTATCGCGACATGTATGACAGCCAGCTGGCGATGAGCATGGTCAAGCGTGGCGGCATTGGGTTGAAAGAGCAGATGGTCAGCCAATTGGCGCCGACATTAAAGAATGCCGAGTCGGTGGTCGCTTCAGAACAGCAGACCCTGGCTGCATTCAGTCAGCCTCTGAATTCGGCAAAAATGAGGAAAGTTGACTGATGTCGCTGCTCAATATCGGTTTTAGCGGACTTAACTCGGCCCAGATCGCGTTAAATATCACCGCCCAGAATATCGCCAACGTCAATACCATCGGCTATAGCCGCCAGGAAGCCATGATGGGCAGCCTGTCCGGTTTTGGCCGGCTGGATAATGGCCAGGGGGTTGAGGTAACCGGTGTTCGCAGGATCACGGATGACTATCTGGTCTCCCAACATTGGCGCAGCCGCTCTGCAACTGGCGCCTCTTACTCTTTCCATCAATACATCAATACCACCGAGCAACTGCTGGGCAGCGAGTCAATGAACATCGCCAAGGGGCTGGACAGCTTCTTCGCCTCCCTGAGTGCGGCGCTCGACAGCCCGGAAACACCGGCACAGCGCAGTCAGATCGTCAGCTCGGCGGGGGCACTGGCCAACCGTTTTGGCCAATTGAATGAAAGCATGCTGACCCAGGAGAAGCAGATCGATGATCAGCTCAACAGTACCGTATCTCAGGTCAACAGCTATCTGAAACAGGTTGCCGAGCTGAACACCCAGATCAGCGAGCAGGCGTCCAAGGGCGTCAATACCTCGGTGCTGGAAGACAGTCGCGAGCAGATCGTACGTGAGCTGTCGACCTTCATGGAAGTGCGGGTCAACCGGCAAAGTGACGGTTCGTTCTCACTGAGCCTGCCCCAGGGTCAGCCTCTGGTGCTGGCAGGCAGTAGCAGCACACTCTCGCTGGCGGGCGACAAGCTCAGTTTGAGCTTCGGTCCGCAATCGTTCGATATTCCCAAGTTGCATGGCGGTAGCCTGGCGGGGGTTATGGAATATCGGACGACAGTTCTGCGTCCGCTGCGCGACGAGCTCAACCAGATCGCGAAAAAACTGGCGGATGATTTCAATGCCAAGCAGGGTGGCGGTGTCGACTTGCATGGCAATCCGGGCAAGCCGCTCTTCACCTACGATCCTCTCAACCCGTCCGGCACGCTGAAGATTGCCGATGGCTTCACTGGCGATGACCTCGCCTTTGCCAAGGCTGGCGGCGGCAGTGGTGACAACCGCAATCTGCAGGAGCTGTTGACCATCAAGGATGATCAATATGATGCCTACAGCGCCTTGCTGGGCCGGATGGCGGTACAAAGTGGCCAGGCCAAGGCCACCATGACGGCCGATGCCAATATGGAGAAACAGCTGGCCACCAAGCTGAGCAGCGTCAGCGGGGTCAACACGGATGAGGAAGGGGTCAAGATTATGGCCTACACCAAAGCGTATCAGGCCAACGCCAAGGTGATCAGCACTTCAGAGCAACTTTTTACCTCCATCCTGAACATGTTCTAACGGAGCGATCATGCGCATCAGTACCAACCAGATTCAACTCAGCATGCTCGACAACCTGCAGCATGGTTTTGGTGAATATGCTCGCCTCGATCGTCAGATCTCCACCAACAAGCGCATTCTGCAACCTTCGGATGACCCGGTGGGGAGTGTGCGTCTGCTCGGATTGAAGAAAGAGCAGGTGGCCATGGAGCAGTATCAGAAGAATATTGCCAATGCCAAGAGCCAGCTCTCCCAAGGAGAACAGCAGCTGGAAACCATGACCAACATGCTGATGCGGTTGCGCGAGCTGACTCAGACCGCTGCCACGGGCTCATTGTCAGAAGATGATCGCCGGGCGGTCGCCAGTGAGACGGCCGTTATCAAAGATGGGTTGCTCGATCTGGCAAACGCCAGAAATGAGAGTGGTTCCAGCCTCTTTGCGGGCAGCCAGGTTGGCAAGACTGCCATCGTCAAAACCCCGACCGGTGACTACCAGTATCAGGGGGATGCCTTGATCCGCGAGGTCAGCATCGCCAAGGGGGTGACCGTTGGGCTCAATCAGACGGCGGATCAGCTGTTCATCCAGAATGGTGACTTCTTCAAGCAACTCGATGCCGTGGTGGATGCCCTGGAAAATGGTGCGCCGGATGCAGCCGAGCAAGCCCGTGACATGCTGGGCCGGAGCAAGACACTGCAGGATGATATCAGCCAGATGGTCAGTACCATTGGTGCCCGCATCAATCTGCTCGATCAGGTGGATGAAGGGCATGCCGAGAAGGGGACCTATAGCAAGGAAGTGAGTAATCAGATAGAGTCCCTCGACTATGCCAGTGCCGTCACCCAGCAGGCCCATGTGCTGATGGCTCTGCAAGTTCAGCAGCAGGCCTTTGCCAAGGTCAATGGGCTGAGCCTGTTCAATTACATGCCATAAGTTCAGCTGCAGGGAGCCATGATGCAGATTCAACAAACCCGTTTGGGCGGCGTGGCCGAAACGCCAGCCCAACCCAGACTGCGCGGGCGTGTGACTGCTCAGAGTGCGTCCCAGCCAACCAGCAAAACGGAACGTCATCCCAATATTGTCCGGCTGGACCGCTGGGCCCTGATCGGTACGGCGCAGCAGCGGATCGCCCACGCACAGGGGGGAGAACAAGCGCTGAGTCAGGTCTGGGGTGAATTGAAACGTCTCGAACAGCAGCTTGGCCAAAATCGTGCCGCGAGCGGCGATCTGGTATCACGCCTCAAGTTGCTGGAAGAGAAGCTGACCCAGCCCAAGGCACCGCTGACCACAGAGTTGAAGCCCCGCTTGCTGGCGTCAGCAGGGGAGAGCCGGGTAAGTTATGGCTCGGAGCGACTAGACCTGCTGAGCCCCAAAGCGAGTGCCGAGCGCCTGATCTTTTCCTTCCCACAGACCAGCAGTGCCGTCGAGGTTATACTGCCTGCTGGCGCCAATGAGGCGGAGGTGGTTACCCGGCTGGATCGGGCTCTGCGCAAAGAGCACATCCAGGCTCGCTTGAACGAACTGGGCAAGCTGGAACTGACCGTCCCCGAGCTGCATCGACGCAAACTGGATGAACCGGTTCTGCTCAGCGGCGAGGGGATCCGTATTCCGGCCGGCAATCCTGTTCCGGTGCAGTTCAAACCCAAACCTGGGCAGTTGACCCTGCTGAGGGAGGGCATCGACAAGGGGGAGCTCAAGCAGGAACAGCAGCGTCTGAAACGCCTGTTGGGTGAGATTGAGCAATCCGTCCGTGAGTTGAAACAGTTTCGCCAACGCATGGTCAAGCAGCTTGACCGGGTCAAGGCGCGCAGCCAGAACCTCAAGCAGGAAGAGCTTGAACAGTTGCAGGGTAAGCTCAGCCAGCAACTCAAGGAGGGGGGCTTCATGGGCACCATGGCCGGCCTGCTGGCACAGGCAAATGTCTCCCGCCAGAGCGTGGTCGCGTTGCTGACCTGAATACCTTCTTCTCTTTTTTTTCATTCCTCTTCTGCAAGTGACATTACCTACATGATCGACTACTTCCCTCAGCATGCAGAGCTCATTGCCCGTCGCTGGCCTGCCGTTTTGGCGTGCCTGCAAGCACAGGACGTCAACAGTGTGCCTGCCAAACTGGTAGAAGGGCTCAGCTCCACCCTGGCCATCAACGGTATTCAACTGACCAGTCGTCATGACAGGATGCAGGAGGCGGAACGGATTGTGGCCATGTCTTCGGTAAAGGCTCCGGAGCTGACCCTCTATGGGACCGGCCTTGGCGACGTACCGCGGGTACTACTGAGGCGTAAGCGTCTGCGCCGGCTGAATGTGAAGATCATGAATGCCTCGATCTTTGCTCTGGTCTTGCATTTGACGGAACAGTTGGACTGGCTTTCTGACCCCAGGGTGAACCTGTTGCTTGCTCAAGAAAATGAGCTGGTCATGTCCCCTTTCCTTTTCCTCAGTTCGGAATTGGAATTGGCGGATGAATCTGCCGCCAAGATCAGGGATAGAGTCCTTATCCAGAGTCGGCTTGAGGCAATCAATGAACAATTCGGGCAGGACTGGGTATCGGAGCGCCTGGCTGGCAATCTGGACCTATTGCGCAAAGATGCCGATGTGGCGCAGTTATTTGGCACAGCCAAAGGGCGGGATGCTTATGTAGTGGCTACAGGACCGACGCTGGCTCATCATCTGAGTGCATTGAAAGCGGTTTATGAGCGACCTGAGCGTCCTCTTTTCATCTGTGTCGACACGGCTCTACGCCCTCTGATGGCCCAAGGAATCAAACCCGATATTGTAGTGACCATAGATCGGCATATTCACCTTGGTATCCTGGATCCCCAGCACTCTTCCCATATTGCTCTTGTCTATATTCCCATGGTGGACAACAAGGTGGTGTCACAATGGCAAGGCCCACGTTATGGCGCTTATGAGATGTTGGACACCTATGCCGGCCTGCAGAAGAAATTGCGGCGGGCATCCCTCTTTACCGGGGGTAGCGTTATTCACCCTGCCACAGACCTGGCGGTCAGGATGGGGGCCCACAACATTACGCTGTTTGGGGCCGATTTCTCCTTTCCTGAAGGCCGGACTCACACCGGATGGCAGGATGGTGAACTGGGTAGTGATGCCCGCTATGGTCGCAGAACAGTACCCAATGGGCATGGTCAACCGGTGAAAACTCTACTCAGCTTCTGCATCTATCTGAATGGCTTGGAAGTTTATATTCAACGCCATCCCGAGGTGAATTTCATGAATAGTAGCCGAGATGGGGCCCGTATTCTGGGTACCAGTTACCATGAGGAGTTTGCGGGATGATCGATGTGGCCAGTTTCAAGGTTGGGACAGATGCACTGGCAGCCTTGTTGCGTGAGGGGAAGGATGAAGAGGCCTGCTTCGAATGTGGACGGATGCTGCAATTGCTGACGCCGCTGATGACTAATCTACCGGTTGAGCTGCAATCATCGTTGCTGCTTCTGGCAAGGCAGTTGCTGCAATGTCAGGAACGTCATGATTGGGTTGGACTGTCTGACTACCTGGAGTTCGAACTTCCGGTCTTGCTGGATGATATTGATCGTGCCTTGCGCTGATCGTCACTGCGATTATTCCTACGGGGCTGGCACTTTGTCAGCCCGATGTTTTTCCTCTGAGCATGCCCTTCTTAGGCATAAAAAGAAAAATCCCTCTCTTTTGTTCAATTTTTTCCAACCCGTGGTCGTCCTTCTATTTTGTCTACCTAACAAGCTGCAGTGCAGCGCCTAAATCGAGGAAATAACCATGGGCTTGTCCATTCATACCAACTTTGCTTCCATGACCACCCAGAACCAGCTGAACTCCACCAACAAGATGCTGGGTACCGCCATGCAGCGTCTGGGTACCGGTCTGCGTATCAACTCCGCTGCCGACGATGCTGCCGGTCTGCAAATCGCCACCCGTCTGCAGGCTCAGTCCAACGGTCAAAAAGTGGGTATGCGCAACGCTCAGGATGCCATCTCCATGATCCAGACCGCTGAAGGCGCCATGGACGAGATGACCAACATCACCCAGCGTATGAAAGATCTGGCTACCCAGGCAGCCAACGGTACCAACAGCGACAAAGACATCGCCGCCATGGACGCCGAATTCAAGGAGCTGGGTAAAGAGCTGGGCAACATCCGTGACAACACCACTTTCGGCGGCACTGCCTTGCTGAAATCCTCTGGTAAATTCGAGACCGGTGCGGTTTCCTTCCAGATTGGTGCCAGCGCTACCGAGAAGCTGGACTTGAATGCATCCACCCAAGTGAAAGCGGTCAACACTGCCATCACCAGCGCCGCCGCCGTGACTCTGAGCTCCACCAATGCGACTGCCCAGATCACTGCTATGGACGGCATGCTGGAGAAGATCGGTGAAGCTCGCTCCACTTTCGGTGCCAACATCAACCGTCTGGAGCACACCGTCAACAACCTTTCCAACATGAAAGAGAACACCGACATGGCGAACGGCCGTATCATGGATGCCGACTTCGCTCAGGAAAGCACCAACATGACCAAGAACCAGATGTTGATGCAGGCCGGCATGTCCGTTCTGTCCAACTCCAACCAGATGACCGGCATGGTAACTGGTCTGCTGCGTTAATGGATTGCATGGCCGCTCCTGTGGGGCGGCCTTTGTCTGACAAGGGGTGTCGGTTGGAAAGAATCGAGGCGTTTTTTCCAACAGGCATGCCAGTTGAGTGAAATGAAGAGGGATTAAGATGCAAATAGATCCGGCCGCTACGGCGATGCAGCTAGTCGCTATTGAGCGAAAAAATATGGACGCGTTGCTGAAGAAGCAGATGGATGGCATCAAGGGTCAGCAGAGTGCGCTCAGCACTCTCAATACCAAGCTATCGACCTTCCAGACCATGCTCAAGGATCTCAACAAGGCGTCCAATTTACAGGCACAGAAGGCAACCATGTCCCAGGACGGGGTCATGACGGTGACGAGCAACGGCAAGGCCAGCTCGGGACAATACAACTTCTTTGTGGAGCAGCTGGCCCAGTCCCATCAGGTTGGTTTCAGTCTGGATAGTGAAACGTCCCCCCTGCCTGCGGATGGAGTCTTCTCGCTCACCGTCAAAGGAAAGACTATCGACATCGATCTGGCCACCTTGCCAGCAGGGTCAACCGTCAAGGACCTGGTCTCCAAAATCAACGATGCCAAGGACAATCCCGGCGTCAAGGCGACGTTGGTCCGCACCGACGGCAAAGTCAACATGGTGCTGACCAGCAAGGACAGCGGGCTGGAGAATGCCATCTCTGTCAACTACAGCGGAGATGCGACCAATTCGCTTGGGGCCGCGATAAGCGGCAAAACGGACATTACCAAAGCCCAGGATGCCAGGTTGCGGATGGGGGGGGACAACCCGTTGACCATCACCTCCGCCAGCAACAAGATCGAAAACGTGGTCGATGGTCTGACACTGCAGCTGACCAAGGCCCAAAAGAGCGGTGATGCCCCCTTGCTGGTCAACATTGAGCAAGACAAGGAGGCAGTGACCGGCTCGCTCAAAAAGTTTGTTGAGAGTTATAACGAGTTGGTCGATGAGCTGGCCAAGATGACGTCCAGTGATCCCAAGGCTCCCGGTGCTCTCTCTTCCGACAGCGGGGTACGCAGCCTCAAGAGCATGCTCTCCAATAGTGTGCGCGACCTGCCCAATGGCCTGAGCCTCAGCAGTCTCGGTATCAAGACTGACAAGGCCGGCAAGCTCTCCTTCAGCGAGACCGATTTCAACAAGGCATTGGACAAGGACCCAGAGCTGCTTGGCAAGGCGTTGCTGGGGGATGATGGCCTGCTCAAGCGCATGAGTGATTCACTCGATCCTTATACCAAGCGTGATGGCGCACTCAAGGGGCGCAAGACGGGTCTTGAGGCGAGCGAGAAACGCATCAAAGAACGTATGGATGCGCTGGATCGCCGTATGGACTCCGCGTATAAGCGCTATCTCAATCAATTCAGCACCATGAATCAAATGTTGCAGACCATGGGTGCTCTCTAAACCGGCACGCTTCCTGCTGTCTGCTGCATCTTATCCAGAACAAGCGAGTTGTACATGTTTGAAGATCAAGACGGCTACGATGCCTACCAATTCGCCGCTACCCAGGCCAAGGCGGCGAGTGCGGACCCACATCAGCTGGTGCTGATGTTGATGGATGGGCTGCTCGATGAAATGGCCCGCGCGGAAGGGCATATTCTGGCCAAGCAGTTTGAGCGCAAAGGGCAAGCGATCAACAAATGCCTGCAGATCCTGGGTGGACTGGACAGTGCGTTGGACATGGAGAAGGGCGGGGAGCTTGCTGTCAACCTGCATCGTCTCTACGACTACTGTGGTCAGCGCCTGTTTGAAATCAGTGTGTCAAACGATGTGGCTGGGTTCGCCGAAGTGCGTCGTATCCTGCTGGAACTGAAGGAAGGTTGGGAAGCAATGGCGCGTCATCCTCGCTGATGCGGAAGTGATGCTTCCTTCTTTTCCCGGCCTGATCCCTGGCCATCCTCATGAATTCCTGAATTTCTCAGCTGGCCTGCTCCTTGCTTGCTGGCAAGGTCATTTTAATTGGGGGCCATCACCATGTCGGTAACCGGAACTAAGCAACTTACTGCAGAGCATGAGACCCGCCAGCGCCAGCTGCTGGGGTTGGGACGCCTGATATTGCAGCAGGCCCGCGCCGGCCAGTGGGATGCCGTTCGTTTGGCTGATAGTCGATTGTCCCAGTTCATCCAGCACATGCTGGGGCAGCCAGAATTATGGGCCGCCATGCAACCTGCCAGGGATCAGGTGCGATCCTGGCAGCAGGAGGCTCTGTTGCTCTGTCAGCAAGAAACGGCCTTGCGTAAACGGGAATGGCAGGAGCTGTCCCAGAAGCGGGAAGGGTTGCAAGCTTATGGCGAGGTACAGGAATGGGCATGATTCAATTCCCCGGCCTTGATGGCGTGGCTGCGCTTGATTCCGCAGGATTCAGTCGTCTTTCCCGGCAGCCTGATGGCCAAGGTGACACATACCAACCGCTGGACCTGCCATTCATGGAAGAGCTGGTGGCAATGCCTTTACCAGCTGAAACTATCGATGAAAAAGATCCGAGTGTGACTGATGAGCCGCGAGATGATGCTGCCGAACAGTTGGATTCTTTTAACAACCTGCTCCCCGTTTTCCTTTTGTCGGATGATGCTTCGCGACTGTCGATGCTACGCCAGGCCCAGCCGGTAGTCGTGACGACTGATGACAGGGAGGGGGCGGTCCGACAAGACGGCTCATCAGCCGCCTCGGCAGTATTGCGAGCCCTGTCAACCTATGGTCGTTCTGACTACAACCGAGTAGTTGGGGAGGCAGTAGGTTCTCAGCATGAAAATAGAATACCTGTATCCAGTACGGATGTTTCCAACCGTATGGGCGCTCAGATTGCTACAGCGGTAATGGAGCCTGTGCTGCGCGACAAGGTTATGGCCAGCGTGCAGCTCCAGCTTGCGGTTGACGGTGTCGGTGAACCTGAATCCACCGTTGCAGACTTGAAAGGAGTATTCAGCAATCTGGCGACTACGGTGGCACCCAAACCGGCAGAATATCAATGGACCCCCGTCAAGTTGGCCGATAACCCCGTTCAATGGGGACAGCAACTGCTCGATGTGTTGAAAGACAAGGTTGAGCTGCAGGTCAATCAGCAGGTCAAGCAGGCCCATATCCGGCTTGATCCCCCCGAACTGGGTCGGCTCGAATTGACCGTGCGTCTGGAGGGGGATCGTCTCAATGTCCAGCTCAACGCAACCAATCCTGCGGTGCGTGAAGCACTTATCCAGTCGATGGAGCGCCTGCGGATGAGCCTGTCTCCCCATCATGCGGGGGGAGTCGAAGTCAACGTGGGCCAGGGTGGTGAGAGAGAGCAGCAGGATAAATGGCAACAGCAGCAGATCATGGCTGGACGACGGCAGTGGCAGGAAGAGTTCGAGCCAAGCGATGGCAATGGACGAGACTGGCTGAATACCCTGGTTTGATTTTTTATCCGGCAATAACGAGAGTGATTTCATATTATGCGGCGAGTCGTTAAGTGGTTGATGATAGGCGTGATGGCACTGTGCCTGTTGGCTGTGCTGGCTTATGGGGCCTATCTGAAGCGAGATCTGGTTGCCGTGTGGCTGGGATTGGCTGAGCCAAAACCCGAGCTCAGTACTACCCCGCTGTTCAAACCGATGGAGCGCTTTGTCATTAGTCTGGAAGGTGGTGTGGAATCCCATTATCTCGTGCTTGAACTGGCACTGGTGACCCACAATCCGGCTCAGCTCAACTCGCTCAATGAACTGACACCACTGATCCGCAATGCGATGGTGCAATATTTCAGTCACCGTACCCACGATGATGTGAAGAAAGAGCTGCAGAACATCACTGCATTGCAAAGCTCTTTGCTGGGCAAGCTGGTCACCACGCTGCAAAGCTATGGCTACAAGACCTATCTGGATGAGGTGTTGATTACCAAGGTCCTGGTTCAGTAGCGACGTCATGATGGATATCGACTGGGATAGCCCGCAAGAATTTGTTTCCTCTCCCCCCCGCACGGGCGAACAGGCCATTCTGACCCGTTATCTGCCACTGGTTAAACGGGCTGCCAGCCATTTGCGCAGTCAGGTTTCCGCCTGCTTCGACCAGGAAGACATGGAACAGGTGGGCATGATGGGTCTGCTGGAAGCCTGGCGTCGTTACGACAGTGAGCCGGATGCCCAGTTCGAAAGCTACGCCTTCAAGCGGATCCGTGGGGCCATGCTGGATGAACTGCGTCGCCTGGATTGGCGCCCCCGTCAGTTGCGTCAGCAGGTGCATAGCCACAATCAGACCCAGAGAGAGCTACACAATCGGCTTGGACGTCCTCCGTCGGAGCTGGAACTGGCCACCGCATTGGAGTGCACCATTGAAGAAGTGCGCCAACTGGCTTATGCCAGCCAGGCCGAGGCTCTTCAGAGCCTAGAAGAGTGGCTGGAAAATGGTGGCAAGGCTCCGACCACGGAATCCGATGATGTCGACATGGCGATGACCATCAGCAAGGTGCTGACCTCGCTGGACAAGCGCGAGCAGCTGCTGCTCTCCCTCTACTATCAGCAAGAACTGAACATGAAAGAGATTGCCCTAGTGCTGGGGCTGACGGAATCTCGGGTTTGTCAGTTGCACAAGCAGTGTGTTCTACAGCTCAAGCAACGTTTGGTCGACTCCATATACTAACGCCTCACCACTAGTGGTGAGGCTCATTGAATTCTGCGGGAGCATTCATGCAAAAACAGATAGGCCTCGGCGTCATTTTCATTTGTGTGCTGGGCGGTTTCATGATGGCGGGCGGCAACCCCGTTGCTTTGTGGCAACCAGCCGAGTTGATCATCATCATTGGGGCCGCGGCAGGCTCCATGTTCCTGGGTAATTCGAAGGAGGTGATGCACGAGATGTGGCGGCAGATGAAACAATGCTTCAAATCCAACAAGGAGGAGAAGGAGGTTTATCGCGAGTTGCTGACACTTATGCATCAATTGCTGGAAGAGACCCGCAACAAGGGTATGAAGGCACTGGACGAGCATATCGAGAACCCGCAGCAGAGTTCGGTCTTCCTGATGTATCCACAGATTTCGGAAGATCCGCAGTTACTGGGTTTCATCATCGACAACTTGCGTTTGCTGGGCATGGGCAAGATCACCCCGCATGAACTGGATACCGTGCTGGAGCAGGAGATCATGGCGATCGAGGAAGACATGCTCAAGCCGGCACATGCTTTGCACAAGACCGGAGAAGCCTGCCCCGGGTTTGGTATCCTGGCGGCCGTGATGGGGATCATCATCACCATGCAGCAGTTGGATGGCCCTCTGAGCAATATCGGAGTGCATGTTGCTGCCGCACTGGTCGGCACCTTTATCGGTATCTTCCTCTGTTACTGCCTGCTGGAGCCCATCAGCAATGCCATGGAAGAGATGGTCAAGCGCCGGATCGGGCTGCTGATGTGCATCAAATCCATCCTGATTGCCCAGCTACGTGGCAAGACGCCGCTGATTTCCGTCGATTCAGGTCGCAAGATGCTGGAGCCTGACGTGAAGCCCAGTTTCCTTGAACTGGAAGACTGGGTAACGAACAGGGCCATGTAATGCGTAATCACGAGCAGATCATCATCAAGCGCCAGCAGCGGCGCAGCAGCGGCCCCAAAGGAGGAGGGGCCTGGAAAGTCGCCTTTGCCGATTTTACTTTGGCGATGATGGCATTTTTCATGGTGCTATGGATCCTGGCTGTCTCCAGCCAGGAGGAGCGAGAAGTCGTCGCCAGCCGCTTGCGTGATTACAGCATCATGGACAGTGAGGCCAACCCGTTCGACATCAGCAATAGTCCTTATCCGGTAGATCTGGGTGGCAACCCTTCTGTACTGGAGGAGCTAAGCCCTAAATTTGTGGAGCAGGGGCAGCGCATGCCGAGACATATGCAGCGAGATCGCAGCATCTTTTCTGGTGGCGTCAGTGGTGGGTATGAGAGCCTGCTGGCCGGCAAGATTGAAGGGGAAGCCCAGATGAAGCAGCTGGCCGGCTTCATTGGTTCTCTGGCCGAGCAGATGCAGGCCAAAAATAATCTGGAGTTGCAGCTGGTACCGCAGGGCTTGCGGATCCTGATCCGTGATGATGACGATCGGGAGATGTACAGCCGGGGTAGTGCCCGTATCAGCCCTTTCTTCCGGCACATGCTGATGGCATTGGCACCGATTTTTCAACGGGTTGAAAACCGCATCATGATCTCGGGCCATACCGACAGCACCCCCTTTGCCGGGGACAACTACAGCAACTGGGAGCTCTCCTCGGATCGAGCCATGATGGCTAGACGTGTCTTGCTGGCGGGTGGCATGCCTCCGGAACGAGTGGGACAGGTGGTGGCCATGTCGGATACCATGCTGGAAAACACCGCCGATCCTCGGGGCAGCCAGAACCGTCGAATCGAGCTGTTGATCATGACCAGTCAGGCAGAAAAAAATCTGGAACAGTTGTTCAGTGCACAAACGCAAGCGGCCGTGAAACAGGCCAAGGATGAAACGTCTCATGAACAACCTTGAAGCAGGGCCATCAATATCGACCGAATTCAATGATCCCCGGCGCAAGCTACCCCGCTGGTATCTACATGATGGCACTACGCCCCTGGAGTCACAGAGCTGTGGTATTGCAGCAAGGTTGCTGGTATCGGGTTTGTTGTTTGACAAGAGTATCGGCAGAGCCGTGATCAAGGACATTGGTCCCGGTGGGGTAGGTTTTCTTGCGCCGGCCCGTTTTGTCTTGCCCGAAATAGTTGCCTTATCGCTCTCGCCACGAATTGTGCTTGATTGCCACATCACCCATCGTCGCCCCATCGGACAGTATCTGAGTTTTTATGGTGCCCGCTGGTCGGAGCCCGAGTCAGTCGATTTATCACCGGTATTGAGTCACTGGCGACACTGTTTCATGGTACCAGAGGCGGGCGTTTCGTCTCCAATCCCAGTGGATCCTGCAACGCCTCCAGCCTGACCGAACCCTTGCTCATATCCAGCCCTCTTGCTGCCTGCAGCAGCAGAGGGTCGTGCAAACCTTCCAGCGACACTGCCTTGTAAAACACCTGCTTGCTGTTTTGGTGTGTCGGTGCAGGAGAACCTCCCCGGCTGTAGACGATGGGACAGTTGGTGACCCCGGGGGCATCGGGAAGCTGCCATGCCGGATTCCAGCGGCTTGCTTCATTCATCGTGACCCCCTTTGCCATGGCCCATTGCAACAGGGAACAACTGCCAGGGTGTATGGCAACCTGAATATTTTCCCCTGCTTGCCAGGAGGGTAGGGTGATCTGGTGCTGTTCCGACCGGTCAAGCAACTGTGCCAAGGCAATAAAGCGCGCCACATACAGGCGTGTTTCCATAGGCAGTTGCAGCTCCCATATATTTCGGGTGCCTGCATCGAGTACCGCTTTCAAGACTCTCCCTTCTCCTGCGTTATAGGCTGCCAGTGCCAGCAGCCAGTCCTGGCCGAAAAACTGATGAAGCCAGCCGAGATAGGAGAGAGCCGCATCGGTAGCAAGCGGTAGCGAATAGCGCCCATCAAAGCCCGGTTGCATAGGAATGGAAAAGCGTGCAGCTGTATCGGGCATCAGTTGCCAAGGGCCAGCAGCGCCTGCTGCCGATATCACATCTAGCCGATAACTGCTCTCTATCAGTGGTAAAAAGGCCAGCATACGGGGCAACTTGCGAGCGCTGACCTGATCTGCAACCCAGCGGATCATGGGCTGGGACTGTGTCAGTCGTCTTTGCAGGTGATCGCGTTGCTTCAACAGAAACTGTGTTTGCTGAGTGACCAGTTCGGCTCCTTTTCCCTGAATTGGGGTAGGAAAACCAGCCTGCCAGTGATAGTTATGATAAGAATAACAATAGGGAGAGGTCAGTAATAGAACGCTAACTAGCCAACCGAGAGAGCGACTCATGATATGAGGGGGAGGCAAATAGCATTAGAGAATAAAAACATGATGTATCTCAACAGTTTTCGATAATTTTTGTCGACTGTTCATGTGGAATCCAGGACGTGATAAGCATGATAGCACGAGTAAAAAAGACCCCAAAAGCGGGCAAGGCACTCCAGAAGTTTCTACTGTATTTGATTCTCGCCAATTTTGTATTGATGGGGCTTTATGTCATGCATGCCGGGGAACTGGCATTTGGCGTCAATATCCTGCTGACCTTCCTGCTGATTATCTACAATCTTCTGCTTTGCCAGTTGGTATGCCTGCGAGCTCGCCGGGCTGGTGACGGTTATATCATCTACCCCGTGGTTGGGGTCAGCATCATCCTGTGTACCGTGGTACTCTATCGCTTCATTATTTCCCCCTGATTAGAGCGGTCTTCATACTGGCCGTTAATTAATCAACAGTGCCTTCTCGTAAATAAGTTGTGGAAAATCAACTCATTTAATCCTCGCTGCGAAAATGCTGCGTCAATATGTTCCCCATGCCCGAGATCCTCGCTTGAAAAGCCCTCTGCACGTCCTTAAACTTCAAGGTGGGGAAAAGTGGATCAAAGTGGTTTTTATCGGGCGGTTTGCCCCCTTTAACTCATTTTCAGGGACTGCAATTTGTTGCGTGGTGCGCATGCCATCAGCCTGGACAGCAAGGGGCGATTGGCGATTCCGACCAAGTACCGTGATTGGCTGCGCGACGAGAGCGAGGGCCAGCTGGTCTGCACCATCGATATTGCTCACCCCTGTCTGCTGCTTTACCCCCTGAACGAATGGGAAGAGATCGAGCGCAAGCTCAAGACCCTCTCCAGCATGAATCCCCTTGAACGCCGCCTGCAGCGGTTGTTGCTCGGGCATGCGACCGAATGCGAGCTGGACGGCAATGGCCGTCTGCTGCTCAGCCAGCCACTGCGCAGCCACGCGGGGCTGGACAAGAAAATCATGCTGGTGGGCCAGCTCAACAAATTTGAGCTGTGGGATGAAGCCCGCTGGCAACAACAGGTCAATGACGACATTCAGGGCCTGCCCGAGGATGACTGGGCAAGCTCGCCACGACTACAGGATTTCTCTTTATAAATGACCCAAGCCGCTGAACACATCACAGTGCTGCTGCACGAAGCCGTCGAAGGGCTGGCCATCAAGCCGGACGGCATCTACGTCGACGGTACGTTTGGCCGGGGCGGTCACTCGCGCCTTATCCTGCAGCAGCTGGGCCCCAATGGCCGTCTGATCGCCATCGATCGGGATCCCCAGGCCATCGCCGAAGCGGCCAAGATCCAGGATCCGCGTTTCGAGATCGTGCACGGCCCCTTCTCCGGCATCACCACCTACCTGAGTGAGCGCGGCCTGCTGGGCAAGGTCGACGGCTTCCTGCTGGATCTGGGGGTTTCTTCCCCCCAGCTGGACGATGCCGAGCGCGGTTTCAGCTTCATGAAGGACGGCCCGCTCGACATGCGGATGGATCCCACTTCCGGTCAGAGCGCCGCCGAATGGCTGGCCAGGGCCGACGTGGACGACATCGCCTGGGTACTGAAGACCTTCGGCGAGGAGCGCTTTGCCAAGAAGATTGCCCGCGCCATCGTGCATGATCGGGTCACCGAGCCCTATGTCCGCACCCGCCAGCTGGCGGAGATGATCGCCCGGGTCAATCCGAGCAAGGAAAAGGGCAAGCACGCGGCGACCCGCAGCTTCCAGGCCATCCGCATCTACATCAACAGCGAACTGGACGAGATCGAAACCGCGCTCAACGGCGCGCTGCAGGTGCTGGCGCCGGAAGGGCGTCTCTCCGTCATCAGCTTCCACTCGCTGGAAGACCGGCTGGTGAAGCACTTCATCCGCAAACACGAGAAAGGCCCGGAAGTGCCGCACGGCATTCCGCTGACCGAGGCCCAGCTGGCCGGCGGTCGCAAACTGAAATCGGTCGGCAAGGCGCTCAAGCCTTCCGAGCATGAAGTCAACGAAAACAGCCGGTCACGCAGCTCGGTGCTGCGGGTGGCCCAGCGGCTGGCGGAGTAAGCCATGAGCGAGGTGCGTGTTCATCTGGCCAGGGAGATCCTCGGCGATCTCTGGCGGCACAAGCTGCAGGTGGTGCTGGCCATCGCCGTGCTGATCACCGCCTTTGCCGTGATCCTGGTGACCAACATGACCCGCGGCCTCACCGCCAAACAGAATGACCTGATGGCGGAGGAGGACAGGCTCAACATCGAGTGGCGCCACCTGCTGCTGGAGCAGGGCACGCTGGCAGAGCACTCCCGGGTCGCGAGTCTGGCCATGGACAAGTTGCAGATGGCTCGCCCGCTGGTGACCACCGAGAAGGTAATTACACAACCATGAAACGCAAGGCATCCGCCAAGGCCCAACCCAAGGTCAAAGCCCCGTCACTCTATCCGTGGCGCTTTCGCACGCTGGTGTTTTTCATCGGCATTGCGTTTGCAGGCTTGATCCTGCGGCTGGCCTGGATCCAGGTGATCGACCCGGACAGGCTGCGTCAGGAGGGGGACATGCGCTCGCTGCGCACTACCTCCACCCAGGCGGTGCGTGGCATGATCACCGATCGCAATGGCGAACAGCTGGCGGTGTCGGTACCGGTCGAAGCGGTGTGGGCCGATCCCAAGACGGTGCACGAGTCTGGTGCCATCCACAACGAACGTGCCTGGATGGCGCTCTCCGCCGTGCTCAAGCTCGACATCAACACCCTCAAGCACCGTATCTCCAACCCGAGCAAGCGCTTCGTCTACCTGCAGCGACAGGTGACGCCGGCGGTGTCCGAGTACATCAAGGGGCTCAAGCTGGGCGGCATCTACCTGCGTCCGGAGTCGCGCCGTTTCTATCCGACCGGCGAGATCAGCGCCCATCTGGTAGGGGTGACCAACATCGATGGGCATGGCATCGAGGGGATCGAGCGCAGCTATGACGAATGGCTGACCGCGACCCCGGGCGAGATGCGGGTGCGCAAGGACCGGCAGGGTCGGGTCATCGAGCGGCTCGGGCTGGTGAAAGAGGGCAAGAACGCCAACGATCTGCAGCTGAGCATCGATCAGCGGGTACAGGCGCTGGCCTACCGGGCACTCAAGCGGGCCACCGACGAGAACAAGGCGACCTCCGGCTCCATGGTGATGCTGGACGTGAAGACCGGCGAGGTGCTCGCCATGGTCAACACCCCCTCCTACAACCCCAACAATCGCGGTCAGTACCAGAGTTTCCGGGTGCGCAACCGGGTGGTGACCGACACCTATGAACCGGGTTCGACCGTCAAACCCCTGATCCTGCTGAGTGCCCTGCAGGCCGGCGTCACCAGCTGGAAGGACACCATCCAGGGCGGCCCCCTGTTCATCGGGGCCAAGCAGATCCGCGACGTGAGTATTCACAAGGCGACCAACCTGTACGACATCCTGCGCTACTCCTCCAACATCGGCATGTCGCGTATCGCACTGCGGATGCCGGCCCAGGAGATGATCAACACCCTCAGCATGGTGGGCTTCGGGATGGATACCGGCAGCGGCCTGATGGGCGAGAGCAGCGGCATGCTGCCCCAGCGCCGGCGCTGGTCCGATATCGAACGGGCCACTCTGTCGTTCGGCTATGGCCTGCGGGTGACCCCGCTGCAGCTGGCCTCCGCCTATGCCACCCTGGCCAACAAGGGCAAGCGGGTGCCCATCTCCATCGTCAAGGTGAGCGAGCCGCCCAAGGGTGAGCAGGTCATCGACCACAACAACGCCACCGCCATGCTGCAGGCGCTGGAGTATGTGGTCGACAATGCCATTCCGAAAGCCAAGATCCCGGGCTACCGGGTCGGTGGCAAGAGTGGTACCGCCAAGGTCGCCGTGGCCGGCGGCTACGGCAAGGATTACATGGCCTGGTTCGCCGGCTTCGCCCCGGCCAGCAACCCGCGCTTCGTCATGGTGGTGGTGATCAACGAGCCCAAGGGTGATGCCTACTACGGTGGCGCCGTGGCGACCCCGCCGTTTGCCGAAGCCATGGGCGGGGTGCTGCAACTCTTCAATATTCGTCCCGACGCGGTGCCGCCAGCGGTACCCACCAAACTTGCCCGTACGGAGGCTTCCAATGTTGTCCCGCGCACTTGATCAGCTGATGCGCCCCTTTGGCATTACTGCCCCGGCGCTCGCACTCACCGACATCCAGCTGGACAGTCGGCGCGTCGGGCCCGGTTGTCTCTTCGTGGCGATTCGCGGGCATCAGGTGGATGGCAGACGGTTTATCGAACAGGCGGTGGCTCAGGGAGCGACCGCCGTACTGTTTGAAGAGGACGGGGAATTCGTGGCACCAACGCTGGCCGTGCCCTGCATCGGCGTGCCCAACCTGCCGGCCCGCCTCTCCGAGCTGGCCGGCTATTTCTACGACCAGCCGGCCAGCAAGCTGGAGCTGGTGGGCATCACTGGCACCAATGGCAAGAGCACCACGGCACTGCTGGTCGCCAACTGGCGCACCCTGCTGGGGGGCAAGGCCGGGGTGATGGGCACGATCGGCAACGGCCTGTTCGGCGATCTCATCGAAGCTGAAAACACCACCGGCAGCGCGCTGCAGGTACAAGCCAATCTGGCCGCCCTGCAGGCGCAGGGGGCGGATCTGGTGGCGATGGAGGTTTCCAGCCACGGTCTGGTGCAGCATCGCGTGGCTGCCCTGCCGTTTGCCGCTGCCGTGTTCACCAACCTGAGCCGGGATCACCTGGACTATCACGGCACCATGGAGGCTTATGGCGCCGCCAAGGAAGAGCTGCTGAAACTGGTGGCAGAACCTCGCGCCGTGCTCAATGCCGATGACCGCCTGGGTCGCCAGTGGCTGGCCGCTTATCCGGCCGCGGTGGCATTCAGCGTGCACGGCCCGGTGGCCAATCACCCGGGGCGACAGCTGACGGCGCAAGACCCCCATTTCCACCAGCAAGGTTTTCGCACGCAGATTAACTCCAGTTGGGGGAATGGTGTATTATCCGCCCCCTTGCTCGGGCGCTTCAACGTCAGCAATGTGCTGGCCGCGATGGGCGCCATGCTGGTGCTCGGCTATGACTTCGACGAGTTGCTGGCCAGCGCACCGCAACTGCAGCCGGTGACCGGTCGCATGGAATGTTTCGGTGGCGGCAAGGCGCCGCTCGCCGTGGTCGATTATGCCCACACGCCGGATGCGCTGGAGAAGGCGCTGCAGGCCCTGCGGGTGCACTGTGAAGGACGGCTCTGGTGCCTGGTGGGATGTGGCGGCGACAGGGATCGCGGCAAGCGCCCCATGATGGCCGCCATGGCCGAGCTGCATGCGGATCGCGTGATCCTGACCGACGACAACCCCCGTACCGAGGAGCCGGCCCGGATCATGGCCGACATGGTGGCGGGTCTTCGCGATCCTGGCGCCGTGCAGATCGAGCACGACAGGGTCAAGGCGATCCATCTGGCGCTGAGCCAGGCAAACAAACAGGACATCATCCTGGTGGCCGGTAAAGGCCACGAGGATTATCAGATCATTGGAACCGACAAGCGGCACTACAGCGACCGGGAAACCGTCGCGGCCGCCTTGCACACATTATTGGAGTCATTCGCATGATGACCCTCAGGCTTGCCGAGCTGGCGCAGGTACTCGATGCCCGTCTGATTGGTGAAGACGAAGCGATCACGGCTGTCAGCACCGACACCCGTACCCTGGGTGCCGGCGCGCTGTTCGTGGCGCTGCGCGGCGAGCGCTTCGATGCCCACGATTTCTGCGACCAGGCCGTGGCCGCCGGCGCCTCCGCCCTGCTGGTGGAGCGTGAACTGCCGCTGGCGATCCCCCAGCTGGTGGTGGCCGATACCCTCAAGGGGCTGGGTCGCCTCGGTCGGCTGGTGCGCGAGCGCATCAACCCGAAAGTACTGGCCATCACCGGCAGCTGCGGCAAGACCACGGTGAAGGAGATGGCGACTGCCATTCTGCGCCAGGAAGGGGAAGTGCTGGCCACAGCCGGCAACTTCAACAACGAGGTGGGGGTACCGCTCACCCTGCTGCGCCTCGAGCCACAACACCGGTTCGCGGTGATGGAGCTGGGGGCCAACCACCCGGGCGAGATCGCCTGGACCACCTCGCTGGCCAAACCCGATGCCGCCATTATCAACAACGTGGCGGCCGCCCATCTGGAGGGCTTCGGCTCGCTGGAAGGGGTGTTCCACGCCAAGAGCGAGATTTTTGAGGGCCTGGGTGAAGGTGGCACAGCCATCGTCAACGCCGACAACGAGTTCTGGCCGAAGTGGCAGGCGCGCGGGATCCACTGCGCCTTCTCCATCGAGGATCAGCGTCAGCCGTTCCACGCCAGAAACGTTGTGATCAATCAGCAGGGTTGTGCCGAGTTCGTCATGGTGACCCCGCAGGGTGAGGTGAGCCTGACCCTGGCCATTCCGGGCCGCCACAATGTGGCGAACGCCCTGGCCGCCGCCGCCGGCACGCTGGCGCTCGGCGCCTCGCTCGCCTCGGTCAAGGCCGGGCTCGAGCAGATGGCGCCGGTCAAGGGCCGCTTCTGCGTCCAGCGCTGGGGTGGCCTCACCCTGGTGGACGACACCTACAACGCCAGCGTGGAGTCCGTGCTGGCGGGCATCGATGCCCTGACCGCCATGAGCGGCTACAAGGTGCTGGTGTTCGGTGACATGAAGGAGTTGGGTGAGGAGTCCGCCGAGCAGCACGCCCGGGTCGGACGCCATGCCAGCGAGCGCGGCCTCGATGCCGTGCTGACCGTAGGGGAACAGAGTCGCCACACCGCAGATGCCGCGGCTGGCCGACATTTCGATAACAAGGCGTCGTTGTTTGAAGTGCTTGCGCAAATGATAAAAACACATCAAGAAATTTCGATTCTGGTCAAAGGTGCCCGCGGCTCCCGCATGGAAGATATCGTCGAGATGGTCAAAGACCGTCAGGAGTCAGCCACATGCTAGTCTGGCTGGCGGAACTGCTCACCCCGCACTTCACCTTCTTTAACGTCTTCTCCTACCTGACGTTTCGCGCCATCCTGTCGATCATCACCGGCCTGGTGGTGGCGCTCTGGATGGGGCCGCGCCTCATCCGCCGCTTGCAGATCCTCAAATTCGGCCAGGTGATCCGCAATGACGGCCCCGAGTCACACTTGAGCAAGAAAGGCACCCCGACCATGGGCGGCCTGATGATCATCGCCGCCATCTTCATCTCTGTGCTGCTCTGGTGCCGTCTCGACAACCCTTATGTGTGGCTGGTGCTGTTCGTGCTTGGTGCCTACGGCGCCATCGGCTTCGCCGATGACTACCTCAAGGTGGTGCGCAAGAACACCGACGGCCTGATTGCCCGCTGGAAGTACTTCTGGCAATCCGCCGTTGCACTGGGGGTGGCGGTATTCCTCTACGCCACCGCCACCCACGACGGTCAGACCCAGCTGGTGGTGCCCTTCCTCAAGGACGTGATGCCGCAGCTCGGTCTGATGTTCATCGTACTGACCTACTTCGTCATCGTCGGCACCTCCAACGCGGTTAACCTGACCGACGGCCTCGACGGTCTGGCCATCATGCCGACCGTGATGGTGGCGGGGGGCTTCGCCTTCATCGCCTGGGCGACCGGCAACGTCAATTTTGCCAGCTACCTGCACATTCCCTACGTGCCCTATACCTCCGAGCTGGTTATTGTCTGTACCGCCATCGTCGGCGCCGGTCTGGGGTTCCTCTGGTTCAACACCTATCCGGCCCAGGTCTTCATGGGGGACGTGGGCTCCCTGGCGCTGGGCGGCGCGCTCGGCACCATCGCCGTGCTGGTACGTCAGGAGTTCCTGCTGGTGATCATGGGCGGGGTCTTCGTGATGGAGACCGTCTCGGTGATCCTGCAGGTGGGGTCCTACAAGCTGCGCGGCGTGCGCATCTTCCGCATGGCGCCGATCCATCACCACTATGAGAAGAAGGGCTGGCCGGAGCCGCGCGTCATCGTGCGCTTCTGGATCATCACCCTCATGCTGGTGCTGCTCGGCCTTGCCACCCTGAAGGTGAGGTAAGCCATGGTCATCATCATCGGACTCGGCAAAACCGGACTCTCCTGCGTCGACTACTTCCTCGGCCGTGGCGTCACGCCGCTGGTGATGGACACCCGCGCCAACCCGCCCGGCAAGGATCAGCTGCCACCCGAGGTGGAGCTCATTCACGGGCTGGATGGCGAGCTGCTCAAGCAGGCACACATGATAGTGGCGAGCCCGGGCATAGCGCTGGCCACCCCCGAACTGAAAGCCGCCGCCGAGTGCGGGGTGCAGATCGTCGGTGACATCGAACTGTTCGTGCGCGACACCGAAGTGCCGGTCATCGCCATCACCGGCTCCAACGGCAAGAGCACTGTCACTACCCTGGTGGGCGAGATGATCGCCGAAGCCGGCCTCAAGGTCGGGGTGGGTGGCAACATAGGCACGCCGGCGCTTGAGCTGCTCAAGCAGCCGATGGATCTCTGCGTGTTGGAGCTCTCCAGCTTCCAGCTGGAGACCACCCACAGCCTGCGCGCTGCCGCTTCCGTGGTATTGAACCTCAGTGAAGATCATATGGATCGCTATCAGGGCATGGCCGACTACCGCGCCGCCAAGATGGAGATCCATCAGCACTCCCAGCACATTCTGGTCAATCGTGACGATGCCCAGACCCTGCCCGACGTGGGTCAGGTGTGGCAGAGCTTCGGCCTCGATTGCAACGGTTACGGCCGCTGTGAATTGGAGGGGCGCCAGTGGCTGACCCTGCACGGCGAGCCGTTGCTGGCGGTGGACGAGATGAAGATCGTCGGTGCCCACAACCAGGCCAACGCCCTGGCCGCCATGGCCCTGTGCGATGCGGTGGGCATTCCGCGTGAGCCCCAGCTCGCCGTGCTGCGCCGCTTCGAGGGGTTGCCGCACCGCGCCCGCTTCGTGCGCGAGGTGAACGGGGTGCGCTGGGTCAACGACTCCAAGGCCACCAACGTGGGGGCGACCCTAGCCGCCGTGGCCGGGGTGCGTGAATCGGTGAAAGGCCGTCTGCTGCTGCTGGCCGGCGGCCAGGGCAAGGGCCAGGATTTCGGCCCGGTGCAAGCCCTGCTCGGCAGCCAGATCGATCACATGTACTGCTTCGGCCAGGATGCCGAGGTGCTGCTGGCACTGGGTGAGCAGACCGAGCGGGTTGCCGATCTCGATGCCGCGGTCGTCAAGGCGGCTGCCGATGCCAGGCCCGGCGACTGGGTGCTGCTGGCGCCCGCCTGCGCTAGCCTGGACCAGTTCAAGTCTTTCGAAGCGCGCGGTGATCGTTTCACCGAGCTGGTGATGGCCTTATGAACGCCCTGCGCACAGTAGCGGGCTTCCTGCAGCGCTGGCTGTTGCCGGCACGCCCTGCCGGTCTCTACGACCGGCAACTGGTGGTGCTGGCGCTGGCGCTGATGGCGGTGGGTCTGGTGATAGTTGCGTCCGCCTCCATCCCGGAGGGGATCGCCATCAACAACGATCCCTTCATGTTCGTGAAGCGCCATGGCCTGTTCTTGCTGATGGCGCTCGGGGTCTCCTGGTTCGTACTGCAGGTGCCCATGGCCCGCTGGCAACACTACAACGGCCCCATGCTGCTGCTGGCCATCGTCATGCTGGTGCTGGTGCTGCTGGTGGGGCGCAGCGTCAACGGCTCGGTGCGCTGGTTGCCGCTCGGCCCCTTCAACCTGCAGCCTGCCGAGTTTGGCAAGCTGGCACTGTTTGTCTATCTGGCCGGCTACCTGGTACGCCGCCAGAGCGAGGTGCGCGAGCGCTTCATCGGCTTCATGAAGCCGATGGCTGTGCTGTTCGTGGTGGCCATCCTGCTGCTGGCACAGCCTGACCTGGGTTCTGTGGTGGTGATGTTCGTGACGTCGCTGGGCATGCTGTTCCTGGCTGGCGCCCGCCTGGTGCAGTTCATCGGCCTCATCCTGGTGGGGGTGAGCGCGGTAGTGACCCTGATCATCGCCGAGCCCTACCGGATGCGGCGGGTCACCTCCTTCCTCGACCCCTGGGCCGATCCGTTCGGCAGCGGCTACCAGCTGACCCAGTCGCTGATGGCCTTCGGTCGTGGCAGCTGGTTTGGCGAGGGGCTGGGCAACTCCATCCAGAAGATGGAGTACCTGCCGGAGGCGCACACCGACTTCGTGTTTGCGATCTTGGGTGAAGAGCTGGGGTATGTGGGCGTGCTGGGCGCGCTCTTCCTCATCTTCGCGCTCTCGGTCAAGGCGCTCAAGCTGGGCCATCAGGCGCTGGTGGCGGAGCGGCTGTATGAAGGCTATCTGGCCATCGGCATCGGCATCTGGTTCAGCTTCCAGACCTTCGTCAACGTCGGCGCCGCCAGCGGCATGATGCCGACCAAGGGGCTGACCCTGCCGCTGGTCAGTTATGGTGGTTCGAGCCTCATCATCATGATGGTGGCGGTGAGCATGTTGATTCGTATCGATTTCGAGTTGCGTCAGGCCAGTGCCCAGGCGCGCGTGCGGGAGGTTTAGTGAGCAAGACGCTGTTGGTGATGGCAGGCGGTACCGGGGGCCACGTGTTCCCCGGTCTGGCCGTGGCCGATCGCCTCAAGGCCCAGGGCTGGACCATTCACTGGCTCGGCACCGCCGACCGGATGGAGGCGGAGCTGGTGCCTGCCCATGGTTATCCCATCTCCTTCATTGATATCCAGGGGGTGCGTGGCAATGGCATCAAGCGGCTGCTGGCGGCCCCCTATCGCATCGTCAAATCCGTGCTGCAGGCGCGCCGGGTGCTCAAGACCATTCGCCCCGACGTGGTGCTCGGCATGGGTGGCTTTGCCTCCGGTCCGGGTGGCGTGGCCGCCTGGCTGTCCGGCATCCCGTTGCTGCTCCATGAGCAGAATGCTGCGGCCGGCATGACCAACAAGCTGCTGGCTCGCCTCGCCAAGCGGGTGCTGATGGCCTTCCCGGGCGCCTTTGCGCCGAGTCGTCGCACCGCCGTGGTGGGCAACCCGGTGCGTCCCGAGGTGGTGGCTCTGCCGGATCCGCAACTGCGCAGCAGTGCAGAGCCGCTGCGGCTGCTGATCGTCGGTGGCAGCCTGGGGGCCCGGGTGCTCAACGAGCAGGTGCCGCCAGCGGTGGCGGCGGCCGGGGTACCCATCGAGGTGCGTCACCAGTGCGGCAAGGGCAATCGTGATGCAGTGGCCGAGGCCTACGCCAAGCAGGGCGTGGTGGCCGAGGTGAGTGAATTTATCAAGGACATGGCCGGTGCCTATGCCTGGGCAGACCTGGTGGTGTGCCGGGCCGGGGCGCTGACCGTCTCCGAAGTCGCCGCCGCCGGGGTTGCCGCCATCTTTGTGCCGCTGCCCCACGCGGTGGATGATCACCAGACCCGCAATGCCCTGACTCTGGTCGACGGCGGTGCGGCTGAATTCCTGCCCCAATCCGAGCTGACCACGGCCTCGCTGGCCGCGCGTCTCTCCTGGCTTGCCGGGCGCAGGGAAACCCTATTGAACATGGCCCAGGCCGCCCGTCGCGTCGCCATCATCGATGCCGCCGAGCGGGTCGCCGATGAGTGCAAACGCCTGGCGACCGGGCAGAGCGAGAGATGATTATGACCAAGGTTGAACTGGCAAAACTGCGTACCGTTATCCCTGAAATGCGCCGCGTGCGTCGCATTCACTTCATCGGCATCGGTGGGGCCGGGATGGGCGGTATCGCTGAAGTCCTTGCCAACGAAGGCTATCAGGTGACTGGCTCCGATCTGGCCCGCAATGCGGTGACCGAACGGCTCGAGTCCCTCGGTGCCCACATCTTCGTGGGCCACAGTGCCGAGCACGTGAACGAGGCGAGCGTGGTGGTGGTCTCTACCGCCATCAAGCAGGACAACCCCGAGCTGCTGGCTGCCCGCGAGCTGCGCATTCCTGTGGTGCGCCGCGCCGAGATGCTGGCCGAGCTGATGCGTTTCCGCCATGGCATCGCCATCGCCGGCACCCACGGCAAGACCACCACCACCAGTCTGGTGGCGAGCATCTATGCCGAAGCGGACCGGGATCCGACCTTCGTCATCGGTGGCCTGCTCAATAGCGCCGGCACCAATGCCCGCCTGGGCAGCAGCCGCTATCTGATTGCCGAAGCGGACGAGAGCGACGCCTCCTTCCTGCATCTACAGCCGATGGTTTCCATCGTGACCAACATTGAAGCGGATCACATGGACACCTATGGTGGCGACTTCTCCAAGCTGAAGGCCACCTTCATCGACTTTTTGCACAATCTGCCGTTCTACGGGCTGGCCGTGGTGTGCGTGGATGACCCGGTGATCCGCGGCATGCTGCCGGAGATCGCGCGTCCCACCCTCACCTATGGCCTGAGTGATGATGCCGACGTACAGGTGCTGGACTTCGTGCAGACCAGCAACCGCAGCCGTTTCCGGGTCCGTCGCAAGGATGCCGGCGAGCTGGAGGTGACCCTCAATCTGCCGGGCATCCACAACGCCCTCAATGCCGCCGCGGCGATTGCGGTCGCCACCGAGGACGGGATCGGCGATGATGCCATCATCCGGGCGCTGGCCAAGTTTGAAGGGGTGGGTCGCCGCTTCCAGCAATATGGCGAGTTCGAGACCGGCCGCGGCAAGGCCATGCTGGTGGACGACTACGGTCACCACCCGAGCGAGGTCAAGGTCACCATCAACGCCGCTCGCGCCGGCTGGCCCGAGAAGCGACTGGTGATGGTGTTCCAGCCGCACCGCTACACCCGTACCCGTGATCTCTATGAAGATTTCGCTGACGTGCTCTCCAAGGTGGACGTGCTGGTGATGCTGGAGGTCTATGCCGCCGGTGAAGAGCCTATTCCGGGTGCCGATGGCCGCGCCCTGTGCCGCTCCATCCGCTCCCGCGGCAGTCTGGAACCCATCTTTGTCGCGACGCCGGACGATGTGCCGGCGGTACTGGCCGGGCTGGTCGGCGAGGGCGATCTGGTGCTGACCCAGGGGGCAGGGAACGTCGGGGCGCTGGCACGGCGTCTCGGCGAGATGAAATTGAGCATCGAGAGCATGAAATCCGGCGCCTGAGGGCCCAATGAGTATTTTGACCGCCAAGCCGGGGCCTATATAATGGCGAACCGGCCTGCAAAGGGCCGGCATGGCGCGTTAAACGGGGATCGATCGGGTGGAGGCAAGGGCACAAGGGCGCACCAAGGGAGGCTTCATCGCCGGGGTGGGATTTTTCCTCCTGGTCATGTGGGGCCTCTACCAGACCGCGCTGGATGTTAAAGATTGGCTGACGGATGCCAATCGGTTGCCCATGAGCGAGCTGTTGCTGCAGGGGCAACACCAGTATTTGCAAACCGATGAACTGCGCAGCGCCGTGCTGGATGGCGCCGAACTGCGCAACTTCTTCGAGTTGGACGTGAACGAATTGCAGGCGCGGTTGAACGCCTTGCCTTGGGTGGCCCAGGTCTCGGTACGCAAGAAGTGGCCCAACAAGATCAAGGTCTACCTCACCGAACAGGCGGTAGCGGCACGCTGGAACGGCAACCGCTTCGTCAACACCAAGGGTGAGGTGTTCAGTGCGCCGGACAGGGTGAAGACCCCTCTGATGCAGCTGTCCGGGCCGGAAGATCAGGCCGTCAAGGTGCTGGAGGCCAGCCGTCAGTACGAGGCGCAGCTGGCGGCCAGAGGATACAAGCTGCTGGGGGTGAATCTGACCCCTCGCCATGCCTGGGAACTGACCCTGGATGGCAACATTCAGCTGTTTTTGGGGCGCTCGGATATCGCGCTTCGACTGCAGCGGTTTATCGATGCCTTTCCGGTCATCGAACCCCGTGAGCGGGTTGCTTACGTGGATCTTCGATACGACACCGGGATGGCAGTTGGCTGGAAGAAGAACGAAGAGAAAGTGAATGACCAAAACCGCAGATAGAAATCTGATTGTCGGACTGGATATCGGCACAACCAAGGTGGCGGTTCTGGTTGGCGAAGTGCTGCCAGACGGTGAGCTCAATGTCATCGGCATGGGCAGTCACGCCTCTCGTGGTATGGACAAGGGCGGGGTCAACGATCTCGATTCCGTGGTCAAGTCCCTGCGCCGTGCGGTGGAAGAGGCCGAGATGATGGCCGACTGCCAGATCAGCTCCGTCTATCTGGGGTTGTCCGGCAAGCACATCGACTGCCGCAACGAAACCGGCATGGTGCCCATCTCAGATGAAGAGGTGACCCAGGAAGACGTGGACAACGTCATCCACACCGCCAAGTCGGTTCGGTTGTCCGATGAGCTGCGGGTGCTGCACGTGCTGCCCCAGGAGTTCGCCATCGACTACCAGGAAGGGATCAAGAACCCGGTTGGTCTGTCCGGCGTGCGGATGGCCGCCAAGGTGCACCTGATCACTTGCCACAACGACATGGCTCGCAACATCGAGAAGTGCGTCGAGAAGGTGGGTCTGCGGGTGGATCAGTTGATCTTCTCCGCGCTGGCGTCCAGCTACGCCGTGCTGACCGAAGACGAGAAAGAGCTGGGTGTCTGCGTGGTGGACATCGGTGGCGGCACCATGGACATGTCGCTGTTTACAGGCGGTGCCCTGCGTCACACCAAGGTGATCCCGTACGCCGGCAGCACGGTGACCAGCGACATCGCCTACGCCTTCGGCACTCCGCCGCTGGATGCGGAGGCGATCAAGGTGCGCTACGGCTGCGCTCTGGGCCGGCTGGTCAGCAAGGAAGACAATATTGAAGTACCCAGTGTCGGCGGTCGTCCGGCGCGCAGCCTGCAGCGGCAGACACTGGCCGAAGTGATCGAGCCCCGTTACACCGAGTTGCTCTCCATGGTGAATGATGAGCTGGTGCGGGTACAAAGCGAATTGAAAGCGCAGGGGGTCAAGCATCAGCTTGCAGCCGGTGTGGTCTTGACCGGCGGCGCTGCCCAGATCGAAGGCATTGTGGAGTGCGCAGAGCAGATCTTCCAGAGCCAGGTCAGGGTAGGGGAGCCCATGAATATCCGGGGATTGAGTGATTACGTGCAGGCGCCTGTGTACTCGACCGCGGTCGGGTTGCTGCAGTATGGCCGCACCCATCAATCCACCGGCAGTAGCAAGGAATATGCCGCCAAGGCAAGCGTAGGTGGGCTGGTCAAACGGGTCAGCAACTGGTTGCGTGGCGAGTTCTAAAAGATTTTGCTGAGTCAGGCAAATAAAGCGGAGAGACAACATGTTTGAATTTATGGATAGCCACACTGACGAAGCCGTCATCAAAGTGATTGGTGTGGGTGGCGGCGGCGGCAACGCGGTCGAACACATGGTTCGTCAAAACATCGAAGGTGTCGAGTTCATTACCGTCAACACCGACGCCCAGGCGCTGCGCAACTCCAGCGCCAACACAACCCTGCAGATCGGCGGTGGCATCACCAAGGGTCTGGGTGCCGGGGCCAACCCGGAAGTGGGTCGTGACGCGGCCATGGAAGATCGGGAAGCGCTGCGCGAGCTGCTGACCGGCTCCGACATGGTGTTCATCGCCGCCGGCATGGGCGGTGGTACCGGTACCGGTGCTGCCCCGATCGTGGCCGAAGTGGCCCGCGAGATGGGTATCCTGACAGTTGCTGTCGTAACCAAGCCGTTCTCCTTCGAGGGGAAAAAACGGATGGGCTTTGCCGCTCACGGTATCGAAGAGCTGTCCAAGAACGTCGACTCCCTGATCACCATCCCCAACGACAAGTTGCTGAAGGTGCTGGGTCGTGGCATCTCCCTGCTGGACGCCTTCAAGGCGGCCAACGATGTGCTGCTGGGTGCGGTACAGGGCATTGCCGAGCTGATCACCCGTCCGGGTCTGATCAACGTCGACTTCGCGGACGTGCGTACCGTGATGCGCGAGATGGGTACCGCCATGATGGGTACCGGTTCCGCCTCCGGTGATGACCGTGCCGAAGAAGCGGCCGAGAAGGCCATCTCCAGCCCGCTGCTGGAAGACGTGGATCTGGCCGGCGCCCGCGGCATCCTGGTCAACATCACTGCCGGCATGGACATGACCATCGAAGAGTTCGAAACCGTGGGTAACGCGGTCAAGGCTTTCGCTTCCGAGAACGCCACCGTGGTGGTGGGTACCGTAATCGACCCGGAAATGCACGATGAACTGCGGGTGACCGTGGTTGCCACCGGTATCGGTGCCGAGCGCAAGCCCGACATCACCCTGGTGAAGAACAACATGGTGCAGGAACGTCCGGCCCGTCAGCCCCTGATCAGCGAAGCCCTGCAGTCTCGCGTGATGGAAGAGGCGCCGGCCAAGGTGGTGAACGCCGAGCCGCAAGCTCGTCGCGAACCGGATTATCTCGATATTCCTGCGTTCCTGCGCAAGCAAGCTGACTAAGCCTCTAATGACGCTGGTTTGTTTGTTGCTTAAGGAATGTGCTAAGATGGCCTGCCCACGACCATCTGGTCAGGAATTTGAGCTGTTAAGCGGATACGCCCATGATTAGACAAAGAACCTTGAAAACGAGTGTCCAGGCCACCGGTGTCGGCCTGCATTCGGGCCGGAAAGTCACAATGACGTTCCGTCCGGCGCCTGTTAACACAGGGATCGTTTACTTGCGTACCGATCTGAATCCTGTGGTAGAGCTGCCAGCCAATGCCGATCAGGTGCGTGATACCGTGCTTTGTACCGCTCTGGTGAACGAAGCCGGTGTCCGTGTCTCTACCATTGAGCACCTCTCTGCCGCACTGGCCGGGATGGGCATCGACAATCTCTATGTCGAGGTTGATGCGCCCGAGATCCCGGTGATGGACGGCAGTGCGCACCCCTTTATCTACCTGCTGCAAGAAGTCGGTATCCGTGAACAGAATGCGCCCAAGCAGTTTGTGCGGATCAAGCAGAGCATCCGGGTTGAAGACGGCGACAAGTGGGCGGAATTCCACCCCTATCGCAACGGCTTCAAAATGGATCTCGAGATCGACTTCCAGCATCCGGTATTTGAAGGTCGCAATCAGCGTTGCGTGCTGGACTTCTCCGGTGCCTCTTTCGTGAAAGAGATCAGCCGTGCCCGTACCTTCGGCTTCATGCGTGACATCGAGTACCTGCGTTCCCAGAACCTGGCGCTGGGCGGCAGCCTGGAAAACGCCGTGGTGCTGGATGACTACCGGGTACTGAACGAAGATGGTCTGCGCTACGAAGACGAATTCGTCAAACACAAGATGCTGGATGCGATTGGCGATCTGTACATGTGCAATCGCAGCATCATTGGCGAATTTCGTGCCTACAAGACCGGCCATGCCCTGAACAACAAACTGCTGCGTGCCTTGCTGGCCAAGCAGGAGGCCTGGGAACTGGTGACCTTCGAGGGTGAGGGCGACAAAGCGCCTATCGCTTACTACGATAACGGTCTGGTTCTGGCCTGATAGCCGTGCAACGGAACGTCGGTCCTCTCTCCGCACCGACGTTCCGTCATTTGTTTACTCCATTCTGTAATACCGATTATCTCCCGGTTTTATTTTCCGTGTCGGCCCATGGCCACACCTGACCGAGCAGACTGATTTCTATGAGCATTACCCTGATCCTCCACGGTAAGCAGCGACGCAGGTTGCACTTGCCCAAACAACGTCTGGCTTGGGTCGGCGGTATCCTCTTCACTGTATTGGCCCTGGGGGGCGGCTGGCTCTGGCAGAGCTGGCAGCAAAAGATGGACGCGCTGGAAGTGGCGCTGGCCATGGCCGAACAGCAAAAATCCACGCAAGGGGCTGACGAAGCCCGCGAACAGCTTGCCATGCTGGCCGCCCAGGTGGGCACCATGCAGGGGCAGCTGGGTCGACTCAATGCACTCGGAGAGCGGCTGACCGAAAAAGCCGACCTCGACCCCGAGGAGTTCAATTTCAAGGAGCTGCCCCCCATGGGCGGTCCCTCCTATGATGCGGATCTGGAAGTCAGCCTCAACGAGCTGCAGGACTCCATGAAGCATCTCAGCCAACAGCTCAGCAGTCGTGAAGAGCAGCTGTCGGTACTTGAATCTTTCATCATGAATCACCATATAACCGATGCCGGTTTCATCTCCGGGACACCGGTCAAGCAGGAGCGAGTTTGGGTCTCCTCTGGCTTCGGTGGCCGGGTCGATCCGTTCAATGGTCGTGCCAAGATGCACAAAGGGGTGGATTTCCGTGGCAAGCCCGGCACCCCCATCCTGGCAACGGGCCCAGGCGTTGTAAGCTGGGCGGGCCGTCATCCGGAATTTGGGAACATGGTGGAGATCAACCACGGCAATGGTCTGGTGACCCGTTATGCCCACAACTCCAAGTTGCTGGTCGAAGTGGGCACCCTGGTCGATGAGGGCCAGAAAATTGCCTTGATGGGACGCACCGGTCGCGCGACCGGGGTCCATTTGCATTACGAAGTATTGAAAGATGGTCGTCAGGTGGACCCCGCTCGTTTTCTCAATGCCAGACGGGGTTAGGTTTTTTTCTCCAGGTTCCAGTGACGGAACGCTTATATAACCAGAAATAGTTGGTACCCATGATTAGCACACTGCTTACCAAGATTATCGGCAGCCGGAACGACAGAACGCTCAAGGCTTTGCGTAAAATTGTAAAACAGATCAACGCGATGGAGCCGCAGTTCGAAGCTCTGTCCGATGCACAGCTGCAGGCCAAGACGGCCGAGTATCGTCAGCGTCTGGAGCAGGGTGAGACGCTGGAGCAGCTGCTGCCGGAGGCCTTTGCCACCGTGCGTGAAGCCTCCCGTCGGGTGTTCGGCATGCGTCATTTCGACGTGCAGCTGATCGGCGGCATGGTGCTGAACTCCAACCGCATCGCCGAAATGAAAACGGGTGAAGGTAAAACCCTCACCGCCACCCTGCCGGCCTACCTGAATGCCCTGAGCGGCCGCGGTGTGCACGTGGTGACGGTGAACGACTATCTGGCCAAGCGTGACGCCGAGGCGAACCGCCCGCTGTTTGCCTTCCTCGGCATGACGGTCGACTGCAACGTGCCTGGCATGGATGCGTCCCAGAAGCGCGACGCCTACGCTGCCGACATCACCTACGGTACCAACAACGAATTCGGTTTCGACTACCTGCGCGACAACATGGCGTTCTCGCCCGAGCAGCGCGTGCAGCGTCCGCTCAACTACGCGCTGGTGGATGAGGTGGACTCGGTGCTCATCGATGAAGCCCGTACCCCGCTCATCATCTCCGGCCCGGCCGAAGACAGCTCCGAGCTCTATATCCGCGTCAACAAGCTGATCCCGCTGCTGGTGAAGCAGGACAAAGAAGACTCTGAAGAGTACACCGGCGACGGCCACTACACGGTGGACGAGAAGAACCGTCAGGCGCTGCTGACCGAAAACGGCCAGATCTTCGTGGAAGAGCTGCTCAAGAAAGAGGGGCTGCTGGCCGAAGACGACTCCCTGTTCTCCGCCACCAACATCAGCCTGCTGCACCACGTCAACGCCGGCCTGCGTGCGCACACCCTGTTTGAACGCAACGTCGACTACATAGTCCAGAAGGACGAGATCGTCATCGTCGACGAGCACACCGGCCGTACCATGCCGGGTCGTCGCTGGTCCGACGGTCTGCACCAGGCGGTCGAGGCGAAGGAAGGGGTCAAGATCCAGAACGAGAACCAGACGCTGGCCTCCATCACCTTCCAGAACTACTTCCGTCTGTACGACAAGCTGGCGGGCATGACGGGTACTGCCGATACCGAAGCCTTTGAATTCCAGCAGATTTATGGCCTGGATACCGTGGTTATCCCGACCAACAAGCCGATGGTGCGCAAGGACATGGGCGATCTGGTCTACCTGACCGCCAACGAGAAGTATGCCGCCATCATCGAAGACATCCGTGGTTGCGTCGAACGCGGCCAGCCGGTGCTGGTCGGTACCGTCTCCATCGAGAACTCCGAGCTGCTCTCCGGCATCCTGACCAAGGAGAAGATCCCGCACAAGGTGTTGAACGCCAAGTTCCACGCCATGGAGGCGGAGATCGTTGCCCAGGCTGGCCAGACCGGTGCCGTCACCATCGCCACCAACATGGCCGGTCGTGGTACCGACATAGTGCTGGGTGGCAACTGGCAAGCGGAAATCGCCCAGCTGGAGAACCCGAGCGAGGAGCAGATCGCCGAGCTGAAGGCCGCCTGGCAGGTGCGTCACGATGCGGTGCTGGCCGCCGGTGGTCTGCACATTATCGGTACCGAGCGTCACGAGTCCCGTCGTATCGACAACCAGCTGCGCGGCCGTTCCGGTCGTCAGGGTGACCCGGGCTCCTCCCGCTTCTACCTCTCCATGGAAGATACCCTGATGCGGATCTTCGCCTCCGATCGCGTGACCGGCATGATGAAGAAGCTGGGCATGGAAGAGGGCGAAGCCATCGAGCACCCCTGGGTGACCAAGGCCATCGAGAACGCCCAGCGCAAGGTGGAAGGTCGCAACTTCGACATCCGCAAGAGCCTGCTGGAGTTTGACGACGTGGCCAACGACCAGCGCAAGGTGGTTTACGAGCAGCGCAACGAGCTGCTGGACACCAGCGACATCTCCGAGACCATCCACGTCATCCGTGACGACGTCTACGGCGCCATCATCGACGAGTACATCCCGCCCCAGTCTCTGGAAGAGATGTGGGACGTGCCGGGTCTGGAAGCCCGCCTGAAGTCTGATTTCGCCCTCGATCTGCCGCTGCAGCAGTGGCTGGCGGAAGACGACAAGCTGTATGAAGAGAAGCTGCGCGAGCGCATCCTGGATGAAGCCACCAAGCTCTATGCCCACAAGGAAGAGCTGGTTGGTAAAGAGGTGCTGCGCAACTTCGAGAAGGCGGTCATGCTGCAGACCCTGGACGGCCTGTGGAAAGAGCATCTGGCGGCCATGGATCACCTGCGTCAGGGCATCCATCTGCGCGGTTACGCCCAGAAGAACCCCAAGCAGGAGTACAAGCGCGAATCCTTCGATCTGTTCACCCAGATGCTGGAGACCCTCAAACGCGACGTGGTCAGCATCCTGAGCCGGGTACAGGTACAGGAGCGCGACGTGGAGGCGATGGAAGAGCAGCAGCGCCAGCAGGCCGAGGCCGCTCCCCGTACCTACACCCACGCGACGGCCGACAACCAGCTGGCCGATGAAGAGCAGGCCGAAGCGGGCCCGGTCACCTTCGTGCGGGACGAGCAGAAGGTGGGGCGCAACGATCCCTGCCCTTGTGGCTCCGGCAAGAAATACAAGCACTGCCACGGTCAGTTGACCTGATAGCGCCATGAGCATGATGCACCGCCTCCGGGCGGTGCATTCATTTCTGGCAAGGGAGGAGAAGCGTCATGAGCAAGATGCCGACGGGCTGGGATGCCGCGGCCCACACCAGCTGGCTGGCCGGTCAACGTCAGGTTGCCATCCAGCAACTGCTGGCGAGACTCAATGCCAACGCGGTCAAGCCGGTGGCTCTGCAACTGCAGTTTGCCTATTACCTCTTTTTGTGCGGTGACCCGGCGTCGGCGGCCCAGGTACTGGAGATGGCTCACAAGGCCGAACCTGGCAACGACGAGGTGCTGCGCAACCTCTGCTCTTGTCTGTCACGATCCGGTCAATACGAACAGGCGGTGGCGCGGCTGCAGACCCTGTTGCAGCGTCTCCCCGACGACTTCCATGCGCTGGATGCTCTCTGCGCCTCGCTGGCCAAGCTGGAGCGCCACGCCGAGGCTGCCGTGGCGGGAACCCGCTCGCTGGAGCTAAAGGCTCGGGTGAGCGACAAGGCGCCGTCAGACTGGACTCTGCCGGCAGTCGCACCGTCGGCCTGGCTGGCGGCAGACAAACCGGATGTCATCGCCTTCTCGCTGTGGGGCAGTGCCCCTCGTTACCTGCGGGGCGCCATCGACAATGTGCTGGCGGCCGCCTATCTCTATCCGGGTTGGCGGGTGCGTTTCTACGTGGATGAGAGCGTGCCTGCCGAGCTGCTCGCTGCGCTGCGCGAACTGGGGGCCGAGCTGTTGCTGCAACCCGCCGGTCAATCTTTGCGTCGGCGCCTCTGCTGGCGCTTTCAGGTAGCCAACGATCCGCGGGTGGGGCGCTTTCTGGTGCGGGATGTGGATTCGGTACCGGGTGTGCGCGAGCGGCTGGCGGTACAGGAGTGGCTTGCATCGACGCGCTGGTTTCATATCATGCGCGACTGGTGGAGTCATACCGATCTGGTGCTGGCGGGCATGTGGGGTGGGGTGGCCGGTGTGCTGCCGCCACTGGCGCCCCTGCTCGAAGCCTATCAGCCGGACGTCATGGAGACGCCGAATATCGACCAGTGGTTTTTGCGCGACCGGCTCTGGGGTTATCTCTCGCAGAGCTGTCTGGTGCATGACCGCTGCTTCACGCCGTCTGGCGCCACCCCCTGGCCGCTGCCCGCCCCGGACGGGAGCGAGCATGTGGGGCAGGATATCTTTACGGCACAAGGGGAAACACAGGCCCGCCGGCTGGCGCCCTGGATTGCCCGTTTGCCATGTTTACGCTGAGGACAATGATGGAACAGAAGAAACGGATCTGGGTGGCGGTCGGCGTCATCGAGAACGAACGGGGCGATATCTTCATCGCCAGACGCTCCGCCGATCGTCATCAGGGGGATCGCTGGGAATTCCCCGGCGGCAAGGTGGAAGCCGGAGAGGATCTGCTCACCGCGCTGGACAGGGAGCTGTGGGAAGAGATCGGGATCCGGGTGCAGGATTGCGCTCCCTTCATGGAGCTGCATCACGACTACCCGGACAAGCAGGTACTGCTGGATATCTGGAAGGTGACCCGCTTCAGCGGCGAGCCGTTTGGCAAGGAGGGGCAGGAGTGTCGCTGGGTGCCGCTGGTCTCGCTGCACGAGTACCACTTCCCCGACGCCAATGGCCCGATCGTGACGCGCCTGCAGGCATCGCTGGCCGCACAGGGCTGATATGAGCCGCAGTGCATACCCAAATAAAAGGCGCTGTCCCAATTATGTGTTGGAAGGCTAATCTGGAAGTAGGTCATCACCATGAGGACCTCCATCATGGATACCCCAGCCTTCCAACACCTGTTGTCCCTCTTTCCATTACTTACTCTGCGTCAGCGCCGTGTCGCTCAGCATGAGCTCGCCGCTCCACACCCGATTACGTCCCTCCATGCCCAGTTACCCACATGCTGCGGCTGTCCCCACTGTCAGGCGGATGCCACCCAGCTAGCCCCCTGGGGCTGGAGCCGTGGGCTGCGTCGTTACCGTTGCAAACAGTGTCGGCGAACCAGCTCCCTCCTCACCAAGACGCCTTTGGCCAGATTACGTAAGGCTGAGCATTGGGAGGACTACGCCCAGGCCCTCATTGAGGGGCTCACTGTCCGCCAGGCCGCCGTCCGATGCGGTGTTTGCAAGAACACCGCCTTCTTGTGGCGTCACCGCTTCCTGAAGGCGATGGCAAACCACCAGGCAACACGGGAAGAAGGCATCGTGGAAGTGGATGAAACCTTCTTCCTCGAATCGTTCAAGGGGCAGCGAGGGTTGCCTCGCCCGGCAAGACATCGTGGCGGGAAAGGGCGCACCCGGGGGACCGGGCGGGATTACATCCCGGTGATGGTGGTGCAGGACAGGGCGGGCCATCAAGCCGACTTTCAGCTGGAAAGGCTGGATGCGCAGACGGTGAAAGCGGTGTTGCAGCCACTCATCGCGCCCGATGCAGTGCTCTGCAGTGATGGTGCAGGGGTGTATGCCAGTTTCAGCCAAGCGCGGGGCATAACACATCAGGTGGTGCACAACCGTCGAGGTGAGCGAGTCATTGGGGCATACCACATCCAGCATGTGAACGGATATCACCGGCGGTTGAAGGGGTGGATGGAGCGATTCCATGGCGTGGCGACCCATTACCTGAGGAATTATCTGGGCTGGCGCAGGATGCTGGAACGTTACGGCAGGGAGGTAAATACCAAGATGTGTTTGCATGAGGCGCTAGGGCACCCCATACAACACGTAATTGGGACATAGCCAAATAAAAAGGGCCGTATCGGCCCTTTTTGCTTGCTGGCTTACTGCCACTGCTCCCCCTCTTCGGGGTAGGGCAGCAGCTCCGGGTCTATTTCCCCCGGGATCCGCTTCTCCTCGTCGGCCCACTCGCCGAGATCGATCAGCTGGCAGCGCTTGCTGCAGAACGGGCGAAACGGGCTCTGCGGGCCCCATTCCAGCTCGGTCTGGCAGGTCGGGCACTTTACCTTGGTCACCATGGATACTCCTTAGCAGCAGGCCAGCTGGAAGGACACGTCACCGATCTGCTGCTCCGCAGTGGGCAAAAAGCGCAGGGCAAACCGGTTCTTGTGGCCGCTCAGGGTCGGGTAGCACTGCTGGGTGCCGCTCAGGCGAATGCGGATCAGCTCGGCACTCTCGGCGGTATCCTGGAAGAAGCCGTTGACGGCCACCTGTTCGCTGAAGTTGCCGGATTCACGCCACAGGCGCAGCAGCAGGGAGATGGCGTTCATCAACAGGTTGATGTCGCTCAGCCACAGCTGCATCTGCTGATGGCGCGTGATGGCCGGGGTGGCCAGCCAGTGGTGCAGTTGCGGCACGTCGAAGGCACAGAGCCCGCCCGGGATGGAGAAGCGCTGGCGGATGGAGCCAAGCAGCCGGTCCTCTTTCAGGCGGGCACCGGGACGCGGTGCACTCAGCAGGTTGCGGGAGAGCTGGGTGCTCTCCTGCTGCATCAGGTTGATCTGCTCCAGGTCGACGTCTGGCAGACTGGCCCAGTGGCTCAGGCGCTGGCTGAGGCGCTCCAGATCCTTGATGAGATCGGCGCGCAGGTCACCGCGCTCCAGCAACTCCTGCAGGTCGAACAGGCCCTTGAAAAAGGCGATGTGTGCCCAGGGCTGGTCGCTCTCCAGATTGTCGCGGATCTGGGAAAACAGGGACTCCAGACGAAGATAGGTCCGGCTTTTTTCATTGAGGGGAAAATCGTAAATCATGCCTAATCCTGGCCAGCCATAAACCGGCCTAGTGTACTCACAGTTGGCGGGCTTGTTGAGAGGCAAATGCCAGATATGTCTCGTGCAGCGCGAAAATTCGGCTCTTTATTGCCTCGGGCGTGCCGTTCTGGTTGTCCAGCACATCGTCGGCTGCCGCCAGCCGCTCGGTCCGGCTCGCCTGGGCGGCCAGGATGGCCTCAGCCTGCTCCCGGCTCACGCCGTCCCGGCGACAGGTGCGCTCAATCTGGGTCACTTCGTCCACGTCGATCACCAGTACCCGGTTGGCCAGTGCGGTGAGCCGGTTTTCCACCAGCAGGGGCACCACCAGCAGGCAATAGGGGGAGCGCGCGGCCGCGCACTGGCGCTGCATCTCGCTGCGAATGAGGGGATGGAGCAGGGCGTTGAGCCAGCCCTTGGCCTGCGGGTCAGTGAAGACCCGCTCACGCAGCTGGCGGCGATCGAGCCGGCCATCCGGGGCGATGACGTCAGCGCCAAAATGGGCGGCGATGGCGGCCAGGGCCGGGGTACCGGGTTCCACTACCTCGCGGGCGATGATGTCCGCATCCACCACCTCGATGCCCAGCTCGGCAAACTGATTGGCAACCGTGGTCTTGCCGCTGCCAATCCCGCCAGTAATTGCGACTACATACATGGGTCAGTGCTGCCTTTGATCAGAGAAACGTCGTGAGATACCAGCGGGTGATGGTATCGCCCCACAGCAGCGCGATCCAGCCGGCGATGGCCAGGTAGGGGCCGAAGGGGATGGGGTTGTTCTGATGGTGGTTGCGCAGCAGGATGAGACTTATCCCTATGATGGCGCCGACCAGGGAGGAGAGCAGCAACACGATGGGCAGGGCCTGCCAGCCGAGCCAGGCCCCCAGCGCCGCCAGCAGCTTGAAGTCGCCGTAGCCCATCCCTTCCTTGCCGGTCAGCAGCTTGAAGGCCCAGTAGAGGCTCCAGAGCACCAGATAGCCGGCTATGGCACCGATCACCGCATCGGCCAGCGGAACGAATCCCCCTGCCAGATTGAACAGCAGGCCACCCCACAGCAATGGCAGGGTCAGCTGATCCGGCAGCAGCATCTTGTCCAGATCGATGAAAGTGAGCGCCACCAGCACCCAGGTGAGCAGCAGGGCGGCCAGCAAGCCCCAGCTCGGTGGAAATGTTGCGGCGACAACCAGCGAGAGCAGGGCTGTCAGCAGCTCCACCAGCGGATAACGGGCCGAGATGGGGGCCTGACATTCACGGCAGCGACCCTTGAGCCAGAGCCAGCTGAGCAGGGGGATATTCTCCATGGCCGTGATGGCGTGGCCGCAATGGGGGCAGGCAGAACGCGGCACCATCAGGTTGTAGCGTTCTTCCTGCTGCAGTTGTGTCTCTGGGTTGAAATAGCTGAGGTATTCGGCCTGCCACTCCCGTTCCAGCATGATGGGCAGGCGATGGATCACCACGTTGAGAAAACTGCCGATCATCAGGGAGAAGAGGAATACCAGCGAAGAATAGAGCCAGGGCAGGCTGTGAAAAACGTCAGTGATCAGCAACATCGGGTTCCGGATTGGTTGGGGGTCAGTGGATGACCGACCCCAGTTTGAAGATGGGCAGGTACATGGCGACCACCATGCCGCCGACCAGTACCCCCAGCACCACCATGATGAGAGGTTCCAGCAGGCTGGTGAGGCCGTCGACCAGATCGTCCACCTCCTGTTCGAAGATGGTGGCGACCTTGGAGAGCATATCATCGATGGCGCCTGACTCCTCGCCAATCATCACCATCTGGATCACCATGTCGGGGAAGAGATCGACGGTGCGCATGGCCACGTTGATCTGCATGCCAGCCACCACCTCGTTACGAATGGCCATGACGGCGGTGCGATAGACATAGTTGCCGGAGGCACCAGCGGCGGAGATCAGGGCATCCACCAGCGGGATACCGGCTGAAAAGGTGGTGGAGAGGGTACGGGCGAAGCGGGCCATGGCGGCCTTGTGCAATATCATGCCGACCACCGGGATGGTCAGAATGAACTTGTCGGTGTTGTCTCTGACTTTCTGCGAGGCACGCCAGGCTCGCACGTAGAGGAAGATGGCGAGTGCAACCCCGCCAAAGATCATATACCACCAGTTCTGCATGAAGCGGGAGATGCCGATGACGAACTGGGTAAAGGCGGGCAGTTCGGCGCCGAAGCTCTTGAAGATGTCCTCAAACTGCGGAATGACGAACAGCAGCAGAATGGAGGTGACGACAATGGCGACCAGGATGACCATGGTGGGGTAGAACATGGCCTTCTTGATCTTGGATTTGAGCGCTTCGGACTTTTCGCGATAAGTCGCGATGCGGTCGTAGATGGTCTCCAGGGCGCCGGACTGCTCGCCCGCCTCGACCAGGTCGCAATAGAGATCGTCGAAGTGGCGGGGATGGCGGCGCAGCGCCTCGGACATGGGGGTACCGGTCTCCACATCGGCGGCTATCTGGCCCATCAGCTCGCGCATGGCCGCCTTCTCGTGGCTGCGGGCGATGATCTGCAGGCTCTGGACCAGAGGTACGCCGGCCGACAGCATGGTGGTGATCTGGCGGGAGACGACGGCAATGTCCATCGGCTTTATCTTGGCGCCGCCCTTGGAGAAGAGCCCCTGGCTCTTCTTGCTCACCTTGGTGACGTTGACGCCCTGCTTGCGCAGCTCGGCCTTGACCGTGTTGATGCTGTCGGCCTGCAGCTCGCCGGAGACCTTCTGGCCCTTGCGGTTCACCCCGCTCCAGCGAAAGGCGAAGACTTTCTTGGGGGCATTCTGTTTCTGGGTTAGCGTTGCCATCACTGCGTCCTGCAATGGGGCCCGGCTTGCTTGTCGCTAAGACAAGCAGCCTCGGCCTGATGGAAATCGCCAGGGCCGGCGGCACCTGGATGAATCGGCTGAGCGATAGACTCTGTCAGTTGGTTGTTACCCGGTTTATCTCGGCCAGGCTGGTCACCCCCAGTCGGGCCTTCTCAAGACCGGAGGTACGCAAGGTCCGCATGCCCTCCTTCTGGGCAATGGCAGCAATCTGCATGGAGTTGGCTCCCTGCATGATCAATTTTGCAATATTTTCTGACATCAACAGGATCTCGTAGATGCCGACCCGCCCCTTGTAGCCGCCCGAACACTCCTTGCAACCAACCGGCTTGAACAGCCGCAAGCCTGCGGCCAGCTGCTGTTGGGTGAACCCCAACTCCAGCAGTTCAGCTTCCGGCACCACTTCGGGGGCTTTGCAGTGGTCACACAGCTTGCGTGCCAATCGCTGGGCCATGATCAGGGTAACCGAGGAGGCGATGTTGAAGGCTGGCACCCCCATGTTCATCATCCGGGTCAGTGTTTCGGCCGCCGAGTTGGTGTGCAATGTGGAGAGCACCAGGTGGCCGGTTTGTGCCGCCTTGATGGCGATCTCGGCGGTTTCTAGATCCCGTATTTCCCCGACCATCACTACGTCGGGATCCTGGCGCAGGAAGGAGCGCAGGGCACTGGCGAAGGTCAGCCCAGCCTTGGGGTTAACCTGTACCTGATTGACCCCAGGCAGGTTGATCTCCACCGGGTCTTCGGCGGTCGAAATATTCACTTCTGTGGTGTTGAGAATGTTCAGGCCGGTGTAGAGCGACACCGTCTTGCCCGAACCGGTCGGGCCGGTCACCAGGATCATGCCCTGAGGCTTCGAGAGCGCGCGCAGATATTGCGCCTTCTGTCGATCGTCGAAGCCGAGCTGCTCGATATTGAGGCGCGCAGCGGAAGAGTCGAGCAGACGGATAACGATCTTCTCGCCCCACATGGTGGGCAGGGTGTTGACCCGCATGTCCATCGACTTGTTGCGCGACATCTTCAATTTGATGCGGCCATCCTGGGGCAGCCGCCGTTCGGCGATGTCTAGGCGCGCCATCACCTTGAGGCGGGCCGAGAAGCGGTTGGCCAGATTGACCGGCGGCGTTGCTACCTCATGCAGGATCCCGTCTATCCGAAAGCGAATACGGTACTTGGTCTCATAGGGCTCGAAGTGGAGGTCGGATGCACCGCGTTTGATGGCATCCATCATGATTTTGTTGATGTATTTGACGATGGGGGCGTCATCGTCCGCCGTGTTGACGCTCTCGTCGAGTCGTGACCCCTCGTCAGACACCTCCAGCTCGGAGATCTCGGATTCGTCGATGTCCTCCATGCCGAGGGCGTCCTGATCGTTCTCCATCAGCTTGCTGATGGCGGCGGTCAGCTTGTTCTCTTCGACCAGCAGGGCCTCGGTGTGCAGCCCGAAACTGAAGCCAAAATCCTCCAGTGCTGACACATTGGTCGGGTCGGACATGGCGATATAGAGGGTGTGGCCCTGGGTGTAGATGGGCAGCACATGGTGTTTCTCAATCAGCTTCTGATTGAGGTACTTCTGCGGGATCTCGGCCAGGTCGAAGGCGGCAAGATCCAGCAGAGGTACCCCATATTCCAGCTCGCAGAAGTCGGCCAGCGCCTTGCTGTCGAGGATCTCGTTCTCAATCAGAAAGGTCACAAAGGGCTTGCGCTGCGCCTTGGCCTGGCTCAGATAGCGCTGTGAGTCGGACTCACTGAGCAGGGAAGAGGCGGCCAGGCTTAACGCCAGGCCGCTATTGGGGCTAGAGGTCATCGACTTAGCAAAAACCTGCCGCGGTACAAGTTGAGCCTGATGCAGGTGCTGTCCAGATAATCTGACCATTAGAGCCTGCAGCTGTCATAATATAAGTGTTTGATGTGGCTCCAAATGTGGTCGAATCTCCCACTGCTGTTATGGTTGCAGCGGATGCCGTATTACCTGAAATCGTTACTGATGTTACATACCCTGAGGCACCAGCCGCTGGCGGGACACCGTTGTTACCATTTGTACAGTTGGTTAGAGCTCCAAGGCTCTGGTAGCAGACTTCTAAAGCTGTTTTAAAGGCTCCAGAAGCGGATACCACTTCTGTAAATTTTGCCTTTTTGGTGTAGGTCTGATACGCCGGCAGCGCAATGGCGGCCAGGATGGCGACGATCGCGACCACGATCATCAATTCGATAAGGGTAAAGCCTGATTGTTTCTTCATTTCAAATATCCTTTTTGTCCTTGGTTCCTGGGAAGTGCCGGTGGAAAACTATCCACACGTCAGTATCTTATCCGAGCTGTCCGACTTGGCAACAGAGGTCGGGGTCTTTGTTAACAATCTTTCTGTCATTTGCGAAAAATTTGATATAAATCATGGATGAAGAGCCCCTATCGACTCTTTTTAGCTGGCGGGGATGGGTCCATCTCACACTCCTTTGCCGAGGGATCCTGCCTTAAAGAAAAGGCGCCTATGGCGCCTTTTGCAAGTCCTTCATCTTGTTATATGTCACCGGCCCGACGGGGCATGGTGAACGCCCTTCGGCTAGATAAAACGCATCGAGAGATCAAGGGCCCGCACATGTTTGGTCAGGGCACCGACCGAAATGAAGTCGACACCGGTAGCCGCATATTCGGCCAGGGTGTCCAGCGTGACGTTGCCGGACACTTCCAGCTTGGCCCGCCCCTGATTGAGTGCAACGGCCTCGCGCATCATGGGCACGTCGAAGTTGTCCAGCATTACTATGTCTGCCTGGGCTGCCAGCGCCTGTGCCAGCTCGGCCAGGGATTCGACCTCGACTTCCACCGGTTTGCCCGGATTGAGCCGGCGAGCCTCGGCAATGGCCTGCGCTATGCCACCACAGGCGAGAATATGGTTCTCCTTGATGAGATAGGCGTCATAGAGGCCGATGCGGTGGTTCTTGCCGCCGCCGCAGGTGACCGCATACTTCTGGGCGCTGCGAAGGCCGGGCAGGGTCTTGCGGGTGTCAAGCAGACGGCAATCTGTGCCAGCCAGCTCGGCCACGTAGCGGGCAGTGAGGGTGGCGACGCCGGAGAGGGTCTGCACGAAGTTCAGCGCATTGCGCTCGCCGGTCAGCAGGGTGCGAGCCGGGCCGTGCAGACGGAAGAGCTCCTGATTGGGGGTGAGCACTTCACCATCCTGCACCAGCCACTCCACCTGCACATCGCCACCAAGCTGGGTGAATACCTCGTCTACCCAGGGTTGGCCGCAGAAGACACCGGCTTCGCGGGTGATGACTCGGGCCATCGAGATGCGATCCGCCGGGATCAGCTGGGCCGTGATATCGGCGCTGGCATCCGGTTGGTCCAGCGCGGTGAGGGCGTCGCCCAAGTCTTCGAGTAATGCGGCGCGCACGGCGCGACGGATGTCCTGTTGTAGCATGCCTTTATTCCTGCAAAGGTCTGAGCAGCAATTGCCGCTCCTTTTGAACCAGCTCCAGCCGGCCGAGGGCATTCATGCCTACCAGCACCTCGTCGCCAGCCGCCGCCGGGTTGATAAAGATGGCCAGATCGTACAAGGTCAATGGTCCCATCGCCAGCGTTTCGATGGTGCCGTTGCCGACCCGGATAAAGCCGGCTGCCGTATTCACCTGGCTGCTGCCGTGAGCGGTCAGGCCGAGCCGCTCGGCGACCCGTTGTGGCACTGTGATGCGTGTTGCGCCGGTATCGAGCAGCAGTTGCACCGGCTGGCCGTTGATGGCACCCTCCAGTCGATAGTGGCCGCTCTGGTCGGCCCTCAGCAGGAGTTCGCCGCTGGCGGTGACGCTCGGTTGGGTGCGGGAGTGGAAGTAGAGGGTCAGCAGGCCCATCAAAGATAGCCAGGCCAGTAGCCAGAACCAGCGCGCCGTTTGCTGCATACCTCATCCATATCGAGCCAAAGATGACCCAGCCTAACACACAATTTTCCACTGATTCAGCGGCTTGGTGACAAGATGCCGGCCCGGATCGCGCTTTTCCCCTCAACTCGTATCGAGTAGCCGATGACCCATCCTGACCCCATGTTTTCCATCGACGCCGCCGGCTGGTGCCGGGAGGCTCGCCGGGTGCCCTCTCCCCACCACAACGAGCGGGCCAGCCCGAGCGACATCTCTCTGCTGGTGGTGCATGGCATCAGCCTGCCGCCAGGCGAGTTCGGCGGACCCTTCATCGATGACCTTTTTCTGGGGCGGCTCAATCCCGTGGCTCACCCCTACTTTGCCGACATCCATCAGCTGCGGGTCTCGGCCCACTGTTTGATCCGGCGCGATGGTGAACTGGTGCAGTATGTGCCGTTTGGTGCCAGAGCCTGGCATGCCGGGGTATCTAGCTGGCAGGGGCGGGAGGCGTGCAACGACTTCTCCATCGGAATCGAGCTGGAAGGGACCGACGAACTGCCCTACACGGACGCACAGTATGAGGTATTGGTTGGGCTCAGCCGAACCTTGTCGAGTCATTATCCCGCCATCACGGCGGATCGCATCGTCGGCCATTGCGACATAGCGCCGGGGCGCAAGACGGATCCGGGTGAGAGTTTCGAATGGCAGCGATATCGCCAGGCACTCAACTTTAAGTAAATATTCTAAAAATAAGTTTGTGTTTTTAAAACAATGGCTTGCCTATATGGCAGGCCATTTTTATTCGCTGTTGATCAAATGTTGCCTGTGAGCCATGTCAAAAATATTGGTCTGACCAATTTCTATGAGGCAAATCATAAATCCCTCTATTTACCCCTTAAGTGGCAAGGTTGATTCTTGATTCAGATCATCTTTTGGGTGGACTTTTCCCATGCCCTCTGCTAATTTTCGCCCCATTCATGAAATTGGTAATACCAATTTAACAAAGCAGCCTCATGCCCTATCTCAAGATTACTCAACCCAAGTTGGCCGACGCCATTGTCGCCGAGCTGGAACAGATGATTCTGGAAGGCAGTTTGCAGCCGGGCCAGAAGTTGCCGCCCGAGCGGGAACTGGCCATCCAGTTTCAGGTTTCGCGCCCTTCGCTGCGCGAAGCCATCCAGCGCCTCGAGGCAAGAGGACTCTTGTATCGTCGTCAGGGCGGCGGCACTTACGTACAGAATGCCTTGAGCAAAGGGATCGCCGATCCCCTGTTCGAGCTGCTCAGCACCCACCCGGAAGCCCAGTACGACCTGCTGGAGTTTCGCCACGCGCTGGAAGGCATCTGTGCCTACTATGCTGCATTGCGGGGAACGGAAGCCGATTTCGAGCGGATCCGTCAGGTGCAGTCCGCCATCGAGGAGGCTGGCCAGCAAGGCTCGCTGGTAGCCGAATCCGCTGCCGTCACCCAGTTCTATCTGGCGGTGGCCGAGGCGTCCCACAACGTGGTGCTGCTGCATCTGCTGCGGGCCATGGGCCCCATGCTTGAGCAGAACATTTTACGCAATAACGAAATTCTGAATCGCCGTCCGGGAGTGGTCGCCAAGATCCGTCGCCATCGCGCGCATCTGATCGAGGCTATCCTGTCGGGGGCTCCGGAGCGGGCCAGGGCAGCTTGTCATGAGCACCTGGCCTTTATCGAGGACACCTTGTTGGATATGCAGAGGGAAGACAGCCGGATCCAGCGATCCATGCGTCGGATCCGTCAGCAGGAAAACTAATCCCACAAGGCTTTATTGTCGAATGCTTGCGCCCTTCGCCGTGCAATGCCGTGCAATCACAACATAATAGGAACCAGCCATGTCTGATATCCTGAAGAACGATGTGGACCCGATAGAAACGCTGGAGTGGCTTGCCTCTCTGGAATCCCTGCTGCGTGAAGAGGGTCCGCAACGCGCTCAGTTCATCCTTGAACAGTTGGCCGAGAAAGCCCGCGCAAGCGGTGTGGACGTGGCTGCCAAGGCAAATCGCGACTACATCAACACCATCCCGTCCAGCGACGAGCCGGCTTACCCGGGCGACCTGGAGATGGAGCGTCGCATTCGCGCCATCATCCGCTGGAACGCCATGATGATCGTGCTGCGCGCCTCCAAGAAAGACCTGGACCTGGGCGGTCACATGTCTTCCTTCGCCTCTTCCGCGACCATCTACGAAGTCTGCTACAACCACTTCTTCCGTGCCCGCAACGAGAAGGACGGTGGCGACCTGGTTTACTTCCAGGGGCACATCTCCCCGGGCATCTACGCCCGTGCATTTGCCGAAGGTCGCCTGACCGAAGAGCAGCTGGACAACTTCCGTCAGGAAGTGGATGGCAAAGGTATCCCTTCCTACCCGCACCCGAAACTGATGCCGGAATTCTGGCAGTTCCCGACCGTCTCCATGGGTCTGGGCCCCATCGCCGCCATCTATCAGGCCCGCTTCCTGAAGTACCTGACCGACCGTGGCATCAAGGATTGCTCCGAGCAGACCGTTTACGCCTTCCTGGGTGACGGCGAGATGGACGAGCCGGAAGCCAAGGGCGCCCTGACCGTTGCCGTGCGTGAAAAGCTCGACAACCTGGTGTTCGTGGTCAACTGCAACCTGCAGCGTCTGGATGGCCCGGTTGTCGGCAACGGCAAGGTCATCAACGAGCTGGAAGGCCTGTTCGCTGGCGCCGGCTGGGACGTCACCAAGGTTATCTGGGGTCGCAAGTGGGATGAGCTGCTGAAGAAGGACACTTCCGGCAAGCTGATCCAGCTGATGAACGAGACCGTGGATGGTGACTACCAGACCATGAAGTCCCGCGATGGCGGCTACGTGCGCGAGCACTTCTTCAACCGTTACCCGGAAACCGCCGCGCTGGTCAAAGACATGACTGACGAGGAGATCTTCGCCCTGAACCGCGGTGGTCACGATCCTCGCAAACTGTTTGCCGCCTTCTCCAAGGCTGCACAGACCAAGGGCAAGCCGACCGTGATCCTGGCCAAGACCATCAAGGGCTATGGCATGGGCGAAGCAGCCGAAGGCAAGAACATCGCTCACCAGGTCAAGAAGATGGATCTGGGCTCAGTGCGTCACCTGCGCGATCGTTTCAACCTGCCGGTGACCGACGAGCAGCTGGAAAACCTGCCGTACCTGAAGATCGAAGAGGGTACCGAAGAGCACAAGTACCTGCACGCCCGTCGTGCCGCGCTGAAGGGTTATGTTCCGACCCGTCTGCGCGAGAGCACCACCAAGCTGGAAATTCCGGCACTGGATGCCTTTGGTCCGCTGCTGGGTGAACAGGCGCGTGAAATCTCCACCACCATGGCGTTCGTGCGTTCCCTGAACGTGATGCTGAAAGACAAGTCCATCGGCAAGCGCATCGTGCCGATCCTGGCTGACGAAGCTCGTACCTTCGGTATGGAAGGCCTGTTCCGCCAGATCGGTATCTACAGCCCGCACGGTCAGCAGTACACCCCGCAAGACCGCGACATCGTCTCCTACTACAAGGAAGACAAGCAGGGTCAGGTTCTGCAAGACGGTATCAACGAGCTGGGCGCCATGTCCTCCTGGCTGGCTGCTGCGACCTCTTACAGCACCAACGATTGCCCGATGATCCCGTTCTACATCTACTACTCCATGTTCGGCTTCCAGCGGATCGGCGACATGGCGTGGGCAGCCGGTGACCAGCAAGCCCGTGGCTTCCTGCTGGGTGCGACCTCCGGTCGTACTACCCTGAACGGCGAAGGTCTGCAGCACGAAGATGGTCACAGCCACATCTTGGCCAACACCATCCCGAACTGCGTCTCCTACGACCCGTCCTACGCCTATGAAGTAGCGGTGATCGTACAGGACGGTCTGCGTCGCATGTACGGTGAGAACCCGGAGAACGTGTTCTACTACATCACCACTCTGAACGAGAACTACGCCATGCCGGCCATGCCGGAAGGCGCCGAGGAAGGCATCCGCAAGGGTATCTACAAGCTGGAAACCGTGGCCGGCACCAAGGCCAAGGTACAGCTGCTGGGTTGTGGCTCCATCCTGGGTCACGTGCGCACCGCCGCCCAGATCCTGGCCAGCGAGTACGGCATCGGTTCCGACGTGTTCAGCGTCACCTCCTTCAACGAGCTGGCTCGTGACGGTCAGGACGCGGATCGCTGGAACATGCTGCACCCGACTGCCGAGGCTCGTGTTCCCTACATCGCTCAGGTACTGGGCAGCGAAGCCACCATCGCCGCGACCGACTACATGAAGTCCTTCGCCGATCAGGTGCGTGCCTTCGTGCCGACCGAAAACTACCGCGTGCTGGGTACCGACGGTTACGGCCGTTCCGACAGCCGTGCCAACCTGCGTCGTCACTTCGAAGTGAACGAGTTCTACGTAGTGGTTGCTGCCCTGACCGAACTGGCCAAGCGCGGCGAGGTAGACAAGCAGGTTGTGGCCGAGGCCATCGCCAAGTACGGCATCGATGCCGACAAGGTCAACCCGCTGTACGCGTAAGAGGATCAAGTGTCGTGCCGGGACTCGCTGCCCGGCACGACCTTGCAAAGGTTAACGCGAGAGACGCGTGACAGCAGTCGGTCACGCGGATGCACGCAAGAGGATAAAGCACAATGTCCAAACAGATTATGGTGCCGGATATCGGCGCCGATGAAGTTGAAGTCACCGAGATCATGGTGGCCGTGGGTGACAAGGTCGAACTCGATCAGTCCATCATCGCGGTAGAAGGCGACAAGGCCTCCATGGAAGTCCCGGCCCCGTCCGCCGGTATCGTCAAAGAGATCCTGATCAAGGTGGGCGACAAGGTTGCCACCGGTTCCCAGATCATGATCTTCGAAGCCGAGGGTGCTGCCGCTCCTGCGCCGGTTCAGGCCGCTGCACCGGTTGCAGCCGCACCGGCCGCCGCTCCTGCTGCTGCCGCTCGCAAAGACGTGCACGTGCCGGACATCGGTGACGACGAAGTGGACGTGACCGAGATCATGGTTGCCGTAGGCGACATGGTTGAAGCCGACCAGTCCATCATCGCCGTGGAAGGTGACAAGGCCTCCATGGAAGTGCCAGCACCGTTCGCGGGCCGCGTGGTCGAGATCAAGGTTGCCGCTGGCGCCAAGGTCTCTACCGGTTCCCTGGTGATGGTGTTTGAAGTGGCTGGTGCCGCTCCTGCCGTTGCTGCTGCACCGGCCCAGGCTGCCGCTCCCGTGGCTGCTGCCCCGGTTGCCGCCGCTGCCAAAGAGGTCAATGTACCGGATATCGGTGGCGACGAAGTCGAAGTCACCGAGATCATGGTCGCCGTGGGTGACAAGGTTGAAGCCGACCAGTCCCTGATCGCCGTGGAAGGTGACAAGGCCTCCATGGAAGTGCCTGCGCCGTTCGCCGGTGTGGTCAAAGAGATCAAGGTGAAGGCGGGTGACAAGGTCTCCACCGGTTCCCTGATCATGGTATTCGAAGTGGCTGGTGCCGCTCCGGCTGCCGTGGCGGCTCCGGCTCCTGCCGCTGCACCTGTTGCCGCTCCGGCTGCCGCTGCTCCTGCGCCGGTTGCCCAGGCTGCTGCCGCCTCCGACTTCGTTGCCAACGATGCCTACGTCCACGCCTCTCCGGCGGTACGCCGTCTGGCTCGCGAGTTCGGTGTCAACCTGGCCAAGGTGAAAGCCTCCGGTCGCAAGGGCCGCATCGTCAAAGAAGACGTGCAGGCCTACGTGAAGGATGCGGTCAAGCGCGCCGAGTCCGCTCCGGCTGCAGGTCAAGGCACTGGCAACGGCAACGGCATGAGTGTGCTGGCGTGGCCGAAGGTCGATTTCAGCAAGTTCGGTGATGTGGAAGAGGTCGATCTGACCCGCATCCAGAAGATCTCCGGTCCGAACCTGCACCGCAACTGGGTCATGATCCCCCATGTCACCCAGTTCGACGAAGCCGATACCACCGAGCTGGAAGCGTTCCGCAAAGAGCAGAACGCGATGCTCGAGAAGCAGAAGGCAGACGTGAAGATCACCCCGCTGGTGTTCATCCTGAAAGCCGCCGCCAAGGCGCTGGAAGCCCATCCGCGCTTCTGCAGCTCCCTGTCCGAAGATGGCAGCAAGCTGATCATGAAGAAGTACATCCATATCGGTGTGGCGGTGGATACCCCCAACGGTCTGGTTGTGCCCGTGGTTCGCGACGTCAACAAGAAGGGCATCATGGAGCTGTCTCGCGATCTGGCCGAGATCTCCAAGAAGGCTCGTGCCGGCAAGCTGACCGCTGCCGACATGCAGGGCGGTTGCTTCACCATCTCCAGCCTGGGTGGCATCGGTGGTACCAGCTTTACCCCGATCGTCAACGCGCCGGAAGTGGCCATCCTGGGCGTCTCCAAGTCCGAGATGAAGCCGAAGTGGAACGGCAAAGAGTTCGCGCCACGTCTGATGCTGCCGCTGGCCCTGAGCTACGACCACCGCGTCATCGATGGTGCCGATGGAGCCCGCTTCATCACCACCATGAACGGCGTGCTGTCCGACATCCGTCGACTGGTCCTGTAAGTGAGAGGGCGGGCCCAGAGCCTGCCCTTTTTACTTCTCATTTCGTTAACAGGATTGTAAACTTGCCCCGTTTTTTTCACGGCTGCAGCCGCCTTGTCCTGGCTTAAGACTGCGCTGTCCGGGGATATAAGAACGACAAAGAGGTCATGATGAGTAAAGAAATCAAAACCCAGGTCGTAGTACTGGGTGCTGGCCCTGCCGGTTATTCCGCTGCCTTCCGTGCGGCTGACTTGGGTCTGGATACCATTATCGTCGAGCGTTACTCCACCCTGGGGGGCGTCTGCCTGAACGTGGGCTGCATCCCGTCCAAGGCGCTGCTGCACGTCGCCAAAGTCATTGAAGAAGCCAAGGCGCTGGCCGAGCACGGCATCGTCTTCGGTGCCCCGCAGACTGACATCGACAAGGTGCGTCTGTGGAAAGAGAAGGTCATCAACCAGCTGACCGGCGGTCTGGCCGGCATGGCCAAGATGCGTAAAGTCCAGGTTGTGAACGGCTTTGGCAAGTTCACCGGCCCGAACACCCTGGAAGTGGAAGGCGCCGACGGCAAGACCACCGTCACCTTCGACAACGCCATCATCGCAGCCGGTTCCCGTCCGGTGAAACTGCCGTTCATCCCCCATGACGACCCGCGCGTATGGGACTCTACCGATGCGCTGGAGCTGACTACCGTTCCGGGCAAACTGCTGGTCATCGGTGGCGGCATCATCGGTCTGGAGATGGGTACCGTGTACTCCTCCCTGGGCTCCGAGATCGACGTGGTGGAATTTGCCGACCAGCTGGTACCGGCTGCCGACAAAGACATCGTCAAGATCTACACCAAGCGCGTTGCCAAGAAATTCAACATCATGCTGGAGACCAAGGTCACCGCAGTTGAAGCCCGTGAAGACGGCCTGTACGTCTCCTACGAAGGCAAGCACGCCCCGGCCGAGCCGGTTCGTTACGACAACGTGCTGGTTGCCGTAGGTCGCGTGCCGAACGGCAAGATGCTGGATGCCGAGAAGGCCGGCGTTGCCGTGACCGAGCGCGGTTTCATCGAGGTGGACAAGCAGCTGCGTACCAACGTGGCGCACATCCACGCCATCGGCGACATCGTTGGTCAGCCGATGCTGGCGCACAAGGGTGTGCACGAAGGCCACGTGGCTGCCGAAGTCATTGCCGGCAAGAAGCACTACTTCGACCCGAAAGTGATCCCGTCCATCGCCTACACCGAGCCGGAGATGGCCTGGGTGGGTCTGACCGAGAAAGAAGCCAAGCAACAGGGCCTGAACTTCGAAGTCGCCACCTTCCCGTGGGCTGCTTCCGGTCGCGCCATCGCGTCCGACTGCTCCGACGGCATGACCAAGCTGATCTTCGACAAGGAGAGCGGCCGCGTCATCGGTGGTGCCATCGTGGGTACCAACGGTGGTGAACTGCTGGGTGAAATCGGTCTGGCCATCGAGATGGGTGCTGACGCCGAAGACATCGCGCTGACCATCCACGCTCACCCGACTCTGCACGAGTCCGTGGGTCTGGCTGCCGAAGTGTTCGAAGGCTCCATCACCGACCTGCCGAACGCCAAGGCCAAGAAGAAGAAGTAATTCTCTTCCCGCTCCATGAAAAAGCCGCTCAATCGAGCGGCTTTTTGTTTTTCAGCGGCAGGCGGCTGGTTGTCAGCAGCGCCCCTTCTTCGCCTGGCCGGGCGGGCAGAAGGTGCCGTAACCGTCCCTGCTGCCATCGCTGACCCGGATGCGGGCGTCATCGACGCTCACGTCGGCACTGTGCACCCGTACCGGTCCGCTGCTGCAGGCGCTGAGCAGCCCCCCCAGCACTATCATCACTACCAGCTTGCCCATAACTCCTCCTCTCATTTTCCTGATTATGGGGCATTTTCAGAAGCCGGTGGAGGCGGCGCAAAAGCGCCTGCGTCACGGCTTGCCGTGGTTGCGACAGAGGGCGCCGCAGCGCCCTCTGTCGGGTGATGAAGTGGGAGTCAAAAGTTACAGCCGGAAGTTGCCGACCAGCTTGTCCAGCTCACCGGAGAGGTGCTGCAGGCTGCGGCTCGACTCGGTCAGCTGGTGGGCGATGTCGGCGGTCTCCATGGTGAGCTGGTTGATGTCTTCCACGTTGCGGTTGATCTCGCCCACCACGCTCGATTGCTCCTCGGTGGCGGTGGCGACCTGGATGTTCATGTCGCTGATCTGGGTGATGTGGGCGGTGATCTGGCCGAGGGCGCCGTTGGCGGCATCGGCCTGGGTGACCACTTCCAGGCTCTGGTTGCGGCCCTGGGCCATGGCGCTGACGGCGCGGGCGCTCTGCTCCTGCAGCCGGTTGATCATGCCCTGGATCTCGGCGGTGGAGGCGGCGGAGCGGCTGGCGAGGTTGCGCACCTCGTCGGCCACTACCGCGAAGCCACGGCCCTGCTCGCCGGCGCGGGCCGCCTCGATGGCGGCGTTGAGCGCCAGCAGGTTGGTCTGCTCCGAGATGCTGCGAATGGTGTCGAGGATGCTGCCGATGGAGTCGGTCTGGCTGGCCAGCGACTCGATGACTCCGGCCACCCCTTCAATCTCGTCGGAGAGGCCGACGATGCCGTGGCGGGCCTGGGCGACCACGCCGGCCCCCGCATCCGCCTGCTCGTTGGCCTGTCTCGCCACTTCTGCGGCGAGGGAGGCATTGCCGGCGATTTCGCTCACTGTGGCCCCCATCTCGTGGATGGCGGTGGCCACCTGCACGGTGCGATCGCGCTGGGCGGTGCAGTTGTGCTGGGTCAGCTGGGCCTTGGCGGCCACCTCGTTGGCGGTGGCGGCCAGTTGATGAGAGTTGCGGGCTACCTGCTCGATGGCGCTGTGGATCTTGCTGACGAAGTGATTGAAGCTCACCGTGATCTCCGCCAGCTCGTCATTGCCCTTCAGCTGGGCACGGGAATCCAGCGCCAAGTGTTCGGCGGCATAGCCAATGTACTGCTGCAGGAAGCTGACGCGATTGCGCAGGCCACGCAGTACCAGAAAGGAGACCAGCAGGCAGATGACGAGTGCGCCTCCTATGATGGCGAGCATCTGGCTTTCGCCCCGTGCGAAGCTCTGCTGACTGATGGCGTGACGCTGCTGGGCCAGCTTCATCAGTTCGTCGAGCTGGGTATTGGCACTCTTGCGCATGGTGCCGTAGGTCACCGCGTAGCGCTCCTTGTAGATGCGCCGTGCACTCTCCATGTCACCCTGCTCCATGGCGGCCAGCATGGGCTGCAACTCACTCTTTTCCATTGCCTCGAATTGTTCGAACAGCTGCTGGGCATTTTGCCGCGCGGCAGGATCGACCTGGGCGTTGACCGCCAGCTGCATGGCCTGGCGCATCTCGGGGATGTCCTCTTCCCGTGTCTCCTTGACCCGGGTCAACACCCCTTTTTCATCCTTGAGCGAGGTTTCTTGTAACAGCATCATGTCGAGCCCCACCCGCATGCGGGGGATGCGCGACACTACCTCTGCCATGGCCCGCATCGGGGTGGCAGTGTTCTCGTAGAGCTCGGTGGCCTGTCGTTCGATAGCGCCCATGCTGCGAAGGCTGGCGGCGCCCACCAGCAGCAGCGCCAGGCAGGGCACGGCGACAGCCAGTATCAACTGGCTCTTGATTGTCAGTTTACCCTCTAGCATGGGTTCTCCTCGCTGATCATGACGATGTGAATTATCACAGTATAAATCGACGGATCTGGCGCCAACTTGAGCCTTTGTTAACAAACGGCCAACAAAAAGGGGCGCCATGCGCCCCTTGTGATATCAAAAACCTCAAAGTCGGAAGTTGCCGACCAGCTTGTCCAGCTCGCCGGAGAGGTGCTGCAGGCTGCGGCTCGACTCGGTCAGCTGGTGGGCGATGTCGGCGGTCTCCATGGTGAGCTGGTTGATGTCCTCCACGTTGCGGTTGATCTCGCCCACCACGCTGGACTGCTCCTCGGTGGCGGTGGCAACCTGGATGTTCATGTCGCTGATCTGGGTGATGTGGGCGGTGATCTGGCCGAGGGCGCCGTTGGCCGCATCGGCCTGGGTGACCACCTCCAGGCTCTGGTTGCGGCCCTGGGCCATGGCGCTGACGGCACGGGCGCTCTGCTCCTGCAGCCGGTTGATCATGCCCTGGATCTCGGCGGTGGAGGCGGCGGAGCGGCTGGCGAGGTTGCGCACCTCGTCGGCCACCACCGCGAAGCCACGGCCCTGCTCACCGGCGCGGGCGGCCTCGATGGCGGCGTTGAGCGCCAGCAGGTTGGTCTGCTCCGAGATGCTGCGGATGGTGTCGAGGATGCTGCCGATGGAGTCGGTCTGGCTGGCCAGCGACTCGATGACCCCGGCCACTCCTTCAATCTCGCCGGAGAGGCCGACGATGCCATGGCGGGCCTGGGCTACCACCACGGCGCCGGCGTCAGCCTGCTCGTTGGCCTGCTTGGCCACGTCAGCCGCCAGCGAGGCATTGCCGGCGATTTCACTCACGGTAGCCCCCATCTCGTGGATGGCGGTGGCCACCTGCACGGTGCGATCCCGCTGGGCGGTGCAGTTGTGCTGGGTCAGCTGGGCCTTGGCGGCCACCTCGTTGGCGGTGGCGGCGAGCTGGCGGGAGTTGTCGGCCACCTGCTCGATGGAGCCGTGGATCTTGGCGACGAAGTTGTTGAATCCGGTGGCCACCTGGGCCAGTTCATCCCGCCCTTCCACCTTGAGGCGCTGGGTCAGATCGCCGTCGCCGCTGCCGAGTTCGCGGAACAGGCGGGCCAGCTGGTTGAGCGGACGGCTCACCGAGCCGGCCAGCAGCATGCCGAGCAGGCCCATGCCGGCGGCGATAGCCAGGCTCACCAGCAGGATGTGCAGGCGGGCGCGGTCTAGCTCGGCATAGATCTCCGCTTCCGGCACCTGGGCCACCAGATACCAGTCGAGCAGCGGGATATAGCTGCTGGCCAGCACCACCGGCTGACCATCCACCTCGGCGTGGGTGGCGGCAAAGGGTTGCTTGGCCAGCAGGTTGCCGCTGCCGCTTGCCAGCTGGGTCAGGCTGTCCCGGTCGATGCGGCTGGCGTCGGGGTGCAGCTTCACCTTGCCGCTGCCATCGGTCATGAAGACGAAGCCGCTGTCACCGATGCGGAAGTTGGCGAGCATGCTGACCATGCTGTCGAGGGACTTGGCGAGACCGGCGAGGCCGCGGCCATTGAGTTGCTGGAAGTTGACGAACAGCTTCACCTCGCCGTTGCTCTCGCGAAAGATGCTGAGCATCAGGTCTTGCTGGCTCTTGGTGTAGCCGTAGAACCAGGCGTCCTGCTCCGGGGTGAGGTTGCGCAGAAAGCCATCCTGGTTGTAGTAGGCGGCGCTCTGGCGATCGGCAAAGGAGGCGGTGACCAGACCATACTGGCTCGTCATGTCCTTGAGCTGGTTGATGAGGATGGACTCCTGCTCCTTGGGCATGCCGCGCTCGACCCAGTCCAGCACGAAGCGATCGTTGGCCAGTTGCCTGGCGGCACCGGCGACCGAGGTGAGATCCTTCTCGATCTCCTTGCCGATGCGCTGGGTCAGGTTGGGCAGCTCCTGCTCGAACATGCGGGTTTCGATCAGTTGTTGGGCCGAGCGCTGGCTGAAGTAGCCTACCAGCAGGCAGGAGAGCACCACGGCGAGGGTGACCGTGGCCAGGATTTTCTGTTTGAGTGTCAGGCTTGCAAGCATAAGAGTGACTCGGATGGATGAACGCGGGATTGAGCACATATTAGCGGCAGCCCGGCGCCACCCTTGATAGGCCGGCCCACTTTATTGATGGATTACGTTTGCGCTCACATCGCTGCCTGGCTGGGCCGTACCCGCCTGCGTCGGAATGCGCATCGATAACCCCTGCCAACTGTTGCGGTTCGCTTTGCGCACCTTATAGTAGGCTTCACTGCCTAGCTGGCTCGCCCTGGATTCAATGGAAAATCATATGCGCATCTTTCGTCGAGGATGGAACCCACTGTTCCTGATTTTGCTGGCCTGTCTGCCGCTGATGGCGGCGGCCCAGCCCGAACGGCCCAAAATTGCCCTGGTACTCAGCGGCGGCGGCGCCAAAGGGTCGGCCCACATCGGCATCCTCAAGGTGCTGGAGCAGAAGCGCATCCCGGTCGACATCATAGTGGGCACCAGCATGGGCTCCTACGTGGCGGGCATGTACGCCATGGGGCTGAGCGCCGAAGAGGTGGAGCGCACCACCCTGGCCATCGACTGGAACAAGGGCTATCAGGACAAGGTCGGGCGCGACGAACTCTCCCTGCGCAAGAAGCAGCAGAGCGAGCAGTACCAGCTGCGCACCGACATCGGCATCAACGGTGACTCGGTCCAGTTCCCCGACGGCTTCTTCCAGGGCCAGTCCATGGCCAGTCTGCTGCGCCACGCCACCTCCAACCTGCCGGTACAGAAGAGCTTCAACGATCTGCCCATTCCCTACCGCGCCATGGCCACCGACATGGAAACGGTGACTCCTTTCGTGCTGGACCACGGCAGCCTGGCCAAGGCGATGCAGGCCTCCATGTCCATTCCCGGCGCCCTCAAGCCGGTGGAGTGGGAGGGGCACATCCTGGCCGATGGCGGCACCGTCAACAACATGCCGGTGGACGTGGCCAAGGCGATGGGGGCCGACGTGGTGATCGCGGTGGACATCAGCGCCAGGCTGCGCACCCGCGAGTCTCTGAAATCGGGGCTCGCCATGATCGACCAGCTCACCACCTACATGACCCAGGTCGGCACCGAGAAACAGAAGGCGTTGATGGGGCCAGACGACATTCTGCTGACGCCCGAGTTTGGCAACATGGGCATCGCCGACTTCGCCCTGATGCCGGAGGGGATCAAGTTCGGGGAGGAGGTGGCCAACCGCGCCTCGGCCCGGCTCGACAAGCTCTCCCTCTCGCCGGCCGCCTATGCCGCCTATCGCAACCAGAAGCTGAGCCGGCGTGCCGAGCGCAGCGGCCAGCCCGCCTACTACATCGACAAGGTGGAGATCATCAACAAGTCCCGTCTCTCCGACGAGACGGTGCGCGCCATGCTGAAGGTGCGTCCCGACAAGATCCAGACCAACGAGAGCCTGGAGGCGGGCATTCGCCGGCTCTATGCACTGGAGTCGTTCGATCGCATCACCTACGAGGTGGTGGAGCGGGGTGGCGAGAACGTGCTGGTGGTCGACGCCAGCGAGAAGAACTGGGGGCCGGGCTACCTCAACTTCCAGTTCGGCTTCTCCGATGATTTCGAGAGCAGCTCCAACTACAACGTGGGCATGTCCTACACCCTTACCAACGTCAACGACTGGGGGGGCGAGTGGCTGACCGAGGCATCGCTCGGTACCGCCAAGCACTTCAAGACCGACTTCTACACCCCGCTGGAGCCCTCCCAGACCTTCTTCGGCGAGGCGAGCCTGGCCTATGACAAGACCCAGCGCCGCATCTTCATGCCCGAGGAGACGCGGGCGGCCGATGGGGTGAGCTATGTCGATTCCGAATACAGCTTCACCAGCGTCGATCTGGCGGTGGGCTGGAATCGTCAGCCCTGGAGCCGCCTCTCGCTCGGGCTGGAGGGAAAAATGGGGGATATCGACATTCGCAACGTGGCGGATGCCAAGGTGGATGCCTCCTCCTGGGGCCCCTATATCCGTTTCGAGCACGACACCCTCGACAGCCGCTACTTCCCCTATCAGGGCGCCTACTGGGACATCAAGGGGGGTTACTCCGCCGTCCGGCTGGATGACAGCAGTGACATCAATGATCGCTACGAGGGGGTCAACTACCACCTGGCGATGATCAAGCCCTGGTCCTGGGACAGACACAGCCTCAACCTGCTGCTGGAGGGAGGGGGCTCCACCTCCCAGGAGGAGTACCCGCTGTTCGTGCAGGATCTTGGCGGACTGTTCCGCATGTCCGGCTTCCAGCGCTACCAGCTGAGCGGCCGCTACAGCCTGTTTGGCGGGCTGCGTTACATCTACCGGGTGGCTGACAACGACTTCGGCGCGCTGCGGGCCCCGCTCTATCTGGGGGGCTCCATCGAGCAGGGTGGGGTGTGGAACAGCGGCAGGGATATCAGCGTGGAGAGCTCCTTCACCGCCGGCTCCGTCTACGTCGGGGTGGAGAGCTTCCTCGGCCCCATCTTCCTCGGCTACGGCATGGCGGAGGGGGGCAACGACATGTTCTATCTGCAATTGGGCAGCACGTTCGAATAACGGGAAAATGATGCCTTTTTGTTAACTTATTTCTGGTGTGCCATTTATCCGCTTGTAAAACATCAGCAAGTTTAGATGGTTATGTTGTTTTGATGAATATCTGTACAGGCTTTGGATTTTAATTAGTCGTTAAAACTTATATAGTGGGGGGCACCCTACGGGTGTCCCGCAAGGACGATCGCCGCGAGCGTGGGCGAACCCCAAAAAAAGACCAAAGAGGAATTAGTCGTGCTTGAAACATACCGTAAACACGTCGCAGAACGTGCCGCCGAAGGCGTGGTTGCCAAACCTCTGGACGCAGAGCAGGTCGCCGCCCTGGTTGAACTGCTCAAGAACCCGCCCGCCGGTGAACAAGACTTTCTGAAAGAGCTGTTGTCCTCCCGTATTCCCCCAGGCGTTGATGAAGCGGCCTATGTCAAAGCCGGTTTCCTCACCGCCGTTGCCAAGGGCGAAGCCCACTCTCCCATCCTCACCGCTGCCGAAGCCGTCGAGCTGCTCGGTACCATGCAGGGTGGTTACAACATTCAGCCGCTGATCGACCTGCTGGACGACGCGACCCTGGCTCCTCTTGCCGCCAAGGGCCTCTCCCACACCCTGCTGATGTTCGACTCCTTCCACGACGTGGAAGAGAAGGCCAAGGCCGGCAATGCCCACGCCAAGCAGGTGATGCAATCCTGGGCCGACGCCGAGTGGTTCCTCTCCCGCCCCGAATTGGCCGAGAAGATTACCGTCACCGTGTTCAAGGTGACCGGTGAAACCAACACCGACGATCTGTCACCGGCGCCGGACGCCTGGTCCCGCCCGGACATTCCGCTGCACGCCCTGGCCATGCTGAAGAACGCCCGTCCCGGCATCACCCCGGACAAGGATGGCGTCATCGGCCCGATCAAGACCATCGATGCCCTGAAAGAGAAAGGTTTCCCGCTGGCTTACGTGGGTGACGTGGTCGGTACCGGCTCTTCCCGTAAATCCGCCACCAACTCGGTGCTCTGGTTCATGGGCGACGACATTCCGTTCGTGCCGAACAAGCGTGCCGGCGGCGTTTGCCTCGGTGGCAAGATTGCCCCCATCTTCTTCAACACCATGGAAGATGCCGGCGCCCTGCCCATCGAGGTGGATGTCTCCAAACTGGAAATGGGTGATGTGATCGACATCTACCCGTACCAGGGCAAGATCTGCAAGCACGGCACCGACCAGGTGCTGGCCCAGTTTGAACTGAAGACCGACGTGCTGATCGACGAAGTGCGCGCCGGTGGCCGGATTCCGCTGATCATCGGCCGCGGCCTGACCGACAAGGCCCGCGAGGCGCTGGGTCTGCCGTTCTCCACCGTGTTCCGTCGTCCGCAGCCTGTCGCCGACACCGGTAAGGGCTTCACCCTGGCCCAGAAGATGGTGGGCAAGGCGTGCGGCGTGAAGGGCATCCGCCCCGGCACCTACTGCGAGCCCAAGATGACCACGGTCGGTTCCCAGGACACCACGGGCCCGATGACCCGCGACGAGCTGAAAGACCTGGCCTGTCTCGGCTTCTCCGCCGACCTGACCATGCAGTCCTTCTGCCACACCGCGGCCTATCCCAAGCCCATCGACGTGCAGACCCACCACACCCTGCCGGACTTCATCATGAACCGCGGCGGCGTGAGCTTGCGTCCGGGTGACGGCGTCATCCACTCCTGGCTGAACCGCATGCTGCTGCCGGATACCGTGGGTACCGGTGGTGACTCTCACACCCGTTTCCCCATCGGCATCTCCTTCCCGGCGGGCTCTGGCCTCGTGGCCTTCGCCGCCGCCACCGGCGTGATGCCGCTGGACATGCCGGAATCCGTGCTGGTGCGCTTCAAGGGCGAACTGCAACCGGGCATCACCCTGCGTGACCTGGTCCATGCCATCCCCTACGCCGCCATCCAGAAAGGGCTGCTGACCGTCGAGAAAGCAGGCAAGAAGAACATCTTCTCCGGCCGCATCCTCGAGATCGAAGGTCTGCCGACCCTGAAGGTGGAGCAGGCGTTCGAGCTGGCGGATGCCAGCGCCGAGCGCTCCGCCGCCGGTTGCACCATCAAGCTGGATAAAGAGCCGATCATCGAGTATCTGAAGTCCAACATCGTGATGCTGAAATGGATGCTCTCCGAAGGCTACGGCGACGTGCGCACCATTACCCGCCGCATCAAGGGGATGGAAGAGTGGCTGGCCAACCCGGTGCTGATGGAAGCGGACAAGGACGCCGAGTACGCCGAGATCATCGAGATCGATCTGGCCACCATCAAGGAGCCCATCCTGTGTGCGCCGAACGATCCGGACGATGCCCGCCTGCTGAGCAGCGTGGCCGGCGACCAGATCGACGAGGTGTTCATCGGTTCCTGCATGACCAACATCGGCCACTTCCGCGCCGCCGGCAAACTGCTCGAGAAGTACCAGGGCGAACTGCCGACCCGCATGTGGATCGCCCCGCCCACCAAGATGGACAAGGATCAGCTGACCGAAGAGGGCTACTACGGCATCTTCGGCCGGGTCGGTGCCCGCATCGAAATACCCGGCTGTTCCCTCTGCATGGGCAACCAGGCGCGGGTAGCGGAAGGGGCCTCCGTGGTTTCCACCTCCACCCGCAACTTCCCGAACCGTCTGGGCAAGGGTGCCAACGTCTATCTGGCTTCTGCCGAACTGGCTGCGGTTGCCGCCATCCTCGGCAAGATCCCGACCGTGGCCGAGTACCTGCAGTATGCCAAGTCGCTGGATGCCACTGCCGCCGACACCTATCGCTACCTCAACTTCAACGAGATCGCCTCCTACACCAAGAAGGCCGATGCGGTGATCCTGCAGCAAGCGGTATAAGGGGAGGCGCCGACAGGGCGCATCCGTACTGACTCCAAGCCCCGGCCCGTGCCGGGGCTTTTGTTTGTCTCGCTGTCCGCAGCTGGTCAATCTTTGCGCATGTTAGGGCCCGATTCAGCATCGGCTGTTAAGGTGGGCTGCCATGTTTGCTGTATGGTCCCGCCATGTCGATGTCGCCGCTCAACCTGGATTTCTCCCGCACCTGGCTAAGGTTCGGATGCACCTTGCTGCTGTTCATGCTGCCCTTTTCACTCGGGCTGTGGACCATCTACCACGGTCATCTGCAGACGCTGGATCGCCAGTCGCAACGCTCGGCCCGGCAGGCGGTCACCCTGATGGAGACCATGCTGACCCACGCAGAGGGGGCCAACCAGGCCTTGCGTCCCTTCGTTGACAAACCGTGCGAGCAGGCCCTGTTCACCCTGCGCCAGCAGGTGGCGCTGGTGCCCTTCGTGCGCACCGTCAACCTGGTGGGGGAGCAGGGGATCTACTGCAACTCGCTGTTCGGTGCTATCCAGTGGCCGGATCGGCTCGAACACTACAGCGGTGGCCGGCTGCGGTTGATGGCCGGCAATCAGGTGCGGGCCGATCACCCCCTGCTGGCGCTGCGCGACAGCGAGGGCAAGGGCGCCATCTTCAGCACCATAGACGGCGACTACCTGCGCTTCATGCTGGTGCTGAGTGGCCACCCCTGCACCCTGCTGCTGCACGTAGGCAAGCAGTGGCTGGATGAGCGGGGCGTGCTGAGTGAAGAGCCGCAGGCGCCCTCCATGCTGGCCGGCCATGAGATCCGCTCTGCCCGCTACCCGCTCTCCATCTATGCCGGGCACGATCTCCCTTCGCTCTGGCGCTCCCTCTGGCAGACCCGCCCCTGGGCCATCCTGCTGTTGCTGGGGATCTGCTTCGGTTTTGCCCTGCTCATCTGGTGGTTGCTGGGGCGACCCCGTTCCCCCGGGATCGAGCTGGCCCGTGCCCTGCGCAACCGGGAGTTCGTACCCTATCTGCAACCGCTGGTGGAGGCGGGGAGTGGTCGGGTGATGGGAGGCGAGGTGTTAATGCGCTGGCTGCACCCGACGGCCGGGTTGATCCGCCCCGATCTCTTCATCCCCCAGGCTGAGGCGAGCGGCCTGATCGTGCCGATGACCACCCTGCTGATGGAGGAGGTGGCCCGCGAGCTGAGCATGGCGCGAGAGCTGGTGCCCGACGGCTTTCACATCAGCTTCAACATCAGTGCCGTCCATTGCCGCGACATGACGCTGCTTGCCGGGTGCCGGCGCTTCCTCGATCACTTCGCGCCTGGCCAGGTGGTGCTGGTGCTGGTGCTGGAGCTGACCGAGCGGGAGTTGCTGGTGGCGGATCCCAAGACGCTGGCGCTGTTTCGCCGGCTCGACGAGATGGGGGTCAGGCTGGCCATCGACGACTTTGGTACCGGCCACTCCAGCCTGCACTATCTGCAGCAGTTCCATGTGGACTATCTCAAGATAGACAAGTCATTTATCGGCAGGATCGGCACCGAATCCCTCTCCGAGCACATAGTCGACAACGTGATCGATCTGGGAACCCGGCTCGGCCTCGCGCTGGTGGCCGAGGGGGTGGAGACGCGCCGGCAGGCCGACTATCTGAGGGGCAAGGGGGTCGACTACCTGCAGGGCTATCTGTTTGGCCGCCCGCTGCCGCTGCGCGAATTTCAGGAGGTGCTGCGCCACTCCTGCGTCGATCCCGCACGGCAGGCGCTCTCGGCCTGAGTCGTCAGGTGAGGGCGTGCAGCCACTCCGCGAGCCTGGCGTGGGCACTGCCGGGAGCGGGAGGCGCGGGGGCGAGCAGGTGATAGCCGGTGCCATCCGCAATGAAGCCGAGCGGCGCCACCAGCAGGCCGGCTTCTATGTCGTCGCACACCTGCCGGTAGGGGCCGATGGCGACTCCCAGCCCGGCAACCGCCGCCTGCAGGCTGAAGTAGAAGTGCTCGAAGGTCTGCCCCGGTGCCTCCTCGCCGGCGGACTGGCCGGCGTGCTGCAGCCACTCCTGCCAGGCCCCCGGCCGGGTCTTGGTGTGCAGGCGGGGGGCGCCAGGGCGCAGGGCCGGGCCGTTGGCCCCCGTTTCGAAGAAGTGCGCCACCTTGCCCGGCTGGCAGACCGGCCCGGTCAGCTCCTCGAACAGCGGCTGGCTGTAGAGCTCGGCGGGCCACTGGAAGTCGTTGCGCCGGATGGCGAGATCGATGCCGCTGCCGAAGTTGAGGGCACCGCCACCGGCCATCAGATGCACGTCCAGCTCGGGGTGCAGGGCCTGGAAGGCGGGCCAGCGCGGGATCAGCCAGCGCATCAGCAGGGTCGGCTCGCAGGAGATGACCAATGAGGATGGTCGCCCCTGCTGGCGCAGTGCCTGCGCCGTCTGGCGGATGCCGCCCAGCCCCTCCCTGACCGCCTGATAGAGCCGTTCGCCCGCCTCGGTCAGAAAGACCCGGCGCTGGCGCCGCTCGAACAGCATGACCCCCAGATCCTCCTCCAGCAGGCGCACCGCCCGGCTGACTGCGCCGTGGGTGAGGTGCAGCTCGTCGGCGGCGCGGCTGAAGTGTTCGGTGCGGGCCGCCACCTCGAAACAGCGCAGCGCAGTCAGGGCCGGCAGCGACAGGCTTTTCTGTGAATTATTCTCACCGTTCATGTCAGAAGTTATCGTTCGTTATTGGTGCTATGGCCAAATAAAATAGCCGATATTCCATCTGATCAGGACTGTTTTCATGACCGAACTGTTAGCCGTAGTGGCCATTACCTTCTTTGCCGTCATCAGCCCCGGGCCCGACTTCGCCATGGTGTCGCGCAACAGCCTGCTGCTCTCGCGCCGCAGCGGGGTGCTGACGGCGCTCGGCATCGGCGCCGGGGTCTGCGTGCACGTCACCTACACCCTGCTCGGGGTGGGGCTGCTGATCCAGCAGTCGCTCTGGCTGTTCAACCTCATCAAGCTGGCGGGGGCCGCCTACCTCATCTTTCTCGGCATCAAGATGCTGCGGGCCAAACCGGCGACCGCCGAGGTGCTGGCCGAGCAGCCCGCCCTCTCCAGCCTGGGGGCGCTGCGCACCGGTTTTCTGACCAATGTGCTCAACCCAAAGACCACCATCTTCATCGTCAGCCTGTTCATGCAGGTGGGGCAGCCGCAGACGCCGCTGGCGGTCCAGCTCGGTTACGGCGCCTTCATCGTGCTGGCCCACGCCGTCTGGTTCAGCGCGGTGGCGATCTTCTTCTCCACCGACTCGGTACGGGGTCGGCTGCTGGCGGTGCGCCACTGGATTGATCGGGTGTTTGGCGCTCTGCTGGTGGGATTCGGCATGCTGCTGGCACTGACCCAGCAGACGCGCTGAGGCGAGGGGAGAGGCGCTCTCCCTTATCCACCCCCGACTGTAGGGGCTTGTTTTTCATGCCTTGTGGTCCGCTTTTCGGTAGAATTGGCGCTCATTTTGACGTCAATAAAGATGAGGGGCGGTATGACGGTCAGGTTCCAGGCATTTCACAGCATCAAGGCGATAGGTCAGCGGGAGGTGCTGTTCAACTGGTCCAGGACCAATCCCCTCGGTGCGCTGGAACAGGTGTGGCGTCCGAAGAGTCGCGACGAACTGCAGCAACTGCTGCGGGAAAATCCCGAGCGCAAGCTGCGCCTCATCGGCTCCGGCCTCTCCTTCGAACCCATCCACAGCGTCTATGCCGAGGGCAGCCAGGCGCTGCTGGTGGACTTGCACCACCTGCGCGGTCAGTTGGCGCAGACCGCCGATACCGTCACCTACCAGGCGGGCACCCCGCTCGATACCGTCTACGCCGATCTCATCGCCATGGAACGGATGCTGCCGGCCTCCCCCGGCGTCATCGGCATCCAGACCCTGGGCGGCGCCCTCAGCACCGGCACTCACGGCCAGGGGCTGCACCAGTCCGCCCTCTGTGATGCGGTGGCGGCCCTGACAGTGATGCTGGCCAGTGGCGACATCATCCGGGTGGATCGCACCGACTCGCGCTTCGGTGCCTTCGTGATGGGGATGGGCATGCTCGGCATCCTGCTCGACGTCACCCTGCAGACTGTGCCCAACCGCATCATGCGCTGCACCAAGTTCACCACCGACTACCCCTTCCTGCTGGAACACAACGAGCGGCTCAACCGCGAGCACGCCTTCGTGAAAAGCTGGTGGTTCGCCTGGACCGGCGAGAGCCACATCTGGCTGGTGGACCCCGCCTCTGAGGAGGAGGTGGCCCGCTACCGCGCCGGTGGCAGCGAGCCGCTGCTGCTGGAGGGCGACATCGACGCCCGCATGAATGCCACCATAGATGCGACTCTGCAGAAGATGGCCAAGGACACCAAGGATGAGGCGCTGGCCGGCGAGCACTTCGAGACGGTGCGCCGCTTCAAGGATGCCTCCGATCTGGTGGGCAACGTCTACCAGATCCTCTGCAAAGGGATCCCGGCGCCCCAGATCAACTGCGAAGTGGCGGTGCCGCTCCATCGCATGAACGAAGCGCTGGAGACCCTGCAGGCCTGGCAGCAGGCCAACCCGGGCGTGCTGCACTACCCCTTTATCCTGCGCTGCACTGGCCCCTCCAAGGCCTGGCTCAGCGCCGCCTATGATCAGTCGGTCTGCTGGATCGGGTTCCTGGTCTATCTGGCGGCGGACGGCACCTTCGTCAACGGCTCCATGGAGCAGATGCGCGAGCTGCAGCAACTGCTGGTGCCGCTTGGCGGCATCCCGCACTTTGGCAAGCACCTGGCGATGGATCTCTACGACTTCCCGGCCCTGCTGCCGCGCTGGCACGACTTCCTGGCCCTCAAGGGCGAGCTCGACCCCCACGGCCGCTTTGAAAACCGCTGGCTCGCCGACCTGTTTGCCAACCGGTAAGGATTTGACATGACCGATATGCAAGATACTCGCATCCCCGTGACCCTGCTGACCGGCTTTCTCGGCAGCGGCAAGACCACATTGCTCAACCACTGGGTCAAGCAGCCGGAGCTCGGCGAGTGCGCTGTGCTGATCAACGAGTTCGGCTCGGTGGGGCTGGATCACCACCTGGTGCAGCAGGTGGACGAGCAGGTGGTGCTGCTCGATTCCGGCTGCATCTGCTGCTCGGTGCAGGGCTCTCTGGTGGAGGCGCTGCAGGGGCTGTTTATGAAGGCCATTCAGCGCAAGATCAAACCGTTCAAGCGACTCATCATCGAGACCACAGGCCTCGCCGATCCGGCCCCCGTGCTGTTCACGTTGAGAGAAGAGGGTTTTATCGCCCAGCGTTACCGCTTCGACGGTACCGTCACCGTGGTGGATGCCGGCCATATCGAGCAGCAGCTGGCGGCTCAGTATGAAGCGGTGAAACAGGTGGCGCTGGCGGATCTGCTGGTGGTGAGCAAGGGCGACCTGGTGGATGAGGAGACGCTGGCACGGGTGGAGGCCCAGCTGGCGGCCCTCAACCCGGCGGCCCCCATCGAGCAGGTCAGCAATGGTGTGCTCTCGCCCGCCGTGCTGGAGAAGCTGGGGGCCTACAACGAGGCGGCCGGGCGCGACGTGCGCCAGCTGCTGGCCTGGCTGCGCACCGAATCCCCGAAACAGGGGCTGGCCTCGCCGATGCAGCCGAAGATGAAGCCGTTCGCCGCCAAGGTGGGTACGGCCGCGCCGACCCACTTCGAGCACGGCAATATCGAGAGTTTCTCCCTGCGCATCGGTGAGCCGCTCAAGCCCTCCCGCCTGCTGGCCGCCATCGACGCGGTACAGGCGCAATACGGCGATGCGCTGCTGCGGCTCAAGGGCATCTTGCAGCTGGAAGGAGAGAGCCAGCCGGTGGTGATCCACGGCGTCCACGGCCAGCTCTATCCGCTGCAGGCGCTAGGGGAGTGGCCGGAGGGCAAGGCCCAGTCCCGACTGGTGTTCATCGTGAAGAGTCAGGACAAGGCGGGCATAGAGCGGTTGTTCCTTGATACGCTCAAGGCCCCCGAGCCCAGCCTGGAAGAGCAGCTCAGAGCCATGCTCGGCCAGCCTGATGCCTGATGTAATGAGATGACCCGCGCTTGTGCGGGTCTTTTTTTGTCTGAAGAGGAGGTGGCTGCAGATGCCCGATAGCACACACATGGTGACCCCTGCCCAGCGCAAATGGCTGCCGCCGCTCACGGCGGTCGGTTTCTTCATGCAGACGCTGGATGGCACCATCCTCAACACCGCCCTGCCCAGCATGGCCGAGACCCTGGGCGAGAGCCCGCTGCAGATGCAGTCGGTGATCATCGCCTACATGCTGACGGTGGCGCTGCTCATTCCCGCTTCCGGCTGGCTGGCGGACAGATTCGGCACCCGCCGCATCTATCTGGCCGCCATCCTGCTGTTTACCCTGGGCTCTCTGGCCTGCGCCGCCGCCAACTCCCTGCCGGTGCTGGTGGCCGCCCGGGTGCTGCAAGGGATCGGTGGCGCCCTGCTGATGCCGGTCGGCAGGCTGGCGGTACTGCGGGTCTACAGCAAGCACGAGCTGCTGCGGGTGATGTCGTTCGTCACCATCCCCGGCCTGGTGGGGCCGCTCATCGGCCCGGCACTGGGTGGCTGGTTGGTGGAAGTGGCGAGCTGGCACTGGGTGTTTCTCATCAACCTGCCGGTGGGGTTGCTCGGCTTCATCGCCAGTTGGTACTTCATGCCGGACTTGCGACAGAGCACGGCCAAATTCGACTGGCAGGGATTCGTGATGTTCAGCGCCGGCATGGTGCTGGTGTCGGTGGGCCTGCAGGGGCTGGGGGAGCACAGCATCTCCACCGGCTGGGCGCTGTTTGCCCTGTTGTTCGGGCTGGCCGCCATGGCGAGTTACTGGCTCTACGCCGCCAATGCCGAGGAGCCGCTGTTCGGGCTGGGGCTGTTCAAGACCAGCACCTTCGCCATCGGCATCTGGGGCAACCTGTTCGCCCGCCTCGGCAGCGGCGCCATGCCGTTTCTCACCCCGCTGTTTCTGCAACTGGGGCTCGGCTTCTCGCCGAGCAAGGCGGGGATGACCATGATCCCCACCGTGCTGGGGGCCATGCTGACCAAGACGCTGGTGAACAAGCTCATTCCGCGCATCGGCTATCGCCGCATCCTGATCGGCAACACCCTGGCGCTCGGGGTGATGATCGCCAGCTTCTCCCTCATCGACAACCAGCTCCCCTACGGGGTGCTGCTGGGCTGGTTGATGGTGTTTGGCGCCATCAACTCGCTGCAGTTCTCCGCCATGAACACCCTGACCCTGCAGGATCTCAGCCCGGAGTTCGCCAGCAGCGGCAACGGCCTGCTGTCGGTGGTGATGCAGCTCTCCATGAGCCTGGGGGTGGCCATCGCCGCCAGCCTGCTGGGGCTCTTCTCTGCCGGCTCGTCGGCGGCGGATAGCCAGTGGCTGGGAGGCTTTCACCTCACCTACCTCTGCATCGGCCTGATGTCGATGCTGGCGGCGCTGATCTTCGCCCAGCTGGCGCGGGACAAGCGCTGAGCTGCAGGCTCAGGGGGCCGGCAGGTAGCTCACCTGGCAGGGCAGCTGGGCCAGCAGTCCGGCCAGGTGGGCGGTTTCCAGCAAAAAGGTTTGCTCGGGGTGGCCGGGGGTCCAGGTAAAGGCGTGGTGATTCATGAGCACAGGATCCACCAGCAGCGGGATGTCGGCGCGGGGCAGGAAGGGGCAGACCGCGCCCGGCAGGCAGCCGATCTCGGCCTGCATCTCGTCGGCGGTGCAGATGGAGGGCTTGGCGCCGAGCGCCGCCTTGACCGCCTTGTTGTCGAGCCGGCCGTCCCTGTGGGTCAGCAACAGCGCGAAGCGGCCATCCTTGAACTTGAGAAACAGGGTCTTGCTGAACTCGGCTTGCCAGCCGAGACGGGCTCTCACCTTTTCATCGGTGGCGTAGTCGAGGATGGGCTCGTGCTCGAAGCGCTGATGGGGCAGTTCGGCCAGCAGCCGGCAGTTGAAGTCGTGAATGGTATCGAGTGGCATGGGGTTCTCCTGTGATGGCGGCCATCCTGCCACTTGCCGCGGCGCAGGCCCAATCACGGTTTCTTATCCGTTATCAGCTCTGTCCATCAGCAACAAGGGCACCCGTGGGTGCCCTTGTCGTTCAGTGGTGCTGCAATGCGCCCGCTTCCCAGTGAAAGGGAATAGGGCAGAGCCGTTGGGAGGCCTTGTCGTAGCACGCCCACAGCTCGTCGATGGTGCGGCCATCGACGGGGTGGCAGAACTTGGGCGCCAGCTCGGCCAGTGGCCAGAGCACGAAGGCGTTGCTGAGGATCTCGCCGCGCGGCAGCACCAGCGGCGTCTCGCAGACCAGCTCGCCGTAGAGCAGCAGATCGAGATCCAGGGTGCGCGGGGCGAACTTCTTGGCATCCGGCTCGCGGCCGTGGGCGAATTCCATGGCGCGCAGCCGCTGGCACAGGGTCGCCAGCGGCAGCTCGGTGTCGGCACCCACCACCAGGTTGTAGAAGGGGCGGCCGTTGAAGCCTACCGCCTCGCTCTCGAACACCCGGGAGACCTGCAGCTCGCCAAACTCGGCCTGCAGCGCATCGAGGCCGGCGCGGATATGGCGTTCCCGCTCGATGTTGGATCCCAGGCTGATATAGACACGAGTCATGCGGTGCTCCCTGTCATCTGGCTGGATCCCAGGCTGATATAGATGCGGGTCATCAGTTGGCGCTCGCGGCCGGGGTGCGGTGACGCAGGATCTCGACACCGACACCGGCGGCATTGGGGACGGCGCCCGGCTTGGTCAGGGTGACCTTGACCCAGTGCACCCGTTCGTCGGCCAGCACCAGCATGGCGACCTGTTCGGCCATGGTTTCGACCAGCTCCACCACCTTGCTGGCGACGTGATCACAGATCTTGCGAGAGAGGGTGGCGTAATCCAGTGCCAGATTGATATCGTCGGTTGCGGCGGCGGGGCGGTTGTCGAACCCCATCTCGAGGTCGAAACAGAGCTTCTGGCGAATGCCTTTCTCCCACTCGTATACACCGATAGTGGTCAAAACCTCGAGTCCGCGAATAAACACCTTGTCCATGACAGTACTTCTTCTTTACTCTTGATGGGCTGTGATGACAGCGCAGGGATGCAGGCCTGGCCAGCGGATGAGTGCCGGCGGCCGGTTTGGGCGACACGCGGTGGGCAACCCCACGCAGGCGCCAGAGAATGTGGCCCGCATCATACCCCATTCATATCGTGGTAAAAACGACCAAGATGACGGCCCTGACGATTTTGATGATTATTCTGGCCTACCTGGGCGGCTCGCTGTCCAGTGCTGTGCTGGTTTCCCGCATCACGGGTCTGCCGGATCCCCGTGATCATGGCTCCCACAACCCGGGGGCCACCAATGTGCTGCGCCTCGGTGGTCGGCTGGCGGCCGTGGTGGTGCTGCTGCTCGATGTGCTCAAGGGCACGGCTCCCGTCTATCTCGCCTGGTATCTGCAGATCAAACCCGTCTACCTCGGCTTCATCGGGGTGGCAGCCTGTCTCGGCCACATGTACCCCATCTTCTTCCACTTTCGTGGCGGCAAGGGGGTGGCCACGGCGCTCGGCACCATGATGCCCATCGGCTTCACCATGGGGGGCGCGGTGATCGGCACCTGGCTGCTGGTGCTGCTGGTGAGCGGCTATTCGTCGCTGGCCTCCATCATTACCGTGCTGCTGACCCCGCTCTTTACCTACCTGCTCAAACCGGAATACACGCTGCCGGTGTCGCTGCTCTCCTGCCTCATTCTGATCCGTCATCACGAGAACATCGCCCGCCTGCTGAAAGGGGAGGAGCCCAGAGTCTGGGGCCGCCAGAACCGCGCCGAGCAGGAAGAAGTGCTGGAAATGGATGATCCTGAGCAAAAAAGAGACGAACGAGACAAAAAGTGAAATTTCCCGTTGACCACCTGCCTTAAAATCCGTTTAATAGCGCCCACGCCCAGATAGCTCAGTCGGTAGAGCAGGGGATTGAAAATCCCCGTGTCGGCGGTTCGATTCCGTCTCTGGGCACCAAATTTTGGTGTCGTGAAAGAAAAACTTGTTCATGCACAATGGTTTAAAGTGTGCCGGCTTAGCTCAGTAGGTAGAGCAACTGACTTGTAATCAGTAGGTCACCAGTTCGATTCCGGTAGCCGGCACCATTTGCCCAGATAGCTCAGTCGGTAGAGCAGGGGATTGAAAATCCCCGTGTCGGCGGTTCGATTCCGTCTCTGGGCACCACTTATAATTCCTCCTTAGCTCAGTCGGTAGAGCGACGGACTGTTAATCCGCAGGTCGCTGGTTCGAGCCCAGCAGGAGGAGCCAATTCAAAAGCCCAGCAGCAATGCTGGGCTTTTTCTTTGCCCGTTTTCCGGCATCCGGTGCCCCATTGAGCAAGATCTCGCCAGCTCGGCGGCAAGTTGTCGCAGTGCCCGTGCTGTACCGTTCCCGCCAGTGACTTCCCCAGCCCGCCTAGTATGATGGCGTGATGAGTCCCTATTCTGCCCATCTTGCCCTGGCGGCCTCTGTCGCATCGGTGGGCGCAGGAACACGGGACCGCTTTCTTGAGTGAGGTCATGCATGAATGCAACAGAGCTTTGGCAGCTTTCCCCCGAACAGTTCAACGAGTGGCGCCGGGCCAACGACTATCCCCTGATCTGGGATCTGCTGGTGGCGTCGCTGCCCCATTTCGACGACTGGATGACGGAGCAGAAGATCGACAAGCAGGTGATCTTCCAGATCGGCATCGCCCGCTTCATCAGCTCCCGCTGCGTGCTGAGCCTGTGCCTCTACATGAGCGACGACAAGATCAGACTCTATGAGACAGCCTCGAGCGCGCTGGAGTCCCTGCGCAAGAGCGGGCTGATCCGCGCCGAGACGCGCTTTGAACCCTATTGCATGTGGCTGGCCGGCAAGCATGGCAAGGACGAGGTGAAGCGGGTGCAGAGCCTGCTCTCGGTCTCCGAGAACAACAAGGGGGAGGCCCAGGTACTGGGCAGGCACCGGCTGCTCAACATCGGCGGCATCGAGCTCAAAAGCCCCATCATCTCCGGCCGGCTGCTCGACTTCACCTGCCTGGACGAGCTCTCGCTGGATGGCGCCGTCAACAACTCCAAGGTCTATCTGTGGCACTGCTCGGCCAAGGGGGTGAGGGTCAACGGCGGGGTGATCGGGCTCGATCTGTTCGACTCCCTGCTGTGGGACCACAGGGCCTGGGCCAAGAAGCGGGAGCTGGCGCTGGAGGACGGGGTGTTTCAGGACTTCACTATCGAGTGTGAAGAGATCCGCTTTCACTCCTCCCGGGCGGTGCTGAAAAACTTCAACGTGCGGGCCAAGAACTTCGACGCCACCATGGAGCACACCAACCTGGACAAGGTGCAGGTGGCCTACAACGAGAATGGCCGGGTCGATCACAGCGAGGCCAGCAAGCTCTACCGCAACGCCAAGCGGCTCTTCTCCAGCGTGGGCGACACCGTCGATGCCGGCGAGTGCTACTACAAGGAGAAGCTGCACGAGATGAAGTCGCTGGCGAGCCCCAGGGAGCTGTTCAAGGAGTGCTGGCTGCGCAGCGGCTGGCTCAAGAAAGGCTGGCTCACCCTGCTGTGCTACCTGAAATGCGCCGCCAAGTTCATCAGCTTCATCACCTGGGGCTTCGGCGAGCGGCCGATCCGCAGCCTGCTGCTGTCGATGGGGGTGATCCTGCTGGCGACCCTGACCTATTATCTGGCGCCGGGATCGGTCACCCATGACCATCTTGGGCGCTCGCTCTATTTCAGCATCGTCACTTTCGTAACCCTGGGCTATGGCGACATCTCCCAGACTTCCTCCCCGCTGCAGCTGCTGTCGGCCATCGAGGCCTTCTGCGGCATGTTCCTGACCGGACTGTTCCTGGCGGGGTTTGCCTCCAAGACCAAGCAGTATTGACGGCGCGCCGGTCACTGGTCGAGCGGGTCAGCGGGCTGGCGTGATCTCCTGCATCTTGAGCCAGAAGGCCTCCTGGCAGGGGTTGTGGAACAGCTTGCGCGCAGGGGTGATGGGGATGGGGCTGGCGACCACCCGGTAGCTGATCCAGCACTCCGGACAGACTTGTGGGGAGGGCTCTTCGTCCAGCTCCAGCTGGTGGCAGATGACCACGCCATTGGCGAACCAGTAATGGGTCTGCCGGTGGTGGGTCAGGGTGCCGCTCTCGTCCTGCTCGCTGTGTTGTTCGCTCTGCTGGCGGACGAGTATCGCCGGTCCTGCCTGGCGGTGGATGGCCTTGATATAGGTCACGAGGTCGTTCATGGTGCTGCCGGATGGTAAATGACGGAGTCGATTGCCGATGGGGAAGCTTACCCGCGCAGGCGCTGGGCGGCAATCCGCTCCGGTCGCCCCCTTGTTTCGCCGACCGGCCCCAGTTGCTATACTGCCGCCCCGTTTCGTCGCCGGGCTGGCCGTGGTGCCGGTGCGCTGGCGCGAGACAGGCAGACTGGACAGGATCGTCCGGCCACCCGTTTTCTACTCCCCGGTTCAGTCGCCAGCGTGGTGGGCAGTCAGCCCACATGGCACAGTTCGAGTCCGGAAGAAGAATCAATGCAAGGAGCCCTTGTCGCAAGACAAGGGCTCCTGCTTTATGGGTGCCATAACAACAATACTCACCACACAGCGACAGATTTCAGGATTGGTATGGAAAATCAAGCAGTTAAAGATTCTCACCAGGGGGCGGCCTCCCTTCGCCGCTGGTTGGAACCGGTATTGGTACTGGCCATCCTCGGCAGCCTGTTTGGCTACCTCGGCAGCCAGATGGGCCTCTCCGCCCTGGTCAACACCCTGTTCAACACCGCTCACCAGCTGCTGCTCAACACAGTGCTCTTCATCATGGGCATTACCGTGCTGTCGGGGGCACTCAGCCAGCTGCTCAGCGAGTTCGGGGTGATCCGCCTGCTGGAGGTGCTGCTGGCGCCGCTGATGAAGCCGGTGTTCCGGCTGCCGGGCCGCACCGCACTGGCGGCCCTGATGACCTTCTTCTCCGACAACCCGGCGGTGATCAGCCTCGCCAGGGACAGCCGCTTTCGCAAGGGCTTCACCCCCTGGCAGCTGGTCTCGCTCACCAACTTCGGCACCGCCTTCGGCATGGGGCTGATCGTGGTGACCTTCATGGCCACCCTGCAGCTGCCGGGGGGCGAGTCCACCGCCAGCGCGGCGCTGATCGGCCTGCTCGGCGCCCTCATCGGCTCCGTGGTGTCGACCCGCCTGATGCAGCGGATGATCCGCCCGCTGGTGGGGGAGACCCCGATCGCCGACGAGGTGGCGAGCGTGGGGGCCAAGCCCGGACTGCGCCGGGAGGCCGCACCCACCTGGCTGCGGGTGCTCAATGCCCTGCTGGACGGCGGCAAATCCGGGGTGGAGCTGGGGATGGCGGTGATCCCTGGGGTGCTCATCATCAGCACCTTCGTGATGCTGCTGACCTTCGGCCCTGGTGAGAAGGGGTATACCGGCGAAGCCTTCCAGGGGGTGGCGCTGCTGCCGGTGCTGGCGGCCAAGGTGGGCTGGCTGTTCGAGCTGCTGTTCGGTTTCACCCACGCCGAGCTGGTGGCCTTCCCGGTCACCTCGCTGGGGGCGGTCGGGGCCGCCATGTCGCTGGTGCCCCCCTTCATCGGCAAGGGCTGGATCACCGGCAACGAGGTGGCGGTGTTCACCGCCATGGGCATGTGCTGGAGCGGTTTTTTGAGCACCCACACCGCCATGCTGGATGCGCTCGGCTATCGTCATCTCACCTCCCGCGCCATCGTGGCCCACACCGTCGGTGGCCTGTGCGCCGGGGTGGCGGCTCACCAGCTCTACCTCTGGCTGGGCTGATCCATCAAGCAGCAAAAGGGCGCCGAGGCGCCCTTTTGCTTGCATGGCCGACTGGCGGCCTCACAGGTTGCCCGGTTTGGGAATGGGGATGCCGAGCAGGAAGTTGTCCATCATGCCGACCATGCGGCCCAGCTCCGGTTTGGTGATGGTGTCGTTGGCCCCCAGCTGCAGCGCTTTTTGGCGGTTGTCATCGCTCATCAGCGACGAGAACATGACGATGGGAATGGTCTTGAAGGCGGGGGTATCGCGCAGTCGCTTGAGCAGGTGCATGCCGTCCATGCGGGGCATCTCCACGTCGGTGATGATGCCGCTGACGAACTCGGCCACCGGGATCTTCTCCTCCTGCGACAGGCGATCGAACTCCATCAACATCTCCAGCCCGTCGCCCCCGTCCTTGGCGGTCACCACGTTGTAGCCCGCAGTGCGCAGGGTGGTCTCGATCATCTTGCGGATGAAGGCGGAGTCGTCCACCACCAGGATGGTTTTGGCCTGGCGCATGGCCATCATGCGATCGTCGATGATGACCTTGCGATCCTGGGTCACATCGTACTTCTCCATGCTCAGCTCTGGGTTGATGTCGGCGATGATCTTCTCGAAGTCGAGGATCATGATGAGGTTGCCATCGCGCCTGACCACCGCCACCACGCAGTCATTCTCGCCCGCCTCCAGGAACTGGCTGGGGGACTCCACATCCTCCCAGGAGACCCGGTGGATCCTGCTGACACTGTCGATGAGGAAGCCGTTCGCCATCTTGTTGAAATCGGTGACGATGACCACCTTGTTGCTGTTGTCCGGGTTGGTTTTGATACCAAGCCAGCCGGCCAGATCCACCAGCGGGATCAGCCGCTCGCGCAGGGAGAAAACCCCCACCATGTGACGCTGGGCGTTGGGGTAGTCGGTGGTCTCCGGCACCCGGATCACCTCGCGCACCTTGGCGACGTTGATGCCGTAGTAGGCTATTTTCTCGCGGCCATCGGGCAGCTGCTTCTTGAGGTGGAATTCGATGATCTCGAGCTCGTTGGTGCCGCTCTCGGTCAGAATGGATTTACGCTCTTCCCCGTCTTTGGCCATCATGGTCACTCTCGTGCTTCTGGTTGCGCTGGCAGCAGCCGCTGCGGTTTTCCCTCAGTATAGGAATGGATCCGCCGCTGACGACGGGATCCACACAAGATCGCCTCCATAACCGCTTGATCCCGCAGGCTGGAAGGCGCGTATCAGCCTATCAGGAAAAGCGCGGGGCGATGGAGAAGGCCATCACACTCGCCGCAAGGGGGGAGTCATGGAAGAGAGTGTCGTGGTGATCGGTGCCGGCGGTGGGCTGGGGAGCGCCCTGGTGGCGCACTGGCTGGCGGCGGGTGCTGCCTCCGTTATCGCCATCAGCCGCCAGCCGCAACCGGCGGGGCTCGACAGCAACAAGCTGCACTGGCTGCGCTGCGATTACAGTGATGAACAGCTGGCAGAGGCGGTGGCCCGCATCGGTGAGCTGGCGCCGAGGCCGCGCTGGCTGGTGATCTGCAACGGCCTGCTGCAGCAGGGAAGCATCCGGCCGGAGAAGCGGCTCGAGGCGCTCAACCTCGAGGCCATGACCCAGCTCTACCAGACCAACGCCCTGCTGCCGCTGCGCTGGATCAGCCGGCTGCTACCCCTGCTGGGGTCTGGCCCCTGTACCCTGGCGGTGCTCAGTGCCCGGGTCGGCAGCATTGGCGACAACCGCATCGGGGGCTGGTATGGCTATCGCGCCGCCAAGGCAGCCCTCAACATGCTGCTCAAGTGCGCCGCCATCGAGCTCGCCAGACGGGCGCCCGGCGTCAAGCTGCTGGCGTTTCATCCGGGCACGGTGGACACCCCGCTCTCGCGGCCGTTTCACGGCAACCTGGCCGCCGGCAGCCTGCACAGCCCGCAGCAGGCTGCCGCGCATCTGGTGACGCTGATGGCGCGGCTGACGCCGGATGGCGAACTGAGCTACCTCGACTGGCGAGGCGAACCTATCGAGTGGTAGCGGGCGGCAACAGCCGGGCCAGCAGGCCGCGCAGCGCCTTGATGACCGCCGGCTTGCCCGCCAGTTGCAGCCTGGCCGCCAGTGTTCCCCAGTCGGCATATTGCCAGATGGTGGCGATCAGCAGTTGCCGCTCGGCGGGGTCAAGCTGTGCCAGTTGTGTCAGGTTGCCCGCCAGCCAGCGTTGCAGGCTGGGTTGGCACAGCTCGAACGGCTTGTGGTGGTGGGCAAAGCAGGCCAGCTCATCCTGATCAAACTCATCGAGCCCGCTCGAGCTGGCCTCCGCATCCTGCAGGCACTGCCACACCAGCTCGGATTCAAGGGTTTTCAGCTCACCCGCCAGCAGGGTGGGCAGCTGACGCACGAAGCGCTGGTGCCAGTCGGCCAGCTCGGCGGCGCGGGCCGGTTTCAGCGCCTTGAGCAGCAGGGCGGCGTGGCTGCCGCTGGCGGCATCCCGCTGCAGGCCGATGCGCAGTACCCTGAGCCCGGCCTTGCGCCAGAAGGGCAGCAGATCGGCGCTGGCCGAGAAGGCGGAGCCCAGATAGTCGAGCCCTGCCGCCTGATAATGTTGTTCGAGGCGGGTTAGCAGGAGCGACCCCAGCCCGTGGCGATGGAGAGTCGGGTGGATGGCGATGCGCATCACCCGGGCGTAGCTGCGCGTACCTGCGGTCTTGAAGCCGGCGTGCGCCAGCAGCGACTGGGGCAGCAGATGGCCGCGCGGGCGCCGGCGCCCGGCCCAGATCGCCTCGGCCAGCTCAGGATCTATCTCTCCTTCCCGGGCCACCAGCGCCACCCCGAGCAGATGCGGACCCTGCTCCAGCAGGTGGATGTCGAGGGCGGGGCTCTCCAGCAGGTAGCGCAGATCGCTCGGCGTGGTCTGGTAGTGGGCCAGCACCAGCAGGCCGAACACCCGATGGAGCAGCCCCTCGTCGGCAGCCAGTGCATCCTGCTCGAGCCGGCGCCAGCCAGGCTGGGTGGGCGCTGGCGGCGTCTCGACCTCGGCGTTGAGGCCGAGCAGTCGGAACACCAGCGGCTCCAGCGGATCCCGGCTGCTCCAGCGGATCGGCTCGGCCAGGTGGATCTCCTGCCAGCCGGGTGTCTCGCGATCAAGTACCCGCTTGAAGCGCAGGTGAAAACCGCGCCCGGTGCCCTCGTAGCCGTGCTCCGTGGTGGCGAAGACGATGCGACCGTGGCGGGCCAGCATGGCCTCCAGCAGCGGGGTGGGAATGGCGGCGGCTTCGTCCACCAGCAACAAGTCGGGCTGCAACGGCTCGTGCACCAGCCGATCCGGCGAACAGTAGCTGAGCCCTGCCAGCAGTTGTGGTACGTCTTCAAGGACACGAGCTGCGCGGGCAAACAGGGTGGTGACCGTGGCCTGGGAGGGGGCCGTCACCACGATTTGCAGATCGGGTTGCTGGCGCAGCAGCTCGGCGGCGGCCAGCCCCAGCAGGCTGCTCTTGCCGCGCCCCCGATCCGCGCTCAATACCAGCGGGCGGCGGCGGTGACCGTGCAACACCTTGTGGATGGCGGGCAGGGCGCGGGCCTGATCGCAGCTCAATGGCCGCGCCGGCCCAACCGGCTGCCACGGGGTTGTCGTAGCAGGAGGGGCTAGCTCGAGGGCAGGGTCGCCCGCAAGCTGCCGCACCAGCCGGGCGAGAAAGCCGTGGCCCGCCAACACCATGTCTTCCGGTTGTGCCACCAGCCGAACCCGGTCCGGATCCGGCCAGGCAGGCCATTGTGCTCGCGGCGGGGTCAGCAGCAGCAGCAGGCCTCCCGCCCGCAAGGTGCCCGCCAGCGCCCCGAACGCATCGGGGTGAAAACCGCTGAACGCATTGAACACAAGCGTGTCGCACTCCTGACCGAGTCGCTGCAGCGCCTTGGCCGCCGGTTGCGGGTGGTGCTCGCTCGGGCCATCTCCCAGCCAGTAGCTGACGCCGCTTAGCAGCGCCTCGGCTCGGGAGATGCAATCGGCCTCGTCACCTTCCAGCCAGATCAGCCGCCGTTCACCGGCGCGGGCCAGCGCCTGGCGCAGCTCGTCGAGTGCCGCCGGCATCATGAGGCGGTGCTGTCGGCCGGTTTGCGGGGCTCAAACATGCGATCCCCCATCTGGCCGATGAAGGTGTGCGCCTTCTGCACCATGAAGCGCTCCGCATCGGCGGGGTTGGCAAACAGATCGGAGCGGATGAAGCGGTGGGTCTGCAGCACGCCGTCCAGCTCCTTGGTGATGCGGCCAGCCAGCCGATACTGACCCCCTTCGGCCATGGGCTCGGGATAGATGAGGTAGCCGGCGTACTCGGTGGGGGTGACTTCGGCGGCGGGAGCGGGCTGGCCGCTAAACAGGGCAGTGAACAGTTTCTTGAGCATGATATTTCCCTCAGTGACAGGGCATTGTCACCAAGGGGTTGATGGCTGGCAAGCGGGGGATCTTATTACCAATCGTTATTTGCACTACGAACCATTCTCATTTAGATTTCATGGCAATCCAGCATGAGGTAAACACTATGTACGTCTGTTTGTGCCGCGGCATCACAGATTCCCAGATCCGCAAGGCGGTACAGGCAGGCAAGACCGAGTTTCGCCAGCTCAAGCAGTCGCTCGACGTCGGCGCCCAGTGTGGCAAATGCGTGCGCATGACCATGGAGATCATCGCCGCCGAACTCGACAAGGCCGAGCTGGAGCAGGTGCCGCTCTACTACGAGGTGGCCTGAGCAGAGCCCGTCGCCGGCAAAACCGGCCCGTCTTTTCAATCCCTTCCCGCTGGCGAGCAAGCTCGCCGGACCTCTTGTTGTCATCTTTCTGGACTAAGCTCTAAGGATCTAAGCCTCAGGCACGAACCAAGGAGCACTGTCGATGAAAGGAGATCCCAAGATCATCGCCCACCTCAACAAGGTGCTGGCCAATGAGCTGATAGCCATCAACCAATATTTTCTGCATGCCCGCATCTATGATGACTGGGGCCTCAAGGCGCTCGGGCACAAGGAGTATCACGAATCCATCGATGAGATGAAACACGCCGACGAGCTGGTCAAGCGGGTGCTGTTTCTGGAAGGGCTGCCCAACTTGCAGGATCTGGGCAAGCTGCGCATCGGCGAGACGGTGGAGGAGATGCTGCGCTGCGACCTGTCGCTGGAGATGGATGCCATCCCGGATCTGAAGGTGGCCATCGCCTATGCCGAGTCGGTGCAGGATTACATCAGCCGCGACCTGTTCCAGGATATTCTGGAAGACGAGGAGGAGCACGTGGACTGGCTGGAGACCCAGCTCGATCTCATCGATCGCATCGGGCTGGAGAACTATCAGCAGTCCCAGCTGCATCACGGCTCGTCCTGAATAGTTATGGCATGAAAAAACGATTAAAAAACCCGCTCAGGCGGGTTTTTTAATGTCCGTCTGCATAGCTTTTCATGGGCCTTATCATCATGAAAAGTAAGCTTATTTTTGTTAATCATGTCGCAGAAAAGCGAGCAGGAGAGGTGCACTATTGGAACCCCTTTTCGGGGGCAAACAATAACAACGGTTAAAGGACTACACCATGCACTTCTTGTCCAACAAACTGGCGCTGGCTTGTGCCATCGCACTCTCGCTCGCTGCCTGCAATGACAACAGCTCCAACGCGCCGGCGGATCCCGCCGCCACCAAGACCTCCCTGATGCAGACCATGGACGAGGCCCTGCGCGAGAGCCAGGCGCTCGACCCCTACGGTTTTGCCATCGATGCCGCCAGCATCGCCAAGCGCAAGACCCTCGACAGCGCCCTGCTCAAGCGGCTGGATGCCCTGGACGCGAGCGTGCTGAGCGAACGGGACCGGTTGTTCTACGACATGATCCGCTGGGATCTGCAGATCAACCTGACCGGTTACGATCTGCCCCAGTCCCAGATCCCGATCCACCACTTCAGCAACCGGGTGGTTGATCTGGTCGATGAGGTGGGGGCCGCCCCGGCCAGCGGCAAAGCTGCCCGCACCGTCGAGCCCGGCTTCGACTACTTCGAGCAGAGCTCGGCCGAGCGGGTCGCGCCGGGGGATGCCACCTGGCGGCGCGACATCGATCGCCCGGCAGCGGCACCGGTTGTGGCCAGCAAGGCGAGGGTCGCCACCGCACCACTGGCCTGGTATCAGGAGCATCTCAGCTGGCTCAAGGCCTATGACGGCTACCTTGCCGAGGTGAAGCACCAGTTCGAACTGGGCAGCGCCCAGGGCAACACCCTGCCGGACGAGCTGGTGGACCGGCTGCTGGCCCAGCTCGACAGCAAGCTGGAGGGCGAGGCGATCGCCGGTTCCTACCTCGGCTGGCAGCAGCTGCCGGGAGAGGCGGACGAGGCGCTGCGCACCGAGTACAAGGGGGTGCTGGACAGCATCAACGGCCGCTATCTGGCGCTGCGCGACTACCTGGATTACCAGCATGGCGGCGCCTATGCGGTGCGCCTTGGCAGCGGTGAGTGCGACGACGGCTTCTGCGGCATGACCAACGGGCGCGACTGGTATCGCTGGCTGCTGAAGAAGCACACCACCACCGACATGACGCCGGAGCAGGTGCATGAGCTGGGGCTGAGCGAGGTGGCGCGGATCTTCGGCGCCATGGTCAAGGTGTGCCATACCCTCGGCAAGTGCGACAGCGACGACGTGGCCCAGAGCAAGCAGAGCGGCCAGATCTACGCCTTCTTCCGCTACCTGAACGAGCCGGCCTTCTTCTATCAGAACCCGCTGGCGGTCTGGTCGGCCGGCCTCAACCCGGACAATGCAGCCGGGGCGACCCTGAGCGGGTCGCAGCAGCAGGCGCTGGCCGAGCACGAGCGGGCACTGCAGGAGTACAACGCCTTCAAGAGCAAGGCCGCGCTGGTGCTGCCGGACTTCTTCGATGCCGAGCGCACCATTCCCAAGCTGGATTACGAGGTGGTGCCCGTCTCCTATAAGGACGCGCCATACGGCGGGGTGGCCTGGTATCAGGACGGCAACCCGCAGACGGGCCGCAAGGGGCGCTTCTTCCTCAACACCTACTACCCCTATGGTCTGCAGAGCTGGAACATCAGCACCCTGCTGGCCCACGAGGCGGCGCCGGGTCACCACTTCCAGATCACCATCGCCCAGGAGCTGGCCGCCAAGGATCCCGACTTCCCGCAGTACGTGGCGAACGCCTCCTACACCGCCTATGCGGAGGGCTGGGCACTCTACACCGAATACCTGGCGGATCACGACATGGGGCTCTATCAGGGGCGCGGTCTCTACGATCCGGCGGTGGGAGACGTGAAGGTCGAGGGCTCGTCCGCCTTCAACAACCAGCTGCAGTACTTCGGCCGCCTCAACGAGGAGATGCTCAGAGCCATGCGGCTGGTGGTGGATACCGGCATCCACTGGTATGGCTGGAACCACGACCAGGCCGCCAGCTACATGAAGGAGAACTCGGCGCTGGGGGACGGGGACATCAGCTCCGAGGTGCCGCGCTACATGGCCTACACCGGCCAGGCGACCTCCTACAAGGCGGGCCAGCTGGCGCTGATCCGGATGCGGGAGTCGGCCGAGCAGGCGCTGGGCGCAGGCTTTGACCTCAAGGCGTTCCACCACCATGTACTGGAATACGGCATGCTGCCCATCTCGGTGCTGGAGCAGAAGAACAAGCAGTGGATTGAACAGTCGAAGTGATCACAGTTACGGCGCCCGGCAAGGCAACGGGCGCCGCTTTCGATTAGGATACGGCTCTATTCAAACAACAATGCTACGGATGATGTCCATGGAACAGATCGCCCGTGAGATGGCGCCCCACAAGCGAGTGGCGCTGGTGGCTCACGACAACATGAAGACCCCCCTGCTGAACTGGGTGATGCGGCGCAAGGAGGAGCTCAAGCTCCACCACCTCTACGCCACCGGCACCACAGGCACCATGCTCGGCAAGCAGGCACAGCTGCCCATCACCTGTCTCTTCTCCGGCCCCATGGGGGGCGACCAGCAGCTTGGCGCCCTGATAGCCGAGGGCAAGATCGACGTGCTGATCTTCTTCTGGGATCCCCTCAATGCGGTGCCCCACGATCCGGACGTGAAGGCCTTGCTGCGCCTCGCGGCAGTCTGGAACATCCCGGTTGCCACCAACGAGGCGACCGCCGACTTCATCATGGACAGCCCCCACATGCGCCAGGCGTTCAGCGTGCAGATCCCGGACTACGCCGGGTATCTCAAGGCCAGAACCCAGTAACGGGCAGAAACGACAGAGCCGGCCACAGGGCCGGCTCTTTTTATTGGCGGGAACGACGATCAGCGCTGGAAGCTTTTCTGCGCGAACTTGGGTCTGGCGTTCATGATCTGCTCCACCTGCTCGTCACTCATCTTGCCGCGCGACAGCCCCAGCACCTTGTAGGTGAGCAGCGGGCGGGCCGGCAGGGCGATCATCAGGGCGCGGATCTGGTTCTCGTCCTCTTTCTCCCGGGCCGGCTTGCCGTAGGCGTAGGTGAGCACGCCGGCATCCATCAGGTTTTTGACGGCGGGCTCGGTGATCGGCAAGTTTATGACGCTTTTACGTTGCAGCACGAACTCCCGCAGCACCGCCTTCTCGTTGAAGTCGAGGAAGGAGATCATCTGGGCCAGCTGATCCTGCTGACGGCGCGACTGCCACTCGTCACAGGCCCACTCCCAGGCGATCAGGAAGCCCTGACTGCAGAAGTAGGAGATGGCGATCAGCATGCCGACCCCGAGCCAGGCGGCGTGTGTGGCGGCCCACTGGCTGACGGCCCCCTGCATCAAACCGGCCGGAAACAGCAGAATGATGCTGCAGCAGAGCAGCAGCCAGACCATCAGCCAGTTGAGGCGGTTCAGTTGATAGAAATGTTGGATCCACCGTTTCATCGTTCACCCTTCCCAAATCAGTGTGGACAGTAGTCATCTCATAGCAAACGGTGTGCCAAGGCGAGGAACTCACCGGCATTGGAGTGGATCCGGATGGCAAAGCCGGTGGGGGGACGGTTACATTCCCTTACAACTTGTTGAGTCAATGATCATTAATTTGCCTTGTGGGGTGGCGGTCAACTTGGTAAAAAGCCCGCACTGTCATAGGGGAGTAGCAACCCGCCCGTGATCCGGGCAGGGCTCATGTCAACATTCTTGGATCTTCAGATCCATGGCATGGGCGGCGATGGCATCCATCGCTCTGCAAGACCTTTGGCCTCGATATGCAAGCCAGCCGGGCGAGCCGTATCGGGTCCATTGGTTGTTCTGCTCGCCTGGCGGTTACTCATCATGCTGATCACCCTGCTGTTATTTCTGTTCTCTGCCGTCACCATCTATCTGGCCTGCGAATATTTCGTCAATGGCATCGAATGGACCGGCCACCACTTCAAGTTATCCCAGAGCGCCACCGGCTCCCTGCTGGCGGCCCTCGGCACGGCCCTGCCCGAATGCATCGTCACCCTGACCGCCTTGCTGATGGGGGATGCCCCCGCTCAGCAACAGATAGGCATAGGTGCCGCCCTCGGCGGCCCGCTGGTGTTGGCCACCATAGGTTATGCCGCCGTCGGCGTGACCCTGCTGCTGTGCATGAGCCGGGAGCACAGGGCCATCGATGGCGAGGTGCAGCGCGAGATAGGCCGTGATCAGGCCTGGTTCGTCGGCATCTTCCTGGTGGCGGTGGCCCTCGGCATGGTGGCCTTCACCGGTAAAACCTGGCTGGCTCCGCTGTTCGTGCTGGTGTATCTGGTCTATGTGCGGCGCGAGCTGAAACAGACCGACAGCCACGAGGTCGAGCTGCCAGAGCCCCTCAAGCTGGATCCGGGCGCCGAGATCCCGGCGCTCGGCAAGGTGCTGCTGCAAACCCTGGTGGCGCTGGTGGTGGTGGCGCTGGCGGCCCAGCTGTTCGTTCACCAGCTGGAGAGCATGGGCGAGCTGTTCGGTCTCTCGCCGGTGCTGGCGGCCCTGTTGCTGAGCCCGGTGGCGACCGAGATGCCCGAGCTGATGAACGTGCTGATCTGGGTGCGACAGGGCAAGCACCGGCTGGCGCTGGCCAACATCTCGGGGGCCATGATGATCCAGGGCACCATTCCCAAGGCGTTCTGCCTGTTGTTCACCCCCTGGCTGCTGGACAGCACCATGATGGTCTCCTCGCTGGTGACGCTGCTGGCGGTCGTGCTGTTGTGGTGGGGGTTCAGTCGGGAGCGGATGACGGCGGGCAGGCTCGCCTGGGTGGGGTTGATCTATCTTGGCTTCTGCGGCTGGCTGATCATGGGCTGACGTGCCATTTGTCACGAGCAAGGGCGGGATAGTATCCCGCCTTTTTTATGGTCATTCCCTCTGCCGGCCGAGGCCGGCAGGGAGATCAGAACTGCTGGAACCAGCGCTGGATCTGGGCCGGATCCTTGCTCTGGGTCAGGGCGAGCATCAGCAGCACCCGCGCCTTCTGCGGGTTGAGGGTCTCGGCGGCAACGAAGCCGTACTTGGCGTCATCGATCTCGGCATCCAGAGTGGTGGAGCCGGTCGGCACGCGGGCGGAGCGCACTACGCGGATGCCGTCCTTGCTCGCCTTGGCCAGGGTATCGAACAGGGTGTGGTAGAGGTTGCCGTTGCCCACCCCGGCGCTGACGATGCCGTCGAACTTGGCATCCACCAGGGCCTTGGCCGGCAGATCCGAGGCGTTGGCGTAGCTGTAGACGATGCCGACCTGGGGCAGCTTGTCGAGCTTGCTCACGTCAAACGGGGTCTTGCTGGTGTGCTGGCGGGCCGGGCTGCGCTGATAGTCGATCTTGCCGTTGTGGATGTAGCCGAGCGGGCCGAAGTTGGGGGAGGCGAAGGTCTGCACCCCTGTGGTGTTGGTCTTGGTGACGTCGCGGGCATCGAGCACGGTGTCGTTCATCGCCACCATGACGCCACGCCCCTTGGAGGCGGGGTCAGAGGCGGTCACCACGGCGTTGTAGAGGTTCATCGGGCCGTCGGCGCTCATGGCGGTGGAGGGGCGCATGGCGCCGACCAGCACCACCGGCTTGTCGCTTTTGACGGTCAGATTGAGGAAGTAGGCGGTCTCTTCCATGGTGTCGGTGCCGTGGGTGATGACGATGCCATCCACGTCATCCCTGGCCAGCAGCTCGTTGGCCCGCTTGGCAAGCTTCAGCCACACCTCGTCGTTCATGTCCTGGGAGCCGATCTTCACCACCTGCTCACCCTGCACGTCGGCCACGTTCTTCATCTCGGGCACGGCGGCGATCAGCGTCTCGATGGCCACCTTGCCGGCCTCGTAGTTGGACTGGGTGGCGGACTGCCCCGCCCCGGCAATGGTGCCGCCGGTGGCCAGGATATGGACGTTGGGCAGGGCCATGGCCATCGGGGAGAGGGTCAGGCCGAGGACGGCGGCGAGCAGGGTCTTGCGGATCGGGAGAGTCATGCTGCAATTCCTTCTGGGTGATAAAAATTGCAGCAAGTTTGCGCTTTCTGTTGCAGGGGTTTGTGATGACTCTCACCAAAAAACAGCTGGGTACAGAATTTTAACCTGTTTTCTACCTATATGGAGATAATTTAACTCGCCGAGAAGCCTTTGGTTTCGATCAGGGCGATCAGCTCGGCTTTGCTCAGTTCGCTCTCGATGATGGCCTTGCTGCTGGCAAAGTCGACGCTGGCGCTGCTGACGGCAGGCTGGGCCAGCAGGGCTTTTTGCAGGCTGGCAGCGCAGCCACCGCAGGACATGCCGGAGACGGTGAGTTCGATGGTCATGGGATATCTCCTCTGTTGATTGAGAGTCAGCGTAAAGCTGCCGCCCGCGGCAAGGTCAAGGGGGTGATGAAGGGGTGAGGGTCAGCACGTTTGCTGCTGGCTAGCCCATCAGCCCCAGGTAGTTCATCAGGGTAGCGCCCAGGCTGGTGGTGACGAGCGAGCCTAGCGTGGTGGTGGCGATGATGTTGGCCGCCAGGGCGCTGTCGCCCCCCATGGCGCGGGTCATCACATAGCTGGCGGCGGCGGTGGGGGTGGAGCTGATGAGAAACAGGATGCCAAGGGCCTGCGGGCTGAAGCCGAGCGCCCAGGCGCCCATCACCAGCAGCACCGGGATGCACAGCAGCCGGTTGGCGGTGGCCCAGCCGGTCAGCAGGGCGCCGCCGCGCAGGGCCTTGAGGTTGAGGCTGGCGCCGGTGCAGAGCAGCGCCAGCGGCAGGGTCATGTTGGCGAAGTAGTTGCCCGTGGTGATCACCAGCTGGGGCAGCTCGATGCCGAGCAGGCCGAACGGCAGGGCCGCCAGGATGGCGATGATCAACGGGTTTTTGGCGATCCCCCTGAGGATCGGTTTGATCCCCTTGCTGCCCCCCAGGCTGCGGGTCAGGGTGATCACCGCAAGCACGTTGTAGAGCACGGTGACCGAGCCCACCAGCAGGGCGGCGGCGCCGATCCCCTCGGCGCCGTAGGCGTTCTGCACATAGGCCAGCCCCATGATCCCCATGTTGCCGCGAAAGCTGCCCTGCACGAAGATGCCGCGCTGGCGCCGCTCCAGGATGAAGCGGGCCGCCAGCAGCTCCAGCACCAGAAAGCCGGTGAGGGTGCCAAGCAGGCCGTAGACGATGAGCCAGGGGCTCGGCATGGTGGAGAAATCGGTGCGCACCATGCTGAGAAACAGCAGGGCCGGCAGGGTGACCTGAAACACCAGGCGGGAGGCGGACTCGACGAAGCTGTCCGGCAGCAGGCCCAGCTGCTTGAGCCAGATGCCGAGCAGCAGCACCACGCAGATGGGGCCCGTGATGGAGAGGGAGAAGTGCAGACTGGCCAACAGATCCATGATGCGCGTCCTGTGCGATGGCGGGTGGCACGGCATGCGCCGGCGCCAAAAGGGCATTCTAACGCCATGGGCTTGTATTCACAGGGGTTAATCACAACAATGTGGGCAATTCCACCGCCGAGCCCCTGTGAGCCACTTCATGGACAAAAAACTGACCATCCTCGATATCGCCCGACTCAGTGGTGTTGGCAAGTCGACCGTCTCCCGGGTGCTCAACCAGGATCCCAAGGTGAAGCAGGCGACCCGCGAGCGGGTGGAGCAGATCATCGCCGAGCACGGCTTCGTGCCGAGCAAGTCGGCGCGGGCCATGCGCAGCCAGAGCCAGCAGGTGGTGGGGATCATCGTCTCGCGGCTCGACTCCAGCTCGGAAAACCAGGCGGTGCGCGGCATGCTGGAGACCCTCTACCGGCGCGGCTACGACGCCGTGCTGATGGAGAGCAAGTTCTCCCCCGCCAAGGTGCAGGAGCATCTGGCGGTGCTGGAGCGGCGCGGGGTGGATGGCATCATTCTGTTCGCCTTCAACGATCTGGACTATGCCGCCATGGCGCCGCTCAGGGAGAAGCTGGTGCTGGTGGCCCGCGACCATCCCGGTTTCTCCTCGGTCTGTTTCGACGATGCCGGTGCGGTGCGCACCATGCTGGACCAGCTCGCTAACCGCGGCATTCGCGAGATTGCCTACCTGGGGGTGGACACTGCCGACCTCACCACCGGCCAGCGCCGACTCGATGCCTACCTCGGCTACTGCGCCGAACAGGGGCTGACAGCGCGCAGCGCCCTCGGCGATCTCAGTCTGCAGAGCGGCTACCGGCTGGCGGCTGAGCTGCTTACCCCGACCACGGGCGCCCTGGTCTGCGCCAGCGACACCCTGGCCATCGGTGCCGCCAAGTACCTGCAGGAGCAGGGGCGCAGCGAGGTGTTGGTGACCGGCCTTGGCAACAACCCCATGCTCTCTTTTCTCTTCCCCAACGCCCTCAGCCTGGATCTCGGCTACAAGGGGGCGGGGGAGCAGGCCGCGCGCCAGCTGCTCGGCCAGATCGAGCAGGATCTGCCCCCGCTGGCGACCATAGCTCCCTGCCACTCTTTGTGAACGCCATCACCTAGCGCCGCACAAAAAACGCGCTTTTTGTGACCTCGACCACGAATTGGGAACGTTCCCATTTTGATCTGGACCAATTGGCGGCATGCTAAATGGGAACGATACCAAAAACGCTCGGGTCCACAGACTGGCCCAAAAGGGCGACGCAGACCAATATCAATGGAGTCACAGAGGGAAGGCTCATGTCCAAGATCAACGCACAACATCTGGCCACGCTCATCGACAAGATCGGTGGCAAGGAGAACATCGCAACCGTCAGCCACTGCCTGACCCGGTTGCGCTTCGTCCTCAACGATCCGGCCAAGGCCGACAGCAAGGCCATCGAAACCATACCTGCGGTGAAGGGGAGCTTCACCCAGGGCGGCCAGTTCCAGGTGGTCATAGGCAACGAGGTGGAGCAGTGGTACAAGGCGCTGACCGAAGAGATCGGCGTCAGCGGCGGCAGCAAGGAGGCCGCCAAGCAGGCCGCGCGCCAGAACATGAACCCGCTGGAGCGGGGCATCTCCCACTTGGCGGAGATCTTCGTGCCCCTGCTGCCGGCCATCATCACCGGCGGTCTGATCCTGGGCTTTCGCAACGTCATCGGCGACATCAAGATGTTCGACGATGGCACCCACACCCTCACCGAGATCAGCCAGTTCTGGGCTCAGGTGCACGCCTTCCTCTGGCTGCTGGGTGAGGCTATCTTCCACTTCCTGCCGGTGGGCGTCTGCTGGTCTGCGGTGAAGAAGATGGGCGGCTCCGAGATCCTGGGTATCGTGCTCGGTATCACCCTGGTGTCGCCCCAGCTGATGAACGCCTACGGCATCGGCCAGCAGACTCCCGAGGTGTGGGACTTTGGTCTGTTCGTCATCCAGAAGGTGGGTTATCAGGCGCAGGTCATCCCGGCCCTGCTGGCGGGTGTCTTCCTCGCCTGGGTGGAGACCAATCTCAAGCGGATCATCCCGGCCTACCTCTACCTGGTCATAGTTCCCTTCATCTCCCTGCTGCTGGCGGTGATCGTGGCCCACGCCTTTATCGGTCCGTTCGGTCGCTGGCTGGGTGACGGCGTCGGCTTTGCCGCCAAGGCCGCCATGACAGGTTCGTTTGCCCCCATCGGCGCTGCCCTGTTCGGCTTCCTCTACGCGCCCCTGGTCATCACCGGTATCCACCACACCACCAACGCGGTGGATCTGCAGTTGATGCAGAGCATGGGTGGCACCCCGATCTGGCCGCTGATCGCCCTCTCCAACATCGCCCAGGCGTCTGCGGTGGTCGGCATCATCCTGATCAGCCGCAAGGAGAACGAGCGGGAGATCTCGGTGCCTGCCGCCATCTCCGCCTATCTGGGGGTGACCGAGCCGGCCATGTACGGTATCAACCTCAAGTACAAGTTCCCCATGCTGTGCGCCATGGTGGGCTCGAGCCTTGCGGCCCTCATCTGCGGCTTCGCCGGGGTAATGGCCAACGGTATCGGGGTAGGGGGCCTGCCGGGCATCCTCTCCATCCAGCCGCAATACTGGGCCGTCTATGCTATCGCCATGCTGGTGGCCATCGTCGTGCCAATCGTGCTGACTCTGCTGGTTTACCAGCGCCAGCAGGCGGCCGGCAAGCTGGCTCAGGCCAGCGCCTGACTCCACGCATCAGGGCGACCCGCCGGGGTCGCCCTCTCCCTTTTTCATTCGAGACAAGAGCAAGACCCATGAGCCAAACACCCTGGTGGCAGAGCGCCGTGATTTACCAGATCTACCCCAAGAGTTTTCAGGACAGTGGCGCGCGCGGCACTGGCGATCTCAAGGGGATCATGGCCCGCCTCGACTATCTCAAGACCCTCGGCGTCGACGCCCTCTGGCTGACCCCGGTGTACGTCTCGCCGCAGGTGGACAACGGCTACGACATTGCCGACTACCTGAATATTGATCCCGCCTACGGCACCATGGCCGACTTCGAGGCGCTCTTGGCCGCCGCCCACGCGCGCGACATTCGGATCGTGATGGACATCGTCGTCAACCACACCTCCACCGAGCACGCCTGGTTCAAGTCGGCGCTGGGGGACAAGAACAGCCCCTACCGCGACTACTACATCTGGAAAGACCCGGTGGAGGGTGGTGTGCCCAACAACTGGCAATCCAAGTTTGGCGGCAGCGCCTGGGAGCTGGATAAGGCCACCGGCCAGTACTACCTGCATCTGTTTGCCCGCGAGCAGGCGGATCTCAACTGGGAGAACCCGGCCGTGCGCGCCGAGGTCAAAAACATCATCCACTTCTGGGCGAAGAAGGGAGTGGACGGTTTCCGCCTCGATGTCATCAACCTCATCTCCAAGGATCAGCGCTTCCCGAGCGACGACAGTGGCGATGGCCGCCGCTTCTACACCGACGGGCCGCGCATCCACGAATTTTTGCAGGACGTGAGCCGCGACGTGTTCGCCCCGGTGGGCGCCATGACGGTGGGGGAGATGTCCTCCACCAGCCTGGAGCACTGCCAGCGCTATGGCGCGCTGGATGGCTCCGAGCTCTCCATGGTGTTCAACTTCCACCACCTCAAGGTGGACTACCCCAATGGCGACAAGTGGACCAAGGCTCCGTTCGATTTCCTCGAACTCAAGCGCATCTTCAACCACTGGCAGAGCGGCATGCACGGCAAGGGGTGGTCGGCCCTGTTCTGGTGCAACCACGACCAGCCGCGCATCGTCTCCCGCTTCGGTGACGAGGGCGAACAGCGGGTGGTAGCGGCCAAGATGCTGGCCAGCACACTGCACGGCTTGCAGGGTACCCCCTACATCTATCAGGGGGAGGAGATCGGCATGACCAACCCCGGCTATCAGCGCATCGATGACTATCAGGACGTGGAGAGCCGCAACATCTTCGCCATCAAGCAGGCCGAAGGGATGAGCGAGGCCGAGATCCTGGCCATCCTCGGCGCCAAGTCCCGTGACAACTCGCGCACGCCCATGCAGTGGAGCGCTGCGGCCAATGCGGGCTTCACCAGTGGAACGCCCTGGCTCAAGCCCGCCGCCAACTATCCCGCGATCAATGCCGAGGCGGCGCTGGCCGACCAGAACTCGGTGTTCTGGCACTACCGGGATCTGATCCACCTGCGCAAGGCGCACCCCATCTTCACTCACGGGGATTATCAGGAACTGCTGGCGGGGCACCCGCAGATCTGGGCCTATGCCCGCCGCGCCGACGGTCAGACCCTGCTGGTGGTGAGCAATTTCTACGGCGAGCCGATCAGCTTCGCACTGCCGAAGGAGCTGGCCACCGGCAAGGGGAGTCTGCTGCTTGGCAACTACCCGGATAGCCCGGCCCGGCCGCAATCCTGTATGCTGCGCCCTTATGAATCCCTGATCTGGTTGGTGGAATAGATGACTGACGCAACGACAACGACCCAGCCGGGCTTCCCGGCGCCGCAGCTGGTGCGTGGCCCCGAGTGGCAGAAGATGGTGGCGGGGGAGCCCTATGATGCGGGCAACCCCGAGCTCAAAGCGGCGCGCGAGCGCTGCCGCAGGCTCTATCACACCTTCAACACCCACTGGCAGGAGAAACCGGCGCGCGATGCCCTGCTCCATGAACTGCTGGGCGGCCGCGGCAAGGAGTGCGCCATCAACCCACCCTTCTTTTGCGACTACGGGGCCAACATCTTCGTGGGCGAGAACTTCTACGCCAACGTGGGCTGCACCATCCTCGACGTGTGCGAGGTGCACATCGGCGACAACGTGCTGCTGGCGCCCGGTGTGCAGATCTACACGGCCGCTCACCCGGTGGCGGTGGCGCCGCGCATCAAGGGGGTGGAGTTCGGCAAGCCGGTGCGGATCGGCCACAACGTCTGGATCGGTGGCAGCGTCGTCATCTGCCCCGGCGTCACCATAGGGGACAACAGCGTGATCGGCGCGGGCTCCGTGGTGACCAAGGATGTGCCGGCGGGCGTGGTGGCGGCCGGCAATCCCTGCAAGGTGCTGCGGCCCATGACGGCAGCAGAGTTGGCTGGTGGCTAGTGGTACCGGCCAGCGCGCACTTTCCAACACCAAGGGCAGGTTATCCTGCCCTTTTTCTTGTCCGTCATTGGCTGAACCTGGGATGTACAGCCACTTCAGATTTTTTGAACATCTAGGCCAGTTTATCTCGCTAACAATGACGAGCCTGGATGTTTAATATTCACTCAACGCTTAGGCAGGAACGCCAAGCGGCCAAATAACTGGTCGTTCAAGGCTGTGAGACCTTCAAATAGGAGGTCTGATGTTGGTGAAAGAACTACACACTATTTGAATAACCTCTTGCATGGATGCATTGATTCGGGGCCGTCGGCCCAGGCAATGACATAGAAACCAAGAGAGTGAATGAACATGAAAAACGTAATCAAGATGCTGGCCGTTGCAGGCCTGATGACCGCAGGTTTTGCCCAGGCTTCCGTTCCGGCTGACTTCAACGCCGCCCCGGGTGTGCTGTTTGTAAACTGGCACGCCACCGCAGCCGTCGAAGGCAAGGGCAACCCCATGCTGGAAGTACGTGACGAGTCTGGTGATGTGGTTGCCTCCGTGCACGCCAACCTGATGGGCAGCCAGCAGGTGCAGATCCCGAGCCGTACCCAGGGCAACCTGACCGTGAGTCTGGGTGAGCAGAGCAGCGACTACCGCATTCCGTTCGGTATTGGCAGCGGGCGTCAGCGCTAAGGGATCCCCGGGCAACCGGACACCCACGCGAGACAAGACAGGGAGGCCGAGGCCTCCCTGTCTTCGTTGACAAGCGTCCGACCCGGCTCTGGCCACCGAGCTCAAAGGTGCAAGCCGGCCGTTGATCGCCATACGGCAGATCCTCGGCGCGGCCAGCTCGCATCACACTCTCGCACCGCGAAGCGCGACAGATCCTCTGTTCCGATAGACCGCCTTTCATTTCCCTGCCCGACCATGCCGTCGGTGCCGTGCCGCTTGCACACATTCTGCCTGTTCAACGCATTGCGCGGGTCTGCTTGGCGACATCCGTCCGCTGGCAGCATCCTGCCGCCTGCCGTTTCCCCGTTCGACGGGAGCCTATACTCCCTGAAGAACCTGTTGTGGGAGTGGTGATCATGCGTAGTCTCGTCTTGTTGGCCTGCTGTTGTATGGGGTCGGCCCTGGCTGCCCCGGTGCAGCTCAGGCTGCTGGAGTGGGGATATCTGCCCGCCGGATATGAACAGCAATTTGCCGAGTACGCCAAGCGTGAGGGGGTGGAGGCGACGGTGACCCGGATCGAACCGCTGCTCACCGATTTTGACAGCGTCTATCGTGCTCTGCGCACCCGCAGTGCCGACGTGGTGATGCCGACCAGCTACTTCTACAAGGCGCATCATCAACCCCTCTTCAAGCTGCTGCTGCCCATCGACTTTGCCCGCTTGCGCCATTACCAGGAGGTGAGGCCGGCCCTCAAGAATACCGAGTATGACAAGTTGGGGGAGCGCAACTATTCCGTGCCCTTCTCCTATGCCATGTTCAGCCTGGCTTACGACAGCAAGCAGGAAAGCACCCCGCCCACCAGCTGGCAGGCGTTGGCAGAGCCGGCGCGGCAGGGGCAATTTGCGGTTTTCTGCGATCAGTTTGAGCCCTTGCTCTTCTCCGTACTGCTCTCCCTTGGCAAGTCACCCGCCCTCTTTGCCAGCGGTGAAATGCTGGCCGATAGCCCGTTGCAGAACGAGGTTGAAGGGCAACTGACCCGGCGGCTCAAGGCGAGCCGGGGCTTCTGGTTCAATCAGTCCAATCGGTGCGAGGATCTGCGCCATCAGCGCCTGGCCACCACCTGGGGGCTGGAGCTGGTGGAGTGCAATCGGCAAAACGGTCAGCAGTGGCGCATCGCCATGGTAAGGGAAGGGGCCATCTATGCCCTTGATGCCCTCTCGATTGCGCGGGATGTCGGGGATGATCCGGCCAGGCTCAAGGCGGCCTACCTGCTGATCGATTTCCTGTTGAGCGAACCCCTGCAGAGCCGCATGTTGATGGGCACGCCGACGGTTTCCGGCAGCAATGGATCGGCCCGCCCCCCGCTGACCCCGGAGGAGCAGGCCGTGTTGCCACCGCAGGCCCTGCCTGAATTTGACGAGCGCCTGCTGGTGCCGGCCCTGCCCGCGCACATCAAGAATCGCTACAAGCGGATGGTACAGCAGGCCCTGGCCAGCAGTGGCAAGGAGGGGCTGGCCAAGGTGTGTCCCTGGGATCTGGCGAACTGATGCCGGCGCTAGCGAGGTGTCAGGACGGGGCGATCGGAGAGAAGCTCCTGCACCAGTTGCACGGCCAGGTGGATATTGGACTCCATGGTATCGCCATCCTGCGCATTGGCTTTCCAGCTGGCGGGGGCTTCCGGATGGGGCCCTGAGACGGCCACCTTGCCCCTGCCGTAGGCGCTCATCAATGCGGCGATCCGGCCATCGTCGAAGTAGGCAAGTTCACGCACCGGTTCGGTGCCTGGCTGCAGGGCGAAGGTAGGGCCGGCCTGGTAGTACATGCGGCGCACCTCCCCGAGCCAGCGAATGTCATAGATCTTGGGGGAGAAGTCCCCGTCATAGTCGTCTGACTCGGCAGGCACCAGGCCGAGCGCCTTCACATGGTTGCCCTCGTCGGCCCAGCCCAGCGAGGCGACAAAGGCACCGCCGCAGATCCCCAGATAGCGCCCGCCCTGGCGCAGGTAGCGTTTGAGCGCCCCGGCGATGGCGGGGGTGAACCGATGAACCAGGGGCTCTACGTCATCTTCGGTGCCACCGATGATAAACAGACGGGCGCCCGCCAACTTGGCCGGGAGATCGTCCAGGTTGTCGAGATAGACCACGGGGAGCCCGGCCTGCTTGACCACGGCGGCGATCGCCTCGTTGCTGTCCGGATCGGAGATTGGGCCGTTGTAGATAAGGGCGTAGTCTTGCGGGGTGCCGAGATTGGCCGGCGTCTTGCTCTGGGCCTCGCCGGCGAGGCAGCAGAGCATCACAAGGCTGGACCACAGCAGCCAGCGCACGGGTCGGCTCGCTGATGACCTCAACGCGTGAAGGCCAGGGTGTCGGTTGCTCAACATATCATCTTCCTGTGTGGGTCATCACTGTGGGGGGCAGGCCGACTCATCAGTCGGCCCGGTTGGGGGATGGGGTGAGCCGCAAGTGGCCGGCTCTGTGGGCGCCGCGCAGCCCTGATGGGACCATTCGCTTCGCAGCAGGGCAAACACTACTGTGCCCCACCACTGCCCCTTGAAGTAGCGATGCTCGCGAAAGTGCGCCTCCTGGCGCATCCCGAGCGAGGAGCAGAGCCGTATGGCAGCCCGGTTCCGGGACAGGGTCTCGGCATAGATACGGTGCGCCCCGAGCGATGCAAACCCGAAGCCCGTTAGGGCCGAGGCCGCCTCCTGCATCAGTCCGCGTCCCTGGCTGTGGCGCGCCATGCCGCACCCCATCGAGGCCTGCTGATCACTCTCCAGACGCAGGCAGACTGTGCCGATCAGGGCATTCGTCGCCTTATGCTCTATCGCCAGCTGATAGGCGCGCCGGGGGCGCTCGCCGGCCTGCTCGACAAACAGTCGGGTCAGCTCCCGGTACTTCTGCGCCCGGCCATCCTCCTCGCTGTAGAAGCGCTGATAGCGCTCGTCCTGGATGATGGTCACGAAGGCTGCCTCGTCGTCGAGGCGCATATCGCGCAGCCTCAGGCGTTCGGTCTCAAGGATAAACATGAAGGCCTCCTCCAATGAGCGGCCATTATGGGGCCTGGGATGAGGGAAGGGACAATCCCCAAGCGGGGGGGCGTCTCGGTGGTTGGTCGCACACCTCGCCTCGGCGAGGGTCAGGGGAGTCAATACCGTGCCCCTATTGCCTTATGCGGCGCAGCCGCATCTTCCTTACCCGGTGTATTTCCAAGACGAATGAGCCCTCCCGGCCAGGGAGGGCTCGTGCTTGCCACAGGCCAGGCACTCGGTCGAGCGCCTCCTGATACGCCTCTACAACTTCACCATGATATGCCGCGGCACCGTGTAGTCCTCTAGGGCGTAGAGGGAGAGATCCTTGCCGTAGCCGGACATCTTCATTCCGCCGTGGGGCATCTCGGAGGTGAGCATGAAGTGGGTGTTGATCCAGGTGCAGCCGTACTGCAGGTGGCTGGCCACCTTGCTGGCAAGGCTCAGATCCTTGGTCCAGACCGAGCTGGCGAGGCCGTAGTCCGAGTCGTTGGCCCACTGCACCACCTGCTCGGCGTCTGTGAAGCGGGTCACCGACACCACGGGGCCGAACACCTCCCGGCGCACGATTTCATCCTCCTGGCGGGCATGGGCGATCAGGGTCGGCTCGAAGAAGAAGCCGTTGCCGGGGCGGATCTTGCCCCCCGCCGTCACCTCCACGTGACCGCTGCTCTGGGCCCGCTCCACGAAGCTGGCCACCCGGTTGCGCTGCCGGTCCGAGATGAGCGGCCCCATCTCCACCCCCTCCTCGCGTGGGCCGCCCACCTTGATGGAGGCCACCGCATCCGTCATGGCGGCGACGAACTTGTCGTAGATCTTGCCCTGGGCATAGATGCGGCAGGCGGCTGTGCAGTCCTGGCCGGCGTTGTAGAAGCCGAAGGTGCGAATGCCCGCCACCACGGCCTCCAGATCCGCGTCGTCGAAGATGATGACCGGCGCCTTGCCCCCCAGCTCGAGATGGGTGCGCTTCATGGTGCGGGCGGCGCTCTGCAGGATCTTCTGGCCGGTGGCGATGTCCCCGGTGAGCGACACCATGCGCACCAGCGGGTGCTCCACCAGCGGTGCCCCCACGCTCTCGCCCCGGCCGCAGACGATGTTGATGACGCCGCGGGGGAAGAGCTCGCTGGCGAGCTCCGCCAGGCGCAGGGCGGTGAGCGGGGTCTGCTCGGAGGGCTTGAGCACCACCGTATTGCCGGCGGCGAGCACCGGGGCCATCTTCCAAGCCGCCATCATCAGCGGATAGTTCCAGGGGGCGATACTGCCCACCACCCCGATGGGATCGCGGCGGATCATGCTGGTGTGCCCCTCGATGTACTCCCCCGCCAGCGGCCCCTGCAGGCAGCGGGCCGCGCCGGCGAAGAAGCGGAAGCAGTCCACCACCGCCGGTAGCTCGTCGTTCAGCACCGCCAGATAGGGTTTGCCGCAGTTGAGGGATTCCAGCGCCGCGAACTCCTCGGCGTGGCGCTCGATGGCATCGGCCAGGCGCAGCAGCAGGGTACTGCGCTGGGCTGGAGTGGTGCGGCTCCACTGGGCGAAGGCGCGTTGGGCGCCGTTCACCGCCCGGTTCACCTGCTCGAACGAGGCTTCGGGCACCGAGGCGAGCAGCTCGCCGGTGGCCGGGTTGAGGATGGGCTCGGCCTGGCCGTCACCGGTGACGAACTGGCCGTCGATCAAGAGTTGGGTAGAGAGTTTCATGGTTGCATCCTTGCGCACGCGTTGAGTCGTTATTTGCCACTGCCGGCGACGTCCTGGCCGTCGCGGGTGAGGTAGTAGGCAAGCAGAATGGGAATGGTGGTGAAGGCCACTATGATGAGCGCCACCACGTTGGTGACCGGCCTGTCCCGTGGCCGGATCAGCTCCTGATACATCCAGATCGGCAGCGTGGTCTGCTGGCCGGCGGTGAAGGTGGTGACGATCACCTCGTCAAAGCTCAGCGCAAACGCCAGCATGCCCCCCGCCAGCAGCGCGGTGGCGAGGTTGGGCAGGATCACGTAGCGCAGAGTCTGGAAGCCGTCGGCGCCGAGATCCATCGACGCCTCGATGAGGCTCTGGTTGGTACGGCGAAAGCGCGCCAGGGCATTGTTGTAGACCACCACCACGCAGAAGGTGGCGTGACCGATGACGATGGTCCAGAAGCTGAAGGGGATCTCCATAACCCCATAGGCGGAGCGCAGCGCGATGCCGGTGACGATGCCGGGCAGGGCGATGGGCAGCACCAGCAAGAGCGACACCACCTCCTGGCCGAAGAAGCGGCTGCGGGCGATGGCCCCCGCCGCCAGAGTGCCGAGCACCATGGCTACCAGGGTGGCGAGCCCGGCCACCTCCAGCGACAGCTGGATGGCGCGCCACACGTCGGGGCGGTTCAGGGTCACCTCGAACCACTTGAGGGTGAGCCCGGGGGGCGGGAACTGGTAGCTCTTGCTCTCGCTGGTGAAGGCGTAGAGGAAGATGAACAGGATCGGGAAGTGCAGGAACAGGAGGCCGCCGATGGCCGCGTACTTGAGCAGGCCGGAGGGCTGGTTCGTAGAGGGATTAGAGCGCATCGAAGGCCCCCAGACGTTTTGCTATCGCCAGATAGATGGCAATGATGAGGATGGGCACCAGCGAGAAGGCGGCGGCGAAGGGCAGGTTGCCCGCCGTGCCCTGCTGCATGTAGACCACCTGACCGATGTACATGGTGGAGTTGCCTATGATGCCGGGGATGATGTAGTCCCCCAGCGTCAAGGAGAAGGTGAAGATGGAGCCCGCCACCACACCGGGCAGGGCCAGCGGCAGGATCAGGGTGCGAAAGGTCTGGGCCGGGGTGGCGCCGAGATCGCCGCTCGCCTCGAGCAGGGATCGCGGGATCCGCTCCACCGCCGCCTGGATGGGCAGGATCATGAAGGGCAGCCAGACGTAGACGAACACGATGAAGGTGCCGATGCGGGAAAACGAGAGCGACGGCCCGCCGATCACCGGCAGGGAGAGGATGGCGTCCAGCAGCCAGTCCAGCCCCAGGGTGTCAGCCAGCCAGCTGACGACCCCCTCCTTGGCCAGGATCAGCTTCCAGGCGTAGACCCGCACCAGATAGCTGGACCAGAGCGGCAGCATGATGCCGACGTAGAACAGGGCCCGGGTCTTGCCGCTGGTGTAGCGCGCCATGTAGTAGGCCACCGGGAAGCCGAGCAGGGCGCAGGCCAGGGTTACCAGCAGCGACATGCCGACGGTACGCAGGATCACGTCCAGATTCTCCGCCCGCAGCAGGGCGGCGAAGTTCTGCAGCCCCAGCTCGTGGCGGATCTGGCCGCTGAACTCGTCCAGCCCGAAGAAGGCGTTGGAGAGCAGCATCAGCAGGGAGCCGACATAAATGATGCCGAGCCAGAGCAGGGGCGGCCCGAGCAGGATGGCCAGCAACAGACCTGGCCGCCCGTAGAGCAGGGTGGAGAGGCGCCGCAGCGGCCTGACGCGAACGGAGTCGGTAGCGTGGCTCATGGCAAGGCTCGCACTGTGGGGGGCGCTCATGGTTGAGCTCCCTGGTGGGCGGTGTGCAGACGATGGATCGCCTGTTCCGGCCAGCTGAGGCTGACCCGGGTGCCACGGGGCAGGCGGGCCTGACCCTCGTTGGGGTGGTTGACGATGAGCTCGAGTTGTTCGCCGAGATCGACCCGATAGCGCACGAAGGGGCCGAGATACTCCACCTCGCGCACCTCCCCTGACCAGCCGGGCGTACCGGCCTCGGCGAGGCGGATCCGCTCCGGGCGCACCATTATCTGGCGCTCATCGCCGCACAGGCGGCGGGCCTGCTCTCCCTCGAACAGGTTGACGGTGCCGACGAAGCGGGCGACGAAGGGGGTGGCGGGGGCGTCGTAGATGGTGTCCGGCGCGGCGATCTGCTCGATCTTGCCCTGATTGAAGATGCAGATGCGGTCGCTCATGGAGAGCGCCTCCTGCTGATCGTGAGTGACGAAGATGAAGGTGATGCCGAGTTGGCGCTGCAAGGCTTTGAGCTCGAGCTGCATCTGCTCGCGCAGCTTGAGGTCGAGCGCCCCGAGCGGCTCGTCCAGCAAGAGGATGCGCGGCTGGTTGATCAGCGCCCGGGCGATGGCGATGCGCTGGCGCTGGCCGCCGGAGAGCTGGCCGGGCTTGCGGTTGCCGACGCCGGGCAGGCGCACCAGCTCCAGCATCTCATCTACCTTGCGGTAGCGCTCCGTCTTGGCCACGCCCTTGAGCATCAGGCTATAGCCTATGTTGTCGCGCACATCCATGTTGGGAAACAGGGCGTAGTCCTGAAACACGGTATTGAGGTTGCGGTCGTAGGGGGGCACGGTGGAGCAGGGCTCACCGAACAGCCGGATCTCCCCCTCGCTCGGGTATTCGAAGCCCGCAATCATTCGCAGGCAGGTGGTCTTGCCGGAACCGCTCGGCCCCAGCAGGGTGAAAAACTCGCCGGCCGGGATCTGGAAGGAGATGTCGTCGACCGCCTTCACCTCGCCATAGTGGCGGCTGACCCGGTCAAATTGTACGGCGTTCATGGGACGTCCTTGTCTGTGTGGGAAGCGGGCCGGACTCCTGTCCGGCCCTGTGGTTAGCCGGCCTTAGCGACCACCCAGGATGGCGATATAGTCCGAGACCCAACGGTAGTAAGGCACGCAGGTTCCCTGGCTCTTGCACTGGGAGACGGGAGTACGCCAGAAGCGCACCCGATCGAAGTTGTCGATGCCGTTGGTCTTGCACCCCTCTTTCCCGAGCAGGGCATTGCCCTCGCAGGCGGCCGGCACCACGGGCACGGAGCCGAACCAGGAGGCGAGATCCCCCTGCAGCTTGTTGTTGAGGGAGTGCTCCAGCCATTTGTAGGCGCAGGTGAGGTTCTTGGCCTCGCTGTGCACCATGCTGGTGTCGGCCCAGCCGGTGACCCCTTCCTTGGGCACTGTGGTGGCGATGGGCTGCTTGTCGGCGATCAGGGTATTGGCCTGGAACGGCCAGGAGCCGGAGGCGACCACCCCCTCGTTCTTGAAGTCGTCGATCTGGACGAAGGCGTCGTGCCAGTAGCGCCCCACCAGCTGACGCTGCTGGCGCAACAGGTCGAGGGCGGCCTTGTACTGATCTTCGTTCAGCTCGTAAGGATCCTTGATGCCGAGCGCCGGCTGGTGGCTCATCAGATAGAGGGCCGCATCGGCGATGTGGATGGGGCCGTCGAAAGCCTGCACCCGTCCCTTGTTGGACTTGCCGTCCGGCAGGGTCTGCTCCTCGAACACCACGCTCCAAGAGTCGGGGGCCTTGGGGAAAACCTTGGTGTTGTACATCAATATGTTGCCGCCCCACTGATAGGGCACGCCGTAGTGCTTGCCGTCCACCGTGTGCCAGGGGGCATTCTGCAGACGGGGATCTATCTTGCCGTAGCTCGGGATGAGCGCCAGGTTGAGCGCCTGCACCTTGCCGCCGGCGATGAGGCGCAGGCTGGCGTCGCCGGAGGCGGTCACCAGATCGAAGCCCCCCTCGTTCATCAGCGCCACCATCTCGTCCGAGGTGGCCGCCGTCTTGACGTTGACCTTGCAGCCGGTCTCTTGCTCGAAGCCGGTCACCCAGTCGTAGTTCTTGTCGGTCTCGCCGCGCTCCACGTAGCCGGCCCAGGCTACGATGTTGAGCTGGTCTTCACCTTTGCCTAGGGTGGTGGGGGCTGCCTGGGTCTGGCCTGCCAGCAGGGCGGGGATCAGGGCCAGGGTGAGGGGGGTCAGTTTCATCTTGCTCTCCTTGCTGGGGCGGGCACTGTGGTGATGCCTCGCTGACAATTAACATCCTGTTAACCAGTCATGATCGTAGGAGAAGCGCTGAGCAATGAGAATTTCAATTTTTAACGCCAAAGGTATCTGCTAAATCGATATCGAGTGCAGATGAATCTGAATTTTAGTGGTCACCCGGTAAGAGAGGGCTAGCGAGGGAGTGCCTGCCGGGCCCGCAGCCGGCTCTGATCCCGCACTATGTCGATGAACTCGCGGGCGGTCCACTCCAGCCGTGAACCGCGCCGCCACACCAGGCCGATGTCGATGGCGGGGATCGGCTCCTTGATGGCGCGGGCCTCGACCCGCTCCTGCTCCAGCGACCAGGGGCGGTAGGCAAAGTCCGGCAGCAGGGCGAGCCCGAGCTGGCTGGCCACCAGGCTGCGCACCGCTTCCACCGAGGCGGTCCGCAGCACGATGCGCGGCGCTATGCCGTAGCGGCGCAGGCCGCCACCGATGATCTGGTCCAGCTGGTCGGCGGTCAGCGAAATCATGGGCTCTTCGCCGAGCGCCTTGAGAGAGAGGGTCGACTCGGCGCAGAGCGGGTGGTTGGCGGCGAGCCAGACCCGCAGCGGCGAGCGGGTCAGCAGCTCGGTATCGAACGCCTCCTGGCGGATGGTGCGGTTGGTCATCAGGATCCCCACGTCCACCTCGCCGTTGACGATCTGGTGCTCGAGATAGGGCTGCTCGTCCTCCTTCACCTCGATCTGTACCGCCGGGAAGGCGCGGCGAAAGCGGCCGAGCGCCTCCGACAGGTAGTAGCCGGCCACCAGGGTCGTTACGCCGATAGTGAGCCGCCCCTGATCCTGCTGGGCTACCGCCTTGAGGGAGTGGCTCGCCTCGGTCATGGCGCCGAGGATGCGACGGGCGTGGAGCAGAAACTGGTGGCCCTGAGTGGTGAGGCTGACCCCGCGCGGGTTGCGATCGAACAGGGGGGCGCCGAGCTCGCTCTCCAGCTCGCGGATGGCGCTGGTGACTGCCGACTGGGAGATGTGCAGCTCGGCAGCGGCGCGGCTGACCGAGAAGCTGTCGGCCACCGCCACGAAATAGCGGATCTGGCGAAAGGTGAAGTTCATCTGGGCGTCCTGCCGCGTGCGATCAAGGTGAGTGCCAGCTTAACCTCGAATCGCGCCCAGACAAAAGGCGCCGTGTTGGCGCCTTTGTCATGGTTTTTCCGGCGGTTAGCGGGAGCTGGCCGCCTCGATCACCGGGATCCGGTTCACCGCCTTGCCCAGATAGGCGAGGGTGATGGTCACAATGATGCAGGTGAAGCTGAGCCACATGTAGGGCAGGTAGTCGAGGGTGGCCACTCCCAGCACCCCGGCCATGAAGATGCCGTTGTCGCTCCAGGGCACCATGCCGCAGGTGAGGGTGCCGCCAAACTCGGCGTTGCGGGAGAGGTTCTTGCGCGCCAGTCCCAGCCGGTCGTAGTTCTTGGCCATGATCTTGGGGGTCAGGATCAGCGACACATACATGGCCGAGCCGAACACGTTGGCCAGGAAGGCGGTGCCTATGGTGTGGGTAGTCAGGCTGCCGGCACCCTTGATGCGCTTCTCGAAGGCACTGGCGATCACTTCCAGGATGCCGACCTTCTCCAGCAGGCCGCCAAAGCCCAGACCGAAGATGATGACCGCCACCGAGCCCAGCATGGACTCCATGCCGCCACGGCCCAGAATGTTGTCGATGAAGTCGACGCCGGAGGTGATGGCAAACGGGCTGTAGGCGGAGTGCATGGCCTTCACCGGATCCATGTCCTGGAACAGGATGGCCCAGACAAGGCCCAGCAGGGCGCCGAAGCTGATCACCGGGAAGGCGGGCTTGCGGTTGGCCAACAGGCCCAGCACCAGCACCACGGGCACTATGGCCAGCGGGGTGATGTTGAACTGCTTGTCGAGCGCCTCCATCACCAGGTTGACCTGCTCCAGGCTGACGTTGCCGGAGTACTGCATGCCGACCACGGTGAACAGGGCGGCGGTGATGACGTAGGAGAACAGGCTGATGGGCAGCATCCCCTTGATGTGCTCCATCACGTCGACGTTGGACATGGTCGAGGCCAGCACCACGGAGTCGGAGAGCGGAGAGAGCTTGTCACCGAAGTAGACGCCGGAGAGCACGGCCCCCGCCACCAGCGGCGCGGGCACCCCCAGGCTGTGGCCTATGCCCATCATGGCGATGCCGGCGGTGGCGGCCGAGCCCCAGGAGGTACCGGTAGCCAGCGAGGTCAGCGAGCAGATGATCAGGGTCGCCAGCAGAAAGATGGACGGGTGTATCACCTTGAGGCCGAAGTAGATGATGCTGGGGACTATGCCGCCGGCAATCCAGGTGCCGACCAGGGCGCCGACGGAGACCAGGATCAGGATGGCCCCCATCCCCTTGGCGACACCGTCGACGGCTGCCTGCTCCAGGGATTTGTAATCATGGCCGAGCTTGATGCCGAGCCCCATGATGACAAACCAGGCGATGAACAGTGCCAACTGGATTGGCAGGTCGAGCACGCTGGTGAAGGAGAAGGCCAGGGCCAGGAAAATGGCCAGACAGGCAAACACCTGCGACATGCCCGGCAATCGGATGTGGTTGTGTTGGTTTTGCATAGATACTTCCTAAACTCTTGCTCGCCAAGGTCGGTCCCTCTCGTCCTGTGGATACACGTATCCCGAGGGGCCCACCCAAAAAGAGGCCGCAATCTACCACAAACCAGGGGGGACAAATCCCAACTGATTTGGCAAAAATGCAATTTTGATTGAAAAACTTACAATTTAGTTGATCTCATAACCCGTTTTTGAGTGCTCTGTCTGCCCCGATGGGACATTCGACTCCGATAGGAAAGTCCGATTGCATACTCATAAAATACAAATGATAATTGTTATCATTTATTGGAGGGGAGTGTGTCATGAGATGGATAGTGAGGGCCATGCTGCTGATCGGGCTGCTGGCCATCCTGATCTGGGGTCAGGAGAGGGAGTACGGGGTATGGAGTCTGGGCTTCTTGCTGGCCGCCTGGGTCATGTTCGAACCCAGGCTGAGACCAGCGCTGATCCTGCTGCCGGTGGCCGGCATGACCGGAGTGGCGGCCCTTGTCTGGCAGCAGCCCTGGTTATGACGAGGTGGCCGGTGCGCTCTGCACCTTTTCCAGCGCCTGTTTGAGGGAGGTGATGACGTTCTTCTCCATCTCGTTGCGCTTGGCATCGGTCAGGAAGTAGATCATGTCGACGTCGTGGCGAATATAGTGGGAGGGGAGCTGGTTCAGGGTCAGGCAGCAGAGATCGGCCATCTGGTTGGCGCTCAGTGTCTGGCTGAGCCCCTGTTTCTCAATCTCCTTGAGCACCAGATGCTCGTAGAAGTTGTGAATGTCGGTATCCAGTATCATATGCATTCCTTGGCATGACGATGGGCGGTGAGTCGTCAAAAGCATAGTCATAACAAGGGGTAAAAACAAAAGGCCCGTCACTTTCGTGATGGGCCTTTTGCAGAATGAATGGTGCGAAGAGAGGGACTCGAACCCTCACATCCGTGGGACACTAACACCTGAAGCTAGCGCGTCTACCAATTCCGCCACCTTCGCACACTGATTTTCTCCAGCTGGTTTTTAAATGCGGTTGGAGCGCATTTTCTGCGTTTTACATGCCAGAAGCATGGTGCGAAGAGAGGGACTCGAACCCTCACACCCGGGGGGCACTAACACCTGAAGCTAGCGCGTCTACCAATTCCGCCACCTTCGCACATCGGGTTATCAGTCTGGATTTACATGCTGTCTGATAAAAGCATGGTGCGAAGAGAGGGACTCGAACCCTCACACCCGGGGGGCACTAACACCTGAAGCTAGCGCGTCTACCAATTCCGCCACCTTCGCACATCGGGTTATCAGTCTGAATTTACATGCCGTCTGATAAGAGCATGTTGCAGTATGGTGCGAAGAGAGGGACTCGAACCCTCACATCCGTGGGACACTAACACCTGAAGCTAGCGCGTCTACCAATTCCGCCACCTTCGCATCACTGCGGTGGGGGATTCTATAGAGTTTTGGGGGGGCGTCAACAGCCAGAAGGTACTTTTTTCGCTGTTGACGCCCAAAGCAGCATCAAGGGGACAAAACTTCAGCAATTAGCGTCACTGGCGAGCCAGGGCGTCCCGATACATCTGCTCGTACTGGATAACCGAATCAGGCCAGTTGAAGCGGGTGTTCATGGCATTGCGCTGAACCCGGGCAAACTGCTCGGGGTCCTGCAGGTAATAGAGCAGGCTGCGGCGCATGGCATCGAGCAGTATGTTGGCGGTCGGATCGTTGAAGCAGAAGCCGGTCGCATGTGCCGGATCGGCATCCCAGTCCACCACAGTATCCTTCAGACCGCCGACCGCCCTTACCAGCGGCAGGGTACCGTAGGTCAGGCTGTACATCTGGTTGAGGCCGCATGGCTCGAACAGGGAGGGCATCAGGAAGAAGTCGGCACCGGCCTCCACCAGGTGGGCGAGCCGGTCGTCATAGGTATTGATGAAGGCGAGCCGGTCCGGGAATTGCTGGGCCAGGGTGCGCAGCTGGGTGGCGAGGGAGGGATCACCCGAGCCGACGATCACCACCTGCACCTTGTGATGCAGAAACTTGTCCAGCACCGGCAGCAGCAGATGCACGCCTTTTTGTTCGGTCAGCCGGCACACCATGCCGTAGATGGGCAGGTCCACCACCGGCAGGCCCAGCTCCTGCTGCAGGCTCTGCTTGCAGACGCCCTTGCCGGCCAGGTTGTCGACGTCATAGGTGGCCGGCAGAAAGTCGTCGAAGGCCGGATCCCAGTCCTGATAGTCGCAGCCGTTGAGGATGCCACGCAGATCCGCCGCCCGCTGCTGGAAGACGCTGGCCATGCCGTGGGCCCCCAGGTGGGTCAGCAATTCGCTGGCATAGTTGGGGCTGACCGCGTTGATCTTGTCGGCATAGAGCACCCCGCACTTGAGCAGGTTGACGTGGCCGTAGTCATAGCTGATGCGCTGTTCGTAGTCGGCAATCTCGGGCACGGCCCAGAACTGCTGGCGCTCGAATACCCCCTGGAACGCCGCGTTGTGAATGCTGATCACGCTGCGAGTGTGCTGGAAGAAGGGGTTGTGGGCATGTCGGGTTTTCAGCAGCAGCGGCAGCAGGCCGGTGTGCCAGTCGTTGCAGTGCACTATCTCGGGGGCAAAGGCGAGCTGCTCGCAGGCGTGCAGCGCGGCGGCGGCCAGGAAGGCGAAACGCTCGCCGTTGTCCGGATAGGCCTGGTTGTTTTCGGCATAGAGCTGGGGGCGATCGAAGTACTGCGGGCAATCGAGCAGGTAGACACAGACCCCTTCGAGATCCATCTGATAGATGCGATAGCCGATATCCGGCAGGCCCGGGTGGGTTGGCAACCAGCGCGAGACCAGCAGTTTGGCCTCATCCCGTCGCTTTATCGTCTTGTAGAAGGGGAGCATGATCCTGACATCATGTCCCTTCTGGGCCAAGTACAGCGGCAGGGCTCTGGCTACGTCCGCCAGGCCCCCGGTCTTCACAAGCCCCTCAACTTCCGAGGCAACGAACAGGATTTTCAGTGGGTTAATAGCCAACTCTTGCTCCCTTAGGTACCACGACGATACCGCCTTCGGACACGGTAAATCGCTCTCTGTCATGGTCCAGATTTTCACCGATCACGGTGCCGGGCGCAATTTCAACGTTCTTGTCGATGATGGCGCGGCGGATGGAGCAGCCCTCGCCAATCTTCACATCACCGAGCAGAACCGACTCGCTGATATGGCTGCAAGGGCCTATGTTGCAGCGAAAACCCAGGATGGAGCGCTGGATCTGGCTGCCCTGGATGAAGCAGCCACCGGAGATCAAGGAGTTGGCGATCTTCACCTTGCAGTCGTCGGTGTCGACGAAGGTGGCGGGCGGCAGCGGTGGATAGTGGGTATGCAGCGGCCACTTGCGGTTGTAGAGGGAGAAGGGGGCATCGTCGGCCACCAGGTCCATGTGCGCCTGCCAGTAGGAGTCCAGCGTCCCCACGTCGCGCCAGTAGACGTTGGGCTTTTCGCCCGGGATCACGTTGGTGCTGTAGTCGTAGACATAGACGGGGGCGCGCGGGAACAGGCTGGGGATGATGTCCTTGCCGAAGTCATGGCTGGAGTTCTCCTCGGCGGCGTCGCGCTTGAGTTCGCGATAGAGCGACTCGGTCTCGAAGATGTAGTTGCCCATGGAGACCAGCGCCTGGGTGGGATCGCCGGGGATGTGCTTGGGCCGCTTGGGCTTCTCCTCGAAGCCGATCATCCGGCCCTCCTGATCCACCTCGATCACCCCGAAGGCGCTCGCCTCTTCGATGGGCATGCGCAGGGCGGCGACGGTCAGAGCGGCGGCCTTCTGCTTGTGGAAGCTCACCATCTGGCTCACGTCCATCTTGTAGATGTGGTCGGAGCCGAAGATGCAGACGTGCTCGGGGTCGGAGATCTCTATGAAGCGCAGGTTCTGATAGATGGCGTCGGCCGTGCCGTCATACCAGCGTTTTCCCATCCGCATCTGGGCCGGAATGGGGTCGATGAAGCGATCCGTGATGCCGACGATATTCCAGCCCTTCTTCATGTGCAGATAGAGGGACTGGGACTTGAACTGGGTGAGCACATAGATGCGTAGGAAGTCGGCGTTGACGAAGTTGTTGAGCACGAAGTCGATCAGTCGGTAGCTGCCACCAAAGGGAACCGAGGGCTTGCTGCGGGTGGTGGTGAGTGGCTGGAGGCGAGTACCTTCGCCGCCCGCCAGGATCATGGTGAGTATGCCTGCCATCGTATTTCTCTCCCTGAATTCATACTATGAAAAGGTTTTCAGCCTGATGCAAAAAAACACCCCTAAAGGGGTGGTTTGAGGTGTGTCAATTACCTTATCAGATCCCGTATGGGGCTCTCTACCTGTTTCCGGTGACTGCTTACACTTATTTACACTTTGCTCAGATAGACCTTGAATTTGGCATCGCCACTGATCACTTCCGTCCGTTTGAAGTGCGTCTCCAGTATAGGCTGATATCGCAGAAAGGCGTTGGCAACTATGGTGAGGGTGCCCTGCTGCGACAGATGCTCCGGCGCCTTGGCCAGGAAGGTTTCGGTGGCGGCGTAGAAGGTCTTGAGACCGGCGTGGAACGGCGGGTTGGAGACGATGCGGTCAAATTTTTCCTGGATGTCGGAATAGACGTCGGACGCCCGCACCGCGCCCTGCAGACCGTTGATAGCCAGGGTACGGCGGCTGGATTCCAGCGCCAGCGCGTTGATGTCCACCATGGTGACCCTGAGTTCAGTATTGCGCTTGGCCAGCACAGAGCCGATCACCCCGGCACCGCAACCGAAATCGAGCAGCGTTCCCTGCATGGCCGGCAGGCTGGCCAGCAGCATCTGGCTGCCCAGATCCAGCTCGGATGCACTGAACACGCCGGGCAGCGCCAGCACGGTCAGCTCGGTATCGCCAGCCTGGCACTGGTAGCGGCCAAACCAGGCGTCCAGCTCGAACGGGGCCACCGGTTTGCTCAGTTCGCCGTGATAGAGGGAGCAGCGGCGTGCCGAATCGCGTTTGACCGGCTTCTCGCCATAGGGAGCCAGCAGCTTGTCGGCCCCGTTGATGCCGCCGCGGTTCTCGCCGGCGAGGAACAGCTCGGCACCGGCGTCCAGCAGCGGGGTCATCATGGCCAGCAGGTATTGGGCCTCGGCCTTGGCCTTGGGCATCAGCAGCAGCAGGGCATCGAAGCGGGGGGCGCCACCCAGCTGGTGATCGAACAGGATGGCGTCGCCCAGCGCGGCCTGCTGGCTGCGGTAATAGCAGTAATCCGTGGTAAACACGGTGAGGGAGTGGGTCAGGGTTGCCAGCTGGCGCGGATAGTCATCCTCCAGGGCGCCGCACACCAGCAGCCGCTTGCCGACAAAGAGGGCTTGGTTTCGTTCCAGCATCTGGCTGACGGCACTGATCGGGCTGCTCATCGGGTCTCTCCACGCAATTTTGGGCGGCCATTATACATAGCCGCTTTCGCCTTGACATTTATGCCGTGTTCCCGAAATATGCCCAGACACCATTTTTTGAGCAGAGATGACGCAATGCGGTTCAACGGGTTGAAACGAAAGCATAAAAAAAGCCTGACATTCGGGCCTGCCGACGTTCGCGCGTAACCTCTCATCCCTGAGCAGATTCAAACCCCGGTTGCGCACATCGTACCGGGGTTTTTTATTGCCACATTCATGAGTCAACGGAGAAGGAAATTCCATGTTCAAAGGTTCAATCGTCGCCCTGATCACCCCCTTTCGACAGGGCAAGCTGGATGAAGAGGCGTTGGCGCGTCTGGTGGAGTGGCATATCGAACAGGGTACCCACGGCATAGTGCCGGTGGGCACCACGGGCGAGAGTCCGACCCTGACCCACGATGAGCATTGCCGGGTGGTGGAGCTGGTGGTCAAGCTGGTGGCGGGCCGCATCCCGGTGATCGCCGGGGCCGGTTCCAACAACCCGGTTGAAGCCATCGAATACACCCGTTATGCCGAGCAGATGGGGGCCGATGCCACCCTGCACGTGGCCGGTTACTACAACCGTCCCAATCAGGAGGGGCTCTATCACCACTTCAAGGCGGTGCACGACGCCACCAGCAAGCCCATCATCGTCTACAACATCCCGCCGCGCGCCATCGTTGACGTGCAGCCGGCGACCCTGGCCCGCCTGGCCGAGCTGCCGCGCATCGCCGGGGTGAAGGATGCGACCGGCGATCTGGCCCGCCCCTGGGTGGAGCGCCAGCTGATCAAGAAGCCATTCGCCTGGCTCTCCGGCGAAGATGCCACCGCCGTGGCCTACAACATCGGCGGCGGTCAGGGTTGTATCTCGGTGACGGCCAACGTGGCCCCCAAGCTGGTGGCCGAGGTGCAAAACCTGGCGCTGGCCGGCCAGTGGCAAGCTGCGCGTGAACTGCAAGACAAACTCATTCCGCTGCATCAGGCGATGTTTGCCGAGCCGAGCCCGGCCGGTGCCAAGTATGCCGTCTCCCTGCTGGGCTTTTGCAGCGAGGAGTGCCGCCTGCCGGTGATGCCGCTCTCCGAGGCAACGCGTACCCGCATCCGCGAGGCGATGCACGCCTTGAATTTGTTATAAAAAATGGGCTCTGGATCGCGCTTTTGACTGGCCAGTCAATTAAAGTGCAGGCTTTGCCGATATACTCGCTTGGATACAACCAAGGATGGCAGGCATGCAGGAATGGGATCCAGAGCACTTCACCAGCTTTGAACACCTCTGTGAAGTGACACTGGCGGCAATCAGGGAAAAAACCGAAGCCGAACAGATCTATTTGTGGCTGCGCGCCCCCGAGTCGCAGCTCTACAGCTTCCAGCTCGATCAGGGACTGGTCAGCCTGACGGCCGATGCCGTCGCCCCCCTCAAGTTACCGATCCTCTTCATCGAACACGCCCTCGACAAGGGACAACTGATGGTGGAGCCGCTCGCCCAGCACAACGAGCTCTGGGAAACGGTCGAGCCACAGACGGTGCGCCTGCGCGCCTGTTTCCCGCTCAAGCGCCACAAAGGGCTGGAGGCCGTGGTCTACCTGGAGACCCGCCGCCGTATCGATCGCCTGCCCCGGCGCCAGCAACAGGGCATCCAGCTGCTGATGCACTATCTTGCCGCCGAGCTCGAGAGCCGGTTGCTGGCCAGCCAGGTCGATCTGGAGCGGGATCAGCGGCTGCACACCCAGGCCGACCTCATCCGCAGCCAGGCGCTGCAAGGCTCCTTCCTCAGCATGCTGCAGGCGCTGCACCAGGTGGGAGTCAAGCTGGCGCGTTGTGACAGTGAACACCAGCTGCTGCACGATGCGGTGGCGCTGGCTCGTCAGGAGCTGCAGTTCGACCGCATCGCCATCTTCCTGGTGGATGCCGAGTTCAAGACCATGCACGGCACCTGGGGCACCAACGAGGTGGGCGAGTTGATCGACGAGCACCACTTCATCAGCCCGATCCCTGATCACCCCACGGTGCAGGAGGCGCTGCGCCGCAAGGATTATGTGCTGGTGCTGGAGGATGCGCCGCTCTACTACGAAAAGCAGGAGGTGGGGCGTGGCTGGAATGCCATGGTCTCGCTGTGGGACGGGGCCACTCCCATCGGCTGGATCGCCGCCGACAACCTGCTGTGGCGCCGGCCGCTCAAGGCTTATCAGAGCGAGATCTTCAAGCAGTATGCCGCCATGCTCTCCCAGTTGCTGATCCGCCAGCGTACCCAGGCGGCGCTTGAACGTTTCAACCGCGAGCTGGAGCAGCGGGTCAGCGAGCGTACCATGCAGCTGGCGGAGAGCAACCGGGCGCTGGCGGAGGCCAACAAACGGCTCTCCATGCTGTCGCTGGAAGATCCCCTCACCGGCATCGCCAACCGCCGTCAGTGGGATCTCACCATGCAGCGGGAGTGGGAGTGGGCGCGCCGGCACCAGAGTCTGCTGGCGGTGCTGATGATCGACGTGGACGAGTTCAAGTCCTACAACGACCACTTCGGCCATGCCAAGGGGGATCAGTGTCTGCAGCAGGTGGCCGCCCTGCTGCAGGATGCGGAACGGCGGCGTACCAACCTGGTGGCGCGTTACGGCGGCGAAGAGTTCGTGATCCTGCTGTGCGGTCCGCAACCCGGTGAGGCGGAGCGGCTGGCGGAACAGATTCACCAGGGGCTCAGTGAATTAAAAATCCCGCATCCAGCCTCCCGAGTTGCTGATTTCATTACGGTTAGCATAGGCTTTAGCTATCTGGTTCCCTCGCTGGATGGAACATGGCAGAGCCTGACCGAACAGGCCGATCAGGCGCTCTATCATGCCAAATCGCAGGGGAGGGCGTGTACGCTAGCCTATCGGTGAGCCCATGTTGTTACGTCGTTATCCCATCTTCAACCGTCGTCTCGCTCTCGTGGCCTATGGCATTGACTATCAGCTTGCCGACCCTGCCGAATGGCCCCTGCTGGCCGCCCAGTGCCGGCTGCTGGCACAGGGGCGCCAATATCTGCTGCCTTTCACCCACGAACAGCTCGATGAGCTGCGCCCTCTGCTGTTCGATCAGGACACCATTCCACTGGTAGAGGCTTCGGCCGAACGGTTGCCCACCTCTTTTCCCGTATTGGAGCAGTGGCGCGACTACCGGCGCCGGCTGGCGGTGCACGGTGCCCAGCGCGAGCAGCGCTGGCTCAGCGCCTCCCGTCTGCTGGTGTTCTGGATGGGGGAGGAGGGGATCCGTCAGCCGACCGAACACAAGCGGATGGCCCTCGGCATCGAGAGCTGGGGGGATTTTCTGCCGCTCAAGGAGGCAGGGGTCGATTTCTTTGCCGGCGGCTTCCTGGCGCGCCCCGAGCTGGTGAACCAGCGCGCCGCCCAGCCGGACATGAAGCTGGTGCAGGAGATACTGCAGCTCATCTGCCATGAGGAGTTCTCCTTCGCCCGAGTGGCGACCCTGCTGCAGCAGGATGCCTGGCTGCCGGGGCAGCTGTTGAGCTACGTCAACGCTCCCGGTTTCGATCATGCCAGCCCCATCGTTTCGGTTAACCGGGCGCTCTCCTATCTGGGGGAGCAGGAGATCCGCAAGTTCGTGCTTATCTACGGATTGGCCAGGGTCAGTCAGCACATTCCGGAGGCCTGCACCCGCATGGCCATTGCCCGCGGCCGCTTCTGCGAGCTGATCGCCCTGAGCGCACTCGGCAAGTCCGCCGCCAGCTGGGCCTTCCTGGTGGGGCTGGTGCTGGACGGCTCGCTGCTCTCCGAACAGCTCAAGGCCCATCTGCCCAAGGACGTGAAGCGAGCGCTGGAGTCTCGTGAGGGACCGCTGTTTCATCTGTTTCAGCTGGTGAAGTGCTATGAACAGGGCGACTGGCCACTGCTGGCCCAGCTGGCGCCTACTTATAAGCTGGATCCCGCCAAGCTGACTCCCATCTATTTTCAGGCACAAATGTGGGGGCAAGCGTTTCTCGCCACCTAGGCCGTGGCGAGCGAGAGGGGCTCTGGCTAGAATGGGGGCCCTTTTTCAGACACGGATCCCGCACCATGACCCTCTCCGGCTTTCAAGGCCTGGTATTCGACCTCGACGGCACCCTGGTGGACTCCATGCCGCTGCACCTCGCCGCCTGGGCGCACACGGCCCGGGAGTTTGGCTTTCACTTCGATCCCGACTGGTTCTATGAGCTGGGTGGCATGCCGAGCCGCAAGATAGCCCTGCTGGTGGCCGAGCAGCAGCAGATCGCGCTCGATCCGCTCATCGTGACCCGTTGCAAGACTGAGCACTACGTGGCCAACCTGCACAAGGCAACCGTCTTCCCGGCCATGCAGACACTGGTCGAGCGTTACCATGGCCGCATCCCCATGGGGATAGGCACCGGTTCACCGCGGGTCAATGCCGCCGCCGTGTTGCGCAATACCGGGCTGGATCGCTACTTCTCCGTGGTGGTGACGGCCGATGATGTCGAGCTGCACAAACCCCACCCGGATACCTTCCTGCTGGTGGCCAGCAAGCTGGGGGTCGATCCGGCGGGTTGTCTGGTGTTTGAGGATACGGGGATTGGCGTACAGGCCGGTCAGGCTGCGGGTATGCAGACCTGCATGGTCAGGGAGGGCAGACCGGTCGGCTTGCAGTATTGAAGCTGCCGCATTGAATCTGGGCAGAGAGCGTCATCATGGGCGCTGAGGTAGAAAGTCCATTCCCATACGGGACTGTCATGACAAATGGGAATGGACTCGGTCACCCTCTGACGCAGCGATGGTCGCGGGGTGACATGGGCATGGCCTTACTGGTCGCTGTTGCCGCCCTGGTTGTCGTCGTAACGACCGGGTGCGCCGTGGGGGCGCGGCGCCATGGAGACGCGAGGCTTGCGAGCACGCTGGATATTGACCTGCGGCCGGCCGGAGTGCATGGCGATGGTGGAGATCTTGGCCTTGTAGACCAGCTGCTGGTTGCCATGGGCATCGGTCAGCAGCACGCTGTACTGGTCGAAACCGCTGATGGTCCCCTCCAGCTTGATGCCGCTCACCAGGAAGATGGCGACCTGACTGCGGTTTTTGCGCAACCAGTTGAGGGCAGAATCTTGCCCGTTCCCGAGGGAGAAGGCTTGCTCGATCGTGGAGTAGCTTGGGGATTCAGTTGTCATAAATTATTGTCCCGCGGAAAAAAAGTGGCGTTTGATTGTGCTAAATGGTCACTTGCTTGTCAAAGTCATTCTCACGCCCGGTCGGGGTGGTGCAACGAGAGGGCTGGTCGGCACGGGCCGCTGCTGTAATAATTGGCGGTTCTGGCCCCGTGGCGGGCCTAATGCTGGGGTTTCATCTTGCATCCGGTTTCACACCAACATCAACTCACCTATACCCATGACGCCACCGCGTGCGAAGAGTGCGACCTGCTGGTGCCGGCCACCACGCTGGCCGTGGGGGAGGCGAGCAGCTGTCCGCGCTGCGGTCATACCCTGAGCCGCCATCTGCCGGAGCAGGAGCGCAGGCCCATCGCCTACGGCTTTGCGGCCATCATCATGTTCGTGCTCTCCAACGCCTTTACCTTCATGTCCTTCTCCGCCAAGGGGGTGGGGCAGGAGATGACCTTCCTTCAGTGCATCACCACCCTGGTGGATCAGGGCTACCTGTTCCTCGGGGCCGTGCTGAGCCTGACCCTCATCGGCCTGCCGCTGGTCTATATCGGTTCCATCATGCTGGTGCTGTGGCGGGTCGACAAGGATCTGCACAGCAATGCCCTGCGCTCTCTCGGTCGGCTGCTGTGCCGGATCAAGCCCTGGCTGATGGTGGATGTCTTCCTCATCGGGGTGCTCATCTCCCTGGTCAAACTGATGGGGATGGCCGACATCAAGATGGGGTTGTCGTTCTGGGCCTTCGTCGGTTACACCCTGCTGCTGATCAAGATGATCTCGTCGCTGGACCGGATGTGGCTGTGGCAGCGGCTGTTCGGGCCGAGCGAGCCGCATGGCGTGACGGTGGATGACGACGAGGCCAGCGCCATGAGCGCCGGCCTGGTGGGTTGCCACATCTGCGGCGCGCTGAGCGAAGCCGGTGCCGACAGCTGCAAACGCTGCGGCGAGCATCTGCACAGCCGCAAGCCGGGTGGACTGAACCGTACCTGGGCGCTGCTCTTTACCTCCATCATCCTCTACGTGCCGGCCAACCTTTATCCCATCATGGATACCGTCTTCCTCGGGGATGACAGCCCCTCCACCATTCTGGGCGGGGTGCTGGTGCTGTGGGCCATGGGCTCCTATCCCATCGCGGCGGTGATCTTCTTCGCCAGCGTGGTGGTGCCGCTGGTGAAGATCCTGGCGCTGTTGTGGCTCTGTTACATGGTGCAGCGCGGGCAGGGCACCTCGCCCCTTGGCAAGCTCAAGCTTTATCGCATGACTGAATTTGTGGGGCGCTGGTCGATGATCGACGTCTTCGTGGTGGCCATCCTGGCGGGTCTGATCCGGCTCGACAACCTGATGACCATCTATCCGGGCCCTGCGGCCGTCGCTTTTGCAGGTGTGGTTCTGGTGACCATGGTGGCTGCCATGAGTTTCGATTCCCGCCTGATCTGGGATTTACAACAAGGAGAACGCGAACGTGAGTGAGCGTAAGAAGAGGTGGAAACCTGGCTCGGACTTTCTGAGCTCGGCCGCCGCAATCTGGATGGTGCCGCTGCTGGCGCTGTTCATCGGGATCTGGATGCTGTTCCAGCACTGGTATTCGCAAGGTCCCAGCTTCACCCTGACGGTGGCAACAGCCGAAGGGATAGTGGCGGGCAAGACCATGATCCGCTCCCGCGAGGTGGAGGTGGGTCGCATCGAGGCGGTGGAGCTCAGCGATGACTACAGCCACGCGGTGCTGAAGGCCCGCCTGACCAATGCCGCCGCCGGCATGCTCAAGAAGGACAGCCAGTTCTGGGTGGTCAAGCCGCGGGTGGGACGCGAAGGGGTGTCGGGCCTCGGCACCCTGCTCTCCGGCGCCTACATCGAGCTGGCCCCCGGCAAGAAGGGCAAGGCGCGCGACGAGTACGCCATGCTGGACAAGCCGCCACTGGCCTCGCAGGACGCCAAGGGGCTGCGATTATCGCTGAGCAGCCGGGATACCCGAGCACTCGGGGTGGGTTCGCCCATCAACTACCAGGGCTTCACCATAGGCCAGGTGGAAGAGGCGAAGTTCCTGCCCGAGAAGAGCGAGATGCAGTATCAGATCTTCATCAACGCCCCCTATGACGTGCTGGTGAGCAGCAACTCCCGCTTCTGGATGACCCCGGGCTTTGAGGTCTCCATGAGCAGCGAGGGGATGAAGGTGAAGATGGATTCGCTGGAGAGCCTGCTGGATGGCGGCATCACCATGGGGCTGCCCCCTGGCTGGGCACCCGGCGAGCCGGTCAAGCAGATGGACGACTTCACCCTGTTCCAGGATCAGGCCAGCGTACTGGCCGGTAGCCTGGATCAGTTCATCGACTACGTGTTCCTGTTCGAGGACAGCGTCGGCGGCCTGCACCCGGGCGCGGCGGTGGAGTATCGCGGCATTCGGGTCGGTACCGTCATCTCGGCGCCCTATCTCATCGACGAGAAAGGGGTGCAGATGTTCCAGAGCCGGCAGATCCCGGTACTGGCGCGGATCGAGGTGCAGCGTCTCTCCCATCGCTATGCCAACGCGGAGAAGGAGCAGTGGCGCGCCCTGTTCGGCAAGCAGTTCAAGGAGGGGTTGCGGGCGACGCTCAAGACCTCCAGCCTGCTGACCGGGGGCAAGGTGGTGGATCTGAACTTCTACCCCGATGCGCCCAAGTTCCAGCCCACCAAACTGGCGGGCTATCAGGTATTCCCGACCGTGCAGGCAGGGCTGGATCAGATCGAACGCAAGGTGAACCAGATCCTCGACAAGTTCGTCGACATGGACACCGCCCAGACCCTGAACCAGGTCAACCACACCCTGGCGACCCTGGATCAAACCCTGAAGAATGTCAGTGCGCTGAGTGCCAACCTGAACAAGTTCACCGGTCAGAGCGCGACCCAGCAGTTGCCGGCGTCCCTCAACGACAGCCTGAAACAGTTGCAGAGCACGCTGCAGGAGTATGATGCCAACTCCCAGACCAACCAGGATCTGCGGCAGTCGGTGCAGTCGCTCAACCAGCTGATGCGCGAGTTGCAGCCGTTGGTACATTCGCTCAACGAGCAGCCGAGCTCGTTGATTTTCGATCGGGCTCGTCCCCGTGATCCCGAGCCCAAGCGAGGTCAATGATGAAGAAACGGATGATGACGCTGGCCTTGCTAGGCCTGCTGGCGGGTTGCAGCGCGGCACCGACGCAGCTGCACTACTACTCCCTCGACGCCGAGGCGCAGCAACCGGCCCCCGTGGTGGCGCAGCCGCAGCATCAGCTGGTGCTCAAACCTGTCTCTCTGTCCGGCCAGCTGGATCGGATGAGCCTGGTCTATCAGCTGGAGGGCAAGGAGCTGCACTTCGCCGAGTACCATCGTTGGGCGGGGTCGCTGGATGCCCAGCTCGATCAGCTGACCCTGAACGGTCTCTCCAGCCGCTTGCCGGGCTGGGTGGTACGGCAGGACGGTGCCCGCAAAGGGCCGGTGCTGACCATCTCGGTGGAGCGCTTCCAGGGCCGCCACGATGGTCGCGCCGTGCTGAGCGGCCGCTGGCGCCTGCTGACCGAAGAGGGCACTGTCCTGCGTGACGTCCCCTTCCAGCAGGTGCGGGTGCTGCCTGCCGACGGCTACGGCACTCTGGTGAGCGAGCTGGGGGCTGGTTGGCAGCAACTGCTCGACCAGATTGCGTCCGAGGTGCGCAAGGGCGCCTGACGACATGTCGATGCACCGACTCAAAATGAAACGGGAGGCCTTGGCCTCCCGTTTTTTTGTATTGGGGTGGTTACCCACCGGCGAGGATCACTGCTGCACTTCGGAGATCCCTTCGACCTTGACCTCGACCCGGCGATCCGGGGCCAGGCAGACGATCAGCTCGCGCTTGGACTTGCTGGTGCAGCTGTCGCCGGTGACCGGATTGCCCTTGCCGCGCCCTTCCACGTTGACCTTGTCTGCCGGCAGCCCCTTGCCGACCAGGTAGTCGGCGACGGTCCGGGCACGCTGTTCGGAGAGCTTCTGGTTGTAGGCATCGGAACCGATGCGGTCGGTGTAGCCGATCACGGTGGCGACGCCATCCTTGGGTCTGGCCTGCTCGATCTGGCTGTAGAGGTTATCCAGCGCCTGACCACCGGCCGGCTTGAGGGTCGCCTTGTTGAAGTCGAACAGCACGTCCGAGCTCAGGGTGAACTGCTTGTCGACCATCACGGGTTCGGGGGCCGGAGCCGGCATCGGCGCCGCCACCACGGGGGCGACCTGGCCGAAGCGATAGACCACGGCGACCGCCAGCAGGCCGTTGTCGAGTTCGGCCCCGGTCTTGTCGAGCGAGTTGTCGCCGAGCGGGGTGGTGTATTGGTACTCGAGGCGGGCGGCCCAGTCACGGTTGAAGGCGTATTCCGCCCCCAGCGCCCCGACAAAGGCGGCGCCGTTGTCATTGTCGAACTGCTTGCTGTCGGTCCAGGCGTAAGCGCCACCGAGGCGGGTATAGAGATCCAGGTTGTCACTGACCGGCATGCCGATCTTCATGGTGAGCTGGGCCAGTTGGGCTTTTATCTCGTCCCGGCCGATGTCGGTGGGGATCAGCTTGTCGGTCGCCGTGTATTTGTACTTGCCGAGCCAGTCGTAACCCAGTTCGAAGCCCAGGTTCTGGTTGACCTGGTAGCCGAGGAAGGCGCCGGCGCCGACATCGTTCTTGTCCTCTTCGCTGATGGCGTAGTTGTCCTTGATATCCTGGTTGTGATCGACGCCATAGAAGTTGGACCAACCCAGCTTGGCACCGCCATACCAGGTGTTGTCCTGTCCGGCTGCCTGGGCGTTGGCCGCAAGCAAGCCTGAAACCAGCAAGGTAATCAGTGTTTTATTCATGTTGAGCCTCTGCAATTTCATATTGTTGAGGGGAGGTTGACGGGGTCGCCTCTCCTTATGGGTCGGGCTTATAGCACAGCCACAACAGAGTAAGGGTAGTCGCTTTCTCCGGGTTCTCAAGCAACTGATATAAAACATAATGTGATTTTCATCGCCGCAATTTGCCGCCGTGATTTGCGCTCTGCCGAGGGGGCGCAATAGTTAATCGAGGCGGGTCTGCAGCGAGGTGAGCATGAACATCAGGTGGATATGGCTGTGCTGGGCGTTATGGCTGGTGCAGGGCTGGGCGGCCGAGACCCTGCAGGTGGTGACCGAAGACTATGCCCCCTACAACTATCTGGAAGAGGCCGAGGTCAAGGGGCTGGGCACCGAGGTGGTGGAGGCCATGCTGGAAGAGGCCGGCTTCGAATACAGTCTGGACATCTACCCCTGGGCGCGGGCCATCTCGTTGGCGCGCAGCCGTCCCAACGTGCTCATCTACAGCATCAGCCGCTTCCCCGAGCGCGAGGCGCAGTTCCAGTGGATCGGGGTGATAGCGCGTATCGACTTCCATGTGTTCGCCCTGGCCAAGCGCGACGATATCAAGCCCTTTAGCCAGCTGTCACAGGCGCGAGCCTGGTCCATCGGCACGGTGCGCAACGACGCGCTGGAGCAGTACCTCATCAGCCGCAATTTTTCCAACCTGCAACGCAACAACAACCATGAAGCCAATCTGCTCAAACTGTTGATGGGACGCATCGATCTCTGGCCGGTGTCGCAGGAGACGGCCTACTACTATGCGCGCCAGGCGGGCTATGGGCCGTCCACCCTCAAGATAGTGCACGACATCGAGGATTTTACCGGGGGGGATCTCTACGTGGCGGCGAGTCTGAAAACCTCGCCCGAGGTGGTCAAGCGGCTGCAGGAGGCGCTGGCCACCATCAAGCAGAACGGCATCTACGACGGCATCGTGAAGCGCTATCGCTGAGTGGTGCCAGTCTGTGAGGGCTGGGCCATGTAACAAGAAGGGCCGACTGTCGTCGGCCCTTTGTCATCAGTGGGCGAGGAACTCGTACTGAGCCTCGATGAAGGCACCGGCCCGCTCGCTCAGGGCGGCGTGCACGACAGTGGTGGGGTGAACCTGATCCCAGAACATCTTGCCTTCGCAGTCGAGGGTGCTGGCGCTGCGACGCACCATGGGGCTGGCCACGGCCTGGGCCAGCAGCGGGTTGCCGGCGATGGCGAGGCGTTCCTGCGGGTTGAAGGCGGAGAGGCTGCTGTCGCTGGCGACACTGGTGGCACTGCGGGAGGCAAACGGCTTCCACACATAGCCGCCGCCGTAGCAGGCGTTCTCGGTGTCGCTCAGGCCGAAGTTCTGCGGCTCGCGCAGCATCTCGGCGAACTGCTTGTCGATCTCGAACAGCTTGACGATGCCGGTGGGGGCCAGCTGGCGTGCCAGGTTCAGCAGCAGCTGGTTGTGGTAGGCGGAGACATGGCTGGCCGCCTCGACCACCTTCTGGCTGCGGGCCGAGGGGTTCTGGCCCAGATCCGGCAGGTTGAACAGCAGAATATGCTTGGCGCCATTCAATACCATGCGGTTGGCCGCATCGCTGATGGCGTCGCGCACCCGTTTGGCATCCTGCTCGGTGTTCCAGCCATAGGCCAGGTAGTCGTTGGCACCGACCCAGAGGATCACCAGATCATCGGGTTTGAAGCTGTCCTTTTGCAGGAACTGGGTGACCTCGTAATCCAGGTTGTTGATGACCTGATACTTGGGATTCCAGGAGATCTTGTTGTAGGCCACCGCGGTGGCGCCCCCCTCCGCCTCGTTGGCGATGGTCAGCCCCGGGAACTGCCGGGTCAGCTGCTCCAGCCAGACCGGCCCGTTGGAGAAGCGGCCCTGATAGTAGGGAGGGCTGGAGGGGAGATAACCGCGCATCTTGCTGTACATCTTGCCGGTGTCGGAGAGGCTGTCGCCAAACATCACGATCCGGGAGAAGGCGGGGCGACTGTCGGCTGCCTGAACTGTCAGCGCGAAGAGTCCCAATAAACACACAAACCATTTCTTCATCTTGTTGTTCTCATTGATTGGAAGCAGGTGGTGCCTGCAGGCTGTTCCTCGATAGGCAAAGGTGCTGGGAAGCTGTTTTGCCATCTTTCAGGGTATAAGGCCGAATTTTATTTCGCAGCAGTGGGGGCTGATTAAATCGATTACGGTCACATCCCCTTCACCCAGATGGGGAGGCTTCACGTTTGTTTCACGCCCCGGCAGGCAGACTGCACCCGTACCCAATGACAGGAGCATGAAATGAACAAGGCAAGCGTAATCGGTCTGTTGACCCTGATGTCCATCTCTTCTTTCGCCATGGCGGCCTATACCGGCCCGCAGGAGCAGAACAAGGTGTCCGTCGCGCAGTTGAAGGATCTGGCCGATGACAGTTGGGCCACCCTGGAAGGGAAGCTGGTCAAGCACCTGGGCGGAGAGAACTACCTGTTCCGCGACGCCAGTGGCGAGGTGGAAGTGGAAGTGGATCAAGACGTGTGGCGTGGCACCGAAGTGGGCCCGGACGATCTGATCCGCATCCGTGGCGAGGTGGACCACAGCTGGAACAAGACCGAAGTGGAGGTGGAGAAGCTGGAGAAGGTGGGCGCCGCCCCACAGAGCAAGGGTGGTTTCATCGCCAAATAAGGGCTGACTCCGCACGCCAGACGTAACAAGGGCGCCTCCATGAGGCGCCCTTTTGCTTTGGTCTGCTTAGCCGGTGCGGGCCAGCGTGCGCTTGAACCCTTTCTCGGCCTGATTGACCTTGTAGAGATAGCGGCGGGCTTCCGCCTTGGGGTGCTGCTCGGTCAGGATCTGGTAGACCGCCTCGGGGGAGAGCTGATTGATCATGCCGGGCGCCGCCTTGCGATCGCTGGAGAAGGTGTTGAGCACCCCGCCGGCACCGCCGTTGTAGGCCGAGATGACGGCGTAGCGACGCGAGCGCGGATCCTGGATATCCCCCAGATAGACGGTCTGCAGCAGGTGCAGATAGGCGGTCCCGACGTCGATGTTGTAGGCCGGGTTGAACAGGTCCTCCCGGGTCGGCTGGCCGCTCTTGCCCTTGACCCGCACGTAGACGTCCCGCCCGGCGGTGGCCGGGATCACCTGCATCAGGCCGTAGGCGTTGGCATGGCTGACCGCATAGGGGTTGAAGCTGCTCTCGGTCTTGATCACCGCGTAGATCAGGCTCTCCGCCACCCCGTACTTGCGGGAGGCTTCCCGGATCAGGCTGGCGTACTTGTAGCCCCGTCGGTCCTCGTGGTTGGCCACCATGGGGATGTCGACGAAGAAGATGGTACGGATGCCGAGGGTGCGCTTCTTCATCGCCGTGTTGAGCAGGTAGTCGGCATAGCGCTCGGCACGCCAGTCGAAGCGGATCGGCTGGCCCTGGTTGTCCAGCACCTGACCGTAGAGGAAGGGCTCGCCGCCGGGCAGGATCTCGGCGTCGGAGTAGAGATCCACTTCCGCCGGATCGTCCGGGGTGAGCAGGGTTTCGATGATGGCGCGGCGCAGATGGGAGCGCGGGTCGATGCCGGAGACGGTCTCGACCATGATGTGGCCGCTGGAGAAGTCGATGTGGGCCCGGCTCTTGTATTGATCCGTGTATTTGACGTAGTCAAACTTGCCCGCAAACAGCGCCTCACGCCCCCAAATCTCGTTCACATTGTGGGAGAGCGCGCTAATCATGTGTTCAAAGCCGCGGATGTCCTTGCCGTTGACGAGATCGTCATCCTCGCTGCCATTGGGCTTGGGGGAGGATGAACAGGCAGAGAGAAACAGCAGGGTGCACAGCAGCCAGAAAATTCGGCCCATAGAGTCCTCAAACTGGGCGGCGGGCCGCCCGTCACTTCCGTCGTTGCCGTGAGTCGACGGGGCCGGCCTGCGCAGGCCGGCCCCGCTCACGGGTTATTTGCTGGGCGGGGTATAACCGTCGATGGCCACTTCACCCGCTTCAAACAGGTAGTTCACCATCTCTTTCTCCAGCAGCTGGCGATGCTCGAGGTTCATCATGTTCAACTTCTTCTCGTTGATCAGCATCACCTGCTTCTTCTGCCACTCAGTCCAGGCTTCCTTGCTGATATTGTCAAAAATGCGCTTGCCGAGTTCACCGGGGTAGAGCTGGAAATCGAGACCCGGGCCCTCTTTTTTCAGGCGCTGGCAAAATACGGTACGGCTCATGTTGACCTCTATGGTTGTAAGTCCGGATAGGCGAGCAGACGGGCCGTGGCGGCCGCCAGACCCACCTCTGCAGGATGGCGTAAGTTATACCAGAGTCGGTTATCCGCTTCCATGAGCAGGGGGGCTGGCGGCGCGTCGGTTTCGATCAGCATGGGCCGGATGTCTAGGTGAAAGTGGCTGAAAGTATGGCGAAAACCGGCCAGTTCGCGGGGTTCGCTGCCGGTCAGGCCGAGCCGCTGCAACAGCCCAGCCACCTCGGTGTCCGACTCCACCTGGGGGAAGCAGTAGAGCCCGCCCCAGATCCCCTGCGGCGGCCGCTTCTCCAGCAGCAGCTGATCGCCGTGGCGGATGAGCAGCATGATGCCGGTACGGGCCGGGATGCTCTTCTTGGGCTTGCTGTTGGGGTAGGCGGTGGGGTTGCCCTGCGACAGCCCCTGGCAATCCTCCCGCACCGGGCAGCGCTCGCAAGCGGGCTTGCTGCGGGTGCAGACGGTGGCCCCCATGTCCATCATGGCCTGGTTGTAGTGGGCCACCCCGAGCTTGGGGGTGAGGCGGATGGCCAGCTCCCACAGATCGTTTTCTACCTGCTTCTGGCCGGGCCAGCCGGGCAGGGCCAGCCAGCGGGTGAGTACCCGCTTCACGTTGCCATCCAGGATGGCGTGGGGCTGGCCAAGGGAGAGGGAGAGCACGGCACCCGCGGTGGAGCGGCCGATCCCCGGCAGCGCCATCACCTCCTCCAGCCGCTCCGGGAAGAGGCCGCCATGGAGGTCGCGGATCTGCTGGGCCGCCTTGTGCAGGTTGCGGGCGCGGGCGTAATAGCCGAGCCCGGTCCAGTGGTGCAGCACCTCGTCGATGGGGGCATCGGCCAGTGCCAGCACGTCGGGAAAGCGGGCCATGAAGCGCTGATAGTAGGGAATGACCGTAGCGACCTGGGTCTGCTGCAGCATGATTTCCGAGACCCAGACCCGGTAGGGGGTCTTCTCCTGTTGCCAGGGCAGGGTCTTGCGACCGTGGAGCTGATACCAGTCCAGGATCCTGGTGGCGAAGGTCACGTTATCTGAGTTGTTCACATTATGCTCATGTTATTGATTTAAAACTAAATTGACTAACGTGTAGCGGTCTTGGCGCTGATACCAGTGCAACGTCCGGTTGGCGAAGGTGGTGTTGCTCGGACTGCTCCCTTTGTTCTCATGTCATTGATTAAAAAGGGGAGCTCTCAGGCTCCCTCTTGAAATGGCGGTGGTATGCGCGGTTTAGCCGCGCCAGTCCTGCAGCGCCTTGAGGCTGGCATTCTGCCCACCTACCTGCAGGATGATGTAATCCTGGGCGATGGCGAGCAGGGTGACTCCGGGGGCGACTTCGCTCCCTTCCCGGTAGGTGCGCCCGTTCAACCTCACGGCCCGGTTGGCCGGGTTGGAGGAGAAGACGTGGGCGCCGTAGGCCAGCGGCGGTACCTGCTGGCGGAGCGCCTGCGGCAGAGCGCTGAGCGGCGTGGCCTGCAGCTCGGCCGGCACCTGCGGCGGCGCGCCCTGCTCCCGCAGCGGAGTGTTGTTGAGGGCATTGAGGATGCGCTCGGCCAGCCCCTGGCTGCTGTCGGCGGGCGCTGGTGCGGGCTGTGCATCGACCTTGGGGGTGACCACGGGTTCGGGCGGCGGCGGTGGCAGCGGCCGGGTGATCATCGGTTTGGGCTCGACCCGCACGAAGGGCGGGGTCACCACCTCCTTCACCTCCACCGTCTTCTCGATGGGGCGGTTGTTGAGCAGGTGCCAGCCATAGTTGGCGGCGGCCCCCATCACCAGCGCCAGCGGGGCCAGCAGCCACCAGATCCAGCGCCTGGGTTGTTCCTCATCCTGGCTGAACGGCAGCCCCATCGCCGGAATGTGCGGGGTGAACTGGGGCTGATCGGCCCGCCGCAGCGCCTTGAGCAGGGTGGACATCAGGAAGCCTCCTCCGACAGTGTGTTGATGGCATCGTCCTCTGCCGGATCCAGCTTGGCCGGCTTGCTGGCCCGCTGGGCGTCATCCTCCAGCTTCGGCATGGGTTCGCCGGCCATCACGTTGAGGCGCAGCAGGGTGTTGCTGCCGGCGATGCCGTCCGGCGTCAGCCCCTGCTCGCGCTGGAACTGCTGCAGCTTGGTCTTGAGCTCGGCATCGAAGCGACGGACCTTGCGATCCGGCTGCTGCAGGGCCCGGCTGAGGGCGTTGTCGAGCCACTGCACCTGGCTGGGGCCTGCGTTGTTGCCGATCAGGGTGACGCCGCCCTTGGGCATGCGCCACAGCAGGGTGTAGCTGCCACCCCAGTAATCGTTCAGCCACTGCCGGTCCACCTGCCAGCTCTGGTTGCCGATGAGCAGGTTGGCCTTGTCGGGGCCGAGGTTGACCAAGGTGGCGTAATAGGTGCCGCCGGTCTCGTCGGTCAGGCTGACGAGGGCGGGATACTGCAGGGCCTGCAGATCGGCCAGGGAGGCTTCCCCCTCCTGGCAACGCAGGCCGGCGCGCGGTGCGTTGTCGCAGGTCGCCTCTTCCAGTTCGGTCTGGTAGCCCCACACCTTGTAGAGATTCTGCATGGCGCTGTCCGGCTCCAGCGCCTGGTTGATGGCGCGGGTCAGCTGCTCCTGCTGCTCCGGGGTGTCGTCCACCTTGACCGGCACCTCCACCGTGACCACCGGGCGGGTCGGGAAGACCCCGAAGAACTGCCAGCCCCACCAGCCGGTGGCCACCAGCAAGGCGCCAACCAGCGCCACCATCAGGCCGGACTGCCAGGTGCCCTCGTCACGGATGCCGCTCACCTCGAAGGCCGCCAGGCTGATGTCGCCGTGCACTATCTTGTGGCTGCCGCGGGCGAAGGCGGCGATCAGGGCGCGGTCGCAGATGAGGTTGATGAGGCGCGGAATGCCGCCGGAGAGGCGGTGCAGGGTCTGGATCGCCTTGGGGGTAAAGATGGGCTGCACGCAGCCGGCCACCTGCAGACGAAAGCGGACATAGGCATCCACGTCCTGGCAGGAGAGCGGCAGCAGGTGGTAGCGGGCTGTGATGCGCTGGGCCAGCTGGCGCAGCAGGGGCTGGCGCAGCATCTGCTGCAGCTCGGGCTGGCCGATGAGCACCACCTGCAGCAGCTTCTTCTCGTCGGTCTCCAGGTTGGTGAGCAGGCGCAGCTGTTCCAGCACGCCGGGCAGCAGGTGCTGGGCTTCGTCCACCAGCACCACGCTGCGCTTGCCTGCCGCCAGATTGGCCAGCAGGTGATCGCGGATAAGGTCGAACAGCTGCTTGAGGCCGGCATCCTGGCCATAGCCCAGCTGGAACTCGTCGCAGATGGCCGCCAGCAGGTCCCGTTCGGTCAGGGATGGATTGAGGATGTAGGCGATCTCGGTCTCGGCCGGCAACTGCTGCAACAGGCAGCGGGAGACGGTGGTTTTGCCGGTGCCCACTTCCCCGGTCAGCAGCACGAAGCCGCCCCCATCCTGCAACCCGTAGTTGAGGTGGGCGAGGGCTTCCCCGTGCCGTTCACTCATGTAGAGGTATTTGGGATTGGGCGAGATGGAGAACGGGTGCTCCGACAGACCGAAGAACTGTGTGTACATAAGGATCCATTCCGTTGTTATGGGCGGCAGGTTAAAGCCTCCCCCAAGGGATGTCAAAGACCCGGATGCCATAAGGGGGGCCAGCGCGCACCCTGATCTCCCGGTGGGGAAATCAGGGCTGCGGCCATGGCGGCTGGCGGTGGGAAAAAGGGCCAGAAGTATCGAGGGCGGCCCCGCCAACCGGGTTCACATGGCATCGATGTCGGGCCGGGAATAGTCTCCATCGGTCAAACCGGTATAATCGGGACAGGTTTATCAAGGGAGACAGAGCTTGCAGACTTATCTGGTTGGGGGCGCGGTGCGGGATCGCCTGCTGGGATTGCCGCAGGGGGACAGGGATCACCTGGTGGTCGGGGCGACCGTGGAACAGATGCTGGCACTGGGTTTTACCCAGGTGGGCCGCGACTTTCCCGTGTTTCTGCACCCCAAGACCCAGCAGGAGTACGCGCTGGCCCGCACCGAGCGCAAACAGGGGCAGGGTTACACCGGCTTCGTCTGCCACGCCTCGCCGGAGGTGACGCTGGAGCAGGATCTGCTGCGCCGGGATCTCACCGTCAACGCCATCGCCGAAGATGAGGCGGGGCAACTGCACGATCCCTATGGCGGCATCGAGGATCTGAAGCAACGGGTGTTGCGCCATGTCTCCCCCGCCTTTGCCGAAGATCCGTTGCGCATCCTGCGGGTGGCCCGCTTCGCCGCCCGCTTCCACGCCCAGGGTTTCGTGGTGGCTCCCGAGACGCTGGCGCTGATGCGCGAGATGACCGAGGCCGGCGAGCTGGCCCACCTGACCCCTGAGCGGGTCTGGAAGGAGCTGGAGAAGGTGCTGTTGGGGCCGACCCCGCAGGTGTTCTTCGAGGTGCTGCGCGAGTGCGGCGCTCTGGCCGCCCTGTTCCCCGAGCTGGACGCCCTGTTCGGGGTGCCAGCTCCCCCCAAGTGGCACCCGGAGATCGATACCGGCATCCACACCATGATGGTGCTGGCGCAGGCCTGCCGCCTCTCCCCCGAGCTGGCGGTGCGCTTCGCGGCGCTGTGCCACGACTTTGGCAAGGGGCTGACCCCGCCGGAGTTCTGGCCGAGTCACCACGGCCACGGCCAGAAGGGCTTGCCGCTCATCCGCGATTTCTGCGAGCGGTTCCGGGTACCGAACGAGTGCCGCGATCTGGCGCTGCTGGTGAGCGACCTGCACACCCATATCCATATCGCCTTCGAGCTCAAGCCGGCGACCCTGCTCAAGGTGTTCGACAAGGCCGACGCCTGGCGCAGGCCCGAGCGCTTCGCCCAGCTGCTGGACGCCTGCCGGGCCGACTTCCACGGCCGTACCGGCTTCGAGGAGCGGGTCTATGCTGAACCCGACTATGTGGCGCAGGCGCTGGCGGCCGCCCAGGCGGTGCCGGTGAAGGAGATAGTGGCGGCCGGCTTCAAGGGGGAGGCTATTCGCGAGCAGCTGGCCAAGCGCCGGCTCGACGCCATCAGCCGGGTGCGCGACGAGTGGACCTTCCTCGAGGATTGACGAGGTATGGAGACGAGGCATGGACAAAAAGCCCGGGTCAGTGACCCGGGCTTTTTCATGGTCGCGCCGGCATGGCGGGGGGCCGCCTAGTCACCGGGGCCGAAGCGCTCATGCACCGGGTCGTAGAAGTAGGCCTGGTAGTTGAAGTCGATCCCCTTGATGTAGGGGTTTTCCAGCCGGAACAGCCGGCGGGTATTGAGGTGGGCGAAGCTGAGGGAGGGCTTGAATGCTTTCAGCCAGAGCGCCTGCAGGGAGCCGTCGCGCCAGGCGGCCTTGAGCCCCTGCTGCACCCGGTCGATGGCTTGCCGGTTGCCGTTGTGGGTGAAGAAGACCCGGGGCAGGGGGTAGTAGAGGGCCAGGCTCTCATCCATCATCAGCCCTTCCACTTCTTTGTGGTTCAGCTTTTCCTGAGGCAACTCGTTGATCCCGCGACAGAAAAGATCGAAACGGCCGCGAGCCACCATCTTGAAAAGCTGCTCGTAGCCCTCCACCTCCAGCACCTTGAAGCCGGCCCGGCGCAGGATCTCTACGTCGAGCCAGCCCTTGCCCTGGCCGATGTCGAAGCGCTTCAGCTCATCCAGGCTGGTGGCCTTGGCAACCTCATCCTTGCGGGTAGGGCTGACGAAGCAGATGCGGTAGCTGACAATGCCGATATGGATGGGGAAGCGCACGTAGTCGATGCCGCTCATGTCCCGGTCGGCGCGGTAGCTGTCCATGGCGAACAGGTTGGGGTAGTGGTTGAAGCGCAGGCTGACCCACATCCGGGCCAGGGTCATGGGGGGGGCGGCCTGCATCCGGTAGTCGCCATGGCTGGCGCGGGTCTTCTCCAGCGCCAGGCGCAGGACTTCGCGATCATAGGTGCTTCTGGGGTCGTGCTCGCTCTCCGGACTCATGTAGGTGAACAGGGTCGGGCCGGCCAGCACGGGCATGGCCGTCAGCAGGGCGAGCAGCGGGGTCCAGTGCATCATGCGCTCCTGTGAAAAGCAGAGACTCTTCTGAGTGTAGTGACTCTCCCGGCCGTGAGCGGGCAGAGCCAGGGTCAGGGTTTGCCGGTGGCGGGCTCGCCCGGTCCGAAGCGCTGGGTGAGGGGATCGTAAAGATAGGGGTGGTAATCGAAGTCGAGTCCCTGCAGCAGGGGGTTGTCCAGTCTGAACAGTTGCCGCTGGTCGAGCCTGGCAAATGCCAGCGCCGGCTGGTAGGTCTTGAGCCAGAGCGCCTGCAGTGAACCATCCTGCCAGGCCAGCTGCAGGCCGGCCCGGATCCGGTGCAGGGCCCGCTGGTTCTCCTTGTGGCTGTAGAAGAGGTGGACGAAGGGGTAGTAGAGCGCCAGGTGCTGGTCGACCGTCAGCGGCCCCAGATCCTTGTGGGTATCCAGCTCGCTCAGCAGCTCGTTGGCACCCCGGCAGAAGAGGTCAACTCGGCCGCGCACCACCAGCTTGAACAGCCGCTCGTAGCCCTCAACCTCCTGTACCTTGAAGCCGGCGGCGCGCAGTATGTCGGCATCCTGCCAGCCGCGGCCCTGGCCATGGGTGAACTGCTGCAGATCGCTGAGGGTGCGCACTCGGGCCACGGCCTGCTGCTGCTTGGGGCTGACGAAGCAGATGCGATAGCCGAGAATGCCGAGATCCACCGGGAAGCGGACATAGTCGAGGTCGTGGCTCCCCTCCGGGCGCGGGAAGCTGTCGATGGCCAGCAGGTTGGGGTAGAGGTTGTATTGCAGCACCTGACGCAGCCGGGTCCGGCTCATGGACGGGGCCGGGCGCAGTTCGTAGTCGCCGAAGCTGTCGCGGGTCTTCTCCAGGGCCAGCTGCAGCAGCTGCTGACCGTAGAGGGAACGCAAATCCCGGTCACTCTCCGGGCTGACATAGGTCACTATGTCCGCGGCCGGCAGCAGGGGAGAGAAGAGCAGACTACCGGCCAGCAGCCCCAGGATCATCGTTCTGTGGTTCATCATACCGCTCACAACTGTCACATTGAGTTGAGTGTAGCGGTTGATGGCGTCGGGACGGGCTCTCCGGCGCCGGAACCTGTGGCCTTGACCTGCCGCGCGATCGCTACCAGAACAGCTGACCCAGCAGAGGCGCCAGCAGCACTGTCACCATGCCGGCTATCATCATCACCATGCTGGAGACCACCCCCTCCTCGTTGCCCATCTGATAGGCCTTGGCGGTACCGGCGCCGTGGGCCGAGGCACCAAAGCCCGCCCCCTTGCCGAGCCGGCTGCGAATGGCCAGCAGGGTGAGCACGCTCTCCCCCACCGCCATACCAATGACCCCGGTCAGCACCACGAACAGGGCGGTGAGATCGCTCTGACCGCCGATGGCGCGGGTCGCCTCCACCGCGAAGGGGGTGGTGATGGAGCGCATCGCCAGACTGCGCTGCAGCATGTCGGAGAGATCGAGCCAGCGGGCCAGCAGCACGGTACTGCCCACCGCCATCATGACGGAGGCGACCACCCCCACCGACAGTGACAGCCAGTGGCGGCGAATGAGCCGGCGGTTCTCGTAGACCGGCACCGCGAAGGCCACGGTGGCCGGCCCCAGCAGCCAGAGCAGCCAGTGGGATTCGGCCATGTAGTCCTGATAGGGGATGTGAAACAGCATGACGACCGCCACCAGCAGGGTCGGCGCCAGCAGCAGCGGCATCAGCGGCAGGATGCGCTTCTTGCCGTAGAGCCATTTGCTGGCGTAGTAGAAGAGCAGGGTCAGGGCGAAGCAGAGCAGGCCGAGCAGGGTATCAGACATGACGACGACTCCGGCGGGCCAGTTTCAATTCGAGGCGGTAGACCCTGTCCACCACCAGTGCCGTGGTGCCGAGCACCAGGGTTGTGCTCACCAGCAGCACCACCATGATGCGCCACCCCTCCTGCAACAGCAGCTCCTGATAGTTGACCACCGCCACCACGGCGGGGACGAAGAACAGCAGCATCTCCGCCAGCAGCCAGCGGGCGCCAGCTTCAAACCACTGGGCCTTGACCACCCCGAGCAGGATGCAGGCCAGCAGCAACAGCATGCCGGTGAGGTTGGCAGGCAGCGGCAGGTGGAGGGTGCGCACCGCGGTATCGGCCAGCAGCCAGATGGCGGCCAGCAGGGCGATTTGGAAGGGAGTCTGGAACCAGCGAAGGGAGAGGGCTTTCATGATATGGGTCTTTCTGTGAACTTGCTCACAGTATAGAGATGGGTTAAACCTGCAAAAAATGAATTAAAATTATCAGAATCATGCCAAAGAGGCATGATTTGGTTTTGCCGTCTGTCAGGAGATCGCCATGGACATCCGCGCCCTGCGTTACTTTGTCGAACTGGTGCGGGAACAGAGCTTCACCCGCGCCTCCGAGAAGCTGTTCGTCACCCAGCCCACCATCAGCAAGATGATCCGCAACATGGAGGAGGAGCTGGGCCAGCCCCTGCTGAGCCGCGCGGGACGCCGCTTCACCCTAACCGACAGCGGCCGGGTGCTGTTCAACCGGGCCCAGACCATTCTGGCCGAAATGCAGCAGCTGGAGGCGGAACTCACCGATCTGCAGAGCCTGCAGTTTGGCCGGCTGGCCCTCGGCATTCCGCCCATGGTGGGTCACGTCTATGCGGATCTGATCCGCGCCTATCGCAGCCGCTACTCCAAGGTCGAGCTCTCCATCGTCGAGTACGGTGGTCGGCGCATCGAGCAGGCGGTGTTGGAAGGGGAGCTGGATCTCGCCATCACCATGCTGCCGACCAGGGAGGAGGGGGCTTTGAGCGTCCTGGAGCTGGATCAGTATCCCATTCAGGTGGTGCTGCCCGATCTGCCGCGCTGGCGGGATTGCGGCGAGATCCGGCTGGAGGCGCTGCGGGACGAGCCCTTCCTGCTCTACACCCAGGCCTTCACCCTGAGCGAGCGGCTGGAACAGGCGTGCCGGGCGGCCGGTTTCGAGCCCCAGGTGGCGGCGCGCAGCAGCCAGTGGGACTTTCTCACCGCCATGGTGCGCAGCGGCATGGGGGTCGCCTTCCTGCCCGAGCCCATCTGCCGCCGGCTGGCACCGGACGGCCTGGTGTTGAGGCCGCTGGTACCCGAGCTGAGCTGGCGACTCGGGGTGATCTGGCCGAGCGAGCGCTATCTCTCCCGCACCGCCGAGGCCTGGCTGGCGCTCTGCCGCGAGCAGGGCTGAGTCTCATCAGGGTTTGCCGAAGCGATCCGTCACCGGGTTGTAGAAGTAGTGCTGGTAATCGAAGTTGATGCCCTTGAGGAAGGGGTTTTCCAGCTTCAGCATGCGCCTCTGCTTGAGCCCGGCGAAGGCGATGGCAGGGCCGAAACTGCGGCGCCACAAGGCTTGCAGCGAACCATCCTGCCAGGCTTGCTGCAGCCCCGTCTCCACCCGCCTCATGGCCTCGCCGTTGGCGGCATTGGTATAGAAGACCCTGGGCAGCGGATAGTAGAGCAGCAGGGAGCTGTCCATCTTCAACCCCTTGATCTCCTTGTGGGTGAGCAGTTCGCTGCGCAGCTCGCTCGCCCCGCGGCACAGGAGATCGAAGCGGCCGCGAGCCACCATCTTGAACAGCATCTCGTAGCCGTCGACCTCCACCACCTTGAGGCCTGCATGGCGCAGTATCTCCACGTCCAGCCAGCCCTTGCCCTGACCGAAGCTGAAGCGACGCAACCCCTCGAGGTCGTGCACCTGTGCCATGGCCGCCTGTTGGCCTGGACTGACGAAACAGATGCGGTAGCTGACGATGCCGAGATGGACAGGAAAGCGGACATAGGCCAGCCCTTTCTCGTCCCGCGCGCTGCTGTAGCTGTCCATGGCGAACAGGTTGGTAAAGCTGTTGAGCTCCAGACTGAGCCGGACCCGAGCCTTGGTCATGGGCGGCGCTGGTTGCAGCTCATAATCGCCAAAGGTGTCGCGGGTCTTGTCGAGGGCGAGGCGGAGCAGCTCCCTGTCATAGGTCATGCGCGGGTCCTTCTCGCTCTCCGGGCTGATATAGGTAAAGCGGGTCGCCGCCAACGACGTGGAGGAGAGGAAGAGGGAGAGAAGCAGGAACAGGAGTCTATACATCCAGGCTAGGCTCTATGATTTTGTTTCATCCATTATAGTTCGGCCCCCAGCCGTTCAGGTGTGTCGGTCGCTTGCCAGCTGGCTGCCCAGCTGGCGGCAGAGGCGGCGTAGGGTCTGGTTGTCGAGGGAGGCAAAGCCGAGCAGCCACCCCTCCTGCGTCGGCGGGCCCAGGTAGAACTGGCCGAGGGGGCGCAGCCCCAGCCCCTCGGCGTTGGCGGCCTCTGTCCAGCGCGCCTCGCCGCCCGGGGGGAGCCGTACGGCGCACTGCAGGCCGGCCCCGGCGTGGATGGGGATGAGGGCGGGGCAGTGGCTGGCCAGCTCGGCCAGCAGCAGGTCGCGGCGGCTCTGATAGACCAACCTGCTCTGGCGTAGGTGGGTGGCGAAGTGGCCGGCGCGGATGAAGTCGGCGGTGACCGCCTGCAGCAGCTGGTTGCTGTGGCCGTCGACCGCGGCCCGGGCCCGGCAGAAGGACTCCATCAGCGGCCTGGGCAGCACCAGGTAGGCGAGGCGCAGCGAGCCGAACAACACCTTGCTGAAGGTGCCCACGTAGAGCACCCGCCCCTGGCCATCCAGCCCCTGCAGGGCGGGGAGCGGCCGCTGATCGTACTGGTACTCGCCGTCGTAGTCGTCTTCCAGGATCCAGGCGCCGTGCCGCTCGGCCTCGGCCAGCAGCGCCATCCGCCGCGGCAGGCTCATGGGCACGCCGAGAGGATACTGGTGGGCCGGCGTGGTGTAGATGAGCCGCGGCGCCGGGTGATCCCCCTGCGGGTTGAGCCCCTCCTCATCCACCGGCACCGGGTGCACCCGGGCGCCGGCACTCTCCATGGCGGTGCGGGCCCCGGGGTAGCCGGGGTCCTCCACCCAGACGGTATCGCCGGCATCGATCAGCAGCTGGGTCGCCAGCAGGATCCCCTGCTGGGAGCTGGTGAGGATCAGGATCTGGTCCGGCTCGCACACCACGCCGCGCGACTGCACCAGATAGCTGCTGATGGCGCCGCGCAGCGCCTCCAGCCCCTGCGGATCCCCGTAGTTCATCCAGTCGCCGGCGTGCCGGCGCCACTGCTGCTGCATCAGCCGGCCCCACAGGGCCTGGGGGAAGAGGCGGGGATCCGGCTGGCTGGAGGCAAAGGAGCGGCCCACCTCGGGCACGTCGTGGCAGGCGCCGCTGTCGGCCATCTCCTGACCACGGCGTGACAGACCGGCCGCCGACTGGGGCGGGCGCGGAGCCGGGGAGACCGCCGCCAGCGCCACGAAGCTGCCGGCCCCCACCTTGCGTACCAGATAGCCTTCCGCCTCCAGCCGGCCATAGGCCAGCTCCACCGTGCTGCGAGAGACCCCCAGATCCGCGGCCAGCATGCGGCTGGCGGGCAGCCGGCTGTGCTGGGGCAGGTGGCCGGCCAGCATGGCCGAACGCAGGGTGCGCACCAGCTGTTCGTGCAGCGGCAGATCGCTGGCTTGCTGGGTGGCAAACAGGGTGGGCAGGGCAGGCATGGGGAGCTCCCGGGCGCTAATTGGTCTGCTCATATTGGCAAAATTGGTCGGCGTGGCAAGGCCATTATGTCGCTACATTGAGGCTCAAGGTTCGGGATCCACAGCGATTGGCAATTGAGAAAGGAGTCTGCATGTCGGAATACAGCGCCACCATCAGCTGGCAGCGCGGGGCTAGCGAGCCCTTCGTCGATCAACGCTACAGCCGGGCCCACTGGTGGGAGTTCGACGGCGGCATAAGGGTGCCGGCGTCCTCATCCCCCCACGTGGTGCCGCTACCCTGGTCGGTGGCCGAGCACGTCGATCCGGAAGAGGCCTTCGTCGCGGCGATCTCCAGCTGTCACATGCTCACCTTCCTCTGGCTGGCGGCCAGGGCGGGCTATCGGGTGGAGAGCTACCGGGACGAGGCGGTGGGCATCATGGAGGCCAATGTACGCGGTCGTCAGGCCATCACCCGGGTCACCTTGCAGCCGCTGGTGCAGTTTAGCGGTGAACGTCAGCCGGATCTGGCCGCGCTTGAGCAGTTGCACCACCAGGCCCACGAGGAGTGTTTCATCGCCAACTCGGTCACCACAGTCATCACCACCCGGATCCGGGTGTGAGTACAAGGAGCGCCACTATGAGTCATGTATTGAGCAGCGGACTGGCCAGCGCCGAGCAAGCCCGCCTCTTCTTCGAGGCCCAGCTGGCCTTTCGCACCGATCCGGCGGATCTGGCCGCCGATCTGCTGGCCGGGGAAGAGCGGATCGTGGTCATCGACACCCGCTCTGCCGGTCACTACGCCGAGGGGCACATCCCCGGTGCCATCAGCTTCCCCCACGCCACCATGAACCCGGCCAGCACGGCCGCACTGGCGCGGGACAAGGTCTATGTCTGCTATTGCGACGGCATCGGCTGCAACGGCTCGACCCGTGGCGCCTGCAAACTGGCGGCGCTCGGCTTTCAGGTCAAGGAGCTGATCGGTGGCCTGCACTGGTGGCGGCAGGACGGTTTTGCGGTCGCTACTGGTAGCGAACCTGGCGTGCTACAAACGGGAGGGATTGCCTGTGGCTGCTGATATCCATCTGAACGAGTTCGACCAGCCGGTCGGAGCGCCGCTGCCCGACTGGCGGGGCGCTGAGTTTCCGCCCCGCCGCACGCTCAACGGCTGGGGCTGTCGGCTGGAACCGCTGGATCCCGAGCGTCACGGCCCCGGCCTGTGGCAGGCTTTCAGTGCCGACAACGGGGCCATGTGGACCTATCTGACCACAGGCCCTTACGCAGAGGAGGCGGATATGTTGGTCTGGCTGCGAGAGTGCGCCGCCAAGACAGACCCCCAGTTCTACACCATCTTCGACGAGCATGGCGAACAGCCGCTGGGGCTGGCCAGCTACCTGCGCATCGACCCTCTGGCGGGCAGCATAGAGGTGGGCTGGCTGCACTTTTCCCCCGCCCTGCAGCGCTCAAGGCTGGCGACGGCGGCCATGGCGCTGATGATGGCCAATGCCTTTGCCCTCGGCTACCGTCGTTACGAATGGAAGTGCAATGCCTTGAACAAGCCCTCCTGGCAGGCGGCGCTGCGGCTCGGTTTCAGTTACGAGGGGACCTTTCGCCAGAGCAGGGTGGACAAGGGGCGGACGCGCGATACCGCCTGGTTCTCGGTGATCGACCGTGAGTGGCCGGCGCTGCAGGATTGCTTTGCGCGCTGGCTGGCGTCCGACAACTTCGATGAGCGCGGCAGGCAGCGGTTGCGGTTGTCCGAACTGACCACCGCTTGTCGTGGCGATGGCCAGTTGCCGTGACAAGACAAACGAGGCCCCGCTCGCGGGGCCTCTGTCGTTTCAGGCGTTATTCATGGTGCTCGCCGATGGGGGCGGCAATCCACTTCATCAGGCGCAGCATGTCAGCGGGGGCCACGCCGACCGAGAGGCCGCGCTTGCCGCCGCTCACCAGGATCTCGTCAAACTGCATGGCCGAGTCGTCGAGCACGGTGGGCAGCAGCTTCTTCTGGGCCAGCGGGCTGATGCCACCCACCTTGTAGCCGGTCAGCTTCTCGGCCTCCGCCGGTTTCATCATCTCCACCTTCTTGAGACCGGTGGCCTTGGCCAGCTGCTTGAGGCTGCACAGGCCGGACGAGGGGACGATGGCCACCACCGCCTGCTTGTCGTGATGGGCGATCAGGGTCTTGAACACCTGGGCTTCCGGCAGGCCGAGCTGGGTCGCGGCATGCTTGCCGAAGTCGTCGTGGGCTTCGCACTCGTAGGGGTAGAGTTTGTGGGGGATCTTGAGCTTTTTCAGCAGGTTGATGGCTGGTGTCATGATGAGAGCCTTGAGTCGAAACAAGGCCAAACAGTCTGCGCCTGCCGGGCGGGTGATGCAAGCAGCCTGCATTGACAGGGATGGATAAGGGAAGAGAGACAAAAAAGCCCGGGTCAATGACCCGGGCTCTTCACTGCGGTGCGCCTCAGGAGAAGCAGATCTGCAGTACGTAGAAGATGGCGATGGCCAGGATGGCACCCGCAGGCAGGGTGATGACCCAGGAGACCACTATGTTGCGCAGCACGCCCAGGTTCAGGGCCGCGATACCGCGGGCCAGACCCACGCCCATGACAGCACCGACCAGGGTCTGGGTGGTGGAGATGGGCAGGCCGGTACCGGAGGCGATCACCACGGTGGCGGCGGTGGCCAGCTGGGCGGCGAAGCCACGGCTCGGGGTCAGGTGGGTGATGCCGGTGCCGACGGTCGCCATCACCTTCTCGCCCATGGTGGCCAGACCGATCACGATGCCGATGCCGCCGAGCGGCAGGATCCACCAGGCGATGTGGGAGCTGCCGCCGATCTCGCCGCCGGCCGCCACGATGGAGGCGACCGCGGAGAGCGGACCGATGGCGTTGGCCACGTCGTTGGAGCCGTGGGCAAAGGCCATGGCACAGGCGGTGATGATCATCAGGATGCCGAACACCTTCTCCACGTTGGCGAAGTGCATCTTGCTGTCATCCTGCGGGTTGTACTGCTGGCCACGGATGTAGATCCAGCCGGCAAAGGCCACCGCGATGGAGATGGCGACGGAGAGCAGGATACCCTCGCCATCGCTCAGGTGCAGACCGACGTGGGTCAGCCCCTTCTTGATGGTGACCAGGCAGATCACCAGCGCGGTCAGGAACATGTAGAAGGGGACGTAGCGCTTGGCGTTGTTGAGGGGATCATCGGTGTTGAAGATGAGCTTCTGCACGCTGATGAACATGAAGTAGGCGATGACGCCGGAGATGGCCGGAGTGACCACCCAGGAGCCGACGATGCCGCCGAACTTGCTCCACTGCACCGCTTCCGGGCCCACGCTCACCACGGCGAAGCCGACGATGGCGCCGATGATGGAGTGGGTGGTGGAGACGGGCCAGCCGAAGTAGGAGGCCAGGATCAACCAGGCGCCGGCGGCCAGCAGGGAGGCGATCATGCCGAGCACCAGCAGATCCGGGGTGGCGGCAAAGGCGTTGCTGTCGATGATGCCGTTGCGGATGGTGGCGGTGACTTCACCACCGGCCAGATAGGCACCGGCAAATTCAAAGATCATGGCGATGATGATCGCCTGACGGATGGTCAGGGATTTGGTGCCGACCGACGTGCCCATGGCGTTGGCCACGTCATTCGCACCAATGCCCCAGGCCATCAAAAAGCCGAACAAGGCCGCCACGAGCACCAGAGTGGTGCCGTAATTCGCGATAATGTCCATTCAGTGTTTTACCCAGTCAGTCGATTACGAACGAGCCAGCATCAGTTCCAGACGGGCGCCTACACGCTCGGCCTGATCTGCCAGGTCACCTACCCATTCGAGGATCTTGTAGAGGAACATAACGTCGATCGGATTGTATTTCTGCTCAACGGCTTGCAGCTGTTGGCGCAGCCCGATCTGCATGGTGTCAGTATCGTCCTCGATAAGATCCAGCTGGTGGATCATCTCGGCAACCATTTCAACTTCACGTCCTTTAAAGCCGGTTTCGAGCAGCTCATCGAGTTCTCCGATGGCTTTCTCGGCTTGGGCGGTCGCATCGATACAGCGTTTGAGATAGGCCATGAAATCGGCCCGCATCTCGGAGGGGAATTCCATTTTGCGGCCAAGCATGCGGCCGGAAATATCCTTGGCACGGTTGGCGATCTTGTCCTGCTGGGTCAGCAGTTCGAGCAGGTCGGTACGGGCGACCGGCAGGAACAGACCACGGGGCAGCTTCAGACGGATTTCACGCTTGAGGATGTCCGCTTCTTTCTCCAGCTGGGCAATCTGCTGCCGGATCTTCTCGGCATCTTCCCAACGGTCTTCGGCAACGGCATCAAAGAAGGGAACCAACTGCTGGGAGCACTGGTGAACCTTGACGATATGCTTCTGCAGCGGCTTGATGGGGGACTTGGCAAAAAGCCCCAAAATAGTATTTACTGGCATGGCCAAACCTGTGTCGGTGAAAAAACACTCGATACGATTTTATGAGGGGCGCATGGTAACCGAACTGCGCCATCAATAAAACCGTGAATTAATCCTGATGTATCGCAGGCATTATATCCTCGCGCTTAGCATCACGCCCCCCAAAGTTGCCTGCCAGCCCGGAATGACTATGCAAACTGAGATCGAGATAAAGTTTTTTGTCTCCCGAGATATTCGACAGCCTTTTTTCAACCTTCTGAATTCACTGGAAATTATATCCAGCTCCCAAGCCGAGCTCGGCAATGTCTATTTTGATACGCCCGCGCTGGATTTACGCCGACTGGAAATGGGATTGCGAATTCGTCGCAGCGATGATTTTGCCGAACAGACGATTAAATGTCGGGGCCAGGTGGTGGGCGGATTGCATGCCAGACCCGAATACAATGCCCCCGTCGAGGGCGATCTGCCTGCCTTGGCCGCCTTCCCCGATGCGATCTGGCCAAGCCTGGCGGTGCGCGACGGGATCCAGGGCGAGCTGGTGGCCCAGTTTCGCACCGACTTTCTGCGTCGCCACTGGCTGATCGCCTTCGAGGGGGCCGAAATCGAGCTGGCCTGGGATCAGGGGGAAATCGTCGGCGTGCTCGGCAAGAGCCCCATCGACGAGCTGGAGTTGGAGCTCAAATCTGGCGAGGCGAGCGCCCTGTTTGGCTTGGCTGAGCAGCTGGCTGGGTTGGGTGGCCTGCGCCTCGGGGCTCAGTCCAAGGCCCAGCGCGGGTATCGGCTGGCGGGGCTTGGCAAGCCGCTGGCGCTGCAGTCCCTGCCCGCGGTCACCGAGCTGAGTGCTGTAGCGCGCATCACCCTGGGTCTGCAGCACTGGCAGCACCATGAACAGTTCTGGCTGGAGCAGACGGACGCCGCGCAGCAGACGCTGGCGTTGCAGCAGCTGCGCCTGGGGATGGATCTGGTTGCCGAGGCGGCCGACCTGTTGCCGAGCCCGGCCTGGCTCGACACCCTGACCCGGCTCGGGCAGCGGCTGGCCTTGGTCGCCGGGCAGGCCGACTGGCAGCAGGCGTTGCCGGCGCTGTTTCTGCAGGCCGATTACGTGGTCCTGCAGCTGGCCATCGCCGCCTGGCTGCACCGGCAAAGGTGATCAGCCGAGCGGTGTCGCGCCTGCAATGCAAAAAAGGTGAGCCTGGCTCACCTTTTTCTTTGGTTGGCGATGGGCGCGTCGCCGGCAGGCAATCGGGGCCGGATCAGACCTGGGTGTAGACCAGCCCGGTGCTGCGCACCACGTCTTCCCCCTGACAGCGCTGTTCCAGTGCACTGGTGTCGCAGGGCTGGCCGTTGTGTTCGATGCAGAATTCGAAGCGGGTGCGGGATTTGACCGGACTGTGCTGCGGGTTGGCGGCGGTGGCCTGCCATTGCCACTGCTGCAGCACGGCGATGGCGGCATCGCTGAACTGTGGGTCGCTGCTCTCCAGCACCCGGATCTGCTCGGCCCGCCCTGCCGGGCTGATCACGTACTCGAGGGAGCTGCAGCCGGTCTGCTCCGCCAGTATGGCCTCTCTGGGGTAGCGGGACTCCATGCGGGTGAGCGGGCTCCACTGGGCGTTCACTTCCTTGAGATCGCTTAAGGGGAGGGAGGTCAGGTGGACTGTGTGGCTCTGCTGGCTGCAGCCGGTCAATGCGCACAGGGCGCCCAGCAAAAGAGTGGCTTTCATGTTCGCTTCCCTTCGTTATTGGTATTGCAGGCGGGCCGGGGCCCACCGCTCGGCAGGGCCATTAATAAAATATTCAGCCACGAATGAAAACCCTTTACCGGCAACAGGCCAGAAAAAACCGCCTTTCGGCGGCTTTCTGCTCTGATTGGCTCAGTAGTAACCCGCATCCTCCGGGTTGGGCCTGGTCTTGAAGCGGCGGTGCAGCCACATGTACTGCTCCGGCGCCTTGCGCACGGCGGCCTCGATCTCGCGGTTGGCTCGGGCCGCATCGGCCAGGTCGTCGCCGCTCGGATAGTCGGCGAGCGGCGCCCCGATATGCAGGGTGTAACCCTCGCTGGTGCGGATGTTGTAGCAGGGCAGGGTGACGGTGTTTTTCACCCGCGCCAGGGTGGCGGTGCCTGTGATGGTGGCGGCCTGTTCTACCGCGAAGTAGGGTACGAACACGCTGGCATGGCTGCCGTAGTCGTGATCCGGCGCGTACCAGAGCGCATCGCCGTTGCGCAGCGCCTTGATCATCCCCTTCACGTCCATCCGGTCAACCAGGTATTTGTTGGAGGCGCAGCGGCCGTGATACTGGGCATACTCCAGCACCGGATTGGTGTTGGGGCGATAGACGCCGACCCCGGGCCGCACCAGGCCGAAACAGCGGGCGTTGAGCTCCAGCGTCAGGAAGTGGCAGGAGAGCAGCAGCATGCCCTGACCCTTCTCCATGGCGGCGATGACGTGCTCTTCCCCTTCCACCTTCATCAGGTTGCGCATCCGCCAGTCTGGCCAGAACCAGGCCATGCCCACTTCGAAGATGGCGCAGCCCACGCTCTCGAAGTTCTGCTTGAGCAGCGTTTCGCGCTGATCCCGGCTAAGCTCGGGCATCGCCAGCTCCAGATTGCGGCGGGCAACCTTGACGCGGGATTTCAAAACCTTGCGGGCCAGGTTGCCGAGCTGGCGACCCAGCCACATCTGGCTGCGCCAAGGCAGCAGCACCAGCAGCCAGAGCAGGCTGAGGCCGAACCAGCTGGCCCAGTAACGGGGATGAAACAGGCGGGGTTCTAGACGGGGAGCATTGTCGTGGGCCATGAAAAGTCTCTTGTTCGCAATCGCCATGGGCAGGGAAGACCCGGCCGGATAAGGGGAGGCGATAAAGGCACGTGGATATCCAGAGCGGATCGTTTTACTCGCAATCGGGGGATTCTAGCCGAAAAGCGGGTCCGGGTGCGAATGGCCTCTGCCCTGGTCAGAGCTGAAAAGCACCAAGCGGCGCCCTTGCGCTTTTTTCACACCCAATAAAAGAGTGTGATAAAATCGGCGGCTGATTTTTCAGGTTTTGAGAGTCGATACAGATGAAGATCACCCTGCCCGAGTTTGAAAAAGCCCGCATTCTGGTCGTTGGCGATGTCATGTTGGACCGTTATTGGCATGGCCCCACCGGCCGGATCTCGCCCGAGGCACCGGTGCCCGTGGTCAAGGTCGAACACATTGAGGAGCGTCCGGGTGGCGCCGCCAACGTGGCGCTCAACTCCGCCGCCCTGGGGGCTCACGCCGTGCTGCTGGGTCTGACCGGTCAGGATGAGGCTGCCGATGCCCTGGCTGGCCAGATGGCCGGTGTCAAGGTCGCCTGTGATTTCGTTCGTCTGGCCGACTATCCGACCATCACCAAGCTGCGGGTGCTGTCGCGCAACCAGCAGTTGCTGCGCCTCGATTTCGAAGAGGCCTTCCACGATGTGGATGCCACCCTGCTGATGGGCAAGGTGGAGCAGGCGCTGCCGAACAGCGACGTGATGATCCTCTCCGACTACGGCAAGGGCGCCCTCAACGACGTGCCCGGCATGATCCAGCGTGCCCGCGCCGCCGGCATCCCTGTACTGGTCGATCCCAAGGGAACCGATTTCGAAAAGTACCGCGGCGCCACCCTGCTGACCCCCAACATGTCCGAGTTCGAGGCTGTGGTGGGCAAGGTGAAGAGCGAAGAGGAGCTGGTTGCCAAGGGGCTGGAGCTGGTCAAGCGCTTCGAGCTGGAGGCCCTGCTGGTCACCCGTTCCGAAAACGGCATGACCCTGATCCGCGAAGGTCAGCCCGAGCTGCATCTGCCGGCCCAGGCCCACGAGGTGTATGACGTGACCGGTGCCGGTGATACCGTCATCTCCACCCTGGCCACCTCGCTGGCCGCCGGCAAGAGCCTGGACGAGGCCTGTGCCCTGGCCAACACCGCCGCCGGCATCGTGGTCGGCAAGCTGGGGACCTCCACCGTCAGCCCGGTGGAGCTCGCCAATGCGCTCTACACCGAGCAGGAGACCGGTTTTGGCGTCATGTCCGAAGCCCAGCTCAAGATTGCCGTGCAGGCCGCCCGTCTGCGCGGTGAGAAGGTGGTGATGACCAACGGTTGCTTCGACATCCTGCACGCCGGTCACGTCTCCTACCTGGCCAATGCCGGCAAGCTGGGGGATCGCCTGATCGTGGCGGTCAACACCGACGAGTCGGTGCGTCGCCTCAAGGGGCCGGGTCGTCCGGTCAATCCGACCGAGCGCCGGATGGCTGTGCTGGCCGCGCTGGGCGCCGTGGACTGGGTGGTGCCCTTCTCCGAGGAGACCCCGCAGCGGCTGATCGCCGAGGTGCTGCCGGACCTGCTGGTCAAGGGCGGCGACTACAAGCCGGAAGAGATTGCCGGCTACGCCGAGGTGACCGCCAACGGCGGCGAGGTGCGGGTCCTCAACTTCGAGGATGGCTGCTCCACCACCGACATCATCAAGACCATCCGCGAACGCGGATAAGCGAAAACCCGGCCAAGGCCGGGTTTTTTTATGCTCTGCGGCGGGAGCTCGACGGTGATTCGAACCCGCGGAATCTCGCAGGCCAGAGATGAAAAAGGCGACCCTGGGGTCGCCTTTTTGTTGCCATCAATCGGCTCAGGATTTGCTCTTGGCCTGGCTGGCGGGCATCAGCCCCTGGTTAACGTCTTCCAGATCCTTCTGTTCAAGCGTGCCGGCGGCCTGCTTGAGGGAGAGGATGCTCAGGATGTAGTTGTAGCGGGCCTCGGAGAGCTTCTGCTTGGCCTGGTACAGCTTGCGGGTGGAGTCCAGCACATCGACTATGGTGCGGGTGCCGACCTCGTAACCCGCTTCGGTCGCCTTCAGGGCGCTGTCGGCGGAGATGACTGACTGGCCGTAGGCACGGACCGAGCCGATGCTGGCGTTCACGTTGTTGTAGGAGGAGCGCACCGTGCTCTGCACGTTGCGGAAGCTGCGCTCCAGCTGCTCGCTGGCGGCCACGTAGTTGAACTGGGACTGCTTGACCTGAGAGGTGGTCGCCCCGCCGGTGTAGAGCGGCAGCTTGAAGTTCAGACCGATGTTGGCCTGATTGGCGTTGCTCTCCGGGTTGCGGATCTCGTCCTTGTAGTCGCTGTAGGTGCTGGAGAGGCCGGCGCCCAGATCCAGGGTCGGCTCATGACCGGTCTTGGCCAGATCGATCTGCTCCTTGGCGATATCCTTGCCGATGCGGGCGCTGTGCAGTTGCAGGTTCTTGTCCAGCGCCAGCTCCAGCCACTTGTCGGAGTTGAACGGAGTCTTCTGCGGGCTGAAGCGATCTGTGTTGAGCACGTCCAGTTGACGGTGATCGATACCGGTCAGCTCGCGCAGGCTCTCGTAGCTGTTGTCCAGGGTGTTCTCGGCGTTGATCTCGTCCGCCAGCGCCTGGTCGCGCTCGGCCTCGGCCTCGTGCACGTCGGTGATGGCGGTCAGGCCCACTTCGAAGCGCTGCTGGGTCTGTTCCAGCTGACGTTCCACCGCGGCCTTGTTGGCGCGCACGAACTCCAGGGTGTCCATCGCCTTGAGCACGTTGAAATAGGCCTGGGCGGTACGCAGCATCAGGTTCTGGATCTCGAGGTTGTAGGCCACGTCGGACTGGGTGGCGCTCTTCTCGGTCAGGCTCAGGTTGACCCAGTTGCTGCGGCGGTAGATGGATTGATCCAGCGACAGGGAACCGGTGGCGTTGCTGTTGGTCTGGGTGTCACCCTTGTTCTGCAGGTAGTTCAGCCCGGCACCCAGGTTGATCTGTGGCAAGAGGGCTGCGCGGGACTCGTTGATCTTCTCGAAGGCCTGGTCGCGCTTGGCTTTGGATTCCAGCAGCTGGGTATCCTTGATCTGGGCCTGTTGGTAGATATCGAGCAGGTTTTCGGCATGGGCGCCGGCGCTGACGCCCAACAACACCATGGCTGACAAGAGTGTTCTTTTCATAGATCGTTTTAACCTTATGTATTAACCCAAAGCTGTCGCTGGATGAAGGAGGGTATTGTCATTGAGCAAGCTTGATTTCAGCTTAATCACTCTACTATAAGCAAAATTTTATGCTAACTGTCTCTTTTCCAGCGACAGGAACGTCAAGGACGAGGGTGAGTTTTCTCCCCCTCGCGCCTAGCCAAATGCCCTGTGGCTGCTAAAATCCATCCCTCTTCTCCGACGGGAGCGAGTGAATGAATGTTCATTCATGTTCCCGGATTTTATGGTCTAACCGAGCCAAGTCAAGCTGGTGGGAGTCTCGTATGTCGCAGCAAGCCTTGCCCCAAACCCGTCACTACTCTGCCGATGACGTAAAAATCATCGATAAATCATCGGGATATAACGGCTTCTTCAAGGTGAACATCTATCGCCTGCAGCACAAGTTGTTTGCGGGAGGCTGGAACGAGCCCATCGTCCGCGAGCTGTTCGAGCGTGGCCATGCCGCCGCCCTGTTGCCCTACGACCCGGTACGCGATCAGATCGTGCTGGTGGAGCAGTTTCGCATCGGCGCCATCGAGACCAGTGCCACCCCCTGGCTGCTGGAACTGGTGGCCGGCATCATAGATGAAGGGGAGACCGCTGAGGCTGTGGTGCGGCGCGAAGCGGTGGAAGAGGCGGGCATCGAGGTCGGTCGCTGCGAGCACGCCATCAGCTATCTGGTGAGCCCGGGCGGCAGCACCGAACGGATCGAGGTCTACGTGGGCGAAGTGGATGCCAGCCAGGCCGAGGGGATCCACGGTCTGGCGGAAGAGGGGGAAGACATCCGGGTGCACGTGGTGAGCCGCGAGCAGGCCTATGCCTGGCTCAAAGAGGGGCGCATCGACAACGCCGCCTCGGTCATCGCCCTGCAGTGGCTGGCTCTCAATCACGGCGAGCTGCGTGCCCGCTGGCTGGCGGAGCGCTGAGGTGGCGCTCGTTCATACCCAGGCCAAGCGTTATGTGCCTGATTTGATGTCCTTGCAGCGTACCTGCGAGGTGAACTACATGACCCTGATGAAGCTGCTGCCCCCAGGCGGCAGTGTGGGGGCGGAACGTCGTTATCAGGTGGGCAACGGCCTGCAGTTCCAGCTCACGGTGAGCGAGGAGAGCCGCTTCACCAGCCAGGTGATCCTGGCCCAGCACAACCCGGAATTACCGAGTTATTTGCAGGCCCGGATAGAGATTCGTTTGTACCATGACGTGCGGATGGCGGAAGTGTGTGCGGCGCAACAGATTTCAAGGTTGCAACCACGTTATGATTATCCCAATAAAAATATGCACCAGCGGGATGAAAAGGAGCAGGTAAACCTGTTTCTGGCCGATTGGCTAAAATTTTGTCTCAGACATGGTACCAGCCTGATAAATATCCTCTAGTTGAACTCATAAAAAGAAGCGTGATTTTGGAAACAGAGCTACCCCAGGCGCAGGACGGCAGTGTGCGCCTGTTGCAAATTACCGACACCCACCTCTTCGCGAGTGCCGAGGGGCGGCTATTGGCCGTGCGCACTGCCGAGAGCCTGGCTGCCGTGCTGGAACGGGTGCAGGCCAATGACCACCCGTTCGATCTGATCCTCGCTACCGGGGATCTCTCCCAGGATCACAGCCCGGAGTCCTACCAGCGTTTCGCCTCCATGATGGCGCCGCTGGCGCGCCCCATCTATTGGCTGCCCGGCAACCACGACGACGGCCCCTTGATGACCGAATACCTGCATGCGGCCGGCATCAGCGAGGCCAAGCAGCTGGTAGGCGAGCACTGGCAGGTGATCCTGCTGGATACCCAGGTGCGCGGCAAACCCCACGGGGTGCTGGGGGATCACCAGCTGGCGGCGCTGGATCAGGCGCTGCGCCAGCATCCCGAGCGTCATGCCCTGATCGCCCTGCACCATCAGGCGGTGCCGGTGGGCTGTGCCTGGCTCGATCAGCACAATCTCAAGAATGCCGACGACCTGTTTGCCGTGCTGGCCCGCCACCCGCAGCAGAAGACCATACTGTTCGGCCACGTCCACCAGGAGTTTGACGAGGTGCACCGCGGGGTGCGGCTGATCGCCAGCCCCTCCACCTGCATCCAGTTCAAACCGCTCTCTGATGGCTTCGCGCTGGACGAGTCCGGCCCGGGCTGGCGCTACCTCACCCTCTACCCGGATGGCCGCATCGCCAGCCAGGTATGGCGTCTGCCGGTGGGGCAGTTCGTGCCCGACCCCAATGCCACCGGTTATTGAGGAGTCGCGATGAAGCCCGTTCTCCTCTACCTGCACGGTTTCAACTCCTCGCCCGGTTCTGCCAAGGCGCAGCAGATGGCTGCCTGGGTGGCTGAGCACAGACCCGATATCGAGGTGGTGATCCCGGCCCAGCCCAACACCCCGGCGGCGGCCTGGGCGGCCATCGAGCAGACCATTGCCGATCTGCAGAGCCGTTATGGCAACGAATTCAAACTTGGCGCCGTGGGCAGCTCCCTCGGCGGCTTTATGGCGACCCGGGTCAGCGAGCGATACGGCTGCCACGCCGCCCTGATCAATCCGGCGGTGCGCCCGCACGAGCTGCTCTGCGACTACCTCGGCCCCCAGACCAACCCCTACACGGGGGAGCAGTATCAACTGCTGCCTGAACACATGGATGAGCTGCGGGCGCTGGCGGTGCCTGTGGCTGCCCCCGAGCGACTCTGGGTGCTGCAACAGCAGGAGGACGAGGTGCTCGACTACCGCAAGGCGCTGGACGAATACCGTTTTGCCCGTCTCTCGCTGGAGTGCGGCGGGGACCACGCCTTTGTGGCGTTCGAGCGCTACCCCGCCCAGATCGTCCGCTTCCTCGGGCTTTAATAATGCAACCGCCGTTGGCCGCCTTTCTGGAACAGGTGCTGGCCACGGCGCAGGCGGGTCTCACCTACTCCAAAGATCCCTTCGACATCGGCCGCTTCGAGGCGCTGCGCGCCGCCACTGTGGCGCTCATCGCCAGCCAGAGCGAGCTGGCACCACAAGCCATCGGCGACTGGATCGCCCTCGATCGCGGTTATCCCACCCCCAAGCTCGATGTGCGGGCCTTCATTCAGAACGATGCGGGCCATATCCTGCTGGTGCAGGAGCGCAGCGACGGCTACTGGACTCTGCCGGGGGGCTGGTGCGACATCGGCGATTCGCCGGCGGGGGCCGTGGTGCGCGAAGTGGTGGAGGAGACCGGCCTGGCGTGTCGGGCCGTGCAGCTGCTGGCGCTGTTCGACAAGCTCAAGCACCCCCATCCACCCCAGCTGCCCCACGCTCACAAGGCGTTCTTTCTGTGCGAGGTGACCGGTGGACAGCTGCTGGACGAAACCGATGAAACCAAAGGGGCGGGTTACTTCCCCATCGACGACTTGCCCCCGCTCTCTCGCCATCGGGTTGTGGAATCCCAGCTGCGCACCCTGTACGACCATCTTTTGCAGGGGCGGCAGGATACCCTGTTTGATTGACATCTGAGGATGTGACCCCGTCTGCAAGGAGGCAGCATGATCAAGCGCATCGGCAATACCCCCATTCAGGAGAAACACAAGGCCAGCTGTCACTGCGGCGCCGTGGTGCTGGAGCTGACCCTGCCGGATGGCGTGGTGGATCCGCGCCGTTGCGACTGTTCGCTCTGCCGGCGGCGGGGCGCCATCGTCGCCTCGGTGCCGCTCTCCGGCATCCGCATCCTGCAGGGGGAGGCGGTGCTGCGCTGCTACCAGTTCAATACCCGCACCGCCAAACACTACTTCTGCAGCATCTGCGGTATCTATACCCACCATCAGCGCCGCTCCAATCCGGCCCAGTATGGTTACAACCTCGCCTGCCTCGAAGGGATCAATCCATTCGAGCTGGGCGAGGTGCCGACGCGCGACGGCATCAACCATCCGGCGGATCGGCTGGTCTGACCGGCAGGGGCTCATCTGCTTCTGTAGCGCCCTGCATGGCTGTGATAATCTTGCCCGACCCGCCGCAGGGCGGGCCTTGAGTCCGCATTATCTCGCTTGCCAACAGGGAGCCCGCTTGTGACAACTTCAGCCCTGCCGGATCTGATCCTGGGCGCCTCTCTCTACTTTCCGCCCCTGTTCAAGGCGGTCCTGCTCGGTCTGCTGGGCTGGCTGCCGGTGCACCACCTGCTGCGTGACTGGCTCTACGGCGGGGATGTCTGGCATCCCCTGCTGATGGATCTCTCCCTGTTTATCCTCGCCGTCAGCGGCGCCCTATGGATATTGCTACATGGCTAAATCACCCCTCGCGACCCTCAAATACTTCTCTACCCTGCTGGTCTGCGCGCTGGCGCTGGCGGCGGGCTGGTGGCTGTGGAACTACTACATGCAGGGGCCCTGGACCCGGGATGGCAAGGTGCGGGCCGAGCTGGTCAGCATCACCCCCGAGGTATCGGGCAAGATCATCAAGATAGCGGTGAAGGACAACCAGCTGGTCAAGGCGGGGGAGGAGATCTTTACCCTGGATCCCGAGCCCTACCGGATTGCACTGGACAACGCCCAGGCGGCGCTGGCCAAGGCCAAATCGGATCTCGACAAGGCCGAGCACGAGGCGAGCCGGCGCAGCGGCCTGTCGCGCAGTGTCATCTCCGCCGAGGCGGTGGATGAGGCCCGCCTCAACGCCCAGGCGATGAGGGCGGCCTACCAGGTGGCTCAGGCCAATCTGGAGCAGGCCAAATGGTCGCTGGCCAAGACCCGGGTGCATGCCGCGAGCGACGGTTACATCACCAACCTGCAGACCCGGGTCGGCAACTATGCCAGCGCCGGCGTGCCGCTGGTGGCACTGGTGGACATCCACTCCTTCTACGTGCAGGGCTACTTCGAGGAGACCAAGCTCAGGCACATAGCGCCGGGCAAACCGGCCGAGGTGGTGCTCTACAGCGGGGAGCAGCGGCTGCGCGGCGAAGTGGAGAGCATAGGGCGCGCCATCCACGATCAGAGTGTGGAGGGGGCCGACAACCTGTTGCTGGACGTCAAACCCAACGTGCCCTGGGTGCGGCTGGCCCAGCGGGTGCCGGTGCGGATCAAGCTGCTGGAGGTGCCGCCTGGGTTGACGCTGATTGCAGGCACCACCTGCACCATCACCATAGGGGAGTAAGGTGGCCGCCTCGCTCTGGCGCCAGACCCCCTGGGGCAAGGCCAATGGCGGCCAGTGGCGCTACGCCCTGCGCAACAGCCTGGCCATGTGCCTGTCGCTCTGGCTGGCCTTCGTGCTGGAGCTGGACTCCCCCTACTGGGCGATGACCTCAGCCGCCGTGGTGAGCTTTCCCACCGTGGGCGGCGTCATCAGCAAGAGTCTGGGGCGGGTGGTGGGCAGTCTCATCGGCGCCATGGCGGCGGTGGTGATCACCGGCCTTGGCATCAGCGACCCCTGGCTGTTCAGTTTCCTCATCGCGCTCTGGCTGGCGCTCTGTACCTATATCTCCAACCACCATCAGAACAACGTCTCCTACGCCTTTGCGCTGGCGGGCTACACCGCCGCCATCATCGCCTTCTCCTGCGTCAACGTGACCGATCCGCAGCACATCTTCGACATCGCCCAGGCGCGGGTGAGCGAGGTGATCATCGGCATCCTCTGCGGCGGCCTGCTGATGATGATCCTGCCCAGCACCTCCGATGGCGAAACCTTGCTGCAGTCGCTGCAAAAGACCCAGGCCCGCCTGCTGGATCATGCCCAGCTGCTCTGGCTGGGGGAGACGAGCCCGGAGGTGCGCACCGCCCACGAGGGACTGATCGGCCAGATCCTCACCATGAACGTGCTGCGCATCCAGGCGGTCTGGAGTCACCACCGGCTGCGGCGACACAACAAGCTGCTCAACTTCCTGCTGCACCGCCAGCTGCGGCTCATCAGCCTCATCTCCAGCCAGCGCCGCATGCTGCACAACTGGCCGACGCAACCGGAAGGGCTGCAGGCGTTGCTGGAGCGGCTGCTGGCCGAGCTGGGCCAGCCCGGTTGCGACAAGTACCGCATCGCCCGGCTGCTGGCCCCCTTGGTGCCGACGGCGGCCAGTGACTACCGGCTGCACACCTTCTGGCGACGGCTGCGCCACTTCTGCTGGAGCTATCTGGAGTGTCAGCGCTGGCTGGATCGGCTGGCCCGTTACGACGATCAGGAGTGGCCGGCACCGCCGCGTCACTCTTCGCTCACCAGCCACACCGACACGCTGGAAGCGGCCTACAACGGCGGGCGCACCTTCCTCTGCGTGCTGCTGGGCTGCGCCTTCTGGATCCACAGCCAGTGGGATGCGGGCAGCTCTGCGCTGACCCTGCTCTCCATCTGCTGCGTGCTCTACTCGGCCACCCCGGCGCCCGCCAAGGGGGCCAACACCATGCTCAAGGCGATCCTGCTGCTCAGCCTCATCTGCTTCGCGGTCAAGTTCGGCCTGATGATCCGCCTCGACGACTTCTGGCTCTTCTGCGCCCTGCTGTTCCCCGTGCTCATCACCATGCAGCTGTTCAAGCAGCAACAGCCCAGGCAGGCGGTGTTGTGGGGCCAGCTCATCGTGCTGCTCGGCTCCTTTCTCGCCATCACCAATCCGCCGAGCTACGACTACCAGCAGTACATCAACGGCAGCCTGGGACAGGCGCTGGGGGTGATGAGTGCCGGACTGGCGTTCCAGCTGCTGCGGCCGAGCTCGGATCGGCGCAAGAGCCGCCGCCTCATCCGCTCCCTGCGCCGCCACTTCATGGATCAGCTGGAGCCGGCCCCGCGCCAGAGCGAGAGTCAGTTCGAATCGCTCATCTACCACTGCATCAGCCAGCTCAGCCAGAGTCAGGATCAGACCGCCCGCCTCTGGGTGCTGCGCTGGGGCGTGGTGCTGCTCAACTGCAGCCACATCGTCTGGCAGCTGCGCCAGTGGCGCGGCGAGGATCAGCCCCTCTATCTGGTGCGCGACAACTGCATCCGCTCTCTGCAGGGGATCCTCACCGAGCAGGGGGTGCAGCACGCCTCCCTGGATCGCACCCTGGCCGAGCTGCAGCGGATCAGCGCGGCCCTGGCCAACCACAGGGAGCCGACGGCGCGGGAGCTTGCCGGCATGGTGTGGCGGCTGCACAGCTCGCTCTCCCAGTTGCAGCAGGCGCTGCCGGTGGCGGCCGAGGCGCGCTGAACGGGCCGGCGGGGCGACTTACCCCGTCCGGATCAAGCTTTGCCGCCGCCGGGTTTGTCCAATACCCTCCCAACGAGTAAGATTCTCCCCAAACGTCAATTCGCAAGGCCCTCCATGTCTACTCAATACAATGCGGATGCCATTGAGGTCCTCAATGGCCTTGAACCGGTGCGTCGCCGCCCCGGCATGTATACCGACACCACCCGGCCCAATCACCTCGGCCAGGAGGTCATCGACAACAGCGTCGACGAGGCGCTGGCGGGTCACGCCCGTACCCTGGAGGTGACCCTGTATGAAGATCAGTCCCTCGAGGTGATCGACGACGGCCGCGGCATGCCGGTCGACATCCACCCGGAGGAAGGGGTGTGCGGGGTGGAGCTGATCCTCTGCAAGCTGCACGCGGGCGGCAAGTTCTCCAACAAGAACTACCAGTTCTCCGGCGGTCTGCACGGGGTGGGCATCTCGGTGGTGAACGCCCTCTCCGAGCGGGTCGAGGTGACAGTGCGCCGCGATGGTCAGGTCTACGACATCGCCTTCGAGAAGGGCGAGAAGGTGCAGGAGCTGACCATCACCGGCACCTGCGGGCGCCGCAACACCGGTACCCGGGTGCGCTTCTGGCCGGAAGCCCACTACTTCGATTCGCCCCGTTTCTCGGTCTCCAAGCTGGAGCACCTGCTGAAAGCCAAGGCGGTGCTCTGTCCGGGCCTCACCATCAAGTTCCTCGACAAGAACACCGGCATCAAGCTGGAGTGGTGCTATGAAGACGGCCTCAAGGATTACCTGGTCGACGCGGTCAAGCAGTTCACCTGCCTGCCGGAGCAGCCTTTCGTCGGTGCCTTCAGCACCGAGCAGTCGGCGGTGGACTGGGCCCTCTGCTGGCTGCCGGAAGGGGGCGAATGCCTCGCCGAATCCTATGTGAACCTGATCCCCACCGCCCAGGGCGGTACCCACGTCAACGGTCTGCGCCAGGGGCTGCTCGACGCCATGCGCGAGTTCTGCGAGTTCCGCAATCTGCTGCCGCGCGGGGTCAAGCTCACTCCGGAAGATATCTGGGATCGCTGCGCCTACATCCTCTCCATCAAGATGCAGGATCCGCAGTTTGCCGGCCAGACCAAGGAGCGGCTGTCGTCCCGACAGAGCTCGGCGTTTGTCTCCGGCGTGGTGAAGGATGCCTTCAGTCTTTACTTGAACAGCAACACCGAGCTCGCCGAACAGCTGGCCGAGCTCTGCATCTCCAGCGCCCAGCGCCGGATGCGCGCCGCCAAGACGGTAGTGCGCAAGAAGATAACTCAAGGCCCGGCATTGCCCGGCAAGCTCACCGACTGCGGCTGCGCCGACCCCATGCAGGGGGAGCTGTTCCTGGTGGAGGGTGACTCCGCGGGCGGCAGTGCCAAGCAGGCACGGGATCGCGAGTTCCAGGCCATCATGCCGCTGCGCGGCAAGATCCTGAACACCTGGGAGGTGGAGGCCGGTCAGGTGCTTGCCTCGCAAGAGGTGCACGATATCTCGGTAGCCATCGGGCTCGACCCGGACTCCGACGATCTCTCTGGCCTGCGTTACGGCAAGGTGTGCATCCTGGCGGATGCGGACTCGGACGGTCTGCACATCGCCACCCTGCTCTGCGCCCTGTTCGTGAAACACTTCCGCGCCCTGGTGGAGAAGGGGCACGTCTATGTGGCCATGCCGCCCCTCTACCGGATCGATATCGGCAAGGAGGTCTACTACGCCCTCGACGAGGACGAGAAGAACGGCGTGCTGCAGCGGGTCGAAGCCGAGAAGAAGAAGGGCAAGGTGATGGTGACCCGATTCAAGGGCCTGGGTGAGATGAACCCGAAACAGCTGCGGGAAACCACCATGGATCCCAACACCCGCCGCCTGGTGCAGCTCACCATGGGCGAGGAAGGGGACGAGGGGGATGAGACCCTGCAGCTGATGGACATGCTGCTGGCCAAGAAGCGCGCGAGCGATCGCCGCGAGTGGCTGGAGGAGAAGGGCAACCTCGCCATCATCTAGGTCAGCCCGCTCTCGTCATCATCCAAGCCATCGGCTGGCCCGGACAGGGCCAGCAAGCATTTAGCCGGAGTCGCCCTGTGGCGGCTCCCGAACCGAAAGAGATAATCACATGAGTGATGCTATCGAGCTCAGTCTGGACGGGGTAGAGCGCCAGCCAATGCGCACCTTTACCGAACAGGCTTACCTGAACTACTCCATGTACGTCATCATGGATCGGGCCCTGCCGCATATCGGTGACGGCCTCAAGCCCGTGCAGCGGCGCATCATCTACGCCATGAGCGAGCTGGGCCTGTCGGCCCTCTCCAAGCACAAGAAATCCGCCCGTACCGTGGGTGATGTGCTGGGTAAGTACCACCCCCACGGCGACAGCGCCTGTTACGAAGCCATGGTGCTGATGGCCCAGCCCTTCTCCTACCGCTACCCGCTGGTGGACGGTCAGGGCAACTGGGGTGCGCCGGACGATCCCAAATCCTTCGCCGCCATGCGTTACACCGAGGCGCGGTTGTCACGCTTCTCCGAGCTGCTGCTCTCCGAGCTCGGCCAGGGCACGGTAGAGTGGACACCCAACTTCGACGGCACCATGAAAGAGCCGGTGGTGCTGCCCGCCCGCCTGCCGCACATCCTGCTCAACGGGGTGACCGGCATCGCGGTAGGCATGGCGACCGATATCCCGCCCCACAACGCGCGGGAAGTGGCCCACGCCTGTGTGGAACTGTTGGACAACCCGAATGCCGGCCTGGATGCTCTGATGGCCCATGTGCAGGGGCCGGATTACCCGACCAACGCCGAGATCATCACGCCCCGCGACGACATCCGCAAAATCTACGAGACCGGCAAGGGCTCCATCAAGCAGCGGGCGGTGTGGAGCGAGGAAGATGGTGACATCGTCATCACCGCGCTGCCCCATCAGGCCTCCGGCGCCAAGATCATGGAGCAGATTGCCGCCCAGATGGTGGCCAAAAAGCTGCCCATGGTCACCGATCTGCGCGATGAGTCGGACCACGAAAACCCGACCCGCCTGGTGATCGTGCCGCGCTCCAACCGGGTGGACGTGGAGGGGCTGATGGCCCACCTGTTCGCCACCACGGATCTGGAGAAGAACTACCGGGTCAACCTCAACATCCTGGGTCTGGACAACCGGCCCCAGGTGAAAGATCTCAAGACCATCCTCACCGAGTGGCTGAGCTTTCGCCGCGAGACGGTGCGCCGCCGCCTGCAATATCGCCTCGACAAGGTGCTGGCCCGCCTACACATCCTCGAAGGTTTGCTCATTGCCTACCTCAACATCGACGAGGTGATCGAGATCATCCGCACCGAGGAGGAGCCGGGCCGGGTGATGATGGAGCGTTTCAACATCAGCGAGACCCAGGCCGAGGCGATACTCGAGCTCAAATTGCGCCACCTGGCCAAGCTCGAAGAGTTCAAGCTGCGCGCCGAGCAGAACGAACTGGCGGAAGAGCGCGACAAGCTGGAACTGATCCTGGGTTCCGAGCGCCGTCTCAGCACATTGCTGAAGAAAGAGATCCTGGCGGACGCCGAGAAGTACGGCGACGATCGCCGCACCCCGCTGGTGGAGCGTGCCACCGCCGTGGCCCTGACCGAGAAGGAGCTCACCCCGAGTGAGCCGGTCACCGTGATCCTCTCTGACAAGGGGTGGGTGCGCGCCGCCAAGGGCCACGACGTGGATGTGGAGGGTCTCTCCTACAAGGCGGGGGACAACTATCTCGCCCACGCCCATGGCCGCAGCAACCAGCAGGCGGTGTTCCTCTCCACCCTGGGGAGAACCTACTCGCTGGAGGCCCATACCCTGCCCTCCGCCCGCAGTCAGGGCGAGCCGCTCACCGGTCGCTTTGCGCTGGGGGCTGGCGAAGAGGTACGCCATCTGGTGATGGGTAACGAGGGCGAGCCGTATCTGATCTGTTCCGACGCCGGTTACGGATTCGTCTGCAAATATGACGACCTGATCGGTAAGAACAAGAACGGCAAGGCGCTGCTGACCGTGCCGGAAGGGGGCCTGGTGATGGCACCCCAGAAGATAGGCGCACCGGAGACCGATCTCTGCATGGCCATCTCCAACGAGGGGCGCATGCTGCTGTTCCCGCTGAGCACATTGCCGGTGCTCGGCAAGGGCAAGGGCAACAAGCTCATCAGCATCCCCTCGGCTCGCGTGAAGGCGCGGGAGGAGTTTGTGGTGATGGCTGCCGTCATTCCGCAGGGCCAGTCCGTCACCCTGTTTGCCGGCAAGCGCAAGCTCACTCTTAAGCCATCTGACCTTGACTACTACCGCGGCGAGCGCGGCCGCCGCGGCGCCAAGCTGCCCCGCGGTCTGCAGCGGGTCGATCGCATCGAGATTGAAACTGTCGCCGGTGCCGAGCCGATAGCCGGGGAAAATCAGGAAGGGTAATTAACAGAAGGGAGCGATTAGTCGCTCCCTTTTTACTGAATTAATTTACTCTGTGGTTGTTTTTTTTCTGGATAGAAAGGGATCACTTTCAATTTGATCGCTAAGTTTATTTACCATCTCAACGATATCTCTGTATTTATTTAAGTGTTCCATTTCAATGCTTGATAATTGCTTTTTAATAAAAGAGTAATGAGTGCTAAAACTCCCTTTGTTAATATTAATTTGAGCGAGGTTTTTTAACTGCTCCATAATATAATCAAGTTCATCGTAGTCATGAACTTTTGCAAGAATAAGATTAAGCCCATATATTATTGTTTTTTCATCAATGGTCATGCCTTTAAGCTCAATATAAGTGGTCTTCAACAGGTTAGCTACATTTTCATGAAGTTGACCTGATGATAGAGTGTAAATAGAAAAAACAAATCTTTCAATAATTGCTAGTCGAGAAAAAATGTCATACGTCATAATGTTATTAATAAATGCGTATAACTTTTTATTCTTGCTAATTATTTCATTGACTTGATTCTTTTCATTCAAAATATAAAGGAGGTTGGAGAATAGTAAGCCATCTTCTCTTAGCGGATGCCAGTCTAAATTGGAAAGCTTATCAATTTGCTTGTTAAGGATTGCTTCCAGAGTTTCAGGTGTGAAGTTAAATTCATATTTATTAATTTGAAAGACAAGAAACTTATTTGTTGACTCCGTTAGCTCTGTCCACCTTGTGGTCTCAAATATTTCAGATAATATAGATGTTATTTGGGACATCATGTCATTATTATGAGAAATAAAGGATAGCAGAGCAAGAGTATTGTTCCACACCCTGATGGAGTAATCAATTATCGAGCTATTATCACTTATTTTTATTGCATGTATACAATTCTTTAGTATTGTCAGTAGATAGTCAGTAGTATCATTATCTGCATCTAATGATTGTTTATCCTTCAATAAGGATGATAAGAAGTCTGATAGTTCATTTCTTTGGAATGAAATAATAGCTGCATAGGATAAAAACTTATCGACAAATGTTCTCTTATCTAGAACCATCCGTTTGGATATGAATTCAAAAGTGGTTCTTGCTATGTATTTAAAGTCTGATGAGTACAGAATTGATAATTTGTTTTTGATGACAAAGAGTACGGTGCAATACGAGTAGTTATATAGAGAAATGTATTTATTGCTGAAAACCATACTGCCATTATTAATCTGGTGTATTTCATCGTCTAACTCTCTACTCTTATGAGAGATTGTTTTAAATCTTTCCAATATAAAGGAGTTATTTGCGTCCAAGCCATTAAGTAGTGCTTTTTGTTGATATAAAGCCTGCTTAGGGAAACGATCTATCATCTCTGATATATTATCGTTTTTAGATAGTTGCTCTCCCATAGATATATCATAGAATGACATTGCGCTCTCAAGTGGAATTTCACCAAAGCATAAATGTTTTTTATTATATGAGGCAAGCAATGATTTAACAAAAAATGACTTTGAAAAAAACAAATTAGCAAGGTGAGAGAATGTATCTCTTGATAACTCTAATTTTTTGAGAAAATAGTAATCAAAGGCTAAATCATAAGTTTCATCCAAACTAAGCTTGAAGTTAATAGATGAGCTTCGCTGACTTATCTTCATGAAGTCGAAGGTTGTATACTCATCAATAAAGTTAATTTCATGTGGGTTTCTTATTCTATAGAATTTTCTGTTTCTTCTGTCGATATGTAACCTGACTTCAGAAACTGATACTGTTTTTAGTATCTTTATTATACTTTTTCTTATTTCTCGTATATCAGACCTAGAATAGTGAACGTCATCATCTACTTTATACTCAATCGAATCATTGCTAGCATCATAATATATTTTATTGAGCTCTGTAGAGTCCAATTTGTCTCTCAGTAGTCTTATTAAATTGGTTGGGTATATATTGTTCCAATCAGAAGTATATGAAGAAGCCTCTGATAGAATATCGCAAATAGCTACTGTAGTACTTGGGTTTGCAATTTCCTCTAATACTCTCGCGACTCCAGAGCTTTTTCTAGATAAGTCATGATAAGAAAGAGTGTTAGATGTAGTGTCATTCAATAATGGGTAAATTCCTTTTTCTTTAAGGTAATTGTCTTCAGATAAGGACAAAGAGCTTTCAGTAAGCAGAGTAAATGCTGGTGGTGCATCAGTGGTTCTATTTCTAACCCAAGTTAATATTTGGTTTAAGTTGTAATCACTAATGCTATATCCTATAAATAAAACGACATGAGTCGAAAATAAACTTTTTATAAAGTTCTCAATCAGTGGGAAATTATCAGAATATGCATGGTAATCGGATTCCTTAAATACAATATTTCTAAGGGATAAATCGCCATGCATTTTTATTAATAACTTAGAGCTTGGAGATGATGCAAGCTCATGATCATTAGCGACTTTAAAATATAGTTCGTTTTTTGTATGGATGGTTTTCTCTAGAAGGTCATCCCAATTAGTAGTTACTATATGCTGAGGCCTTAATGAAATAATCAAGTCATGTAGCTTGTTTGGTATGCTTTCCTTTGGAAAGAATTCATTTATTTTATTGTAGTATGTATTTCTTCCATACTGTAAATGATAGTGTTCCGCGATTTTCAAATAATCATCTGTTCTAGGTTTATCTAGAGCGGCCTTCATGGAATCAATTAGCTTTTTCCATGATGGTAGTTTTGAATCATAAGAAACTGCGGAGCCTACGAAAATGACAAGTTTATTATTGTCTATTGCTCTTCGAATTGTTTTTATGTTCTCTCTATTTATCGCTTCCATGATGACCTTCTGTTGGCGGATAAGTGAAATTTATAGAGAGTTTATAGATAATTGACTCACTTATGAAACGAAATCGTATGGGTCCATATCCGTACGTGAGAGGGGGTAGGCCTCATTAGCCCGTAGGTTTGATTAGCGAAGCGTAATCAGACGTTCGCGAAAACCGGCTTCCACTGTCCCGCTGCAACCCCTCTTATCTCCCTTTTCTCATCGCCACGTTGCCAATGGCGTGGACGATTACGCTGCGCTAATCGACCCTACGCCTCCCCGCTCGCTAAGCTTAAAGGGAGCAGCACAGTGCCAGGAGGCCAATCATGGAGATCGACAAAGCCATCGGACTGATCGAGGCCCACGGAGTCTTTCACGGAGATCACTACAGCTTCAACAGCGGCGAGTTCGTGCAGTGGTGCCAGGAAGATGCCCACCAGACCCTCAGCCTGGAGCAGGCCAATCACGAGTTGGCACCCTTCTGCATCCGGGTCGGTTTCGCCGAACCGGTCCGGTCGTGGCGTTACTATCTCACTTGAACTACCTCACCTGAGATGTGAAGCAGAGGGCGGGACGAGCCGCGCGATACGGTGAGTCAGTGAAAAAGGAGCCGACAAGGCTCCTTTCTTGTGATGGGCTGGACGCTGAGCGAAGGCGGGGAGTGGCCCTAGTTGTCGACGTTCCAGGCAATGGGCAGCTCAAGATCGAAGATCAGCTGATCCCCGTCGAGGGTAAAAGCCACGCTGGTCTGGTGCTGGTCATATTCGTCGATAAGCCGGCAGCTCTCGGCGAAGTTGGACTCGTAGTTGAGGCGCGCACTGCCGCCGGTGTTAGCCTCGTCGAGTTCCACCTCCAGTACCCGCAGTGGATCTTTCTGGCTGAGCTTGACCCGACTGTCACCCACATCCACCAGCCGCTCCAGCAGGGGGAAGAAGTCCTGTTTGTGGGCCTCGATGGCCTGGGCGATGGCCTGCTCCAGCTCGGTGCGGCTGGCAAGGGGGCCATTTAGCGTGTAGCGGGTCTGTATCCTCTCCTGGGTCATGCTCAGTACCTCTCAGATGTTGCCAGCGGGGGTCTTAGTCCTGGCTGCGATGGGGCGCTCAGGCGGGAATGCGGCCATTGCGCACCAGGGCCCGGCGGATGTTCTTGCACAGCTTGCCGAAGCTGTAGAGCTCGTCGAAGGTGGGCGGGATGCCGCGATCGATCTGATATTGCCAGTAGCAGAGGTCCGTATCCACTAGCTCCATCAGCTTCTTGGGGCAACCGATGCAGGTGTTGTCAGGCCCGCACTTGAAGGTATCCGGTTGGTAGAGCGGAAATTCCGCCTTCACGGCGTCGATGATCTGCTGCATCGCGGTGATCCTGTCGGGCTTTCTGCTCACGGTCTTGCTCCCCTACGGCTTGTATGGGGGAGTCATTATATCCCTGTCAAAAATGTGGCCAATGATGCTTACGGGGTAGTTTTCTGCCGAGCTCGGTGTTCACGGCCAGGGCTTGTGCTGAAAACGGGACGCTGGATAGCACAACGCCCGGCAAGCCGGGCGTTGTGGGAGGAGAGGCAAGAGCCGTCCTGCAAGGGTGCATGGCCCCTTAGAAGTCGTGATAGAGCGGCCAGCCGAGCAGGGGGTGTTTGAGCCCGGCGCGCATCTCCATGTTGTCGAGCTTCTCCGGGGAGGCGTCCTCTTTTTGCAGCTGCTGGTACTGGCGCACGAAGCCGAGGGTGTGCAGCAGGTTCGGCACAAAGCCCGGGCTCAGCTCCTGGCGCAGGGCGGCGGCCATGTCGGCGGGCAGCGCGCTCAGCATCAGGGTGAGCTGGGTCGCCAGATAGTCGGTGTCGTACCAGCCCTCGTCGAGCTCAATTTCCCGCGCCAGCTTGCGCTTGAGATCCTGCTTCACCTTGAGCGGGGCGGCGCCACTGCCCTTGCCGCAGAGGATGCGGTAGAGCAGCGCTTCGGCCAGCTTGTCCTCCATGGTGGGGTGGTCGCTCTCGCAGGCGAAGAAGTGCTGGTCGATGAGCTCCATCAGGCGGCTCTTGTTGTGCTCGGTCAGCGCCTTCTCGTACTCCTGCCACCCTTGCCACTCTTCCACGTCCGGGGGGCTCGAGATCTTGTCCAGCAGGCGGGCATCCACGTCACCGTAGAGGCTGTTGCCAGCCTGCTTGGGGCTGACGGTGATCAGCATCGACCAGCCCTTCTGGAACGGCTTGATGGGGCCTTCCGGCGCCTGCAGCAGCGCCAGCGCCTTGGCCGGATCCCGCGCCGAGAGCTCCTGCAGGCCGAGGCTCACCACACCGATGACGTCGTGGGCGGCCTGCTCCAGCAGGTGCATCTTGTACTTGTTGTAGTACTTGTCGGCGAATTTGAGGCTCATCAGCACCGCCTTGCCCTTGATGGCGGCCAGCTGTTGCTCGGTCAAACGTTCATTGTCGCGGCCAAAGCGCAGCACCTGGGTCAGAAAGGGGCCCTGGTTGGCATCGCGAATGACTAACTGCATGAATGGGCTCCTTAATCCAGAAAGCTGAACATGTCGTCGACGTCGCCGTACTCGTCTTCCTCGACCTTGTTCTTCTCTTTGGCCTGCATCACCAGCTCGGCGGCAAACTTGTTGATGATGCCATCCCAGGTGGAGTGCTCGTTGCGCAGCAGCGCCTTGATGGCTTTCTCCACCTCGGGGGCCAGCTCGCGAATGAGCATCAAGAGGCTGCGCGGGTCGTCCAGCGCGTAGTCGTGGCTGTCTTCGGCCTGCTGGCGCTCGCTGTAGCGCAGGGACTCTTCGAGATCTTCCTCTTCGGCGTGCAGCACGTCGCGATAGCCCTCGTCCTCTTCATAGCGATCGCCGCGATAGAACTCGATGAAGGGGATGGCGAGGTAGAAGAGACCGGCCGGATCCTCGGCCACGCACTCGAGGATCTCGCGCTGCTTGGCTTCGCTATCCTGGGTGCGGATCAGGTAGTTGAGGAAGTCGAAGGTGTGCTGTTGCAGCTCGTCGGCGTTGTTCTTGATCGCCTCTTCCCAGTAGAGCGGCTGCTGGCAGACGATGTCGCGGATCCGCTCCGGGGTCATCAGCTCGGAGATGATGGAGGGGAAGGAGATGTCGTGCTGGCCGTTGATCTGGGTCAGGGTAACGATATCAATGTTTTCAATCACTTCTGCCAGCTGGTCGTCAGACATGGTCTTGGCGATCAGCTCGAACTTCTCGCTGGCCTGCTTCGGCTCGATGACGGCCAGCTCTTTGATCTCGATGGCGGTAATTTCTATCAGACTGTTGCTCATGCCTTGCCCCAATTAGAAACGGACTTCGTCGTACATATCCTGCTCGCCCTGGTCGTCGCCATAGCGGTCGCTGCCGCCGTGATAATCGGCGTCGGCATCTTCCCCGTCTTCCTCTTCTTCATCGCGCAGCTCATAGTCGTCATCGCCGCGGTGGCTGCCGCGCGGCAGCGGGTTGTCGAGCAGGAACAGCACGGCGCAGGCTTCCATCAGCTGATCTTCGCTCTGGGCCCGCACCGCCTTGACCAGCGGCAGGGCGGCGTTGTTGAAGCCGACGCTCACCTTGAACTCGTCCCAGCTCGGCTGCTCGCCGCTGGTAAGCCACTTGTTCCACTGCCCCTTGGCCTTGGGGGGGAACTGCACCCGGCCATAGAGGGCGAGCGGCAGGTATTCGGGCATGAATTCCAGCATGCTCATGTCGGCCAGCAGCAGGGCCTTCATCTGGTCGGTGAACTGCTCGAGCCCCTTGGGGTCGTCCTGATCCCGGTAGGATTCGATATTCTCGCTGGCATCGCTTTGCAGGGCCTTGAGCCGTGCCTGGTCCCATTTTTTTTGCATAGTCGCTCTTCTTGCCTGGTGGCTCAGGGGTAGAACTGGTCCCACATCTCCTGCATGGCAGCAGCGGGATCGGTCACGATGACGTTGTTGAAATCCTTGATAAAGGCGGCCCGCTGTTTCGGATCGGACAGCACTTCATAAGCCTGCTTTACCTGGTGCAGCTTGAGGGCTGCCTGCTCTTTCTCTTCTTCGCTCGCCCCGTGCAGTTTGTCGGGATGGTACTGGTTCGACAGCCGACGATAGGCTTTCTTGATGTCGTTTTCACTGGCGTTGGACTTGACGCCCAACACCCGGAAGTAGTTGTTCATGACGGATCCTGCCTCACTGGCATCGTGGAATTGACCCTGCGCTGGCCTGGTGGCGGGGATCTTGGCAAACCAGGCTCGGCAAAAACCCGACATTTTAACGCAAACAGGCGGCCATCGCCATGAATAGGAAGAAAAGTAACCAGGGGGAGGCGCGGTCGGTGCACCTTGCGATCTGCCTCCCGGTAGGGAGTGGCACCGGGGCTACACTACAGGAGGCGCCGGGCGTTGCCCTGGCGATCTTCAGCAGGCCTCGGTCGGGCCGAGACCCTTACTAAGGAATGGACAGCCATGCTCAAATTTTATCTTCTGCCTATGGTACTGCTGGGCGGCCTTGCCATCGCCGCCGATGAGAGCATCGACGAGCCCTTGATGTTCATCAAGGGGGACATCACCAAGGCCCAGTTCATGGAAAGAGCCGAGCAGCGCTTTGCCCGGCAGGACACCGACAAGGATGGCACCCTGTCGGTGGCCGAGAGAGAGGCCGCCATGGCCAAGATGCACGAGGCGATGCAGCAGTCGGGCCAGGCCATGCCGGGCAAGATGGGAAACATGGGCAACATGAGGGCTATGCAGGACACGACCAAGGCGCAGTTCATGGCACGCCATGAGGCCCTCTTCACCCGGATGGACAAGAACGGGGACGGGGTACTCGACGAGGCCGAGCGGGCCAGCGCCAGGGGACGGCTCGGTCAGGGCGCCATGGCGCCCACGAAATAGGTTTGTCAGCCTTCAGATGAAAAAGAGCCCGGTCGTGATACCGGGCTCTTTGCATACATTGCTGGGCGGACGGGATTACCAGCCGGCCCACAGCAGACGGGCCTTGAGCCCGAGCCACGAGCTCCAGCCGGTGGTGCTGCTCACCAGCGTCCCATCCTTGATGATGAGGAAGGTGGGGGTGACCCCCACCTGCCAGCGTGCGGCCAGATCTCCCCGCTCATCGTTGTGGGTGGGAAAGACGAGCCCCTTCTTCGCCATCCCGGCGCGCAACTGCTCATCGCTGCCGGAGCGCAGCGCCACCGTCAGCACGTTTTCACCCTCCTGCCACAGGTTCTCCACGGTCGGTGTGGTGAAGCGGCACACCCCGCACCAGCTGGCCCAGTAGTAGACCAGCAGCGGCTTGCCGCGGCTCTGCTCGGCCAGACTGGTGATGGTGCCATCCTGCAGGGTGAAGGGAGCCTCCATGGCCCCCGCCGGCAGGCTGGGGCTGCGCCACAGATCCAGCAGGGTGGAGATGACCAGCACCATCAGCAGCAGCCAGAGGGCCTCCTTGCCCCAACGGCGCCAGCGGGGTGGTTTTACGACTGCATCCTCCGCCATGGCTTAGCTCCGCTTGGCCAGCTCGGCCTTCACCAGCTGCTCCAGCTCGTCATAGGGGAGGGCGCCCGGCACCAGCTGGTTGCCGATGAGCGTCGCCGGGGTGCCCTGCACGCCCAGGAGGGTACCGATGCGCAGGCTGTTGCGCAGCTCCTCGGTGGCCTTGGCATCGGGCTTGAGGGCCGTGTTGCCGGTGGCCGCCAGCGCCTTGTTGATGTCCGCCTCGGTCAGCATCCCCTGCTTGCTCATCAGCTTGTCGTGCAGGGCGAGGAAGCGGGCCGGATCCTGTTGCCACAGGGTGAGGCTGTACTGGGCCGCCTTGGCCGAGCTCTGTCCCTTGAACGGCAGCAGCTTGACCACCAGCCCCAGATCGTCGGGATAGGCCTCGAGCAGCTTGGTCAGGCGGGGATCGAACTGCTTGCAGTAGGGGCAGTTGTAGTCGGTGAACAGCACCAGGGTCAGCTTGGGATTCTTGGCGCCGAGCCGCGGGCTGGTGGCGCTGTTGAACAGCACATCCTGATTGCCTTTGATGAAGTTACCGAGCTGGGCCTCCTGGGCCGCGGCGTTCTGTTTCTCCCAGGATTCGGCCGCCTCGTCGAGGATGGTCGGGTTCTGGACCAGGGTCTCGCGAATGAGCTCCTTGATGCGCGCCTCCTGCTCTGGGGTGAAGGGCGCCGCCTGCAACAAGGGGGCACTCAGGGTGCCGGCAAGCAGGGCGGTGCAGAGGGTCAGGGTGCGCAGTCTCAGGGTACGCAGGGTCATGGGATTCTCCTTAAAAATGGGTGACATCGGCCTGGACTAGGCCGGCCTGGTGCAACACGTCGAGCAAGTTGGCCTTGTCCAGCAGGGGGGAGAGGATCTCTCCCTCTGGCAGGCCGGGCCCGTAGATCTGGTTGAAGGGGACGGCAGCCGCGCCGCGCTGGCGCAGGAAGGCGGAGATGGTGTCGCTCGGCCGGCTCCAGTCACCGCGCAGGGCCACCACGTCCGGGGCCGTCAGGGCGTTCTGCACCTCGTCACGTAGCAGCACGTTGTACTTGTTGGCCTTGCAGGTGACGCACCAGTCGGCGGTGACGTCGACGAAGACCCGCTTGCGCTGGGCCAGCGCATCGACGATGGCCTGCTCGGTGAGCGGCTGCCAGGCGATGCGATCGACGCTGCCCGCCCCCTGCGCCGTGAGGGCGCCACCCAGCAACAGGGCGCCGCCGATGAGGGCCGAGAGGGAGAGGGCCAGCGTGAAACCGCGCATGCCATAGCGCCAGAGGATGCCGATCAGCAGCGTCAGCAGCATGGCGGCCATCAGCCAGCCGGTAGCCGTGCTGCCCAGATGGTTGCCAAGCAGGCTCGCCAGCCAGAGGCTGGAGCCCAGCATCATCAACCCGAGCAGGATGCGCAGCCGCCCCATCCAGCGGCCCGGTTTGGGCAACCAGAGGGCGAGGCGCGGCAGGGCCGCCACCAGCAGCCAGGGCAGGCTCATGCCAAGGCCGAGCGCCGTGAAGATGAGCCAGAGCTGGCCGAGCGGTGCCGCCAGCGCAAAGGCCACCGCGGTGCCGAGGAAGGGGGCCGAGCAGGGGGTGGCCAACAGGGTGGCGAAGCTCCCCTGCAGGAAGTGGCCACCGAGCCCCTTGCCGCCGCTGGTGGCGAGGCGAGTATTGAGATTGCTGGGCAACCTTATCTCGAACAAGCCCAACAGGTTGGCGCAAAACAGCAGGGTCACCGCCACCATGAAGCCGATGAAGCCGGCGCTCTGGAACTGGATCCCCCAGCCGACGGCGCCCTGAGTCGCGCGCAGCAGGCTGCTCATGGCCGCCAGCACCCAGAAGGAGGCAATGATCCCGGCACTGGCGGCGAGGAACTGCTTGCGCACCTGTCGCTGTTCGCGCTCCTGCTGCTGCAGCACGGTACCCAGTTTCAGGGCCAGCACCGGCAGCACGCAGGGCATCAGGTTGAGGATGAGGCCGCCGAGCAGCGCCGCCCCCAGCAGCCAGATGAGTGGCTGGCCTGGGGCCGGCAGGGCGAGAGGTCCGGCGATGGTGGCGCTGGTCTGCCAGGCTTCATCGCCGCTGCCGAGCAGCAGGCCGAGGGATTGGCCACGCAAGTCAGGCGCATCCCCCTGCCAGCCGTCGCTGACCGGCACCCGGGCGATCAGGGTGTTGCCGCTCACCTCGAGCGCCGGCTTGCCGAACTCGGCCCCCTCCAGGGCATCGATGAAGAGCGCTGGCTCCTGCCAGCCCTCTGCCCGCTCGGCGCGCAGCTGCAGCTGGTTGTGCTGGTAGCCGAGCTCGACCCGGGTATCGGCGGGCAGCGTTTGCGGCAGGGTGCTCATGGCCTGGGCCCAGGCGAAGTCGAAACCGGCCGGCGCCTGCCCATCCGCCGCCAGGGTGAAGGGGTAGTCGGTCAGGATGCAGACGTTGCTGCAGGTGGAGAGGCGCAAGGTGCCCTTGAGCGGCTGCCCGGCGGGGTAGTTCAGGCTCAGGGGGAAGCGCACCTGTTGCTGATAGCCCTGGGTGCTCAGCCCGGCCACCTCGAAGGGGCGCGGCGTGGGCCAGTTCCACTGGAAGTTGCCGACCGGCTGCTCCCACAGGATCTGGGGCGCTATGCCCCCTTCACCCGGGCTGCGCCAGTAGGTTTTCCAGCCGGATTCGAGGGCCACCTCGAGCAGGATGCGGGTCTGGTCAGGGGCGCTGCGGTCGGCTTGCAGCCTGACCTTGGCGTGATCGTTCTGGGGGCTGGTGAGCCAGCCCGTATCGCTGGCCAATCCAGTGGATTGCCACAGCAGGCAGCCCAGCAGCAGGCTCGCCTTGAAGAGAGTTGACATAGATGTTGTCTCGCAAAAAATGAATGACAGCAGGCTGAAAAAGCGTGGCTGAACTCATTCCCGCCAGACACAGAGGGTGAGGTGAAGTCGTCGTTCGGGAGGCGAAACGGCCCGTGGCGGCGGCAGTGGCGGCGTGTAGCGCCAGAGCGGGGCCAGCAGCGCGATGAGCAGGGCCACCGCAAAGAACAGTTGCTCAAGGCAGAGCAGGGTGGCGGCGCTCAGCCACTTGCCGTTGAGCTGGCAGCTGTTGGGCTGCGGGCTGGCGGGCGTGCCCTTGTCGGCCTGGTCGTCGGCTGAGGCGAACTGGGGCAGGGCCTGACAGCTGATGGCGTGATCGAGCAGGGCCAGCCGTGCCAGCGGCTGGGCAGCGCAATTGAGCACCAGCAGGCAGACCAGCAGCAGGAGTCGTTTCGCCACGCGTTGTTGGTGAATCATGCTCGCCCCGTTCATCAAGATGGCCACATCCTAACGGCCAATGCCGGGTGGGGCAAGCCGCCGTCCGTTTTATGGCTCAGGGGCGAGTGGCGAAGGGTGGTCGGTTCTGTCTGGCGAACGCTTGTTCGCTAAAAGGGGGACCAGTATACTGCGCCGAGTCAAAATCCGAGGTGTTCGATGCTCAAAATTGCCCGTGTGCTGCTGCTTGGTCTGCTGCTCATTTTCTGGTTCCTGTTCGGTCTGCTGCTGTGCCTGGTGCGTCCGCGCCATCCCAACAACGTCTATGTCTTTGCCCGCATGTATCACGCTGTCTGTCCGCTCATCGGCCTCAAGGTCCGGGTGACGGTGGCCGACGAGGTGAAGTCGGTGGGGCCGGCCGTCTACGTCTGCAACCACCAGAGCAACTACGACATCTTCACCGTGACCGGCGCGGTGCAGCCCGGCGTGGTGGCGGTGGGCAAGAAGAGCCTGCTGTGGCTGCCCTTCTTCGGCCTCATCTTCTGGCTCTCCGGCAACGTGCTGATCGACCGCTCCAACCGCTCCCGTGCCATCGGCACCATAGGCCAGGTGGTGGATCGCATCAAGGCGCGTGGCACCTCCATCTGGATGTTCCCGGAGGGAACCCGTTCCAAGGGGCGCGGCCTGCTGCCATTCAAGGCGGGTGCCTTCCATACCGCGGTGCAGGCTGAGGTGCCGGTGGTACCCATCGTTTGCTCCAGCTACTTCGGCCAGATCGATCTCAACCGCTGGGACAACGGCGAGGTGCTGCTGGAAGTGATGGCCCCTGTCTGCAGCAAGGAGCACGGCGCCGCCGGCATCCGCGAACTGTCCGAAATCTGCCGCAGCCGGATGGAGGCCAAGCTGGTCGAACTGGACAGCAAACTCGGTCATACCCGCGCCGCCTGAGCCTGTCACTGATTGCATGAGGGAGCCACCGGCTCCCTTTTTTATTGGTGAAAATCGCCACAAAATCGGTATTTTTCGCCACTAAGACGGTGTTAAAAATACCTGATAAAACCTCATCTATATGTAAGTAAAGGAAAAATCATCTTGGCACGGCTCTTGTAACGTCATGGGAAGAGATAGCCATCCCATCAACAAGGAGCCAGACCATGAGCGTATTTAGCCGCCTGACCGACGTGATCAATGCCAACCTGCACAGCCTGCTCGACAAGAGCGAAGAGCCGGAGAAGATGCTGCGGCTGATGATTGAGGAGATGGAGCAGGTCCAGGTCGAGATGAGAACCCAGGCCGCCCGCGTCATCGCCGAACAGAAGCAGCTGGAGCGCCATCAGCAGGCGTTGCAACACCAGATCCTGGAGTGGTCGGCCAAGGCCGAGCTCGCCATCCAGAAGGGACGCGAGGATCTGGCCCGGGCCGCGCTGACCGAGAAGCTGGCCGAGGTCAAAAAATGCGAACAGCTGGAGCAGGACAAGGCGCGGGTCGCCGAGGTGCTGGCCCAGCTCACCGCCGACAGCGAGCGGCTGGCCGCCAAGCTGACCGAGGCGCGTGAGAAGCAGAAGCTGCTGACCCTGCGCGAGCAGACCGCCCACAGCCGGCTGCGAGCCCGTGCCCAGGTGGACAACCAGCGCATGCACGAGCTGATGGCCCGTTTTGACGGCTTTCAGGGCAGAGTCGATCAGCTGGAAGCTCAGCTGGAGGCGGCAACCCTGGGGCAGAACCCCTCGCTGGAGGCCCAGTTCCGCGAGCTGGAGCTGAACGACGAGATTGAACGGGAACTGGCCCGCCTCAAGGGTCAAAAGGTGGAGGCATAACCATGACGCCCTGGCCGAAGGATCTTGCCCATCGCAAGCTGACCGGAGTCTGCGCCGGCATCGCCAATGGGCTGGGGCTCTCCAGGGTGACGGTGCGGGTCGCGGCCCTGATGGCGCTGATCCTGATGCCGCCCCTGGCCCTGGCCATCTATCTGCTGGCGGTGCTGATCATGCCGCCCCGTCGTGAATTGAAGCGTTGGCTGGATTGACCCCGGGTCATCTGGCCGCATCAACCCAGTGAGGAGCACAACATGCTGGAATTTATCGTCTTGATGCTGGTCTTGGTCGGCATGGCGCTGGCCGGATTCACCGTGCTGGCCATGTTGCTGGTGAGCGGCGTCTTCGTGCTGTTTGGCGCGTTGGCCGGCATGTTTGCCCTCATCATCAAGCTGGCGCCCTGGTTGCTGGTGCTGCTGGTGGTGTGCTGGTTCATCAGCAGTCGGCGCAAGCAAGCCAATACCTACCGTTGACACTCCCTGTTATCGGATCCTTCCTTGGTCGCTGCATGCAGCGGCCTTTTTTGCGTTTGCTGGCTCATTAGCAGTCGGCGCAAGCAGGTTAATGCCTACCGTTGACACTCCCTGTTATCGGATCCTTCCCTGGTCGCTGCATGCAGCGGCCTTTTCTGTGGCCGGGCGGCGGCCAGCCATGATTCGCTGCAGGCGAGCCAGCGCTCCGGCTGGCTGATCAGCTGCTCCTTGAAGGCCTTGCTCTGCTGCTTGAGTCGGTATTCGAGGCGCAGCGCCGTGCCTTTCTCACCGACGGCCTGCTGCCATGCCAGGGTCAGTGGCCCCTTGCCGCGCAGGGCGCGGGCTCCCTTGCCACTCTGGTGCTGGCGCAGGCGGCGGAGCGGATCCGTGCTGATCCCGGTATAGAGCAGGCCGCCGGCGGTGCGCACCATGTAGATGAACCAGTGGCGGGTGGGCGGGCTGGCAGTTGGTTTGGCGCCGCTAGGGGGTTTTCTCATTCGATCTCTCTGTGCCACACTCAAGAGCAGCCCAAGGAGGTGCGATGCGAGCATGGTGGTGGTTGTGGTGTCTGCTGTCGATATCGGCTCATGGCGAGACGCTGCGTCTCTACGACTATCATCAGCACCCCCCTTTCATGACCGGGGAGCAGAGCGGTCTGAGCCGGGATCTGGTCAAGTATCTCAATGAAAAGCTTGGCGGAGAACCCAAGCTGGAACTTTGGCTGGTGAATCGTGCCAGACTGGCGCTGGAGATGTCGGATCCTGGCTTTGATGGTCTGGTGGCCTGGGTTAATCCCGCTTGGGTGGGGGATCCCCAGCGCGAGCGCTACCTCTGGACCTTTCCCATCATGCGCGATACCAACGAGCTTATCTCGAGTGCCGACAGACCGGTCACCTATCGCGGGCCCGATTCGCTCAAAGGGATGACCTTCGGCGGCATCGAGGGGTACCACTATCAGGGGATCGACGAGGCGTCGGCCAGAGGCGATCTGGTGCGGGTGGATGCCAAGAAGGTCAAGACCAACTTCAGCCTGCTGGTGCGCGGCCGCATCGACGTGACCCTGGTGCCGGGCTCGGCGCTCACCTTCTTTACTCACGACCCCGCCTTTGAGGGCAAGCTGTTCGTCTCGCCCTTCGCCCAGTCCAGCTATACCCGCCACATACTGTTGCCCAAATCCCGCAGCGATCTGCATGACAGGCTGAACGACATCGCCGAGCAGATGGACCGGGATCCCAAGTGGCACGCCATCCTGGAGTCCTACCGCGGCAGACCCTGAGCGTCGGCGTTGCGGCGCAGATGGCGCCCGAGCCTGTGTAGCGGCAGCAGGCTCACCAGCAGGCCGGCCCAGACGAAGGCAAACCCCACCGATTTCACCGGATCCGGCGTCTCGCCAAACCAGAAGATGGCGAGCAGGAAGGCGAGGCTGGGCTCGATATATTGCAGCAGACCCACCGTGCTCATGCGGGTGCGCATCATGCCATAGCAGAACAGCCCCACCGGCAGCAGGGTGGCGGGGGCACTGCCCATCAGCAGCAGTCGCTCGGTCCAGTCACCGGCCATAAATTGGCTGGCGCCGCTCACCGCCAGAGCGCCGATGATCAGCAGGGCGACGGGCAGCTGCACCAGCGCCTCGAGGTAGAGGCTGACGCCGGCGTCATAGTGCACCTTCTTCTTGAGCAGGCCATAGAGGGCGAAGTTGGCCCCCATGACCAGGGAGAACCAGGGCAGCTGGCCGTAAGAAAAGAGCATGTAGGCCAACCCCGCCAGGGCTAGCGCCACCGCCAGGTGTTTTTGCGGGGTGAGCTTCTCTTTGAGGAACAACACGGCGAAGACGATGTTGAACAGTGGCGTCATGAAGAAGGCGAGGCTGGTGGCCAGCACCTGACCGGTGGTGAGGCACCAGGTGAACATGCACCAGCTGATGGACATGACGGGGCCGGCCAGCAGGATGAGGCCGAGCTGGCGCGGTTCGCTGCGCAGCCGCGCCCAGGGCACCCGGTAGCCGACGAGGAGGAACAGGATCCCCAGCAGCACCGCCGACCAGAGTACCCGGTGGGAGAGCAGCTCCCACATGTTGACCGCGGGCATGAACTGGTAATAGAGGGGCAGCATGCCCCACAGCACGAATGAGAGGGCCGCGCTGCCGGTGCCCATCCAGTTCTTCATCTCGCTCCGTTTATTAAATTAAACAAATGTGGCTGCATGATAAGTATCTGCTGAATCTTTCACAAGCAGGATCCGGCGGAAAACTCTGCTACTATCGGGCCCATGAACCGACTCGACAGTTTGTTTGCACAGATCCATGCCTGCCGCCTGTGCGAGGCACACTTGCCGCTCGGGCCCAGACCGGTGATCCGTGGCAGCGAGCACGCTCGCCTGCTGATCATCGGCCAGGCGCCCGGCACCCGGGTGCATGCCAGCGGCATCCCCTGGGACGACCCCTCCGGCGATCGCTTGCGCCAATGGCTCGGAGTGGACAAGGCCACCTTCTACGATGAATCCCGCATCGCCATCATGCCGATGGGGCTCTGTTACCCCGGCAAGGGCAAGTCGGGGGATCTGCCGCCGCGCCCCGAATGTGCCCCCATCTGGCACGACAAGGTATTGATGCTGCTGCCCAACATCGAGCTGACCCTGCTCATCGGCCAGTATGCGCAAGCCTACTACCTGCGGGATGCGGCGAAAGGGTCGCTGACCGAGACGGTACGCAGCTGGGCGGACTATGGCCCAGCCTGGTTGCCGCTGCCGCACCCGTCACCGCGCAACACCTTCTGGCTCAAGAAGAACCCCTGGTTCGAGCAGGATGTGATCCCCCATCTGCAACAAAGGGTCGCCCCACTGCTGGGGTGACCCTCGTTGGCTAGAGTGCCGGTTCGACCTGCGGTTTGGGCTTGCTGCGGGCCATGGCGATGAGCGGCAGTATGATGCACAGGCACCCCAGCAGCAGCGGCAGGCCCGGCTGCTCATCGAACAGCCATACCCCGATGGCGACCGCCATCAGCAGGCCGGTGTACTCCGCCGAGGCTATTTTGCTCGCCTCCGCCTTGCGATAGGCCACCACGCACAACCCCGCATAGACCATGATCAGCGCCGAAGAGCCGAAGGCGGGCCACCACATCTGCCACTGCCAGTCGCCCCCTTCCCACCAGGCCAGCGCCAGGATGAAGGGCATGCTCAGCACGTTGGTAAAGAACAGGGTCTGGGCGATGGGCTGCTGGAGTGGGATCCGCTTGATCAGCAGATTGTTGAGCGCCATGGAGAGCGCTACCCCGAGCGCGGCCAGCGCCGCCCAGTTCACCTCGGTGGGGCGCAGCACGATCAGCACCCCGACAAAGCCGATAAAGGCGGTCAGTACCTTCTGGCGCGAGATGGCTTCCCCCGCCAGCCACACCGCCAGCGGCACCATCATCAGAGGCGCCGCATAGAAGAGGGCGTTGGCGGTGGCCAGCGGCAGCCGGGTGAGGGCGATCACCATCAGGCAGACGCCGATGGCCCAGATATGGGCGCGCAGCAGGTGCCACTTGAGCGCCACCGGCGGGTTGCGACGCCATGACCAGAGCAGCCAGGGGGTCAGCAGGATGGCGGCGGAGAGCTGGCGGAAGAAGACAAACTGAAATACCGGCTGATCCGGCTCCAGCACCTTCACCAGCGCGTCGGAAAAGACTGCCACCATATTGCCCAGCACCAGATAAAGGATGCCGATCCCCACTGCATTCATGCTACCTCCTGCGTCAGATGAGGGAAGGGTAGCCCGCGCTTCGTTATCCAGTAAAATGATAAAAAATCACCATGCATGAGAATTTTGGATAATGAAGCTACCTCCCCTGCGCGCCGTTCAATACTTCGAAGTGGTTGCCCGCCTGCTCAGCTTTTCCCGCGCGGCCCTTGAGTTGAACGTCAGTCAGAGCGCGGTCAGCCATCAGATCCGCCTGCTGGAGGATTTTCTGGGGGAACGGCTGCTGCTGCGTCAGGGGCGGCTGCTGTCGCTGACGGCGCAGGGCGAGGTCTATTTCGAGGGGATCTCCGCCGGGCTCGGCCAGATTGCCCAGAGCAGCGAGCAACTGCGTGGCGGCGGCGAGATGCGGCTGCGGCTCGCGGTCTACAGCTCGTTTGCGGTGAAGTGGCTGATCCCGCGCCTGGCGGGGCTGCGCCAGCTCTATCCCGAGCTGGATCTCAGCCTGGAGATGGTGGCGGAGGATCCCGAACTCTCCGATCGAGTGGCGGACTGCTTCATCACCGTCTCGCCCCACGGTCGGGGCTATTGTCACGATCTCATCTACCGGGAGCGGCTCTTCCCGGTCTGCAGTCGCCGCTTGCTGCAGCAGGTGGAGGGGGAGTGGCCGGATGCCATCTGGCAACTGCCGCTGCTGTCGGTGCAGTCCATCTACAAGGCGCGGGGAGAGGATTGGCAACGTTGGGCCAAGGCCGGCGGACTGGTGATCCCGGCGGAGGCACGGATGCACCACTTCAGCCATGTGTTGCTGGCGATGGAGGCCGCGGCCTGGGATCAGGGGGTGGCATTCGTGAACGACTACATGCTGCGACCGGATGATCCCCAGCTGGTGGCCTTGCCGGTACACCAGCTGGAGACGGGGGATGCTTTCTACTTCACCTGCAAGCGCTCGCGGGCCCATGAGCCCGCCATCAGCCGGCTGCGCCAATGGCTGATGATGGAGACACGCCAGAGCATGCCTCTCTAGGCTCAGGCTTTCTTGAACTGGCTCAATACGAACAGGCTGGTGGCGCAGACCACCACCGACGGGCTGGGATGTGGAGTGACCTGATTACAAGGATCAGGCCACTTTAGGCTTAGGCTTTCTTGAACTGGCTTAATACGAACAGGCTGGTGGCGCAGACCACGACAGACGGGCCTGCCGGCGTGTCCTGGTACCAGGAGAGCAGCAGTCCGCCGAGTACGGCAAGGCAGCCGATGAGCGCGGCGAAGCCGGCCATCTGCTCCGGTGTCCGGCTGAAGCGGCGGGCGGTTGCCGCAGGGATGATCAACAAGGAGGTGATGATCAGCGCCCCGACGAACTTCATCGCCACCGCGATCACCAATCCGATCAGCAGCATCAGCACGCAGCGCAGCACATCGACCCTCACCCCTTCCACCCGGGCCAGCTCCTCCGAGATGGTCATGGAGAGCAGGGGATCCCACAGCCGCCACAGGGTGAGCAGCACCAGGGCGCCGCCGCCGTAGATCCAGAGCAAGTCCATCGGCTGCACCGAGAGCAGGTCACCGAACAGGTAGGCCATCAGATCCACCCGCACGTTGTCCATGAAGCTCAAGGTGACCAGACCGAGCGACAGGGCGCTGTGGGCCAGGATGCCGAGCAGGGTATCGGTGGCCACCTGCTGGTTGCGGCTCATGATCACCAGCAGCATGGCCATGGCGAGGCAGCAGACCACCACCGCCAGGGTGAGATCCACCTGCAGCAGGATGCCGAGCGCGATGCCGAACAGGCAGGCGTGGGAGAGGGTGTCGCCAAAATAGGCCATCTTGCGCCACACCACGAAACTGCCGAGGGGGCCGGCCAGCAGGGCGATGCCGAGGCCGGCCGCGAGGGCGTATAACAGAAAGCTGTCCACTTGATGATCCTGTCGGGTACGTTATTGATTGCGGGAGGGCAGGCGAATGACGGGGGCCTGCGGTTCATGATGATGGTGTTCGCCGTCGCAGTGGTGATGGTGGGTGTAGACCGCCAGCACCTCCTGCTCCGGTCGGCCGAACAGACGGGCAAACTCGGGGTGGCGGGCCACGCTCTCCGGTTCGCCGTGACAGCAGACGTGGCGATTGAGACAGATCACCTCGTGGGTGCTGGCCATCACCAGATGCAGATCGTGGGAGACCATCAGCACGGCGCAGTTGAACTCGGCGGCCAGCTGGCTGATGAGGGCGTAGAGCTCGATCTGGCCGTTGATGTCCACCCCTTGCACCGGTTCGTCCAGCACCAGCAGCTCGGGTTTGACCAGCAGGGCGCGGGCCAGCAGGACCCGCTGCATTTCGCCGCCGGAGAGCTTCTGCATCCGGTTGTCCAAGAGATCTTCCGCACCGACCCGGTTTAGTGCCTCCTCGATGGAGAGGCGGCCATTCTTGCCAAGCTGCAGGAAGCGACGCACCGTCAGCGGCAGGGTGGGATCCAGATAGAGGCGCTGGGGCACATAGCCGACCCGCAGGTCGCGGCTGCGGGTGATTTGGCCCGAATCCGGCGTGAGCAGGCCCAGTACCAGCTTGCTCAGGGTACTCTTGCCTGCCCCGTTGGGGCCGACTAGGGTAGTGATTTTGCCTTTGTTCAGGGTAAAGGAGACCTTGTCGAGCACGAGTCGTCCATCAAATGAAAGACAGACCTCTTTCAGCTCCACCAGTTGGGTCATGACAGCTCCGGGGTTTACAGCCTGTGAGAGTTATAATATAACAATAATGTTGGTTTGTTATATTATCACACACACACTTCCTGACGAGATCTCTATGCGAATTCTTGCCCTGATCACTGCCCTGCTGGCGGTGAGTCTGCCTGTCCGCGCCCTCGAGGTGCTGACCACCATCAAGCCGCTGGGTTTCATCGCCGCTGCCATCACCGACGGCGTGAGCGAGCCCAAGGTGTTGCTGCCGACCGGCGCTTCGCCCCACGATTTCTCCCTGCGCCCCTCCGATATTCGCAGCATCAACGAGGCCGATCTGGTGGTGTGGGTCGGCCCCGAGCTGGAAGGTTTCATGGCCAAGCCGCTGGCCAAACATCCCCATGTGCTGACCCTGACCCGGGTGGAAGGGATGCCGCTGTTTGATTACAGCAAGCAGGCCGGTCATGAAGAGCATGCCGACGAGGGGCATGAAGGTCATGATCACGACGGTCATGAGGGGCACCACCATGAGGGCGTCGACCCCCACATCTGGCTGGGGCCGACCCAGGCGCTGGTCATCGCCAAAGCCCTGAGCGAAACGCTGAGCGCCCAGGATCCGGCCAATGCCGAGCGTTATCGTGCCAATCTGCTGGCGTTCAAGGCCAAGGTGGAGGCCAAGGACAAGGTGATCGCCGAGCAGATGAAGGCGGTGAATCAGAAGGGCTACTTCGTGTTTCATGAAGCCTATGGCTACTGGGAGCGCCACTACGGCATGAGCTCCAAGGGCCACTTCACCGTGAGCCCGGAGCGACGCCCCGGCGCCAAGACCCTGGTGGAGATCCGCAAGGCGCTGGAAGAGAAAAAAGCGAGCTGCATCTATGCCGAGCCGCAGTTCTCGCCGGCGGTTATTGAGTCGGTCGCCCGCAATACCGGCGCCAAGGTGCTGTTGCTGGACGAAGTCGGTGAACAGGTGCAACTCGGTCCGGATGGCTATCCCCGCTTCATGCAGCAGCTGGCCGACGCCTTCGCCGAGTGCCGTTGACCGCGTCGCAGCACCCGCGTGCTCGCCACTGGGGCAGCCAGGGGCACTATACTGACCTCCAGCATCTGACAGGGAGTGTCTTGTATGAAATGGCTGCTCGTTCCCACCTGCACGTTGGCGCTCTGCTGTGCCAGCGTGCAGGCTTCCCGCCTCTCCGAATACATGGCCAGCCCTGCACTGCAGGCAAAATTGCAGGAGGTCTATGGCGGTCGAGCCCTCCAGCGGGCGGAGGCCTTCTCGCGCCTGCTGACGCCAAGGGCCGGCACCACGGATCAGCAGAAGATCGAGCTGGTGAACAACTACTTCAACAACCTGACCTACAGCGATGATCCCAGATTGTGGGGAGAAACGGATTACTGGGCCAACCCGCTGGAGTTTATCGGTGCCCGTGGTGGCGACTGCGAGGATTACAGCATCTCCAAGTACTACACCCTGATGGAGCTTGGGGTGGACGAGAAGAAGCTGCGGCTGGCTTACGTCAAGGCAGTCAAGTACAACCAGTTTCATATGGTGACGCTCTACTTCGCGACCCCCAAGTCGGATCCGATGGTGCTCGACAACATCAACAACCGGATCCTGCCCGGCAGCAAGCGGACCGATCTTATCCCCGTCTACAGTTTTGATGCCAAGAGCATCTGGATCATGAAGTCGCGCCGGGAAGGGACCCTGGCAGGCAGTGCCGACAGGCTGGCGCAGTGGACCTCGATGAAGACCCGCTTCTCCAGCGAGCAGTTGCGCTCCCCCCGCCGTCAGCTATAGCTTGCCCGCCGCTTTCAGCTCCTCGAAATATTTTGCCGCGCCCGGATGCTGTTCGATGCTCAGCACCGGGCCGGTTTTATTGCGCGCCTGGTGAAACAGGTTGGCGTAACCGTAGGTTTGCTCATTGAACTTGGTTTGCTGGGCCAGCATGGCCTTGGTCAGGCGGTACACATCGGCTTCCGGCGTGCTGGCGGTGGTCACCAGGGTAGCTGCGATGGCAAAGGTCGGCGTCGCCTTGAGGTTGCCCGGGTAGATGCGCGCAGGCACCTGGCTGCGCTGGTAATACTTGACCCCCTTGAGCAGCTGATCCCGGGTTGCCCCCTCGATCGGCAGGAAACGCACGGGGCAGCGTTTGGCGGTATCCAGCACGATGCGGTTGGGGTGACCCATCACCAGGCCATAGGCGTCGATCTGTTTGCTGCACAGGGACTCGGCCAGATTGGCCACGCTCTTGAGATCGAGATCCTGCTCCTTGGCGCCCAGCACGTTGAACAGGGCGAGCGCCGTCTGGCGGGTACCAGAACTCTTGAGCCCCATGTCGATGGGGGCCAGCTTGAGTTGCTCCAGGCTGGTGATGTCGCCGTCGGCCCTTACCACTATGGTAAAGGGCTCGGCGTGAGTGGCGAAGATGGCCCTGAGCTCTGGTTGCGGCTGATTGGCATACGGACCCAGGCCATTGCTGGCCTGGTAGAGCCAGTCCGACTGCACCAGCGCATAGCTTGTCTCGCCGCTTTTCAGTTGGCGCAGATTTTCGATGGAGCCCGAGGTCGCCTGCGGCTTGCACTGCAGTCCGGCATCGCTTTTGTTGGCGAGCCGGCAGAACTCTTTGGCGATCTGGTGATAGATCCCCTGTTCACCGCCGGTGGCTATGGTGGTGGGGTTGGCCAGCAGCGGCAGTGGCCACAGCAGGGCGAGCAACAATCCAGTCCTGTTCATCATGCCTCCTTGCCGGCGTAGCCATCGATGCCCCAGTTGCGCAGGGTGTCGATATCCTGAATGTCGCCGGCCTCCGCCAGCAGGGTGTAGCCCGCACTGTGCAGGCACTGGGCCACCAGGTTCCAATAGAGCGGAGCCTGGGTCGGTTGGCAGCTGATGAAAACGGGATTGATGGGGTCGAGCTGATTGAAGGTCTCGTTGGTCATCGGGATGGCGCTGAAGGCCATCTCCACCCCTTGTTCCTGCAAGGCGGCCAGCCGCTCCTGGGCAAGGGGTGGCACATGCTCCTGATCCCAGCGCCAGTCGAGGGTCTTGCCTCTGCCCTTGGCCAGCAGAGGTGCGAATTGTGCCCAGTCGGGGTGGCCGAGCAGGCTGAGCGGCAGTTGCAGCCCCTCGACTGCATGGTGCAGCCAAAGATCGAGCAGGTGCCGGATCTCGTCCGGTGAACTGTTCAGTGACGGGGTGACTTCCGGAATGAGGCGGCTGTAGAGACGAATGCTGCCCTGGGTCGAGAAGAAGTGTTGCTGCAACAGCCCCTCTCCTGCGCAGGTCAGAGTTTGCAGCGGCTCATTGACCATGGGGAGCTGTTTGCCGAGCTGGCTTATCTTGAGCCGTTGCTGCAGCAGATCCCGCTTGCGTTCGGACACCAGCTGGTTGACCGAGCCGGCCAGCTCCTTGAGATCCTGCAGCCAGGGAGCGTCCAGGGTGCCACTGAACTGGCGCTTGCGGATCTTCACCAATTGCAGATTGATCTGCTCGAGCGGGCGCAGCAGTCGTTTGCAGACCCAGGAGATCACCAGGGTGAACACCAGCAGACCTGCCAGCAGCGCCGTGCCGGTACGGCTGATCGCATTCCACAGATGCTGGTAGGCATAGCCCGTGTGCCCTTCCAGGGTGAGGGTGCCCAGCATGCGCCAGCCATCGGTCAGCTCCTGCTCAATTTTTACCGGCGGCATGTCGATAACAGAGGGGAGCCAGGTCGGCACGTTCTGTTGCGCGGTGTGGAAGACCTTCTGAAACAGCACCTGGCCATCCGGATCCAGCAGGGTGACCGCGCTGACGAAGCCTCCATCGAACATGGCGTTGACGATGGTCTCGGCCAGTACCTTGTCATCGTTGAGCAGGGTGCCTTGCAGCACCAGCCCGAGGGCGGTGATGGCGGTTTCCAGGTTGGCGGACATCTGATCGAGGATGGATTGCCGCACCGTGGTGACTTCCAGCATGAACAGCAGGACGGCGCCAATCAGGAACAAAATCAGGATGATTCGATTTAACAGTTTCGCTAACGACATATCCACTCCATGGAAAAGTTATCGCAACATGTTGAAACCTGGGGTCGGAGGTGAGCTGACCCGGCTCTTAAAAATAGGAAAAAATGGTTAAAAAAGACGATCATTTCTGCCCATGAAGGAATGTTATGCATAAAATGTGAGGTTCATGCAGATTGCTATGAACTAATTGTGAGTATTTAGGTCAAACAATCAGTTTTATACGGTTTCATAACAAACAGACTGACCACTAACACCCTTGGATCTAATGACAGGATAGCGGATGAAACGTCTCCGTCCCTTGGTAGCGCAGGCCGCCAATTGGGAACCCCCGGTTCCCCGCAAACACTTTTACGCCATGCTACTGCTGACGGCCATGACGCTGTCAGCGGTAGCCATATTGCCAGCCCCGGGTGACATCCTGGAGCGGCCGCTGCGACTGGAGTTGCCGATCGCCACCAATGGCACCGCAACCAACGAAGACAATACGGACTTCAACGACATCCCGGATCACGAGCTGGTAGAAGCCGCGACACCGGAAGATGACATCCCGGCTGACGCCACCCCCCAGTGGCAGGATTACCGGGTTCGCAATGGCGAGAATCTGACCACCATCTTCAACAACCTGGGTCTCTCCACCACCACCCTCTACAAGGTGCTGGATGCCGACACCAAGAACAATCTGGCACGGCTCAAGCCGGGCCAGACCATCGAGCTGTTGATCGATCAGGACAACATACTGCAGCAGATGAAGATCCGCCTGAACATCAAGCAGACCCTAGTGCTGGAGCGTACCGACGACACTTACAGCGCCAACATGCTCAATGAAGAGGTGGAGTGGCAGAAGAAGAGCTATGACGGCGTCATCAATGGCAGCTTCTACGTGAGTGCCCGCAATGCGGGGATCCCGGCCAACCATATCCAGAAAATTGCCAACCTGTTCCAGTGGCGGCTCAACTTCGCCAAGGATCTGAAAAAGGGTGACAAGTTCAAGGTGCTGGTGCGCCAGGAGACGGTCGAAGGCAAGAGCACAGGCAACACCCAGCTGCTCGGGGTGGAAGTGTTCAGTCAGGGTCAGAACGTCTCCGCCTGGTTGTCCGAAGATGGCAACTACTACGATGGGCAGGGCAACAGCCTGGAGCGCGGTTTCCGCCGTTACCCGACCCACAGCCGCTACCGGGTCAGCTCCAGCTTCAACCCGAATCGCCGTCACCCGATCACCGGCCAGGTGCGGCCTCACGAGGGCACCGACTTTGCCCTGCCGGTCGGCACCCCCGTGATGGCGACCGGTGACGGTGTCGTGCTAAAGGCGACCAGCCACCCGCTGGCCGGCACCTATGTGGTGATCAAGCACGGTCGTACCCTGATGACCCGTTACCTGCACCTGAGCAAGCTGCTGGTCAAACCGGGCCAGAAGGTGAAGATGGGTGACAAGATTGCCCTCTCCGGCAACACGGGTCGCTCCACCGGTGCTCACCTGCACTACGAGGTGCGGATCAACAATCGTCCGGTGGATGCCATGAAGGTCAAGCTGCCGATGGCGGAGCCGCTCTCCGGCAAGGAGAAGCGCCAGTTCCTCGCCAAGGTGAAGAGCTATCGCAAGGAGATGGAGGCCGGTTGATGCCTCTCTCGCCGAAACAAAAAGGCCCCGCCACTCTGGCGGGGCCTTTTTGTTGGCTGGCGACCATCAATAGCCCTTGTCGAAGTCGATCTTGCCGTCCAGCGGTTGGCCGTCGATGAAGCGGATGTAGTTGCGCACGAAGATCTGGGCCACGTCCTCGGGGAAGCTGTAGGCGCTGTTGTGCGGCGTGACGATGAGGTTGGGCTGGCCCCAGAGCGGGCTGTCGGCGGGCAGCGGCTCCTGCGCGAATACGTCCAGCACCGCCATCCCCAGCTTACCGGTGCGCAGTGCCGTGAGCAGATCCCCTTCGTGGATGGCGTTGCCGCGCCCCACGTTGAACAAGATGGCTCCCGGCTTGCAGTGCTCGAAACGGGCGGCGGTGAAGAGGTGATGGGTCTCGCGGGTGGCGGGCAGCACGCTGACGATGACGTCGGCCTGCGCCAGCATCTTGTTGAGGGCGGGCAGCTGATATACCTGGTCGAAACCAGCCCGTTCGCGACCACCGCGGCTGACGCCGAGCACCTTCATGCCGAAGTGCTTGCCGGTGTGGGCGATGTGCTGGCCTATGCTGCCGGTGCCCAGGATCAGCAAGGTGCGTCCCTTGAGACCGTGATAGGGGTGGCTCTGCCACAGCCGCTGCTTCTGCTGTTCCCTGTAGAGGGGGATCTGGCGCATCAGGCTGAGCAGATGACCGAACACGTACTCGCTCATCAGCGGGCCGAAGATGCCGCGCACATTGGTGAGCTGGTAGTCACGGCGGCAGCTGGCATCCAGCAGCACGTCGACCCCGGCGTAGGTGGATTGGAGCCAGCTGAGTTTGCCGGCCTTGGCCAGCAGCGGCTTGGCCCGCGCCGGTTCGGCCATCAGGATGTGGGCCTCGCCGATCACTTTCTCGGCGTCGCTCTGGTTGTCGGCTCTCAGAATGCGCAGATGAGGGAGGTGGGCCGCCTTGAGCAGGCGCTCGTAGTGAGCATTGTCCTGGCTGAGCAAAAGAAGGGTACGTTGACTCATACTCTTGTTCCTTATCAGATTTGCGGCGCGGGAGAGAGGCCGCTCTGCCTTCATCTTACCCGAGTTGACCGGCCAACATAGCCGACCAGGCCGCTTTTTCGTTTTCGCGCGGCCCCTCGTGGGCTACAATCTGCCCCACATTTTGCAAAGGATCCGACTCCAGTGTTTGGTGACAAGTTTTATAAGCGACTGGCCGAGCTACAGCCTTGGCAACAGACGGTCTACACCCTGGCGCTGGCAGAGCGCATGTACCCCAACTATGCGCTGTTTTCCCAGGCCTCCGGTTTCGGGGATGCGAAGGCATTTCGTCACGCCCTGGATCAGATGTGGAACTACCTGACGGTGAAAGGATCCCGGGTCAATCTGGGGGCGATTCTGGAAGCGTTCGAAGTCTACATTCCGGAACCCAGCAAGTTCGAATCCTACGGTGCCTATCCGGCGCTTGATGCCTGTGTCGCCTTGGGCTGCGCCTACAACTCGGTGATCTGCCGGGTGGGGGAAGAGGCCAACGACGCCAGCCATGCGTCGGTCGGTACGGTCGCCGGTTTCATCGAGATGCTGGAAGAGCGCGACCTCACCGACGAGGAGCTCTACGAGCACGAATACATGGAGGCCGAGCTGGAGTTCCAGGTCGAGCTGCTCAAGCGGGTGGCCCACGAGCGTGACAGCGACCGCATCCTGGCGGTGCGAGCCTTCGCCGCCCAGGACGGTGTCTCCAATATCGGCATCAGCCTGGAAGAGTGATCCCGCTCGCCTCGGCCCATAAAAAAAGCTCCCGTTCGGGAGCTTTTTTTATGCCCGCTCTTCGGTGAGGGGCCGGACGCTCAGCACCGGGGCTGCGTCTATCTCATCGGCATTCATCATGGTGGAGATACGCTGCAAAGAGGAGAGCAGCAGGGTCTGCTCCCAAGTCTCAAGTGCTTGAAAACGCTGAATGAAGCGCTCCTGCAGCGGGGTCGGCGCCTGGGCCAGCAGGGCACGACCTGCGTCAGTCAGTGTCGCATGCACCTTGCGCTTGTCGGTTTCGCTGCGGATGCGTTGCACCAGCTGGCGGCTCTCGAGGCGGTCCATGATGGTGGTGGCGGTGGCCTGGCTCATGTTGGTGTGATCCGCCAGCTGACGCATGGAGATCTGACCCAGCTCGTCGATCCCCTTGAGCAGCAAGAGCTGGGGCGAGGTCAGGCCTGCCTCCTTGATCAAGCGCTTGGAGTGCATGTCGATGGCACGAATGATCTGGCGCAGGGCGACCAGCACTTCATCATGTTTTTCCATGGGGTATGAAATCGTCGAGGGGTGATTGGGAGGCGCAAAATTCTCCGCCTAATTCGTCACAAGGTCAATATGGTTTTTACTGTAATCTTTTCTGCTCTAATTATTTTGTGTTAGGGTAATGAGCTTTCCCCCTATTTTCCCCTGCTGTTTCGAGGAGCAAGATGATGAGTGACGAACTGGACATCAAAGCGCTGGTGGCCGACCTTCGAGTGGTCAGAGTCCGCTATGAACTGCCTGATACCTCGGCTTTCGTGCGTTACCAGCCCGCCTATGACGAAGACCCCAACAACCTCAAGGTGCATCACTACGACGGTGAGTTGCCGCTCTCCTGCAGTGAGACTGGTTCTTTCAACCTAAAGGAATTGGTGAACGAATTGCGCTATGCCTATGTGCTGGTGCACCTCTTCCCGGACGAGAGCGCCATGAACTTCTACCTGACCGGCCTCGATACCGGGCTGGCCCAGCTGGAGTTCATCGGCGGCTCCTACGACTTCAACCGGCTCTGGATCACCAGCGGCATCTCCAACCTGGGCGTGCCCATGGCCATCTTCCTCGGCAAGCGCCACGCGGTGAACGGTCAGCCCTCCGTCAGCCTGGTGGACCACAGAGCGCAGACGGCCGGCAAGCTGGTCTACCGCGCCATCGGCGGCGCCGGTGATCACGTGGGTGAAGACTTTTTCAACAACGACTAAGGAGGCCAGATGAGAGCAAACAAAGGGCTGTTCAAAGGCCTCAACCCGACCATGGCCATGACGGCGCTCACCGTCATCACCCTGTTCCTGCTGTTCGGGATGTTCGTCCCCGAAACCGCCGCCACCTGGTTCGTGGGGGCCAAGGACAAGATCATCGCCGGGTTCAAGTGGTACTACATCCTGGTGGTCGCCCTGTTCCTGTTCTTCGCCATCTATCTGATGTTCAGCCGCTTCGGCAGCATCCGGCTGGGTGACGACGACCAGGTACCGGAATTCGGCTACTTCGCCTGGTTCGCCATGTTGTTCAGCGCCGGCATGGGGATAGGGCTGGTGTTCTGGAGCATCGCCGAGCCCATGTACCACCTGCAGGGCAACCCCTTCGTCACCGAAGGGATGACCCCGGAGGCGGCCCAGATCGCCATGCGTCTCACCTTCTTCCACTGGGGCCTGCACCCTTGGGCCATCTACGTGATCGTCGGCCTGTCGCTCGCCTTCTTCAGCTACCGGCGCAAGCTGCCGCTGGCCATCCGTTCCGTGCTCTATCCGCTGCTCGGCGATCGCATCTACGGCTTCTGGGGTCATGCCGCCGATGTGCTGGCGGTGTTTGGTACCGTGTTCGGGGTGGCGACCTCCCTTGGCCTGGGGGTCTCCCAGATGAATACCGGCCTCAACCAGATGTTCGGCATGGAAGTCTCGCAGGCGAACCAGCTCTGGCTCATCGGCGGCATCAGCCTGATCGCCACCCTGTCGGCGGTCTCCGGTGTCGGACGCGGGGTGAAGATCCTCTCCGAGCTCAATATCTGGCTGAGCGTGTTCGTGCTGGGCCTCTTCCTGGTACTGGGGCCGACCACCTACATCCTCAACGCTTATGTGCAGAACATCGGTGACTACCTGCAGAACATCGTCAAGCTGAGCTTCTGGACCAACACCGAGGCCAACGGCACTTCGGCCTGGCAGTCGAGCTGGACCGCCTTCTACTGGGGCTGGTGGATCGCGTGGGCGCCCTTTGTCGGCATGTTCATCGCCCGTATCTCCAAGGGGCGTACCATCCGCGAGTTCGTGCTCGGTGTCTTGCTGGTGCCCTCCCTGCTCGGCATGTTCTGGCTCACCGTGTTCGGCGGCACCGCCATGAATCTGGAGCTGTTCGGCAGTGGTGGCGTGGTGGCCGCGGTCAATCAGGATGTCACCCTGGCGCTCTACAAGACGGTGGAGCTGCTGCACTGGGAGACCTTCGGCTGGATCGCCAAGGGGGTGCTGACCCTGCTCATCTGCACCTACTTCATCACCTCCAGCGACTCGGGCACCCTGGTCATTACGACCCTGCTCTCCATCGGGGATCAGGATCCCCCCGTGCTGCACCGCGCCGTCTGGGGGCTGGGTCAGGGGCTGGTGGCCGCCATTTTGCTGGTCTCCGGCGGACTGGCCGCCCTGCAGGCCGCCAGCATCATAGCCGCGCTGCCCTTCTCGGTGATCATGCTGGCCATGTGCTACTCCCTGATGCTGGGCCTCAAGCAGGAGAGTCAGCACCAGTTCGAGTATCGCCAGAAGCTCAAGCGCCACGACGGCTCAACCCACATGAGCCTGATGGACAGGATAGGGCCGGCCTGACGACAGGCCGAACCATGAAAACGAAAAGGGGAACCTCACGGTTCCCCTTTTTATTGCTGTGTTGGTGACGGTTTACAGCATCTGCTTGAGGCGATAGAGCAGGTCAAGCGCCTGGCGCGGGGTCAGCTCGTCCGGGCGCACCGCTTCCAGCTCATCAACTACCGGATGGCTCTGGGACGGCAGGGCGACCGGGGCCGGGCGCACTTCGCCGGCGGCCACCGGGGTGGCGCTCTCCAGCTCGTGCAGCTTGTGACGGGCCTGCTGGATCACCGATTTGGGCACCCCGGCCAGCGCCGCTACCTGCAGGCCGTAGGAGCGGCTGGCCGCCCCCTCTTGTACCGCGTGCATGAAGGCGATGGTGTCACCGTGCTCCACTGCATCGAGGTGGACGTTGGCCAGCCCGCTCATCAGCTCCGGCAGCCGGGTCAGCTCGAAGTAGTGGGTGGCAAACAGGGTGTAGGCGCCAATCTTGCTCGCCAGCTGTTCTGCGCAGGCCCACGCCAGGGAGAGGCCGTCGTAGGTGCTGGTGCCGCGGCCAATCTCATCCATCAGCACCAGGCTGCGGGCGGTGGCGTTGTTGAGGATGTTGGCGGTCTCGGTCATCTCCACCATGAAGGTGGAGCGGCCGGAGGCCAGATCGTCCGACGCCCCGATGCGGGTGAAGATGCGGTCGATGGGGCCGATGCGGGCACTGTCGGCCGGCACGAAGGCGCCGATATGGGCCAGCAGCACGATCAGCGCGGTCTGGCGCATGTAGGTGGATTTACCGCCCATGTTGGGGCCGGTGATGATCAGCATCCGCCGCTCCCGCTCCAGCCGGATGGGGTTGGCGATAAAGGGGTCGGTCATCACTTGCTCCACCACCGGATGGCGGCCCGCTTCGATCAGGATCTGATCTTCGTCGATGAGTTGCGGGCAACGGTAGTCGAGGGTCTCGGCCCGCTCGGCCAGGTTGGCCAGCACGTCCAGCTCCGCCAGGGCGGCAGCGGATTCCTGCAGATCGCCAAGGTGCGGCAGCAGGGCATCGAGCAGCTCCTCGTAGAGGCGTTTCTCCAGCGCCAGCGCCTGGGCCTGGGCGGTGAGTACCTTGTCCTCGTACTTCTTGAGCTCATCGATGATGTAGCGTTCGTTGTTTTTCAGCGTCTGGCGACGGATGTAGTGGGCCGGCACCAAATGGCTGTTGGCGCGGCTCACCTCGATATAGAAGCCGTGCACCTTGTTGTAGCCCACCTTGAGGGTGTTGATGCCTGTCAGCAGCCGCTCGCGCTCCTCGATGCGGGCCAGGCTGGCGGTGGCGCCGTTGGCCAGATCCCGCAGCTCGTCCAGCTCGATGTTGAACCCTTCGCGGATCACGCCGCCGTCGCGAATGAGCACCGGCGGTACCTCCATCACGGCGCGCTCCAGCAGGTCGAACAGCTCGGGGAAGGTGCTGGCCCGCTCGCGCAGCTGCTGCACCGCCTCGTGCTCGCTGCCCGCAAGCAAGCGCTGCAGTTCCGGCAGTTGGGCAAAGGCCTGGCGCAAACGGGTGAGGTCGCGCGGACGGGCCGAGCGCAGGGCCAGGCGCGCCAGCACCCGCTCCACGTCGCCGACCTGGCGCAGCAAACCGCCCAGCTCGTCGTAGAGGTTCTGCTCGATGAGCTCCTTGATGGTGCTCTGACGGCCTTTGAGGATCACCCGGTCGCGGATCGGCTGGTGGATCCAGCGCTTGAGCAGCCGGCTCCCCATGGGGGTGGCGGTGCAGTCCAGTACGGCGGAGAGGGTGTTGTCATGGCCGCCGGCCAGATTCTGGGTCAGCTCCAGATTGCGGCGGGTGGCGGCATCCATGATGACCGCATGATCGGGCTGCTCGAGGCGCACGCTGCGAATATGGGGCAGGGCGGTGCGCTGGGTGTCTTTCACGTACTGCATCAGGCAGCCGGCAGCGCACAGGGCGGTCTCGCTCTGCTCGACCCCAAAGCCCACCAGATCCTGGGTGCCGAACTGCTGGCATAAGAGCTTGCGGGCGGTACCCAGCTCGAATTCCCACTCCGGGCGGCGGCGCAGACCGCGGCGACCTTCAACGTGATGCAGGAAGGCGAAGGATTCGGGGTAGAGCAGCTCGGCCGGGTTGGTGCGCTGCAGCTCGGCCAGCAGCGTCTCTTCTTTCTCGAACTGGTTGATGAAGAAGCGGCCGGAGCCTATGTCCATGGTGCCATAGCCGAAGCGGCGTCCATCGTGGTAGACGGCTGCGATCAGGTTGTCCTGCCGCTCGCTGAGCAGCGCCTCGTCGGAGACGGTGCCCGGGGTGATGATGCGAATGACCTTGCGCTCCACCGGTCCCTTGCTGGTGGCGGGATCCCCCACCTGTTCACAGATGGCGGCCGATTCGCCGAGTTGCACCAGCTTGGCGAGATACCCTTCGATGGCATGATAGGGCACGCCGGCCATCGGAATGGGGCTGCCGGCCGACTGGCCACGCTTGGTCAGGGAGATGTCGAGCAGTTGGGAGGCCTTGCGAGCATCGTCGTAGAACAGTTCGTAGAAGTCGCCCATCCGGTAGAACAGCAGGATCTCCGGGTTCTCGGCCTTGAGGGTCAGATACTGCTGCATCATGGGCGTGTGGGCGCTGAGGTTGGCGCCTGGCGTGGCGCCGGTGGCTTGGTGTTGTGCGGTCATGTGCTATTCCAGAAGGGGCCTCTGCGGGCCTGTGTCTGCGGTGATGAGCCTTGAGCTTGATGGCGCCATTCTACACATAAGCGGCGTGGCGGGGGAGGTCGGGGATCACGACCCTCCGTGTAGGCAGAGGCATCAGCCTGGTGAGCGGCGTTCAGTTGCGGCAGGCGGCGGCGGGATCGCATAATGTGCCTCTTGCACGCATCAGAGGGAGTCGCGATGAAACTGGACGCAGAGATAGAGCACCTCGCCATCGAGCTGGGGCGGGCCCTTGGCCAGCGAGGCTGGCTGGTGGCCACCGCCGAATCCTGTACCGGCGGCGGAGTGGCCACGGCTATCACCGACATCGCGGGCAGCTCAGGCTGGTTCGATCGTGGCTTTGTCACCTACACCAACGAGGCCAAGCAGCAGATGCTGGGGGTGAGCGACGAGAGCCTGGAGCAGCACGGAGCGGTGAGCGAGGCGGTGGTGCTGGAGATGGCCCGCGGCGCGTTGGCCCACTCGTCGGCTTCCATCAGTGTCGCCATCAGCGGCATCGCCGGCCCCGGCGGCGCCACCGAGGGCAAACCGGTCGGGACCGTCTGGTTTGCCTGGGCCGACTGCAACGGCCGCCACCACTCCCTGCTGGCCCGTTTCGACGGGGATCGCCGGCAGGTGCGTCAGCAGGCGGTGAGACAGGCCTTGTCGGGTCTGTTGGCCCTGCTCAGATAAATTGGGCTTGATACTGTATGAATAGACAGTATACTTAGCCCAACTTCATTTTTACTCACGATTTCCAGCGGAGATTGGCATGGATCAGAACAAACAGAAGGCACTGGCGGCTGCGCTGGGTCAGATTGAAAAGCAGTTCGGCAAAGGTTCCATCATGCGTCTGGGCGACAGCAAGACCATGGATATCGAAGCCATCTCCACCGGCTCCCTCTCTCTGGACGTGGCGCTGGGGATCGGTGGTCTGCCGTGCGGTCGTATCGTCGAGATCTACGGCCCGGAATCGTCCGGTAAAACCACGCTGACCCTGCAGGTGATCGCCGAAGCCCAGAAGAAGGGCAAGACCTGTGCCTTCGTCGATGCGGAGCACGCACTCGACCCCATCTATGCTGCCAAGCTGGGCGTCAACGTTGACGACCTGCTCATCTCCCAGCCGGACACCGGTGAACAGGCGCTGGAGATCTGCGACATGCTGGTGCGCTCCAATGCAGTTGACGTCATCATCGTCGACTCCGTGGCGGCCCTGACCCCGAAAGCGGAAATCGAAGGCGAGATGGGTGACTCCCACGTCGGCCTGCAGGCTCGTCTGATGTCCCAGGCGCTGCGCAAGCTGACCGCCAACATCAAGAACGCCAACTGTCTGTGCATCTTCATCAACCAGATCCGGATGAAGATCGGCGTCATGTTCGGCAGCCCGGAGACCACTACCGGTGGTAACGCGCTCAAGTTCTACGCCTCCGTACGTCTGGATATCCGTCGTACCGGCGCCATCAAGGAAGGTGACGAAGTGGTCGGTAACGAGACCCGCGTCAAGGTAGTGAAGAACAAGGTGGCCCCTCCCTTCAAGCAGGCCGAATTCCAGATCTTCTACGGTGCCGGCATCTCCAAAGAGGGCGAGCTGGTGGATCTGGGCGTCAAGCACAAGCTGATCGACAAGGCCGGTGCCTGGTACAGCTACAACGGCGAGAAGATCGGTCAGGGCAAGGCCAACGTCATGAAGCTGTTCGCCGAGAACAAGGCGCTGGCTGGCGAAGTGGAAGCCAAACTGCGCGAGTTGCTGCTCTCCGGTGCCACGCCGGTGGAGGAAAAGCCCTCCGCTGCCGAGTACGACGAGTTTGAAGCCGAAAACGAACAAGAGTTCGAATAAGAGCGAAAGGAAGGCCGGGTTGATACCCGGCCTTGTCATTTATGGTTGATGAATCTGTTACCGAACCGGTCGAGCCCGCCGAACCGAGCTTTGCAGAGCAGCTGGCGGCCGCCCGTGCCTACGCCATGCGCAGCCTGGCCCGTCGCGAGAGTGCCGAGTCGGAGCTGGCCAGACGCCTGCGCCAGCAGGGCTATCAGGAAGAGGTGATCGAGGCGGTGCTCGACTACTGCCGCGGTTACAACTGGGTCAATGACGAGCGCTATGGTGCCATGGCGGTGCGGGCGGGCGCCGCCAAGGGGCATGGCCCGCTCAAGATCCGTTTCGAGCTGCGCCGCAAGGGGTTGGACGATGGCCAGATCGATGCCGCTTTCGAGCAACCCGAGCTGGACTGGTTCGAACTCGCCCTCGAGCTGTTGGAACGACGGGCCAACCTAGCCGACCTGGCCGACTTCAAGCTGCGGATGAAGTGGCTCAAGTATCTGCTGGGGCGCGGCTTTAGCCAGGATCAGGCCCGTTACGCCATCTCTGCCCTGCAGGAGCGGGAGGAGTAGAACGGCGATGTTTGTGCTGGGATCTTGAGATGACTCGAGAGACGAGAGCCCCATCGCCGTACACCCGCTCTCTTCATTTCCGGTTTGCCGGCGCCTGGTCGCCGGCTTACACCTGCCGGCCAGGCCATTATGACGCCTGTGTCAGATTTTCCCTGCCTGTTCATAGGCTTGTCAGCTCAGATTGACGAAAGCCGGGTTCTCCCCGTCTTGACCCTCTTTTCATGCCGCTTTTTCTCCTGTTGATGGTGAAAAAAGCCGCGGTTGGCCGCGGGGCGCTTTCCCGGCCCGTTTATGTGCGCTTTTTCGCCCGTGGCGGCCCTGTCCGTTTTACTTTACCCCGCAGAAAACTTACATTAATGCGGTTAAAAGTCCGTATTCGAATCAAGCAGGATTTTCCATGTATATGTCCACGTCTGAGATACGCGCTGCGTTTCTCGAGTATTTCCGTTCCCAGGGGCACCAGGTTGTCTCCTCCAGCTCGCTGGTACCGCATAACGACCCGACCCTGTTGTTTACCAACGCGGGTATGAACCAGTTCAAGGACGTGTTCCTTGGCGCAGACAAGCGTGCCTACAACCGCGCGACGACCTCCCAGCGTTGCGTGCGTGCCGGTGGTAAGCACAACGATCTGGAAAACGTCGGCTATACCGCTCGTCACCACACCTTCTTCGAGATGCTGGGCAACTTCAGCTTCGGCGACTACTTCAAGCAGGATGCCATCAAGTTTGCATGGGGCTTCCTGACCGAGGTGCTGCAACTGCCGAAAGAGCGCCTGCTGGTGACCGTCTACGCGACTGATGATGAAGCCTTCGACATCTGGGAAAAAGAAGTCGGTGTACCGGCCGATCGCATCGTGCGCATCGGTGACAACAAGGGCGCCCCGTACGCCTCCGACAATTTCTGGGCCATGGGCGATACCGGTCCGTGCGGTCCCTGCACCGAGATCTTCTACGATCACGGCGATCACATCTGGGGTGGCCGTCCCGGTTCACCGGAAGAGGATGGCGACCGTTTCATCGAGATCTGGAACGTGGTGTTCATGCAGTTCAACCGTCAGGCTGACGGTACCATGGAGCCGCTGCCGCGTCCGTCCGTGGATACCGGCATGGGTCTGGAGCGTATCTCCGCCATCATGCAGGGGGTGCACTCCAACTACGAAATCGACATCTTCCAGGCGCTAATCAAGAAAGCGGCCGAGATTGTCGGTACCACCGATCTGAGCAACCAGTCCCTGCGCGTCATCGCCGACCACATCCGCTCCTGCGCCTTCCTGGTGGCTGACGGCGTCATGCCCTCCAACGAAGGTCGCGGCTACGTGCTGCGCCGCATCATCCGCCGCGCCGTGCGTCACGGTCGCAAGCTGGGCGCCACCGATGTCTTCTTCTACAAGCTGGCCGCCGAGCTGGCGGTGCAGATGAAGGATGTCGCTGCCGAGCTGATCGCCCAACTGCCGCTGGTGGAGCGCGTGCTGCGCATCGAAGAGGAGCAGTTCGTCCGCACCCTGGACCGCGGTCTGCTGCTGCTGGAAGACGCTCTGGCCAATCTCGGCGATGCCAAGGTCATTCCGGGCGAAGTGGTGTTCAAGCTGTATGACACCTATGGCTTCCCGGCCGACCTGACTGCCGACGTGGTGCGCGAGCGCGAGATCGGCATCGACGAAGAGGGCTTCAAGGCCGAGATGGAGAAGCAGCGTGCTCGTGCCAAGGAAGCATCCAGCTTCGGCGTGAACTACAACGAGATGCTCAAGCTCGACTTCGAGACCCCCTTCACCGGTTACAAGACCCTGACCGAGCGCACCCGTGTGGTCGGCATCTACAAGGGCGTGGACGAGGTGAGCGGTCTCATCGCCGGTGACGAAGCTGTCATCGTGCTGGAGCAGACCCCCTTCTACGCCGAGTCCGGCGGCCAGATCGGCGACAGCGGCACCCTGAAAGTGGACGACGGCATCTTTGCCGTGACCGATACCGTCAAAGCGGGCAAGGCGATCATCCACAAGGGCTACATGGAGCTGGGCACCCTGGAGAAAGGGGCCGAGGTCGAGGCCGTGGTCGATGGCGACCGTCGTCAGGCCATCGCCCTGAACCACTCGGTGACTCACCTGCTGCACGCGGCCCTGCGTCAGGCACTGGGCGAGCACGTGACCCAGAAAGGCTCTCTGGTGGGGGCCGAGCGCATGCGCTTTGACTTCTCCCACTTCGAGGGGATGACCATGGCGACCATTCGCCGGGTCGAGGAGCTGGTCAACAACCAGATCCGCGCCAACCACGAAATCATCACCCAGCTGATGGGCCTGGAAGAGGCCAAGTCGGCCGGCGCCATGGCGCTGTTCGGTGAAAAATACGAAGACGACGTGCGCGTGGTGCGCATGGGCGACTACTCCACCGAGCTGTGCGGCGGTACCCACGCCAAGCGCACCGGCGACATCGGCTTCTTCAAGATCATCGCCGAGAGCGGCATCGCCGCCGGCGTGCGCCGCATCGAAGCGGTAACCGGCAAGGCCGCCATCGACTTCATGCATCAGGTCGGCGAGCAGATCGAAGAGGCTGCCGCGCTGGTGAAGGGCGATCAGTTCAGCATCGCTGACAAGGTTCGCCAGGTGCTGGACAAGGCCAAGATGATGGAACGCGAGCTGGAGCAGCTCAAGGCCAAGCTGGCCGCCCAGGCCGGTAACGACCTGCTGGGTCAGGTCATCGAGATCAAGGGTCAGAAGGTGCTTGTTGCAGCGCTGGAAGGAGCCGATCCGAAATCCCTGCGCGGCATGCTGGACGAACTGAAGAACCAGATGAAGTCTGGCGTGGTGCTGCTGGCCACCAGCGGCGAGGGCAAGGTCAACCTGATCGCAGGCGTCACCAACGACCTGACTGGCAAGGTGAAGGCCGGTGAGCTGGTCAATCTGGTGGCCCAGCAGGTGGGTGGCAAGGGCGGTGGTCGTCCCGACATGGCCCAGGCGGGTGGTACCCAGCCTGAGGCAGTGCCGGCGGCTCTGCAATCCGTACACTCCTGGCTGGAAGAGCGCCTGTAATCGGGCGAGGTGATCTGTGGCACTCTATGTACAGAAGTACGGCGGCACCTCGGTCGGCACGCTGGAGCGGATCGAGGCGGTAGCTGAGCGGGTCGAACAGACCCGCGCCCAGGGACATGACGTGGTGGTGGTGGTCTCCGCCATGTCGGGCGAAACCAACCGGTTGCTGGGCATGGCCCAGCAGCTGGATCCTGATGCCAACCGGCGCGAGATGGATGTGCTGGTCTCCACCGGTGAACAGGTCACCATAGCGCTGCTGGCCATCGCGTTGAACAAACGCAGTTGCCCCGCGGTCTCGATGACCGGTGATCAGGTTCGCATTCACACGGATTCCGCCTATGGCAAGGCGCGCATCACCCACATCGACACCGACCGGGTTCAGGCTGAACTGGGCGCGGGCAAGGTGGTGGTGATCGCGGGCTTCCAGGGTCGTGACGAGCACAATGCCATCACCACCCTGGGGCGCGGTGGCTCCGACACCACGGCGGTCGCCGTGGCGGCGGCCATCAAGGCCGATGAGTGCCAGATCTTTACCGATGTGGACGGGGTCTATACCACGGATCCGCGCATCGAACCCAAGGCGCGTCGTCTCGACACCATCACCTTCGAGGAGATGCTGGAGATGGCCAGCCTGGGCGCCAAGGTGCTGCAGATCCGTTCGGTGGAGTTCGCGGGCAAGTACCGCGTGCCGCTGCGGGTGCTGTCGAGCTTTGTCGAGGGAGAGGGAACGTTAATCACATATGGAGGTGAGAGGATGGAAGCTCCCCTGGTATCCGGGATAGCGTTCAATCGCAACGAAGCCAGCCTGACCATTCTGGGTGTGCCGGACCGGCCCACCGTGGCAGCGCAGATCCTGAATCCGATCAGCGACGCCAACATTGATGTCGACATGATAGTGCAGAACACGCTGGGCGATGGCACCGCCGATTTCACCTTCACGGTGAATCGCGATGACTATCGCCGGGCGCGCGCCCTGCTGGAGGAGACCGCCAGCGAGCTGGGGGCCGCCTGCGTGCAGGGCAACGGTGAGATCGCCAAGGTTTCCATCGTCGGAGTCGGGATGTGGAACCATCCTGGCGTCGCCCGCACCATGTTCAAGGTATTGGGCGAGGAGGGGATCAACATGCAGTTGATTTCCACCTCTGAAATCAAGATATCCGTGGTGATTGACGAGAAGTACCTGGAGCTGGCAGTGCGTGCCTTGCACTCCGCTTTTGGGCTGGATCAGGAGCCTCATGAGCAGCCCTTGGGAAACAATCCCTGATTGATTTAGTTTCAACCATTTACCATATCGGTATCTTTGTAAGATAATGTCGCATATCGATATAAATACAAAACAGGATACAGGAGCAAGCGAATGCTTATTTTGACTCGTCGTGTAGGGGAAACCCTGATGATTGGTGACGAAGTGACTGTCACCGTGCTGGGCGTGAAAGGCAACCAGGTTCGTATCGGCGTGAACGCACCGAAAGAAGTTTCCGTGCACCGCGAAGAGATCTATCAGCGCATCCAGGCCGAGAAAGTACCGGGTCAATCCGGCTTCTAAGCGGCATCAATGGCTGTGACAAGGCGACACCTCATGTGTCGCCTTTTGTTTTTTCGGAGCGCTGAAAATGGCGCCGCAGGGGGCGAAAGAGCGGGATAAGTGTCGATATTGCTTGAATATTCCACGCTTTGGCCAAATACCGAGCGAACGCACTTTTTTCTCCAAAAAAGTGTTTGACTAAAAATCCCTGTGAAGTATTATCAGCCCCGCAAACGGAGAGGTGGCCGAGAGGCTGAAGGCGCTCCCCTGCTAAGGGAGTATGCGGCTTATACCCGCATCGGGGGTTCGAATCCCCCCTTCTCCGCCATTTGCGCCCGTAGCTCAGCTGGATAGAGTACCTGGCTACGAACCAGGTGGTCAGAGGTTCGAATCCTCTCGGGCGCACCATATTAGACTCACGATGAGTCATGTACTGGCAATCAGCAAGCCGGTACAACTGAAAAAGGCTTACTGTTGAGTAAGCTTTTTTTATCGCTTTAAATCAGGGCGCCCGTAGCTCAGCTGGATAGAGTACCTGGCTACGAACCAGGTGGTCAGAGGTTCGAATCCTCTCGGGCGCACCATTTAAAGCAAAATCAAAAGTTTATGAGCGCCCGTAGCTCAGCTGGATAGAGTACCTGGCTACGAACCAGGTGGTCAGAGGTTCGAATCCTCTCGGGCGCACCATTTTGAAAGCAGTAC
>NZ_JBFOCO010000032.1:0-241289 GCF_040907865.1 Aeromonas sp. s5
TTGGCGGTGAGGGAGGGATGATTCGCCACTGCGTGGCTCACCCCTTCGGGGCGGCCTGCGGCCGTTCATCGCAGCAAGCTGCTCTGCTCGAACCCGGCGAGGGTTCTCACCCTCCCTCTTCGACATGAGCGGATAATTCTTCCCCAAAGCAAAAAAACCGACCATCAGGTCGGTTCTTTAAAATTTGGCGGTGAGGGAGGGATTCGAACCCTCGATACGTTGCCGTATACACACTTTCCAGGCGTGCTCCTTCAGCCACTCGGACACCTCACCAAATTTTTACTTCTTGAAGTGGCTTTCGGAGCACGCTGCGCGTGCATCTTGCCGACTTCGTCGGTGGGCAGCCTCTCGGTCACCTCACCAAATTTTGGTCTGCTGTTTAACGTGCTCAGCCAGCACGTCGTTCGTTGCGCCGTTGCGCTGGAACGGGGCGTAATTTAGGGGAAAGCCCCGCCGGCGTCAACGGCTTTTTGCATCAGGCGAACCGTTCGCACATTTAACGCACAAATCAGTGCACAGACTCCGGTGCGACCTGGATTTCCGGCAGATTCAGGAAGCCCAACCGCTCGCATTCGGAGACCACTTCATGGGTCGCGGCTATGGTGCTCTCCACAAACAGCAGGAACTGCTCAACGCTGAGCCCCGCCTTGGTAAAGACGGTATGCCCGACCACCAGACGCGGCAGGTTGTCATCGATGATGTCGAGGAACACCTTGAGCGACGGGTACTGCATGTTGAGGCGACCCAGCTCGGCCACCAGCGGCAGCAAGGCGGAGGGACGCACCTCCAGCTCGGATGAAAACAGCACCCCTTCCTCTTCGACGAAGATCCGGCTCTCCTGGATGCCCTCGACGGACTGCAGGGAGACTATGTGGATACCATGGCACTGATCACAGACATAGTGCTCGATACGAGCCTGCTGCAACCAACGCATTATCATTTCGGAGCTGGGGATATTCATCATTTCCACGACACAATTGGGATCAAGGGGCGCAGTCTAAACCAATTTTCCGGCAACCAAAAGCGCACTGGCCGGATAAGCACGGCCCTCGCTTCTTTTTGGCAAGCAGCCTGCATATACTCAGCCCATTCCAGCACCACACTCGCCCCACAGGGGGCTAAATGACCATCCAAGAAAAGTACCGTCTGCATCTGAAATCCCTCTCGGATGAACTCTTGATCCTGCAAAAGCCCATCCGCATTCTGGATGCCATCAAGTGGCCCCGTCACCTGCAGGCTGACTTTCTGGCCAGCGGAAGGCGCACGCTGCCGGCCGTCGACAAGGCCTTCTATGATGGCCTCCCCCTCGGCTTCGATCCCCGCAACAAGTACCTGGAGCTCAAGGAGCTGCGGGACAGGATCCGGCGCCGGCTCGGTCCCCAGGATGAGCTTGGCCGCATCCTGCAGGAGACGGTGGATCAATACATGGTGGTCATCGAGATGCTGCGCCAGCGCGGGCAACCGGACTTTCTGCGCTACAGCCGACTGCTCTACGGTTCGGCCGGCGATCACCTGCGCGGCGATCGCAAGACCCTCAAGGAGCTGGGAGCCAGGCTGTGCGACATCTTCTCCCTGCCCGGCGCCCGCCACCTGGTGCGTCCCTACCCCAAGGAGTTCGAGGGGGAAGCGGCGGTGGCCAGATTGCAGGGCAAGCTGTCGAGCTATTTCAGTGACGGCACAGTGCAGGTCAAGCTGAGCGATGGCATCGTCTCCGATGCCGCGGCCGGCGGCGATTACATCAAGCTCAACTCCCACGCCCGCTTCTCAGAACTGGATCTGCAGGTGCTGGAGGTCCATGAGGGCTGGGTGCATGTGGGCACCACCCTCAACGGGCGCCAGCAACCCTATGCCACCTGGCTGAGTGCCGGCTCGCCGCGCATCACCGCCTGCCAGGAAGGGCTGGCGGTACTGATAGAGACCCTCACTTTCAGCTCCTTTCCGGACAGGGCCAAGCGTATCTCGGATCGGGTGATGGCCATCGATATGGCGGAGCGCGGCGCCGACTTCATCGAGGTGTTCCGCCATTTCGTCGATCAGGGTGCCAGCGAGCACGATGCCTACAAGATCACCCAGCGGGTGTTTCGCGGCGGCATGGTCGAGGGAGGCGCCTGCTTCACCAAGGATCTCTCCTATGTGAAGGGTTATGTGGAGACGGTCAACTTCATCCGCAGCGCCGTGCTGGAGGGAGTCCCCGAGATCCTGCCCATGCTGTTTGTCGGCAAGGTGACCCTGGACGACATCCCGGTGCTCTATCAGCACTATCTGGAGGGGCTCATCAGTGCGCCCCGTTATCTGCCCCCCATGTTTCGCGATCTCACCGGCCTCTACGTCTGGTTCGGCTTCGCCTCCGGCATGTCTCTGGTGGATATCGGCCGGGTACAGCAGCACTTTCGCCAGCTGTTCCACCGCCTGCCGGTGGCCGATCCCATTATCGCCCCGGTCGATATCGAGATAGATTGACCCCTCGGAAACAAGCAAGGCGCCAGATTGGCGCCTTGCTTGTTCATGTTATCCCCATCAGCCGCGGGTTATTTGAAGGCCCGCCCTTCCAGGTAGTGCTTGCGGCACAGGGAGACATAGCGATCGTTGCCGCCGATCTCCACCTGCTCGCCATCGCGCATCACCTGGCCTGCTTCGTTGACCCGGGAGTTCATGTGCGCCTTGTTGCCGCACCAGCAGATGCTTTTGAGCTCCTCGAACTTGTCGGCCAGGCAGAGCAGATGATAGGAGCCGGGAAACAGCTCGCCGCGAAAATCGGTCTTGAGGCCGTAGGCGATCACCGGAATGTCCTGCTCGTCGACGATACGGGCCAGCTGATAGACCTGCTCCCTGGTCAGGAACTGGGCCTCATCGACGATGAATACATCGATACGCTTCTCGGCATGACGAGCTTTCACCATCTCGAACAGATCACAGCGCTCTCTGAACACTTCAACTTTCAGCTCCAACCCCACCCGGGCGCTGATCACCCCGACCCCGAAGCGATCGTCGATGGCGGGTGTCATGGCCAAGGGATGCATGCCCCGCTCCAGATAATTGAAGTGCGCCTGAATGAGCTGGGTCGATTTGCCTGAATTCATGGTGGCAAACTTGTAGTGCAGTGAAGCCATGATACTGTTCCGAAACTGAATTTATGGGGCGCATGCTAACTAAAGCCCCCAACAAAACCAAGGGGCCTTGCGGCCCCTTGTACGTTTTAAGCAACAGCCAGGTCCGCCTGGGACCTTGCCTTGCGCAAATGGTAGCTGGAGAAGATGACGAACCAGAGGGCGCTGACGCTGAAGCCCGCCAGCACCGAGTGCATCAGCCCCATCACCAGATAACCGAGGGCGGCGCCAAAGGCGATGGCCAGGGCATAGGGCAGCTGGGTCATCACGTGATCGATGTGATGGCAACCGGCACCGGTGGCCGACAGGATACTGGTGCTGGAGATGGGCGAGCTATGATCCCCGAACACCGACCCCGCCAGCACGGCGGCCAGCATCGGCAACATCAGGGCCGCATCGCTGGCGGCCGCCATGTCGCCCGCCAGCGGCAGCATGATGCCAAAAGTACCCCAGCTGGTGCCGGTGGCAAACGCCATGGCGCAGGAGAGCACGAACACCACGGCCGGCAGCACTTCCACCGGCAGATTGCCGTTGGCCAGGGAGGCCAGGTACTTGCCGGTCTCCACATCGCGCACCACGGCGCCAATGGTCCAGGCAAACAGCAGGATGTTGATGGCCGGCAGCATGGCCATCACCCCTTGCGGCGCTGCCTTGAGCCAGTTCTTGGCACCGAGCTTCAGACGCATGGCCAGACCGATGGAGACCACCAGGCTGCACAGGGCACCGTAGACCAGGGAGGAACCCACGTTGGTATTCTCGAACGAGCCAAGGACACTGAACGGCTCGCCATTGGCGGCCAGCACGGCGGCGCCGGAGTCAATCATGAAGTAGACGGTGGCCGCGGTCAGGGTCAGGATCGGCAACACCATGTCGATCATGCCGCCGTTGCTCTCCTCCGGGCTCTCCATGTCCAGACCGATGGGGCGGCCTTTGGACTCATCCCACAGCTTGCCTTCCAGCGCCCACTGCTCGTGCTGGCGCATCGGCCCGATGTCGAGTTGAAACGCGATCACCACCAGCACCATGATGAGGGTAAACACCGCATAGAGGTTCATCGGGATCATCTCGACGAAGGCTGAGATGGGGCTCTGCCCGGTGATGCCGTGAGCCGTCATGATGCCGCCCACCAGGGCGATGATGTAGGCCCCCCAGGAGGAGATGGGCATCAGCACGCAGACCGGCGCCGCGGTGGAGTCCAGCAAGTAGGCCAGCTTGGCGCGGGAGATCTGGAAGCGGTCGGTGACCGGACGGCAGATGGCCCCCACCGACAGGCTGTGGAAGAAGTCGTCGATGAAGAAGGCAAACACCATCATGCCGGTGAGCGCCTTGGCCCCCTTGCGGGTCCTGGCGCGCTTGGCAGCCCACTCGGCAAACGCTCGGGTCGCACCGGAGACGCTCATCAGGCTGATGAGGCCGCCCAGCAGCAGCATGAACAGCAGCATATTGATGTTGTCACGGTTAAGCGCCCCGTCGACCCAGAAGATCTTGAGCACTGTGTTCAACATGTAATGCAGGGAGTCGAGGGGGGAAAACTGGTTCAGCAGCAGGCTGCCGGTAACGATACCGACGCCAAGCGACAGCAGCACACGGCGGGTGAGGATCGCCAGTGCGACGGCCAGCAGAGGGGGAATGATTGACCAACCGGAGTCGGCGTAGTGAACAATGTCCATGATCTCTTTGCACCTAAAGACAGCAGGTGGAGATCTACCGAGAGGATAAAGAAACAAAACCCATGGGGAGGTAATACTCCTCAGCCCCTTCAGGTAGCGCTCCATAGTGGATGACTATGGCAGTCCTGCACCTATTAGATGCAGAACCAGCAGCCCGGTATGATGGCCTGGCCACTTCGGCGCTGACTCCTTTCCTTGTGCATCATCGGCATCACCCTCCGCACAAGTAGTCATAGGCAGCGCGCCTCTACTTAAAGGTATTCGAGGCACATTTTATCGTGCCGACACGTTATAGCAAGTTTTTTGATTAAATCCCCAAACAAGCCAGATCAAAAGGGCAAAGAGGTAGTCAAATGGTGCAAACATTATGATTTTGTCGCTATTTTCATCTACTTGGAACTCAGTCGAGTATGCCACTGGCCAATATTGCTGAATCGGGCCTGAATTCAATTGCATTACTTAATTCCAGGCATGAATTTATTAATTCGACTCGCTTGACTTAATCCCGAACGGCCGTATAAATTAGCCAAAATAACTATTTTTATTTAATTCACTCTTTTGCTCGCGTGGTGAACACTATGAACGAATTTTTGAAAGTACTGCTGAATATCCGTAGCCTGCGCGCCGCTTGCCGTGAGCTGACGCTGGAACAATTGGAAGAAGGCCTGGAAAAGCTCTCCGCGATTGTCGGCGAACGCCAGCAGGATGAAGCCGCCGAGCGTCAGGCTCGTGAAGAACATCAGCGCAAAATTAATGAATATGCCGAAATGCTGAAAGCCGCCGGTATTGATCCGGCTGAACTGGTTGGTACAGTCGCAGCCGAACCGGCCAAGGCGACCAAGAGCAAACGTGCCCCTCGCCCGGCCAAATATCGCTATATGGACAACGGTGTGGAAAAAACCTGGACCGGTCAGGGTCGCATGCCGTCCGTGATTGCCAAGGCGGTCGCCGAAGGTAAATCCGTCGAAGACTTTGCCATCTGATAAAACAGCATTGGCCCAATAAAAAACCTCGCCTTGCGAGGTTTTTTATTGCCTGCGGCCTGCCGTCAGCCCCGCTCTGCCGCCTTGACCCAGAGCACTTCGGGCGTCGCGGTACAGGCCAGCAGGTAGCGGGCTATGGTGAAGAACCAGTCACTCAGCCGGTTCATGTAGGGCAGAATGGCCGGGTTGAGCTGCTCGCTGCGGCCCAAAGTCAGCAGCAGACGCTCGCAGCGCCGGGTCAGGGTGCGCACCACATGGGCTTGCGCCGCCGCCCGGGAACCGCTGGGCAGAATGAAATTGCGCAGCAGCGGCAAATTGGCGCTGTAAGCATCGATCTGTTGTTCCAGTCGCAGGGTCCACTCGTTATTCACCTGCCAGATGGCGGCCTCCTGAGCGTCACTGGAAAATGCCAGTTCCCCGCCAAGATCGAACAATTCCTGTTGCAGCAATAACAGGTCTGCCAATAATCCGGTTTCCGCTGCGGGCACCTCGGCAATAAGAAGACCTATATGAGAATTTAATTCATCGATATAGCCATAGGTTTCCACCCGCATATCGTCTTTGGCCAATTGCACGCCATCGGCCAGCCGAGTCATGCCCTTGTCGCCCTGCCTCGTATATATTCTCATACCGACATCCTGTTAATAATGGGAACAATCATGGATTCAAGCCCGTTTAGCTTGATTTCATAGGCAAGCGCCAGCGTTTGACCAAGCGATCCGGCCGGGAAACCGGTGCGGGCCAGCCACACCAGATAAGGCTCCGGAATATCGATGATGCGGCGCCCCCGATATTTGCCGTACGGCATCTTGTTGGCCAGCGACAGCAAGACCCGCTCGTCGGACAACCACTCCATTTCAATCGATATCCAGATATTTGTGGGTCTGGATGGAGAGCCGCCAATTGCGGGCAATGCAGGTTGCCATGGCCAGCTGGGTCGCCCTGGGTTTCTGGCTGATGGGTTGCAGTGCAATCACCACGTCGTCGCGCAGACGAGCGGTGGCCAGCAGCGCATCCAGCTCCTCCACGTGGCGCTCGGTGGCCACCGGATGCTTGACCTCGTTGGCGCGCTCAAGGGCCGAGAGCAGCACCGGCAACCCACCCTTCATATTGATCTTGGGGGATACGGTGACCCAGGTCTGCTCATGGGTTTTGATCTCGCTGGTACCACTGGTTTCGATCTGCACCTGATAGCCTGCCGCAATGAGGGCGGTAGAGAGATCCTGCAGGTCATAGAGGCAGGGTTCGCCCCCGGTGATCACCACGTGACGCGCCTGATAGCCAAGTTGCTGAAAGCTGGCCAGGATCTGCGCCGTGCTCATCTTGCTCCAGCCATCGGATTCGTTGGAGCAATCGAGCACCGCCTGCACGCCCACTTCACGAGCAGGATCGACCACCCAGGTATGACGGGTATCGCACCAGGGGCATCCCACCGGGCAACCCTGCAGGCGAACGAAAATGGCGGGCAGGCCGGTGAAGACCCCCTCCCCCTGGATGGTCTGGAATATCTCGTTGATTGGGTAATGCATCTTGGTCACGGCTGGTTGCAAAAGTCGCGGATTATACCCCAAGCATGGCCGAGACGCAGGCTCAGCATCCGCTTTTCTCACCGAGCCCGGTTTTTTGGTGCAGACGCGCCAGCACGCCCGCCTTGTCAGCCAGGTACTGCTGCAGGCCGCGGCTGCGCAGATCGCAGGCCGGACAGGCGCCGCAGCCATCGCCAGCAATGCCGTTGTAGCAGGTGAGCGTCTGCTGGCGCACGGTATCGAGGTGGCCGTAGTGATCCGCCAGCGCCCAGGTCTCGGCCTTGTCGAGCCACATCAGCGGGGTCTCGAAGCGGATGGCGCGATCCAGCCCCAGCGAGACGGCCTGATTGAGCGCCTTGACGAACTCGTCGCGGCAATCGGGATAACCGGAGAAATCGGTCTCGCACACCCCGGTGATCACTGCCTCGGCGCCCACCTGATAGGCGTAGATGGCGGCCAAGGTCAAAAACAGGATGTTGCGGCCCGGCACGAAGGTATTGGGCAGGCCATTTTCCTGCAGCTCGAAGCTCACCGGGATCTCGTCCCGGGTCAGGGCCGAGATGGCAAGCTCCCCCAGCATGGTCACGTCCATCACCTTGTGGGCGGCGATGCCGAGCCGGTTGGCCAGACGGCGCGCCGTCTCGATCTCTTCACTATGGCGCTGGCCATAATCGAAGGTGATGGCGTGCACCTCGTCATAACGGGACAAGGCCTGGACCAGGCAGGTGGTGCTGTCCTGACCACCACTGAATACCACGACGGCTTTTTTCACGTATGTCACTCCTCTGGGCAGTTCAACTGCGTCGGCCCTGGGCAAAATCATGCCACTGCCGGTTCAAATGGGTAAAAAGGGTCATCAGCGGGGCGAAGCGATCCGGTGCGCCCTCCCACTGGGACAACAGATGGTAGCCCGCTTCCAGGGTCGACAGCGCCTCTGGAAACGGCTTCTTGCGAATGGAGTACTGTCCCGAGACGGCATCCAGCCCAATTCGTGGCAACTGCTGCAACTCGGGGTTGCTGTGCAGCATCCGGTAGGCCTTGCGCCAGGTGCCATCGAGCAGCAGAAAACAGACTCGGCGAGCCGGCTCGGCCGTCTCCCGCTCTCGCACCTCGGCAAGGGTGATGGCCTCCTCATCCGGCCACAGCAGATAACACTGCAGCGCGGGATCGGCCAACAAGGCCGCCAGCTCGGGAACGTCGGCTACCTGTTCACCCACATGCAGACGGGCCTGCGCCAGCGAGGCGGCCAAAAGGACGGCGGTCCCCTTGGGATGACCCACCTCCCCCGGATGCTGCAGGATGTGCAGGGGCGCATGGGGTGAAACCGGCCGAATATAATCGCACAGACAGGCTTTGAGGGCTCTGGTGCAACGTGTACAGTATCGACTCTTGTTGTCGTCGGACTGTTTCATGTTGTCAGAAAAATCAGGATTGCTCTGGGTCATCACGCTTTCACTCGCCAGTTTGCTGCTCTTTTTCACCGTGCCGAATCACCAGCTCTCCTTCGATCGTACCCTGATAGCCCAGGGTGAAGGGTGGCGCATCATAACAGGCAATCTGGCCCACACCAATCTGTGGCACCTGCTGCTCAACCTGAGCGGGCTGTGCGTGCTCTACAGCCTGTTTCGCGAATACCTGACAGGCTGTCGCCTGCCGCTGCTGCTGCTGCTGCTGGGGAGCGCCGTCGGGCTCGGCATCTGGTGGTGGTGTCCGCAGACCCAGTGGTACATGGGGCTGTCGGGAGCGCTGCACGGCCTGTTCGTGTGGGGCGCGCTGCAGGATATCCGCTATCGCCGCCACTCCGGCTGGTTGATGCTGGCAGGGGTAGCGATCAAGCTTGGGGTGGATTTCTACAGTGCGGGGGAAAGTCCGGTGTCCGCCCTCATCGGGGCCAGGGTACACATTGAATCACATCTGATTGGCTCGGGCGCCGGCCTGTTGCTCGGCCTGCTGCCGGTCACCCTGCGCCCCCACGCCGTCAAGGAGTGAGCCTGCACCGGATACAATGCCGGCCCCATCGGGCCGGCATTCTATTTTTTATCAGCGACCCGCCAGCTCCGCGTTGATGCCGGCCAGCATGGCGGCAGGATCGGCCGCCTGGGTGATGGGGCGGCCAATCACCAGATAGTCGGCACCCGCCTCCACCGCCGCCAGTGGCGTCATGACCCGGCGCTGATCCCCGGCAGCCGAACCGGTGGGACGGATCCCCGGCGTCACCAGTTTGAACTCGTCACCGAACAGCGCCTTGAGCTCACGCGCTTCGTTGGCGGAGCAGACCACCCCGTCCAGCCCCGCGTCTTTGGTCAATTTGGCCAGCCGGATCACCTGCTCGGCCGGCGTCACATCAAGACCCAGCGGTGCCATGTCGGACTGCTCCATGCTGGTCAGCACGGTCACCCCGATAAGCAGCGGCGCCTTGTCGCCATAAGGCAGCAGCGCCTCCTTGGCGGCCCGCATCATCCGCTCGCCACCACTGGCGTGCACGTTCACCATCCAGACGCCGAGTTCGGCACTGGCGGCGACTGCCTTGGCGACGGTGTTGGGAATGTCGTGAAACTTCAGATCCAGAAAGACATCGAACCCATTGGCAACCAGCTGACGCACGAACTGGGGGCCAAACAGGGTAAACATCTCCTTACCTACCTTGAGACGGCACTGGGCCGGGGAGATACGTTCAATGAAGGCGAAGGCATCGGCCTCGTGCTGATAATCCAGCGCAACCAGTACTTTGGGATCTAGCATCTCACTTCCTATCGATGGTTATGCGCCGTCCGGAACGAGTCCGGCCCGGCCTGAAAAAACCAGGCCACAGGGGCCTGGTTGATGACATTGTTGTGGCTCTTACTCCCCGTCCAGACCGCGGATTGGCTTGATGGCTCCCCACTGGCGGCAGGAGGGGCACTGCCAGAACAGGGAGTGGGTGGCAAACCCGCACTGCCGGCACTTGTGGGTGGATTTGATCTTGATCTGCTCGTCGACCAGCGCCTTGAGCATGGTCAGGCTCTCCTTGGCCTGCCCCTCTTCAGCACCACGCAACTGCAGCGCCATCAGGTGCTGGAAGCCGCGCAGCGACGGCGTGCGCCGCAGCTGGCGCAGCACCAGCTCGGAGGCTGCCTCGCGCCCGTTGTGGCGCTCCACATAATCGGCCAGCCGCAAGGTGACTGGGAAGCCGGCCCTCGCCTCCTGGGCCTGGCCGAGCAGCTCGGGGATACGCGCCTCCTCGCCGCACAGCTCCAGGCTCTCGCACAGGGGTTCCAGCACTTCGCTCGCGAAATCGATGTCCTGGGTCAGCACTCGCTCAAACTCGCGGGCCGCCTGGCGCGGATCGCCCTCCCCCTTGGCCAGCCAGCCGAGGCCGAGCGAGGCACGCACACAGTTGCCATCGGCGGTCAGGGCCTTGCGAAAACGCAGCTGGGCCTGCTTGCGATTCTCTTCGCGCAGGGCCATGTCGGCCAGCTCGCACTGATAATGGGCGATGGTGGGCGCCAGCTTCTTGCCCTGGAATTTTTGCAACCGCTCGCTCACCGCGATCGCCTTGTCCCAATCACGCAACTGCTGATATATAAGCTGCAACTGGGCCAGCGCGGTCTCCTCATAGTCCCCGTCCTCGGTGAGCTCGAGCCACAGCTTCTCGGCCCGATCGAGCAGGCCGGCGGCGAGGAAGTCCCTCGCCAACTCCTGCAGGGCGAGCTGACGCTGCTCCATGGTGAGCTGGCGGGTGATGAGGTTCTGGTGGATCTTGATGGCCCGGTCTACCTCACCCCGTTGACGGAACAGGTTGCCGAGAGAGAGGTGGGTTTCGATGGTCTCGCTGTCCACTTCCAGCAGCTGGATAAAGAGATCCACCGCCTTGTCGGATTCGTCGGACAGCAAATAATTGAGACCCGCCACATACTGGCGGGAAAACTGGTTACTCTGTTTCTGGGTGTCCTGGCGAACACTCCTGCGCCCCATATACCAGCCGTAGCCGGCGGCAATGGGCAACAGCAGGAAAAGCAGTTCAAGCATCGAGGGACATTATTCCTTGGCAGCCGTTCGGGCCAGCTCCAATTCACGGGATTGACGGCGCATGGTGCGATTGAGGGTGCGGTTTTGCATCTTGAGGCGCAAGAACAGCAGACCGAAGACCAGCCAGCCCAGCAGGAAGCCACCACCAAAGAAGAATCCCAGCAACATGGAGAGCGAGAATTCCCCTTGGGCAATCAGATAATTGAACTGCACCAGCTGGCCATTTTGCGAACCGATGGCCAGCGTCAGGATAAACACCAGCACCAGTGGAATGAGGGCCAAGATACGCTTCATAGGAGCTCCCTGTCAGTAGCTAATGAGAGGCTGATTATCCTTAAAATCACCGGCAGACTCTAGAGCGAATGGGAAAAGACTTGGCAAAACCGGACAATTGCCACAATAGAAACCGTAAAAACAAAAAAGGCATACCCAGGTATGCCATTTTCTGCATTATTCGATGATGTTCACGCGCTCGCGTAACTCTTTGCCGGGCTTGAAATGCGGAACATATTTCCCGGTCAATTCAACCTTGTCCCCAGTCTTGGGGTTGCGGCCCACACGGGGTGCACGATAGTGCAGTGAAAAACTTCCAAATCCGCGGATTTCAATCCGGTCGCCGTTTTGCAAAGTCGACGCCATCTGCTCAAGGATCTCCTTGATGGCGGCTTCGACATCTTTGGCCGGCATATGCATGCGGCTGGCAGCCAATTGTTCGATGAGATCTGATTTGGTCATAACGTTAAATCTCCTTCCCCGATCACATGCAATATTCATTACGCCAAGATAAAAAAGGGCGGCGTGACACGCCGCCCTTTTCTTGCATCAAGGATTATTCACCCTTGGCGGCTTTGAACGCTTCAGCCATGGCATTGCTGAACACAACTTCTTCTTGTTGGTTCAGGTTGTCGATGGCAACACGCTCGTCAGCCTCGTCCTTGGCACGGACAGACAGGCTCACGGTGCGGTTCTTGCGATCAACGCCCATGAATTTAGCTTCAACTTCGTCACCAACAGACAGCACCAGAGTGGCGTCTTCTACGCGGTCACGAGCAGCGTCGGAGGCACGCAGGTAGCCTTCTACGCCGTCAGCCAGTTCGATCACGGCACCCTTGGCATCAACCTCGGTAACCTTACCCTTCACAATAGCACCTTTCTTGTTGTCAGACAGGTACTTATTGAACGGGTCTTCTTCGATCTGCTTGACGCCCAGGGAGATGCGCTCACGCTCCGGGTCAACTTGCAGAACAACGGCTTCGATTTCGTCGCCTTTCTTGAATTCACGAACTGCTTCTTCACCCTGGTTGTTCCAGGAGATGTCAGACAGGTGAACCAGACCGTCGATACCGCCGTCCAGACCGATGAAGATACCGAAGTCAGTGATGGACTTGATCTTGCCGGAAACACGGTCGCCCTTGGCGTGAGTTTCGGCAAACAGCTGCCACGGGTTGGATTTGCACTGCTTCAGACCCAGGGAGATACGACGACGCTCTTCGTCGATGTCCAGAACCATCACGTCAACCACGTCGCCAACGTTAACAACCTTGGACGGGTGGATGTTCTTGTTGGTCCAATCCATCTCGGATACGTGTACCAGGCCTTCAACGCCTTCTTCGATTTCAACGAAGCAGCCGTAGTCGGTCAGGTTGGTCACGCGGCCAGACAGACGGGTGGTCTCCGGGTAACGCTTGGCGATAGCAACCCAGGGATCTTCGCCCAGCTGCTTCAGACCCAGGGATACACGGGTACGCTCGCGGTCGAACTTCAGAACCTTGACTGCGATCTCGTCGCCAACGTTGACGATTTCGGAAGGATGCTTAACACGCTTCCACGCCATGTCGGTGATGTGCAGCAGGCCGTCAACACCGCCCAGATCTACGAATGCACCGTAGTCGGTCAGGTTCTTGACGATACCCTTAACTTCTTGACCTTCTTGCAGGTTAGCCAGCAGGCTTTCGCGCTCGGAGGTGTTCTCGGTCTCGATCACGGCACGACGGGAAACAACAACGTTGTTGCGCTTCTGGTCCAGCTTGATGACTTTGAACTCGAGTTCTTTGTTTTCCAGGTGAGCGGTGTCACGGATCGGACGCACGTCAACCAGAGAACCCGGCAGGAAGGCACGGATGCCATTCAGTTCAACGGTGAAACCACCCTTGACCTTGCCGTTGATGATACCGATAACGGTAGCTTGCTCTTCGTAAGCTTTTTCAAGCTGCAGCCAGGCTTCGTGGCGCTTGGCTTTTTCGCGGGACAGCTTGGTTTCGCCGAAACCATCTTCGATAGAGTCCAGAGCCACGTCAACGGAGTCGCCTACGTTGATTTCCAGCTCGCCCATGGCGTTCTTGAATTCTTCAGCCGGGATAGCGGACTCAGATTTCAGACCGGCGTCAACCAGTACGAAACCATTTTCGATAGCAACGACAGTACCCTTGACGATGGAACCTTGACGGGTTTCAACGGCGTTCAGGGACTCTTCAAAGAGTTGAGCAAAAGATTCGATCATTGTTTATGTCACAAATGAAACATCCACTTGTCATCCAGCACAAGCGGGGTTGTTTTAAATAATCTGCGCCATCCATGGTGCAGACGACCGGATGTCAGCTTGCGCTGGCATCGCCGAGTTGTTGCTCCGCATAGGCAAGCACCGTTGCCAGCACTTCGTCTATGGACATGGCGGTTGAATCCACCACGAGAGCATCTTCTGCCGGTTTCAGGGGGGCAACGGCGCGATTTCTGTCGCGATCGTCACGCTCCCGAATCTCGGTTAAAAGACGCTCAAAGTTAACATCAAAGCCCTTATCTTGCAACTGCTTATAGCGGCGAGCCGCCCGTTCTTCGGCGCTGGCGTCGAGGAAAATCTTCACTTCCGCCTCGGGGAACACCACGGTGCCCATGTCGCGACCGTCGGCGATGAGGCCGGGGGCCTGGCGAAATGCACGCTGACGGCGCAGCAGGGCTTCGCGCACCCGCGGGAAGGCGGCAATCTTACTCGCGGCATTGCCCACTTCCTCGGTACGAATGGTACGGGAAACATCCTCCCCTTCCAGCACGACCTTCACCTGCTCGGCATCGACCTGGAACTGCACGTCCAGATTGGCGGCCAGGGGGACCAGCGCGGCTTCGGAATCGAGCTCGACATCGTGATGCAAGGCCGCCAAGGCCAGCACCCGGTAGATGGCGCCGGAGTCGAGCAGGTGCCAACCCAGTTTTTCAGCCAGCAACTGGCACAGGGTGCCCTTGCCGGCACCACTTGGGCCATCAATTGTCATCACGGGGGCCATCTGCGGCATAACGTCTCTCCTGCACACTTGTTGCACACATCCCGGGAGGGATGGGGTAATGGGCGCCGATTATACCCAAATGTGCCGAGCCTGGCAGTCGCCAGCACACACAATTGCGCAAAACCGGTCGCAACTGTCCTCTTTGTGTACAACGGGGCAAGCCATTAAACAGTGCAAGGTTTTGTTCTTATGGTTGTTCCGGACAAGGCGCGCTAAACTGGCCGCCCTTTTTTAAGCAGCTGTAGTAAGGAGCAACCTATGAGCAGCGTTACCCTCGTGGCCAAATCCAAGTTGCCAACCCCCTGGGGCACCTTCACGCTGGTCGGCTTTCAGGAAACCGGTACCGGCAAGGATCACGCCGCGCTGGTGATGGGCGATATCACGGGTGATGAGCCGGTGCTGGGCCGAATTCACTCCGAATGCCTGACCGGCGATGCCCTGTTCAGTCTGCGTTGCGACTGCGGCTTCCAGTTGCAGGCCGCACTGGAAAACATCGCCAAGGCAGGCCGTGGCGTCTTGTTGTACGTGCGTCAGGAAGGACGCGGCATCGGTCTGCTCAACAAGATCCGGGCCTACCATCTGCAGGATCAGGGCGCCGACACCGTTGAAGCCAACGTGGCGCTCGGCTTTGCCGCCGACATGCGCGACTACACCATCTGCGCCGACATGCTCAAGCAGCTGGAGGTGAAATCCCTCAAGCTGATGACCAACAACCCGCGCAAGATGAAGGCGATGGAATCCTTCGGCATTCCGGTGGCGGAGCGGGTGCCCCTGCAGGAAGGGCGCAATCCCCACAACGAGTTCTACCTCTCGACCAAGGCCAGCAAGCTGGATCACATGTTCAAGAAGTGATCCCGCCTCGCCGCTCGTTGCCATGAAAAACGCCTTCCATCGGGAGGCGTTTTTCATGATGAAAATCTAGATCTAGCGTAAAAAAATGCTGTAACCCTGATCGTAGAAGTACGCCATAAAGGCAAGTATAAAGACACGGGGCTTTTTTGTTGCGGCTTCCATCAGGTTGAACAATAAACAACCATCGTTATTTAGATGCGTCAATCAAGAGCCAAAGCTGCAAGGATAACCGTTCACCAGCAAGGGCTTGACGTACACAACCCGGCAGGAATGGGGTCATCCGTTTTCTTAATAGAGCCCGAACGGCAGCGTGCAGTCACTCCTGAGAGTGTGCCCCAGTCGTTTGACCGTCTCCAGCAACGACTGTATTCGCTGACGAAACCGCCTCTCCGATGGAAGCCCCTTTGCACCACAGCATCTCATCCTCCTTGATGAACGACTCCCCCGGTAGCGCTTCGGGCAGAGTACTGCACCTTGTTCTGACTGCTTTAGTCAGCTCTGCCGATAGCACCTGAGTCGGTGCAGATACGGCGCCTTGCCGAGGTCGCCACTCTCATAACGGCGGCAAGCCCGACAGGTACCGTTCCAGCAGGACTGACCAATTTAATCGCATCGAGCTGCAAGCCTCGCCACACCTGCGTTTGTCCTATCATCTCACACTGGTTTTCATCCGCTCCCGGTTTTTCATGCTTAGTGGGGGTTACAACTGGCATGCCTACTCAGAATCCATACGACGCCATTTGGTGATCTTCGGCTCAATGGCCACCTGATAAGCAAAGGCAGCCTGATGTGACGGAGGAACGTTATAGCTACGGGTGGCAAATACCCCCTGCTCGCTGAAACGCCGGGCAAAGTAATCGGAGAAACGGGCCCCCTCCATCCCGACCAGCTCCTGCCGGTGTCGCCTCAGAAATTCCCCCACCGGCGCATAACCCTCCCTCATCGCCGCGGCCATAGATCTCTCATAGTCAAAGTCAGTGCGAATGCTGCTCAGTTTCACCCCCTTCTTGTCCGCCCGGGTTTGGAACAATCGAGTGACCAGATAGGTCAGGTTATGTAGCTGGGGCATCCTGTTTTTGGCAAGATACGAGTAGGCAAGACGCGAAAGGTCAGTCTCCACCGTCATGGTGAAATCGAGGAGAAACGAAATACCTCGCCTGGGATGTCGGTTGGTCTGGGAGCATGCCTCCAACTGGCTGGCGATCTCCTCACGGTCAGGCGGGAGTGTCAAAAACTCCCGTGCTGGCTGTCGATTATTGGGTACAGGCACATCACCGGCCGCTTCAAACAGGGGAGCAAAATGCGCCTCCAGCTCGGCCCTATTGCAAGCAACAAGGCTCGAGGAGAGCCCCTCATACTCTGCACCATTGGGGCTGAACATTGGTATTGCCCCCCCGCCAAGCAACAGGGTGCCATCGATGAAGAGGTTGGGCTCAGGAGCATAAGGCAACATGGGGTCCAGGGCTGCGTAGCGACCCCGGAGCGTCATGTCGTCACGAATACCAGTCTCGAAGCCATCCAGCTTCTTCTTGTCTTCCTCTGGCATGATCCCATCTGGATAGCGCGCCGCCGTCATCGCAATCAGACTCTCTCGAGGCTGCGGCCGGTAGCCGCCCGCTATCATCAGCGGGCGAAGCACACTACCGTCCTCGTCTTGGGCCAGCAGGATATCAATGCCCTGGAAGATATGCTCACCACTCTCCAAAGAGCGCGAACCGGTGTCGAAATCTTGAAACGAGATATAGGGTGTCCACCCTTGCTCGACAAACTGCTGCACTTGGTTGCAAGTCTCCTCGCTATACATCAGGGTGTTTCGCATGGTGCCGTAAGGAAACTTGTTGCCCTGAAACGTCATGGGCACCAGTTTCACCTCAACCATCAGGCTGGCTAGACCATTTTGGGCTTCTGCCACGGCCGCCTGAACGGCATCTGCGTCGACTGTGTTCCCGTTGACACCCAGCACTATGGCCACCCGCTCCAGATAGGACGACCCCAGCCCTTGGATCATCGCCGCTACCACCTCGGGCAGCCGATTCAGCTCCTGATAAGGCAGTATGCTGTTGATCACATAAGCCAGCAGAGAAGGTGCCTTCCCCAAATTGACCAGTGGAAGATGTCTGTCCACCAACTGCTTGTTTCCAATGGCAAAGTAGCACCCACCACTATCGAGATACGTATCGCCCCAGGCGTAATGACTGTTGGCAGCGCTATTTATCATCGCCGGCTCTTGCGCCGGCAGGGAACCTCTGGCGGCCACGGCACCTTCACCGATGGCCCGGTACAGGGCTGCCAGGTCGAGATGCAAAGCGTTTAGTTGCAACCATTCGGGGGTGATCGCATCGAGATCCTCCTGACTGAAGCGCAGCGGGCGGTAAGCCAGGTGCTGCGCACCCGGCGCAACCCCATGAACCAGGTCTAAAACCAGCAGGGCGGACTGGAGCCCCTCATCACGACCGTCGACAAGACGCCCCGCTACGCTGCAGGTACGTGCAAACGCCCAGCCCGAGGCAATCTCATACTCCTGGACCAGTCGCCCATCGACGAAGTGGTAGTAATAACCGCGAGCAGGAAAGGCCAACCGTTGACCAACCTGCACCGTGGGCATGACCGCCAGATAACGTTCCCTCACCACCCCATGGCGCGATTGTGGCGCCACCTCGTCGATACACAGCCCCTCGTGACATCGGCCTCCCTTCATGACCCGCAATCTTCGGGGGGTATCGGTCCGGGTAGTGGCCTCACAGCGCGTCCCGGCGCGCTCGGGGCACGGCATCAAGGTCACTTCTCGCTCCTGCTCCGTCGTGGCCAATACAAAATGGGGATCAATGAAGCGCCGCAGGGTGGCCGGCGGGCAGACCACCTGAACCTCATAATGGAACGCTTCGCGGGGCTCGGGCTCCTGCGTCACCACCTCGGTGGGGTACTGGTACGGCTCCTGCACTACATCCCTGACAGCGCCGCCATCCTGGGCCTGCGGCACCATTGCAGAGCCAAACCCGGCCCCCCCATAGTCGTGTCTCGCCCCGACTCTGCTCAATACACGCGACTGCAACTCATACCCCACCAGCGGCGCCGCGATTTCACTTATCTGCCACTCACCTTGTGCCCCCGGTTTAAGCAGAGCGATATTGGGCGAGTCGGCCAACAGGAGCAGCTCCCCAGACTCGAGCCCCCGCCACACCATCGCCTCGTTCATGCCAAGAGGCAGGTCAAAATGTGCATGGAGAAGATGGGCTTCGATGCGAAGGGCGTCGTGAGCCATCAGCTCATCCAGACGTATGATGCGATGTTTCATCGGGGACTCCGAGTCTAGGGTGTATCCCGCCCCCGGCACGCAGGCGGTCCAACTTTCAATCTAGTCATGCCAAGCTGAATTCAGACTGAATCGAGTCTTTTTTGAGAAGATCCAGCAGAGGACAGATGGCAACAGAGCCTTCGGAGCGGCAGCCACCGCCCACGAAATGCAACCGTTTGCCGGCCAGTGCTTGACGCACACAACTCGACAGTGATGAGTCATCCGCTTGCTCGATGGACGCGTGCGATAACGGCCTGATGAGGTTGGCATCCTTGCCATGGCCAACGCATTTGTCGCATGCCTGCGGGTACCTGACGTGGATCCCGAGTAGCGTCTCTGCTTATGCAGTGATGTGGAAACAGGGGCTCGACAAGCCCCATTGTACATCGGTCAACCGATAGTGGCGGGACGCGGCATAGGTCTTAAACTGTTGATAAAATGTGAGATTATATTCTTATCACGTTAAGAGCAGAGCCTAGCGGATGGGCAGATCGATATCGGCAAACATGGCATCCACGTCGTCACTGGAGCGCAGCGCAATGGCCCGCTCCACCACGTCCCGGGTCAGATGGGGGGCAAAGCGGGTCATGAAGTCATACATGTAGGTACGCAGGAAGGAGCCCTTGCGAAAGCCGATCTTGGTGGTGCTGTGGGCAAACAGATGGCTGGCATCGAGGGCCACCAGATCGGTATCGACCTGGGGATCCAGCGCCATGGTCGCCATCACGCCGATCCCCACCCCCAACCGGACATAGGTCTTGATCACGTCGGCATCGGTGGCAGTGAAGACAATGTTGGGCTCGAAACCGGCCCGGTTGAAGGCAGTGTCGAGCTCGGAGCGACCGGTAAAGCCGAACACATAGGTCACCAGCGGGAAGCGGGCGATATCGGCAATCGACAGCTTGCCGACCTGGGTCAGCGGATGCCCCTTGGGCACGATCACGCTGCGGTTCCAGTGATAGCAAGGCAGCATGATGAGATCTTCGTACAGGTGCAGCGCCTCGGTGGCGATGGCAAAGTCGGCCTGCCCCTTGACCACGGCTTCGCTGATCTGGGTTGGCGTGCCCTGATGCATGTGCAGGGAGACCTTGGGAAAGCGCTTGATGAAGCCTTTTATCACGTCAGGCAGTGCATAACGGGCCTGGGTGTGGGTCGTCGCGATATGGAGCGTACCCTGTTCGGGATGAGTGTGCTGACTCGCCACCGACTTGATGCTCTCCACCTTGCCCAGGATCTCGTTGGCAATCTTGATCACGTCCCGTCCCGCCGGGGTGATCTGGGTCAGGTGTTTGCCGCTGCGCTCGAAAATCTGGATCCCCAGCTCATCTTCCAGCATGCGCACCTGCTTGCTGATCCCTGGCTGAGAGGTGTAGAGACTCTCTGCCGTTGCCGACACGTTCAGTCTGTGGTTGGCAACCTCAACGATATAACGCAATTGTTGGAGTTTCATGATGTTAGGCTCTAAAGGCGACTTGAACTAATACTAACAAACTTTTGACTGATAGCCTTTCCTTCTTGGCCATTTATGGCTGTGCCTGCGCCAGCAGAAAATCCCGCAAGGCCCGGTTGGCCATGGAGAGCGGATCCCCCCGCCGCCACGCCACACAGAGATCGAGAAAGATCGGGGGCGCGAACGGGATCCCGGTCAGGGCCGGCTCTTCGTCCAGCGCCATCCGCAAGAAGGTGGTCACCGCAAAGCCCTGCTTCACCACCGCCTTGAGCAGCGGGATGAGGTTGCTCTCAAAGGCGATGTCGGGCTCGCAGCCCAGCCCCTGAGCCAGCGCTTCCATGTGCTCGCGGTGATAGAAGCCACGGCGAAACATCGCCAGCTCCTGGCTGAAGAACTCGCTCAACGACACACTCCGGGCCTGACGCAGCGGATGCTCCTCCCCCACCACCATCAGCATCTCTTCACGCAGCAGCTGGGCCCCTTCCAGCGCCGGCGGCAGATCGCTGGTGATGAGGATGGCGAGATCCAGCGAACCGTCCACCATCCGGCTCAACAGCTCGCGGGTACCCGCCTCCTCCACCCGGATCTTGAGGCCGGGGTAGCGGTGCTTGAAGGCCATCAGGATCGGTGGGAAGTAATAGGAGCCCATCATGTAGGGGATGCCGATGCGCACCTCTCCGCGCTCCAGCCCCTTGAGCTCGGCCATCTCGGCCTCGGCCTGGTGCATCTGGCGCAGCAGGCGCTCGGCATGGCGGCAGAGCACCTCCCCTTCCGGGGTGAGCCGCACGTTGCGATCCTGACGGTCGAACAGGCGCAGCTCGAGCTGCTGCTCCAGCTTGGCGATGGCCATGCTGATGGCGGGCTGTGCCACGTGCAACCCGTTGGCAGCCTTGGTAAAGGAGCCGGCATCCCGCACCGCCAGCAGATAGGTGAGCTGTTTGAGGTCCATATCAATTTGGTTTATTAGATGGATAACTTAAATATATTATATTTATGTTCTGGCGCGCACTAACCTGCAACAAAGCTGTCAGGACAATTGCATATGATCGAAGTCGGTAGTCGTGAATGGATCCGCGCCACCCTGGCCCTCAGCCTGGGCTCCTTCCTGGTGTTTCTCAATCTCTATCAAACCCACCCCCTGCTGCCGCTGCTGGCCGAGGTGTTTTCCGTCAGCTCGCTGTCGGCCAGCTGGGCTCTGGCCGGCTGCACCGCAGGGCTCGCCGTTTCGCTGCTCGTCTGCGCCCGGCTGGCGGATCGCTTCGGTCGGCGCCGGATCATGTTGTGGAGCCTGGCCGGTGCCATCCTGCTCTCCTTGCTCATCAGCCTGGTCAGCCAGTTTGAACAGCTGCTGCTGCTGCGTATCCTGCAGGGTGTGCTGCTGGCGGGGCTGCCCGCCACCGCCATCGCCTACATGGGGGAAGAGTTCAGCAAGCGGGCCCTGCTCTCCGCCGTCGGGGTCTACATCGCCGCCAACTCGCTGGGGGGCATCGCCGGCCGGGTGGTCGGCGGTCTGCTGGCCGGCTGGTTTGGCGACTGGCAGCACACCTTTCTCGGTATCGGCCTCATCAGCCTGGCGCTGCTGCCCCTCGTCATCTGGCTGCTGCCGGCCCAGACCCGCTTCGTGCCCGTCATCGCCAAGCCGGGCCAGTTTCGCCAGGCCATCACCAGCCACCTCGGCAATCCGCTGCTGGTGGGGGCCTACCTCATCGGCGGCCTCAACTTCATGGTGTTTCTGAACCAATACAGCTACCTCACCTTCCTGCTGGCCAGCCCCCCCTTCTCCTTGCCGACCCAGTGGCTCGGCATGTTGTTTCTGACCTATCTGTCGGGGACGGTGGCCTCCTCCCTCAGCGGGCGCTGCGCCCATCGCTGGAGGGCACAGCGTCTGCTGCTGGTCGGCATAACGCTGATGGCACTCGGCAGTGCCCTGCTGCTGTGCGGCTCGCTCGGGGCCATCCTGTCCGGTCTGCTCATCTCGAGTTTCGGCTTTTTTCTGGCCCACGCCTGTGCCAGCGCCTGGGTCGGCCAGCACGTGGAGCACAACCGGGCGCTCGCCTCATCGCTCTATCTGGTGGGTTACTATCTGGGGGCCAGTCTGGGGGGACTTTATCTTCACCCCTTCTGGGAGCAGGGAGGACTCGGGGGATTGGTGCTCGGCATCGAGCTGGTACTGGCGGTCACGGCGGGATTGAGCCTCTGGCTCGGTCACTTGAAGGGACGCCCCGCCCGCCCCCGCATCTGTCATCCCTGACGCTATTCCTGATATCAGACGGGGCCAGTCAAGCGGCCCCGTCTCATCAAGCCTGGTCGTAGTATCCGGCAGGCACCGGCACCACGGCGCCGCTCGCCACCTCTTCTTCGATCACCTCGGCCAAGGTGCGCAGATGGAATTTGATCTGCCCAGAGGCCAGCATCACCGCCACATCGGGATTGCGTTCATCATTCAGGTTGCCGGTCTTGAAGGCCACCTCGGGATGGGCTGCCAGCAAGGCATCCAGCGAAAGCACCACCAGCTCGATATGTTCCAGCCCGGCCTGATGGCTGCGACCGGGTTTGGGCGCCGCCAGCTCGATGCAGGGCACGCTGCCGTGGGCATGGGGCACTGGTTGATGCAGGCGATAGGTGGCGATGGGCCGTCCGCCGATCATCCCCTCCACCAGCAGGTCGCCATGGGTTGCCAGCAGCCCCTTCAGGGTCTGGTACTCCACCAGGGTGGCGGCCCGATAGCAGAGGTGGTCGACCTCGATGGCGGCGGGATGGATGGCAAGTGCGTCCAGCTCGGTCAACAGTTGGCAAACAAATGGGGCCATCGGCCCCAGTGTGGTATCGAGTGGATGTGACATGATCACCATTTCTTCTTGGGTTGGAACAAGACGTCCAGTTCGTCCGCCTCTTTGTCCTTGATGTTTTGCAACTCTTTTTCGCTGTGCTCCTGCAGATGGGCGTCGAGTCCGGCCAGTCCCTGGCGCATGTCCTCTTCCCGCGCCATCAGGTAGGGATCTTTATCCGCGACGCTGGCCAGGGCGGAGAGCCCCTTGGTGTAGAGCTGGCGACAGGTGCCGTATTGCCCCTGGATCTGGGCATCCATGGCCCGCTTCACCAGGTTGGCGATGTTGACCTTGAGCTGCATCAGCTCGAGGCGGCGATCCTCCTGGGCAAAGCCCTGCGGATCTATCTTGCCCTTGTTGTGCTCGACCCGCAGCACGGCCCGCATCTTCTTGACCAGCTGCAACATCTGGATGGCCTGACGATCCGATTCGGGGGTCTTGAAGTGCCCCTCATCCTGGCTGCTGTAGTTCTCCTGCACGTTCTTGATCTGGGTCTGCACGTCGACAATGCGCTGCTTGATCTGGGCATTGGGCATCACCAGGGCGATGGCGCGATAGGCATCAAGGATCCGGTGCTGCAACAGCAGCACTATGTTCTTGGAGAAGGGCACCAGGTTGACGTTGAGCAGCATCTCTTCGGTTTCATCCACCACCGACTTGTAGCGGGCGATGGCGTGACGCTTGTCGGCCTCAGCCTTCTGCTTATATTGCTGCATCACGTTATAGGCGATGACCAGAAACAGGAGTGCGCCAATAGACAGCAATACCAAGGTTAAAATCATAGGAAGTCCAAACTCCTGTCCCAATTCAATTGCGTGATCCTACAACAGCTTACCTAGTTAAGGTAGTCCGCACCGCAAGGCTTGCCCCCGATTTGTGCCACAAGGTGGGCGTAAAAACGGGGGAAAACCGGGATCACGCGGCGCTGGCGACACCGCCATTACCCCTTAGTATCGCCCATCGGGTTCATTACTTGAGGCTGAAGCCCCGGGATCGCAGGAAATCCTGCATGAAGGGCCGCGCCTCCTTGCCAAGAATGCCCCGGATCTGGCCGCTCCAGCTCTGCTGCTTGTTGTTGCTGCTGCGGGACTGGTAATAAGCCTCGATCTGCCGGTCATAGCTGGCAAGCAGCCCCCGATCCAGTTCGGCCTGATAGCGATTTTCATGCACCACCAGAGCGCGGGGCAAGCGGGGTTTTTGCTCAGGCGCCTGAGCCGGATGGCCGAGACAGAGGCCGAACAGCGGGATCACCTGATGCGGCAAACCCACCGCCTCGCTCACCGCAGCCGGGTTGTTGCGGATCCCGCCGATATAGACACCGCCAAGCCCCATGGATTGGGCTGCCAGCAGGGCATTCTGGGCCATCAGAGCGCCGTCGATGGCACCGATCAGCAGCTGCTCGACAAAGCCGGTCTGGGCATCCGGTACCACCTCGCAGTGGCGATGATAATCGGCGCAAAAGAGCAGGAACTCGGCCGCCTGGGCCACATAGGCCTGATGCCCCGCCAGTTCGGCAAGCTTGCTGCGCAGAGCCTTGTCGGTCACCCGGATGATGCTGTTGGCCTGCAGAAAGCTGGAGCTGGAGGCGGCCTGGGCCGCACTCAGGATCTGGTCGAGCTGGGCCTCGCTGATGGGGTCGGCGGTGAATTGACGAATGGAGCGATGGGCAAGAATAAGGTCGAGAGTCGGGTTCATGTTGCCTCCATATGAAGAAGCCCACACTCTACCCAAAAACAGCGGGGGGCCCAAGGCCCCCCGCGCTCGCGTCACAGCACGACCGGCTAACCGGCCAGCGGATAGTTGCCCGCCTTGCAGCTGACCACGAAGCCGCTCTCTTCCACCTGCGCCACCGACATCGGCTTGCTGAACAAGAATCCCTGAAACACGTGGCAGCCCTGGGTGCGCAGGGCGGCCAGTTCGTGTTCGTCCTCCACCCCTTCGGCCATGATGCCAAGGCCCAGGCTGGTGGCCATGGCGACGGTGGCCCGGATCACCGGCAGGTTGAGCCCCACCACGAAGGAGCGATCCAGCTTGATGGTGTCGATGGGCAGCCGGTTGAGATAGGCCAGCGACGAGTAGCCGGTACCGAAATCGTCGATGGCAATCTTGATCCCCTGCTCGCTCAGGCCATCGAGGATCTCGATGCACCCCTTCATGTCCAGCATCAATACCGTCTCGGTCAGCTCCAGCGTGAGCAGGCCGGCATCCACGCCAAACTCCTTGAGCTGCTGGGCCACCAGCTCCGGCAGGGAGGACGAGAGCTGAAAGCCGGAGAGATTGACCGACACCGGCACGCTCACCCGCCACTCCTTCTGCCAGTGGGCCATCTGGGCCAGCGCCGTCGACAACACCCAGCCACCTATCTCGCGGATCAGCCCCATCTCTTCCGCCAGCGGGATGAATTCCACCGGTGAGACATGGCCCAATACGGGATTGTGCCAGCGCAGCAGCGCCTCGTACCCGAGCAACCTGCCTTTTGCCACATCCACCTGGGGCTGGTAACAGAGACTGAGCTCCCCCCGCCCGATGGCCTTGGCCAGGAACTGCTTCAGGGTCAGCTTGCGATGCAAGGTCTGCTGCATGCTGGGGGTGAAACGCTGCCAGCGCAGCCGCCCCATCTGCTTGGCCTGGTACATGGCCATGTCGGCGCGGGTGATGAGGTTGTCGCCATCGTCCGCATCATCCGGATAGATGGCGATGCCGATGCTGCCGCCAATGGTCACCTCGGGCACCCCGCTCAGCTGCAACGGCTTGGTCATCTGGGAAAGCATGAGATCGGCCACCTCCTGCGCCCGATCGCTGGAGTGGCTGAGCGGCACCAGCGCGGTAAATTCGTCGCCACCGAGCCGGGCCAGCTCCACATCGCGCGGACAGATCTGCTTGAGCCGGCCGGCAACCCGCTCCAGCAGCCGGTCACCGGCCTTGTGGCCGTAGTTGTCGTTGACCAGCTTGAAGTTGTCCAGGTCCATGAACACCAGGGCGAAACGCCCGCCCAGCCCGCAGTAAGCTTCCAGCGATTTCATCAAGCCATAGCGATTGAGCAGCCCGGTCAGCGAGTCGTGCCAGGCCAGGTGGCGATGCTCCAGCTCCTCCAGCTTGCGGTCGGTGATGTCACGCATGGTGAGCAGGATCTGGGCCCCCTGCTGGATGTGACGAAACTGGTACTGAAACCAGCGCATCCCCTTGAGGGTGCGGCACTCCCCCTCGGCCACCACTTCATCGAGCCGGGAGAGCTTCTGATAGAAGGCGTCGTCATTGCCGGAGAAGAGCTGGGAGAGGTGATGTACCTCATCACCGAAACACATCTCGAAGTGGTGATTGCCGCTCTCGAGCCGGCCCAGGTTGTCAAACAGGCAGGCCAGGGTATCGCCAGTGGCGAGGGAGGACTCCTGATAGAGGGTGTCGGCATCGATGACCGCCTCGGTCATCATCATCAGCCGCCCCGCCAGCTGGATGCCGGAGAGGCGCAGATAAACCTGTTTCTTGACCCCCTTTGGGGAGAGGGTCCACCACTCGCTGTAGCTGCGCCCCTGCTGAAAGTCCCCGAGGTAGCGCTGCAACAGCAGATCGATGGCCTGTGCCATGTCGGCCGAGAAGTCACGCGACTGCAGTTCGTCCAGCGAGCTGGCTTCCCACACGTTCAAGGCGGCGCGATTGGCCCAATAGATATGGTGATGCCGGATGTCATACACCCAGATTGGGGTATGCAACACATCCATCCCGTTCAATAACCGTTCGTCTAGCGTATTCATCTAATATGGTGATTCATGGTATGTGATCACTGGGAAACCCAGCGGCGGAGAGCCCTCCCGGGCAACCGATGCTGGTACAAAATCGGATCCAGCCCATAATGGAAACAAGCATGCGCAAGGGGCTGACTTCATATGAAAACGCTACATGTGAAACCCATGGTCAGGAAAAACGGACTCACGTTGGTATTGTTGGGCATCATAGTAAGCATTGCTATGATTTTTATACTTTTTTTACTCGGTGAACAACCACTAATCCCCCCAGTCTCCGGCCTGTTGGCGGGTCTGATGATGATCTTTATCGGCTCATTGAAGCTGGTCGAGCCCCATTTCAGCCTGTCGCTCTGTCACGATTGTCTGCAATATCACCACAAATACGGCGGTTGGATCCTGAAATGGAGAAATATTCAGCGAATCGACCAGCCACGCATTCATCTGGGCTGGGATCTGGTCCCCCTGCCCTACATAGGTTTGAAGATCAAAGATTACGACGATTTTTTGACATTGATCACACCCAGATTGGCAGTGCGCCTGCTGACCGAGCAGCGTGGCGTCCTGTTGCAGGCACTGCGCAGTGAGCAACCCGAATGCATCGGCGGGGGCTGCGGCGACCCTTTTCAGGGGGAAGGCTTGCTGGAAGAGAGTCACTTTCGCTCCCCCTCCGGTCAACGTTATGAGGGGGTGATCGCCATGCTGGCCAACCGCATGACCCGGCTGCGTGATCTGCTCGGCTACGATCTGCTGGTGCCGGACAACAGCCTGGACCGGGATCCGGCCGAATTTGTCCGACTTTTGCACCAGTACCAGCGGGAGTCGAATCTAATCCAGATCAATTAAACGCCGAATTGAGCTTGCCAAGGCTGGCCGCACTTCTTAAGGTCACTGCCTTGTTACACCCAGAACACCGCTTATGAAGTACATCGAAGAGTTCTATCTGTTCGTCAAGGTGGTACAAGAGGGAGGCTTCTCCCACGCGGCCGCCGCACTGGGCATGCCCACCGGCACCATCAGTCGACGTATTTCTCAGCTGGAAGAGCAGCTCGGCTGCTCCTTGCTACACAGATCCACCCGCAAACTCCGCCTGACCGATGAAGGACTGCGCTACTACGAGCGCCTGTGCACCCCGCTCGGTGAAATCGAGCAGGCCACTGGCGAGATCCAGGGCAAAGAGGCCGACCTCAACGGCGTAATCCGCCTGGCGGCCCCCATCGCCCTCTCCAACACCATCCTGGTCGACATGCTGGCGGACTTTGGCCTGCGCTACCCCGAGGTGCAGTTCGACATAACCCAGACCAACGATCATCAACACCTGTTCGACAACGACCGGGATCTGGTGTTTTTCAACGGTGAGCTCCCCCAGTCCCTGCCCAATGCGCTCTGCCTAGGTCACATCGAATACGGCCTGTTTGCCTCCCCCCTCTATCTGGAGAAGATGGGCACCCCCTCCCATCCGGGCCAGCTGGAGGAGCATGCGCTCATCTACTGCTGGCCCCATCAGCACTGGCAACTGACCGACCGGGAGGAGCAAACGGTGCAGATCAAGCGGGCCGCCAGGCTCACCGTCAACCAGACCCAGGCCGCCGTTCGCGCGGCCAGACGGCACCTGGGGATCGTCAACGCCCCGCTCCACTACGTGCACCCCTTCCTGCAGGATGAGCAGCTGGTCGCGGTGCTGCCCGACTGGAAAACCGGCAACCGCCCCTTCTACATGTTGCGTTGCCAACCTCAGTTTGCCCCGTTGCGTGTTAAGATGTTCGCTGATTTTGTTGAAAAATACTCAGCGCGCTACCGGAGCCTGCAGTGGGACAACCAATTTTCACCGGCGACCAGCCTGTCTCATTGCATCTGACCGTTGGCGGGCCACACTTATAGCAATCCTCGTTGACCAGGCCGGCCTAACACTATGAATGTATTGATATGTGATGACTCAGGATTCGCCCGTAAACAGCTGGCCCGCGCCCTCCCCGCAGACTGGGACGTGACGCTCCACTACGCCGCCAACGGGCTGGAAGGGATAGAGCAGGTCCTGATGGGGCATGGGGATCTGATCTTTCTGGATCTGACCATGCCGGAGATGGACGGCTACGGCGTACTGGAGACTCTCAAGCGCGAAGGGCTGCGCAACAAGGTGATCGTGGTCTCCGGCGACATCCAGCCGGAAGCCTATCAGCGGGTGATGGGACTGGGGGCGCTCGACTTCATCAAGAAACCGGCCGCCCCGGAGACCCTCAGCGCCCTGTTGAAGCAGCATGATCTGTGGCAGGCCAAGGGTAGCGCCGTACCGGAAGCCGCCAGCCCCGCAGCTCAGGCGATGGTCGATGCCGGCAGCGTCGATACCGGCATCAAGATCAGCCCCGAAGTACGCGATGCCTATCAGGAGCTCGCCAATGTCTCCATGGGTCAGGCCGCCGACCTGCTGGCCCGCCTGCTCAACGCCTTCGTGGTGCTGCCCATCCCCAACGTCAACGTGCTGGAGGTATCCGAACTACACATGGCCCTCTCGGCCGCCGCCGACTCGGACACCCTCTCCGCCGTCTGCCAGGGCTTCATCGGCGCGGGCATCGCCGGCGAGGCGCTGATCCTGTTTCACGACTCCAGCTTCAAGGATCTGGCCCGGCTGATGAACCATCAGGGCACACTCGATCGCAACGCCGAGCTGGAGCTCTTGATGGACACCGCCAACGTGCTGATCGGCGCCTTCCTGCGCGGCTACGCCAGCCAGCTCGATACCCCCTTCAGTCAGGGTCACCCCGTGGTGCTCGGCCAGCACAGACCCATCAACGAGCTCATCAACACTAACAAGAGTCGCTGGCGCCGCACGCTGGCCATCGAGATCAACTACCGGGTCCAGGATTATGCGGTGCAGTGCGATCTGCTGCTGCTGTTTACCGAAGATTCCATCGCCACCATGAACAACAAAATCATGCACATGCTCTAGGAGTGACCATGGAAATCCGTGAATTTCATTGGCTGATGAACATAGTCCAGAACCTGGACGTAGGGCTGGTCGTGCTCGACAAGGAGTACAGGGTGCAGGTGTGGAACGGCTTCATGGAGAGCCACAGCGGCCGGCTGGCCGGTGAGGTGCGCGATGGCGTGCTGTTCGACCTCTTCCCCGACGTGGATCGCGCCTGGTTCGAACGCAAAGCCAACATGGTGTTCAAGCTCAACAACCGCGCCTTCAGCACCTGGGAGCAGAAACCCTATCTGCTGCGCTTCTCCAACTACCGCCCCATCACGGGCTCAGCGCCCCACATGTTCCAGAACCTGACCCTGGTGCCGCTGGCCGACTTCGGCGGTCAGGTAACCCACATCGCAGTGATGATCTACGACGCCACCGACGAGGCCATGCTGATGAGCGGCCAGCGCCAGGCATGAAGACACTTTGCAGCACAATGAAAACAGGGCGCCTTGGCGCCCTGTTTTGTTGTGAGGCGCTCAGCGGGCCCCGAGGTACTCGGTGAAGGCGTCGATCACCTCGTCGATGTCGTCATCGGTGATCTGCAGATGGGTCACCAGCCGCATCTCGCCGTAACCGGAGAAGAGGATCCCCCGCTCCTTCATGAAGGCAAGCAGGGGGCCGCTCTGCTCTTTTGCCAGCTGCAGGAAGACCATGTTGGTCTGCACCTGGGCCAGGTCCAGGGTGATGCCGGGCAAGGCAGCCAACCCCTCGGCCAGACGTCTGGCCCGGCGGTGATCGTCCGCCAGGCGGGTGACGTGCTGTTCGAGGGCAAACAGACCAGCCTGGGCCAGGATCCCCGCCTGTCGCATGCCGCCCCCCAGCATCTTGCGCAGCCGTCTGGCGCGGGCGATGAAGGCGCGAGAGCCCACCAGCAGCGATCCCACCGGCGCCCCCAGCCCCTTGGAGAGGCAAATGGAGATGCTGTCAAAGGGAGCGGCCAGTTCGTGTACCCCGTGACCGCTCGCCACGGCGGCGTTGAACAGACGCGCCCCGTCCAGATGCAGCTGTAGCCCACGTTCGTCAACGAACTCGCGCATCGCCTGCAGGTAGTGAAGTGGCAGCACCTTGCCATTGTGGGTGTTTTCGAGGCAGACCAGCCGGGTCTGCACAAAATGGGCATCGTCAGGGGCGATAGCCGCGGCCACATCGGCCACCGCCAGCGAACCGTCAGCCTGCATGGGCACCGCCTGCAGTGCGACCGAGCCCAGCACGGCGCTCCCCTGGGCTTCATAACGATAGATGTGGGCCCCTTGACCCACGATGGCCCCCTCCCCGCGCTGACAATGGCTCATCACCGCCAGCAGGTTGGACATGGTGCCGGAGGGGACAAACAGCGCGGCCTCCTTGCCCAGCAGCTCGGCCCCGCGGGCCTCCAGTGCATTGACGCCGGGATCTTCCCCGTAGACATCATCCCCCACCTCGGCATGCAGCATGCTCTGGCGCATGGCATCCGTGGGCTGGGTGACCGTATCACTTCGTAAATCGATATAGCGCATGACATCCCTCCTGAAGCTGGAGCATGACGTTAGCCAGCCATGGCTGGCTTGGCAAGCGGGCCGTTTCCGGAATGTGAAGCCGGTGACGGCTTACCAGGGCAGCGGCTGGCCCTGCAGGTCGAGGAAGCTGCCGGACTGGGCCGGCGACAACTGGTTGAGAAGATCAAGCAGACGCGGCGCCACAAGCGCCGGATCCTGCAGGGTCTCGGTTGCCAGCTCATGCAGGAAGGGTTGATTCATGGGGGTATCCATCAGCCCGGGATGGACGGTGATCACTCCGGCGGCGGGAAAGCGTTCGCGCCACTCGTGGGCCAGCGTTTTCGCCCCCATGTTGAGCGCCGCCTTGCTCATCCGGTAGCTGTAACGGCTGCCCGTCTCGTTGGCGCCGAGGCTGCCGGCCAGATCGGAGAGGGTGCAGAGCCAGAGCCGGGTGTCCGGCGTCATGCGCCGGCTCAGGCAGGCGGCCAGAGCCAGATGAGGCCAGGCATTGGCCAGCAGGCTGTCGCACAGCCACCTGGGGTTGACCTCCTCCACCCGCCGCTCCGGCATGAAGTTGATGTCGTGCAGCAGACCTATGGTGTTGATCACCACGCTCGGCAACGCCGCCGTGTCATAGAGGGTGAACAGGGCATCGAAGGAGAGGGCGTCCACCTCCTGCAGCGGGAAATAACAGGCGGGATCCACCCCTTTTGGCAGTTGCCGGCCAGCCAGCACCAGCTCCTCGCCGCGAGCGGACAGCTCATGTGCCAGTGCCGTGCCCAAGCCGCCGCTGCCCAAGATCAGATAGCCCATCGCCCTCTCCCCGCTGCCCTCATCTGTTTAGAGGGTATCAGAATAATCCCCGGCCGTAGCCGGGCCATCCCCATCCGGGCTTATGCCTCATGCAGGTGCCTGCCAAATTCGCGGGCCCGCGCCAGATCGAGAAACCCGTCAGACTGCTTGTGGCTGCGCAAGAACTGGTAATAGGCGAGCAGGATCACCTGCGCGTCTGCTTCCGGCAGCGACAATCCGGGCTTCTGCTCCTGCAACAGGCTGCCGGCCGCCTCCAGGGCTTCCCGATCCACTACCTCAGCCTGCCGATAGAGGTAGCCACAGCCGGTGGCGAGCCACTCCAGCGAGCAGTTGGCGGCCATGGCAATCTGGTTCGCCTTGCCAAGCCCGGGTTCAGCACCCTTCAGATATTTGCGGATCAGAGCCTCGCTCAACCCCACCTTGCGGGCAAAGGCGCTGACGCTGCCCGTTCCTATCAAGCTCTGCAAGCGTTCGGCAAAACCGTCCATTTCCTCTCCCTCAGAACCAAAGTTCGAATTAACAAAAGCCGCATTATTGCCTTGCCCACCAGAAGAGACCAAGATGCGGGCAGCATCTTTTTACCCTTATGAGCCAAGGAGCCTCCATGTCCGTATCTCGCCTCCCCCTCCACCCCGAGGGCCCGACCTTCTCCCGTCTCATCATGGGCTACTGGCGCCTGATGGAGTGGCAGCTCTCCCCGAGCGCCCTGCTGGATCTGATGAAGTACCACCTGGATCTGGGGGTCACCACCATCGATCACGCAGACATCTATGGCGGCTACCAGTGCGAGCAGGCCTTCGGCGAGGCGCTGCGCCTTGACCCCTCCCTGCGCAACCGGATGGAGATCGTCAGCAAGTGCGGCATCGCCCTCACCGCCAAGCCGGAGCACGCGCTGAATCACTACAACACCGGCAAGGCACACATCATCGCCAGCGCCGAGGCCTCCCTGCAAAAGCTCGGCACCGATCACCTGGATCTGCTGCTGATCCACCGCCCGGATCCCCTGATGGATGCCGACGAGGTGGCCGATGCCTTCATCACCCTCAAGCAGGCGGGCAAGATCAAGCATGCCGGCGTCTCCAACTTCACAGCCCGCCAGTTCGAGCTGCTGCAGTCACGCCTGCCCTTCCCGCTGGTGACCAACCAGCTGGAGATCTCGCCGCTCAATCAGAGCACCACCCTGGACGGCACCCTGGATCAGTGCCAGCAGCTGCGCATCAAGCCGATGGCCTGGTCCTGCCTCGGGGGGGGACGCCTGTTCCAGGCCCCCGAATATGCCCCGCTGCGCGCCGAGCTCGAGCAGATCCGCCATGAGGTGGGCGCAGAGCAGATCGAGCAGGTGGTCTATGCCTGGGTCATGATGCTGCCAAGCCAGCCACTGCCGCTGATAGGCTCCGGCAAGCGGGAGCGGATCGCCGCCGCCGTGGCCTCCCAGTCCATCGTCCTCAGCCGTCAGCAGTGGTTCCGCATCCGCAAGGCGGCGCTCGGCTACGACGTGCCCTGACGAACCGGCCAGAGGCGCAAACAAAAACGGCATGGGGGAAACCCATGCCGTTTTGCGTTATCGAGGCAGCTCAGCGATGACGCTGGGGGCGACCACGTGGTGCATCTGTCTTCGGTTTGGCCTGGTTGACCGTAATGGTACGGCCACCAATCTCGGTGCCATGCAAACCGGCGATGGCTTTTTCGGCCTCGCCATTGACAGGCATTTCAATGAAGCCAAACCCCTTGGACTGACCGGTATCGCGATCGATGATGATATCGACCTTGTCTACCTGCCCAAATTGGCTGAACACGGTTTTCAGTTCGTCGGCCGTCATCCGGTACGACAGATTACCTACGTAAATCTTCATGCCATCCACTCTCGATTCAAGGTGCCTTCTCTATCCAATCACCAACACAAAGGTAAGGGCACACCCCCCATGCCGGACCTGCCGGGACGTCGTGTCCGGGCACTTCCCCGCTCCGTTTACTCAACTCATTGATCTGTTGGGCGAACAGAGCGGACAAGATCAATTCGAGTCAATGGCAGTATCTGAGCTTTGGCAAAGATTGTCGAGAAAATAGTCAGCTCATATGGGGAGCAGGGCGTCCAGCAGCCCCTGCAGCGTACGCCGGCCATGCCAGGCCCGCTTAAAGCCGAAACGATAGATGCCGGGCGCCACGGCGTGGGTTCCCTCGCGGCCGAGCCCCATCAGCGCGGTGGCGGCGGCCAGTTGTTCTTCATCGAGCGCCAGATCCAGGCTGAAAGCCAGCCACTGGCCATCGTGGCCCACCTTGCGATCCCGCTCGACCCCGACCAATGCCGCCCTGGGCAGCGCCAGCGCCTGATCGTTGCTGCCATTGAGCAGATAGAGATGGGTCTCGTCCCAGGCCAGCTCCGCCAGCCGCCAGCGCTGCCAGCTGCGAGGCAGCACCATCATCAGCAGCACGATACCGCCGAACACCAGCCCGACCCAGGGCAGCAGCCCCATCTGTGGGTAACCCAAAGCGATGGCGGCCAGCACGGTGAGCAGGCTCGCCAGCAGCAAAACCGCCATCACCGGATAGAAACGGCGGGCGGGGGGCATCAGCCAGACCAGCCCCGTTTTGTTCACCAGCTCACTGACCTTCATTCATCTCTCCTTATTCATAGACGCTGGACGCGCCATTTTTGTCGCGCATTGTGCGCGAGCCGCCCCGCAGGATGCAACCCGTGCCGCCAGCTGGATGACGGCTTCGCCGCACTCTTGATATGATTCCCTCCATCTGAGTCCATTTGCACGCTTGTCGGGAGTCTCATGCTTGCCACCACCCTGCTTTTCATGGCCAGTGCCTTTCTTGCCGAACCTCACCCCCGCCAGGCCGAGGCCATTGGCGGCTACTCCGCCGGCTGCCTCAAGAACGGGGTAGCGCTGCCGCTGAGCGGTCCCGGCTATCAGGTGATCCGCACCAAGCGACTGCGCTACTACGGCCACCCCGAGCTCATCGCCTACCTCACCACCCTGGCCAACCAGACCCGCATGGCCGGCATGCCGGATCTCTACATCGCCGATCTCGCCATGGCCCGCGGCGGCCCGTTCACCTCCGGCCATCGCAGCCATCAAACCGGCCTCGATGCCGACATCTGGTTTCGCATGGCCAACCAGCCCATCTCTCGCTGGGAGCAGGATGCCCCCAAGGAGTGGGCGCTGATCGACGAACCCAGCTATCGGGTGCTGCCCGGACGCTTCGGCCCCCAGCAGCTCAATCTGCTGCGCCTGGCGGCCAGCAAGCCCGAGGTGGCCCGCATCTTCATCAACCCTGTGCTCAAGGCCGAGGTATGCAAACGGGCGGCCGATGAGCCCTGGGTCGGCAAGCTGCGCCCCTGGGTCGGCCACTTCAGCCACTTTCATGTGCGCCTGCGCTGCCCGGCCGACAGTCCGGATTGCCAGCCCCAGGCCCCGATCCCGCCCGGCAACGGCTGCGGTGCCGAGCTGGCCTCCTGGCTCAAGGACAAGCCGCAGCTGCCCAAGGTTTCGATGGCTTATCACAAACCCAGGCTGCCCGCCCGTTGTGGCGGTTGACCACAAGCTGGTATGGTGAACCGTTATCTGTAAAAAATATCAATGGAGAACAACAAGATGGCCACTTCACTCTGGCAGAGGGCGACCCAGTCCCTGTTGACCCTGACGCTGCTGCTGAGCCTGACCGGTTGCGGCATGAACAACATTCCCACCCTGGATGAGCAGGTCAAGGCGAGCTGGGGCCAGGTCGAGAACCAGTATCAGCGCCGCGCCGATCTGGTCCCCAATCTGGTGGCCACCGTCAAGGGCTACGCCAGCCACGAGCAGGAGACCCTCAAGGCGGTGACCGATGCCAGAGCCCGGGTCGGCAGCCTGCAGGTGAGCGATCCTGCCCAGCTCAAGGAGTTTGAAGCGGCCCAGAACCAGCTCTCCGGCGCCCTCTCCCGCTTGATGGTGGTGGTCGAGCGCTATCCCGAGCTCAAGGCCGATCAGCAGTTCCTCACCCTGCAGGCCCAGCTGGAAGGCACCGAGAACCGCATCTCGGTGGCCCGGCGCGATTACATAGAGGCGGTACGCCAATTCAATACCGAGATCCGCACCTTCCCGGGCGTCATCTGGTCCAAGCTGCTCTACTCGGATCTGGAGGCCAAACCCACGTTCAGCGCCAAGCCCGGTGCCGATGAGGCGCCCAAGGTCAGCTTCCAATGAACCACGTGATCCGTGCCCTGCTGCCCTGCCTGCTGTTGTGGACGGCGGTGGTGTCCGCCGCCCCCACCTTCCCCGCCCTGAGCGGACGGGTGGTGGACGAGGCCAACCTGATGTCCCGCAAGCAGGCCCACCAGCTCACCCAGCAGCTGGCGGCGTTCGAGAAGCGCAGCGGCATCCAGCTGGTAGTGGTCTCCATCGACACGCTGGCGGGTGACACCATCGAAGAGTACGGCTATCAGCTCGGCCGCCACTGGGGGATCGGCCAGAAAGGCAAGGACAACGGCGTACTGCTCTTGATCGCCCAGGATGAGCGCAAGGTGCGCATCGAGGTAGGCTACGGACTGGAAGGGGCCCTGCCCGATGCCATCGCCGCCAACATCATCCAGACCCGGATCCTGCCCGCGTTCAAACGCGGCGACATGGTGGCCGGGGTGGTGGCCGGCAGCCAGGCGATCATGCAGGCCTTGGCGGGCGAGTACAAACCGGTAGACAACGCCAGCAAGGGCAAGCTGGGCGGCCCCTGGCTGTTCATCCTGATGGTGATTGTGATGATCGTGCTGCACAACCTGCGTGGCGGTGGCGGTGGCGGCGGTGGTGGTCGAGGTGGCCGGCGTCGTGCAGCTTACCTCGCCGGTGGCTTCGGTGCCGGTCGCTCCGGCGGCGGCTTTGGTGGTGGCGGTGGTTTCAGCGGAGGGGGCGGCAGTTTTGGTGGCGGCGGCGCTTCCGGTGGTTGGTAACAGGGATTAAGAGACGACACATGATTTCGAAACAGTTCTTTCACACGTTGCAGGCCAGGGTCAAACAGGCGGAGCAGGCAACCGATGCCGAGCTGGTGACCGTGCTGGCACCCGCCAGCGACGGCTATCGCTACATCCCCACCCTGTGGGCGGCCCTGCTGGCCATGCTGACACCCCTGCTGGTGTTCGAGCTCGGCTTCTGGCTCGGCTGGTACGAGATCCTGCTGGTGCAGTGGTCGGTCTGGCTGGTGTTGAGCATCCTGTTCCACTGGACCCCCATCAAGATGTACCTGATCCCGAAACAGGTGCGCCAGCACAGGGCCGCCCTGATGGCACGCCTGCAGTTTGTCGAGCAGGGACTGCACCGCACCCGGGATCGGCTCGGGGTGCTGATCTTCGTCTCGGTGGCCGAGCACTACGTGGAGATCCTGGTGGATGACGGCATCGCCCAGCACATCGACAACACCCAGTGGCAGGAGATCATCGATGACTTCACCCGCCGGGTGCGCAACAAGGAGGTGGAACAGGGTTTCCTCGAGTGCATCGAGCGGACCAGCGCCATTCTGACCGACGCCTTCCCCGCCACCCGGGACCAGAACGAGCTGCCGGACAGTCTGATCATCCTCGACAAGCCCTGAACAGGATTAAAAAACCGGCATTCTGTTCAAGGGATAGGCATTCGATAAAGATTATGAAAAATAAGGGGAAAAGTGGTTGACCCCGGCAGCCCTTTCCCCTAAATTACGCCCCGTTCCAGCGCAACGGCGCAACGAACGACGTGCTGGCTGAGCACGTTAAACAACAGACCAAAATTTGGTGAGGTGTCCGAGTGGCTGAAGGAGCACGCCTGGAAAGTGTGTATACGGCAACGTATCGAGGGTTCGAATCCCTCCCTCACCGCCAAATAAAACAAAAGGGCCTGTCGAAAGACAGGCCCTTTTGTTTTATCCGGTGACGGGCGGCTTGGTTCGGGCCCTGGTTCGACAGGCGGGCAGGACAGCCTGCCTGGACGGCCAGAGGCCGCCCGCAGGGCGAGCGCCAGGGACGGTGCGAGTCAATCCCGACCCATCCTCTGATGTTAAAACCGACCCGATGGTCGGTTTTTTGCTTTCGGGAAGAATTATCAGCTCATGTCAAAGAGGGAGGGTGAGAACCCTCGCTGGGTTCGAGCAGAGCAGCTTGCTGCGATGAACGGCCGCAGGCCGCCCCGAAGGGGTGAGCCACGCAGTGGCGAATCATCCCTCCCTCACCGCCAAATCTTAAAGAACCGACCCGATGGTCGGTTTTTTGCTTTCAGACTCTGACGAAAGCGGCCCTCTCACCCAACGTCGAGCAGGCCGGAAGCCTCTATCTATCCTCCAGGCCGTCCTGCTGGCTATGACCCGCCCCATGGTGCGCCGATTTCACCACCCATTTGAACGGCCAGCCTGATGGCTGATAGTGACATTCCGCCGCCAGCCAGCCTCTGCAGCCAAGCGCCTCAAACGCAAGACCACAGCACCGCCAAATTCCCTCTGCTGGCAGCAACGTCCACCTTGGTGGCACACCCCTTCCCATCCGGAAAACACCTCTCCCAGGCGGCAGCTGACGCTGACGCGCGTTATTGCTCACCGATTGGATATCATTTTGAAAAACTGATACTTAAGTAGCTACACTAGCCATTATCAATCTTCAGGGATGCGTAATAAATGAGCTTAATCGGCCTGGTTCTGGCATTGATCGCCATTCTGGGCGGCAACATGATCGAGGGCGGCCACCCCAGCGCCCTGCTCGATCTGCCCGCCTTCCTCATCGTGATCGGTGGTACTGTCGGTGCCGCTCTGACCCAGTTCCCCTTCTCCGTCGTCGGCAGCACCCTCAAGCGTTTCAAGTGGTTGCTGACCCCTCTCAAACTCGACATGCAGGAGCAGGCCGAACTGCTGGAGAACCTGGCAGGCAACGCCAGACGCAGCGGCATGCTGGCCCTGGAAGGGATGATCGACGACATCAAGGACCCCTTCCTGCAAAAGGGGGTACAGATGATGGTCGACGGCTACGAGAAGACCAAGATCCACGAGGTGCTGGAGAACGAGATCGAGTTCGAACAGGAAGATCTCGAGCAGACCGTCAAGTTTTATGAGGCCATGGGGGGTTATTGCCCGACCATGGGGATCGTGGGGGCGGTATTTGGCCTCATTCACGCCATGGGGCTGCTGGATGCCCCGGACAAGCTGGGGGGCGCCATTGCGGTGGCCTTCATCGCCACCATCTACGGGGTATCGGCCGCCAACCTCATCTTCCTGCCCTTCGGCAACCGCTACAAGGCCTTTGCCCACCAGATCCGCCACTACAAGGAGATGACCCTGACCGGCATCCTCTGCATCGTGGACGGCGAATCCCAACAACGTCTGCAAGTCACCCTCGAACCCTACTTAGGAGGCCATGGTGGCAAAAAAGAAAAAGGCTGAGGCGCCGGAGAACCACGAACGCTGGCTGGTCTCCTATGCCGACTTCATGACCCTGCTGTTCGCCCTGTTCGTGGTGCTCTACTCCTTCGCGATGGCCAAGCAGTCTGAAACCCGGGTGCTGATCCAGGGCTTCATCGAGTCGCTGGGTAAAATAGGCCTGATCTCTCCGCCTGCGGGTTCACCGGTCATGCAAGGGGGGACCGGCATTCTTGAGCCAGAATCCAAGACCACCCCGAGCAGCCCCGAGAAGGAGACGGTGCTGGAGAAAGATGCCCCCGCAGCAGCCTCGGATCCCTTCAACGAGACCATAGGCGCCTCTGAGAAGCCGAGCGCAACGGAATCCTGGCCACACAAGACCCAGGAGCAGGAGTGGGTGCAGGTCACCAAGAAGAAGCTGGAGCAGCAGCTCAAGGCGCAGATCGAATCCAAGGATCTGGAGGTGGAACAGCTCGGCAGCCAGCTGGTGATCCGCATCGGTGAAAAGGCGCTGTTCCCGGCCGATTCCGCCTTCCTGCAGCCCCAGTTCATTCCGCTGGTCAACAAGATCTCCGGCATTCTGGCGGATATCCCGGGCAAGGTGGTGGTCACAGGCCACACCGACAACACCCAGGCGCCGGTGGAACTCTATCGCAGCAACTGGGAGCTGTCGGTGCTGCGTTCGGCCTCCATCGTGCACACCCTGCTCACCAATCCCAAGCTCGATGCCTCCCGGATCATCGCCCAAGGGGTGGCTGATGCCCAGCCCCGCTATCCCAACGACACCCCGGAACACCGGCAAGCCAATCGCCGGGTCGAGATCACCCTCTCCCAGGGCAAGGCCGCCGAAGAGTCCCTCCCCGTCCTCAAACCCTGATCCAGCAGACCCCGCCAAGCGGGGTCTCGCTTTTCTCGATTAGTTTATTTTTCAAACTGCCCTGCGATTTTCCCCCTATCACAAAAGCGAGTGAAAATGATTCTCAAATAGGAACATTGACCCCGCTTGCAAAATACGATTTTCCTCCCGCTGATTAATAATTAATCCCCTGAAATGACATGTAAATCAGTATCAAGGTGGCATAATACGTAACATCCTTGTTAAGTCTCGTGATTAATTTGGTTAGGGAAAACTCCTATGTTTGCTGATATTGCTGTCCAGCATTGGGCTTTTGCTGTCTATGTAGTTGGGGCCATCTGTATCTGCCTGATCATGATCGGCCTGGCAGCCCTGCTGGGAGGCCGCGCCTACGGCCGAGCCAAGAACAAGCCCTTCGAATCAGGCGTGGACTCCGTGGGCAATGCCCGTCTGCGCTTCTCCGCCAAGTTCTATCTGGTTGCCATGTTCTTCGTCATCTTCGACGTGGAGGCGCTCTATCTCTTTGCCTGGTCCGTCTCCGTTCGGGAGAGCGGCTGGGTCGGCTTCATCGAGGCCGCCATCTTCATCTCCTTGCTGCTGGTAGGACTCATCTACCTGTGGCGCATTGGCGCCCTCGACTGGGCACCGAAAAAACACGTCCTGACCGACAAGAAGCCAGACTGAATTACTGATTATCCCTTTGAGGTTGCACCATGAAGTACACCCTGACCCGGATTGACCCGGATGCGCCGGTTGAGCGCTACCCCCAGGAACAGCGCCAGACCGTCGAGGATCCCCTGGCTCAAGAGGCCTCACGCGGCATCATGATCGGGCGCCTCGAAGAGGTGCTGCAGGACACGGTCAACTGGGGCCGCAAGAACTCCCTCTGGCCCTACAACTTCGGCATCTCCTGCTGCTACGTGGAGATGTGTACCGCCTTCACCTCCCCTCACGACGTGGCCCGCTTCGGCGCCGAAGTCATCCGGGCCTCACCGCGCCAGGCCGATTTCATGGTCATCGCCGGCACCCCCTTCATCAAGATGGCCCCGGTCATCCAGCGCCTGTACGAACAGCTGCTCGAACCCAAGTGGGTCATCTCCATGGGGGCCTGCGCCAACTCGGGCGGCATGTATGACATCTACTCGGTCGTTCAGGGCGTCGACAAGTTCCTGCCGGTCGACGTCTACATTCCGGGCTGCCCGCCCCGTCCCGAGGCATTCCTGCAGGCCTTGATGTTGCTACAGGACTCCATCGGCAAGGAGCGCCGTCCGCTCTCCTGGGTGGTGGGCGATCAGGGCATCTATCGCCCCCAGATGCCTGCCGAGAAGGACCGCAAGCGTGGCGAGCGGATCAACGTCACCAACCTGCGCACGCCGGATGAGATCTGACCATGAAACTGACTCGAGAATTTCCCAGCAACTACGCCATGGCCCAGTGGCAACCGAGTGATCACAAAGACGCTCAGGTAGTCGGCGAGCTGTTTGCCCATTTCGGTGCCGAACGCTTCACCATCCAGAATACCCGCACCGGCGTGCCGGTGGTCTGGCTCTCCCGCGAGCTGCTGCTGGACGTGATGGGGTTCCTTAAAAAGCTGCCCTCCCCGTTCGTGATGCTGTTTGACTTGAGCGCCACCGACGAGCGGATGCGCAGCCATCGTCACGATCTGCCCGACAGCGACTTCACCGTCTTCTATCACCTCATCTCCATCGATCGCAACGCCGACCTGATGTTGAAGGTGCCGCTCAAGGAGGGGGATCTGACGCTGCCCACCGTCAGCCGCCACTTCCCCAACGCCAACTGGTATGAACGGGAAGTGTGGGATCTGATGGGCATCAACTTCGACGGTCACCCGCACCTGACCCGCATCATGATGCCCAAGAGCTGGCAGGGTCACCCGCTGCGCAAGGATTATCCGGCGCGCGCCACCGAATTTGATCCCTTCATACTCGATGCCGCCAAGCAGGACATGGAGCAGGGCAACCTGATGTTCAAGCCGGAAGAGTGGGGCATGAGCCGCGGCAACGAGAACGAGGACTACATGTTCTTGAACCTGGGCCCCAACCACCCCTCCGCCCACGGCGCCTTCCGCCTGGTACTGCAGCTCGATGGCGAGGAGATCCGCGACTGCGTGCCCGATATCGGCTATCACCACCGCGGTGCCGAGAAGATGGGCGAGCGCCAGTCCTGGCACAGCTACATCCCCTACACCGACCGGGTCGAGTACCTGGGCGGCGTGATGAACAACCTGCCCTACGTGCTGGCGGTCGAGAAGCTGGCCGGTATCAAGGTGCCACAGCGGGTCGACATGATCCGGGTGATGCTGGCTGAGCTGTTCCGCATCCAGAGTCACCTGCTGTTCATCGGTACCTATATCCAGGACGTGGGCGCCATGACCCCGGTCTTCTTCACCTTCACCGACCGGCAGCGGATTTACACCATCATCGAGGCCATCACCGGCGCCCGTATGCATCCGGCCTGGTTCCGCATCGGCGGCGTGGCCCACGATCTGCCCGTCGGCTGGCAGCGACTGGTGCAGGACAACCTGCTGAGCTGGCTGCCCAAGCGGCTGATGGACTATGAGAAGGCCGCCATGCGCAACAGCATACTGCGTGGCCGCACCATAGGCGTCGCCGCCTACACCACCGAACAGGCGCTGGCCTGGGGCACCACGGGTGGCGGTCTGCGCGCCACCGGCCTCAACTTCGACGTGCGCAAGTGGCGCCCCTACTCCGGCTACGATCAGTTCGAATTCGAGGTACCGGTCGGTGCCAACGGCGATGCCTACGATCGCGCCCTGGTGCGCATCGAGGAGATGCGCCAGAGCATGCGCATCATAGAGCAGTGCATGAAGAACATGCCGGAGGGGCCGTTCAAGGCGGATCACCCGCTCACCACGCCGCCGCCCAAAGAGCGCACCCTGCAGGACATCGAGACCCTGATCACCCACTTCCTGCAAGTGTCGTGGGGCCCGGTCATGCCGGCCGCCGAGTCCTTCCAGATGATCGAGGCGACCAAGGGGATCAACAGTTATTACCTGACCAGCGATGGCTCCACCATGAGCTACCGGACCCGGATCCGCACCCCGAGCTTTGCTCACCTGCAACAGATCCCCTCGGTGATCCGTGGCCAGATGGTGTCGGACCTCATCGTCTATCTGGGCAGTATCGATTTCGTTATGTCGGATGTGGACCGTTGAGTAACGGCTGTTACCAAGCGCCGTTACACGACAACAAGAACAAGCCACAAAAGGTTATGCCATGAGCCAGCAATGTCAGTGCCAACACAATCCGTCCCAGCAGGGACAGAGTTCATGCCAGGGCAAGGGGAACGATTTCGTCCTGAGCCAGGCAGAACGCGATGCCATCGAGCATGAGAAACACCACTACGAAGATCCCCGTGCCGCCAGTATCGAAGCGCTCAAGATAGTGCAGCAGGCCCGCGGCTGGGTTCCTGACGGTGCCATCCACGCCATCGCCGCCGAGCTCGGTATCCCCGCCAGCGACGTGGAGGGGGTCGCCACCTTCTACAGCCAGATCTTCCGCCAGCCGGTCGGTCGCCACATCATCCGCGTCTGCGACAGCATGGTCTGCTACATCAACGGCCACGAGCAACTGCTGGCCGGCCTGAAAGAGGTGATGAACCTGGCCCCCGGCCAGACCTCCGCCGACGGCCGCTTCACCCTGCTGCCAGTCTGCTGCCTCGGCAACTGCGACAAGGGGCCGGCGCTGATGATCGACGATGACACCTACGGTGGGCTCGACGCCGTCAGCCTGCTCAAGACCCTGGAGGCTTACCCATGAGTCTGGCATCCCTTGGTACCGCCAACCGCATCGCCCGCGCCGCCGAGACCCATCCCCTCACCTGGCGGCTGCGCGATGACGGCCAGCCGGTCTGGCTGGATGAATACCAGAGCAAGCAGGGTTACGATGCGGCCCGCAAGGCACTGGGCCAGATGAGCCCGGACGAGATCGTCGGCACCGTCAAGGATGCCGGCCTCAAGGGTCGCGGCGGCGCCGGCTTCTCCACCGGCGTGAAGTGGGGCCTGATGCCCAAAGACGAGAGCATGAACATCCGTTACCTGCTCTGCAACGCCGACGAGATGGAGCCGAACACCTACAAGGATCGGCTGTTGATGGAGCAACTGCCCCACCTGCTGATCGAGGGGATGATCATCTCGGCCAAGGCCCTCAAGGCCTACCGTGGCTACATCTTCCTGCGCGGCGAGTACGTCGATGCCGCCACCAACCTGCGCCGGGCGGTAGAAGAGGCCAAGGCCGCCGGGCTCCTTGGCAAGAACATCCTGGGCTCGGGCATTGACTTCGAGCTGTTCGTCCACACCGGCGCCGGCCGTTACATCTGCGGCGAAGAGACGGCGCTCATCAACTCCCTGGAAGGGCGGCGCGCCAACCCACGCGCCAAGCCCCCCTTCCCCGCCGTTTCCGGCGTCTGGGGCAAGCCCACCTGTGTCAACAACGTCGAGACCCTGTGCAACGTGCCCGCCATCATCGGCAACGGTGTGGCCTGGTATCAGGGGCTGGCGCTGCCGGGGTCGGAAGATCACGGCACCAAGCTGATGGGCTTCTCCGGCAAGGTCAACAACCCCGGCCTGTGGGAGCTGCCGTTTGGCATCACCGCCCGCGAGCTGTTCGAGAACTACGCCGGCGGCATGAAGCCCGGCTATCGCCTGAAAGCCTGGCAACCGGGCGGTGCCGGTACCGGCTTCCTGCTGCCCGAACACCTGGATGCCCAGATGTATGCCGGCGGCATCGGCAAGGTCGGCACCCGGATGGGCACGGGCCTTGCCATGGCGGTGGATGACAGCATCAACATGGTCTCCCTGCTGCGCAACATGGAAGAGTTCTTCGCCCGCGAGTCCTGTGGCTGGTGCACCCCCTGCCGCGACGGCCTGCCCTGGAGCGTCAAGCTGCTGCGCGCGCTGGAGCGGGGCGAGGGTCAGCCAGGGGATCTCGCCACCCTGGAGCAGCTGGTCAGCTTCCTCGGCCCAGGCAAGACCTTCTGTGCCCATGCCCCTGGCGCCATCGAGCCGCTGGGCAGTGCGATGAAGTATTTCCGGTCCGAATTCGAGGCCGGCGTCAAAGCGCCGCAGGATAGTCACAAGCAGCTCAAGGGTATCCAGCCCAACCTGCTGGGCGAGCGCTGGTAAGGCGCCCAGTGCGCCCGCAGAACCGGCGCGAGCCACAGAATTTATCTCATTGAAGTCAGGGAAGTTGTATGGCCACCATTCATGTAGACGGTAAAGAGTTCGAGGTAGACGGGGCAGATAACCTGCTGCAAGCCTGTCTCTCCCTTGGGCTGGACGTCCCCTATTTTTGCTGGCACCCGGCGCTCGGTAGCGTCGGCGCCTGCCGCCAGTGTGCGGTGAAGCAGTATCAGAATGCCGACGACAAGCGCGGCCGCCTGGTCATGTCCTGCATGACCCCCTCCACCGATGGCACCTATATCTCCATCGAGGATGAGGAGGCGAAGGAGTTCCGCAAGACAGTGGTGGAGTGGCAGATGACCAACCACCCCCACGACTGCCCGGTGTGTGAAGAGGGTGGAGCCTGCCACCTGCAGGACATGACGGTGATGACCGGCCACAACAGCCGGCGCTACCGCTTCACCAAACGCACCCACCAGAATCAGGATCTGGGTCCCTTCATCAACCACGAGATGAACCGCTGTATCGCCTGCTATCGCTGCGTCCGTTACTACAAGGATTACGCCGGCGGCGAGGATCTCGGGGTCTATGGCGCCCACGACAACGTCTACTTCGGCCGGGTCGAGGATGGCACCCTGGAGAGCGAGTTCTCCGGCAACCTGGTGGAGGTCTGCCCCACCGGCGTGTTCACCGACAAGACCCACTCCGAGCGCTACAACCGCAAGTGGGACATGCAGTTCGCCCCCAGCATCTGCCAGGGGTGCTCGGTCGGCTGCAACATCAGCCCGGGTGAGCGTTATGGCGAGCTGCGCCGCATCGAGAACCGCTTCCACGGCGCCCTGAACCACTACTTCCTGTGTGACCGCGGCCGCTTCGGCTACGGCCACGTCAATCTGACCGACCGCCCGCGCCAACCCCTGCTGCAGGATGGCAGTGACAGGCTGGCCATCACGGTGGACGGTGCCCTGAACCGGGCCGCCGACGCCCTGCGCACCGCCGCCGGCGTCATCGGCATCGGCTCCCCCCGGGCGTCGCTTGAGAGCAACTTTGCCCTGCGCGAACTGGTGGGCGCCGCCAACTTCTACAGCGGCGTCGAGCAAAGCGAATGGGAATGTCTGCAGAGAATGCTGCAGATCCTGCAGCACGGCGGCGTACGCACCCCCAGCCTGCGCGACATGGAAGAGGCCGACGCCGTGCTGGTGCTCGGCGAGGATGTCACCCAGACCGCCGCCCGCATTGCCCTGGCCCTGCGTCAGGCAGTCAAGGGCAAGGGCCGTGAAATCGCCCGCAAGCTGAAGGTGGATCTGTGGCAGGTCGCCGCGGTGCAGACCCTGGCCCAGAACGAGCGCTACCCGCTGCTCATCACCAGTCTCGACACCACCCGACTGGACGACGTGGCGAGCGGCACCCTGCACGCCCCCCACGCGGATCAGGCGCGCCTCGGCTTCGCCATCGCCCATCTGCTCGATGGCAGCGCCCCTGCCCTGCCCGATCTCGCCCCCGAGCAGCAGGCCCTGGCCGCCAGCTGGGCCGCGCTGCTCGGCAACGCCAAGAAGCCGCTCATCATCGCCGGCACCGGTGCCCGCAGCCAGGCGCTGCTCGAGGCGGCCAGCAACATCGCCCGTGCCCTCAAGGGCCGTGGCCAGGCCGTGGAGCTCGCTCTGGTAGCCCAGGAGACCAACAGCCTGGGGCTGGCCATGCTGGCCGGCAATGCCGCCCCGCTGGAAGCCGCCCTCGAGCGTATCGAAAGAGAAGAGAAGCTCGCGCTGGTGATGCTCGAGAACGATCTCTACCGCCGCGCACCGCGCAGCCGCGTCGATGCCGCCATCGACCGCCTGCAGCACCTGCTGGTGGTCGATCACCAGGACACCGGCACCGCCCAGAAGGCGAACCTGATACTGCCTGCCGCCAGCTTCGCCGAGGCCGACGGTACCCTCATCAACATGGAAGGTCGCGCCCAGCGTTTCTTCCAGGTCTATGCCCCCGCCTTCTACGACGCCGACATCCAGGTGCGCGAGAGCTGGCGCTGGCTGGCCGCCCTGCAAGGGGCGCTGGATCGCAAACCGCTGCGCTGGAACACCTTCGACGAGGTGAGCAGTGCCTGCGCAGCCAGCGCCCCGCTGCTGACCAGCATGCGTGAAGCCGCACCCAACGCGGGTCTGCGCATCCGCGGCATGAAGCTCGCCCGCGAACCGCACCGCTACAGTGGCCGCACCTCCATGCTGGCGGATCAGAACGTGAGCGAGCCCAGAGTCGCCCAGGATCCCGACTCCCCCTTCAACTTCTCCATGGAAGGCTACGCCGGTGCCCGCCAGCCGCTGCAACAGGTGCCGTTCGCCTGGGCGCCGGGCTGGAACTCCCCGTCCGCCTGGAACAAGTTCCAGGACGAGGTGGGTGGCAACCTGCGCGCCGGGGATCCCGGTCGCCGTCTGCTGGAAGCAGGTGAGGAGAGCCTCGGCTGGTTCGACACCGTCCCCGCCCCGTTCAGCGCCAGAGAGGTGCTGCAGGTGGTGAGCTATGACCAGCTGTTTGGCGGCGAAGAGCTCTCGGCCAGAAGCCCGGTCATCCAGGCCCGCATGAGCGAGCCCGTGCTGGTGCTGAACCCGGCCGACGCCAACCGTCTCTCCCTTAATGCCGGCAGCCAGGTCGCCTTCTCCTGGGGTGGCCACCACTGGCGGTTGACCCTGCGTCTGAGCGAGCATCTGAGCGCCGGTCTGGTGGGTCTGCCGCTTGGTGTCAACGGTCTGCCGACCGCCCTGCACCAGCAATATCTCGCCAACCTGCAGGAGGCCATCGCATGAGCGACTCTCTGATCGATCTGTTGCTGGAGATCGGCAAGGCACTGATCGTGCTGGTGGGGATCGTGGGGGCCGGCGCCTTCATGAGCTTCATCGAGCGCCGTTTGCTGGCGCTGTGGCAGGATCGTTACGGCCCCAACCGGGTAGGCCCCTTCGGCCTGCTGCAGCTGGCGGCCGACATGATCAAGATGTTCTTCAAGGAGGACTGGATCCCGCCCTTCGCCGATCGGCGGATCTTCGTGCTGGCCCCCATCATCGCCTTTACCGCCTTCATTCTGGCGTTTGCGGTGGTGCCGATCACCCCCACCTGGGGCGTGGCGGATCTCAACGTGGGGCTGCTCTACATCCTGGCCATCGCGGGGCTGGCGGTCTACGCCGTGCTGTTCGCCGGCTGGTCGAGCAACAACAAGTACTCCTTGCTCGGCAGCCTGCGCGCCTCGGCCCAGACCCTCTCCTACGAGGTGTTCCTCGGCCTCTCCTTGATGGGCATCGTCATCCAGACCGGCAGTTTCAACCTGCGGGATATCGTGGAAGCCCAGGCAGGACTGTGGAACATCATCCCCCAGTTCCTGGGCTTCATCACCTTCCTGTTTGCCGGCGTCGCCGTCACCCACCGCCATCCGTTTGACCAGCCGGAAGCCGAGCAGGAGCTCGCTGACGGTTATCACATCGAGTATGCGGGCATGAAGTGGGGTCTGTTCTTCGTGGGTGAGTACATCGGCATCGTGCTGGTCTCCTCCCTCATCGTGACCCTCTTCTTCGGTGGCTGGCACGGCCCCTGGCTGCCGCCCTTCATCTGGTTTGCCCTGAAGACCGCCTGCTTCATGGTGTTCTTCATCCTGCTGCGGGCCTCCCTGCCCCGCCCGCGCTTTGACCAGGTGATGTCGTTTGGCTGGAAAGTCTGCCTGCCGCTGACCCTGCTCAACATGCTGGTCACCGGCGCCGTGGTGCTGATGAATGCGCAGTGAGGCCGCAATGGACAGAAAAATTGTGATGCCGTTTGGCTGGAACGTCTGCTTGCCCGCCGCCCTGCATCCCGCACGGGATGCAGCCGGTACGGGCTGTGGTGCTGATGAATGTGCAGTGAGGCACAACTATGAAAATTATTAACATTATCAAGGGTGTCGGCACCCAGTTACGCAGCCTCGGCATGGTGTTCTCCCATGCCTGGCGCCCCCGCGAGACCCTCAACTACCCGGAGCAGGCCGTCTATGCGGCGCCCCGCTATCGCGGCCGCATCGTGCTGACCCGCGATCCGGATGGCGACGAGCGCTGCGTGGCCTGCAACCTGTGTGCGGTGGCCTGCCCGGTCGGCTGCATCTCGCTGCAAAAATCCGAGCGGGAAGATGGTCGCTGGTACCCGGAGTTCTTTCGCATCAACTTCTCCCGCTGCATCTTCTGCGGCCTGTGCGAAGAGGCCTGCCCCACCACCGCCATCCAGCTGACGCCGGATTTCGAGATGGGCGAGTACCGCCGCCAGGATCTGGTGTACGAGAAGGAGGATCTGCTGATAAGCGGGCCCGGCAAGTACCCGGACTACAACTTCTATCGCATGAGCGGGATGGCCATCGACGGCAAGCCGAAAGGGGATGCCGAGAACGAAGCCAAGCCCATCGATGTCAAGAGCCTGCTGCCCTGAGGAGTCAATCATGGAACTGGCATTCTATGCCGCGGCCCTGGTCGCCGTTTACAGCACGCTGCGGGTGATCAGCACCAGCAATCCGATGCACGCGCTGCTCAATCTCATCATCTCCCTCATCGCCGTGGCCATGATCTTCTTCTGCCTGGGCGCCGCCTTCGCAGGAGCCCTGCAGGTGATCGTCTACGCGGGCGCCATCATGGTGCTGTTCGTGTTCGTGGTGATGATGCTGAACCTGGGCTCGGCCCAGGATCAGGAGAAGCACTGGCTCACTCCCACCACCTGGGTGGGCCCGGGCCTGCTTTCGCTCATTCTGCTGGGTTTTCTGGCCTACGGCATTCTCGGGGTCACCGGCGGTGAACTCGGTCTGACCGACGTCAGTGCCAAAGCGGTCGGCATCGCCCTGTTCGGCCCTTACGTGCTGGCGGTGGAGCTCGCCTCCATCCTGCTGCTGGCGGGTATGGTGACCGCCTATCACCTTGGCCGTGAAGACAAGAGCGGCGAGGTACTCTCGGTGCCCCGCACCCCGGCCCGTCCATCACAAGAAGGAGGTCAGCAATGAATGGCATCCCCATGGAGCACGGACTGCTGCTCGCCGCCGTGCTGTTCTGCATCGGCCTGTGCGGCCTGCTGATCCGCCGCAACTTGCTGTTTATCCTCATGAGTATCGAGATCATGATGAACGCCTCGGCACTGGCATTCGTGGTGGCTGGCAGCCGCTGGGCCCAGGCCGATGGCCAGATCATGTACATACTGGTGATTTCTCTGGCGGCAGCGGAGGCCAGTATCGGCCTCGCCCTGTTACTGCTGCTCTATCGTCGTTACCACACCCTCAACGTGGACACTGTGAGCGAGATGCGCGGATGAGCCTCCTATACCTGACTTTTCTGTTTCCGCTGCTGGGATGGCTGGTGCTGGCCTTCTCCCTCGGTCGTTTCGGCGAGCGCACCTCGGCGCTCATCGGCGTCGGCAGCATAGGGTTGTCGGCCCTCACTACCCTGTGGGTCGGCATCGATTTTCTCAACACCATGCCGGCGGGCGGCGTCTATACCCAGACCCTGTGGCAGTGGATCTCGGTGGGCAGCTTCAGCCCCAGCTTCCGCCTGGCACTGGACGGCCTGTCGCTGACCATGCTCGGCGTGGTCACCGGGGTGGGCTTCTTCATCCACCTGTTCGCCTCCTGGTACATGCGTGGGGAAGAGGGTTATTCGCGCTTCTTCACCTACACCAACCTCTTCATCGCCAGCATGCTGTTCCTGGTGCTGGCCGATGACCTGCTGTTCGTGTATCTGGGCTGGGAAGGGGTGGGTCTGTGCAGCTACCTGCTGATCGGCTTCTACTACAAGGATCGCAATAACGGTGCCGCCGCCCTCAAGGCGTTCGTGGTGACCCGGGTCGGCGACGTCTTCCTCGCCATCGGCCTGTTCATCCTCTATCGCGAGCTCGGCACACTCAACATCCACGAGCTGCTGGTGCGTGCCCCCACCCTGTTTGCCGAAGGCTCCCCCGCCCTGTCGCTGGCCTGCCTGATGCTGCTCGGCGGCGCCGTCGGCAAATCGGCCCAGCTGCCGCTGCAGACCTGGCTGGCGGATGCCATGGCGGGCCCGACCCCGGTCTCGGCGCTGATCCACGCGGCCACCATGGTGACCGCCGGTGTCTATCTCATCGCCCGTACCCACGGTCTGTTCCTGCTGGCCCCCGAGATCCTGCATCTGGTGGCGCTGGTCGGGGCCATTACCCTGGTGCTGGCGGGCTTTGCGGCCCTGGTGCAAACCGACATCAAGCGGATCCTGGCCTACTCCACCATGAGCCAGATCGGCTACATGTTCCTGGCCCTCGGCGTTGGTGCCTGGGAAGGGGCCATCTTCCACCTGATGACCCACGCCTTCTTCAAGGCGCTGTTGTTCCTCTCCGCCGGTGCCGTGATCGTCGCCACCCACCACGAGCAGAACATCTTCAAGATGGGGGGCTTGCGCAAGAGCCTGCCGCTGGTCTATGCCTGCTTCCTGGTAGGGGGCTCGGCCTTGGCCGCGCTGCCGCTGGTGACCGCCGGTTTCTACAGTAAAGACGCCATCCTGTGGCAGGTGCAGGCCAGCGGCCAGAGCGCCCTGCTGTGGGCTGGCCTTGGCGGTGCCTTCCTCACCTCCCTCTACACCTTCCGCCTCATCTTCATCGCCTTCCACGGCGAGGCGAAGACCGAGGCCCATCCCGGCCACGGCCTGGCCCACCAGCTGCCGCTGCTGGTGCTGATGGTGCTCTCCACCGGCATCGGCGCCCTGATAGTGCCGCCGCTGGCGGGGGTATTGCCGGCGGGTCCGGGGGATCACATCGAAGAGGGGCGCCACGCGCTGGAGATCACCTCCGCCGTCATCGCCATCGCCGGCATTGCTCTGGCCGCCTTCCTGTTCCTGGGCGAGCGCCGTCTGGCCAGCAGCATAGCCAACAGTGCGCCGGGCAAGTTGCTCAGCACTCTCTGGTTCAATGCCTGGGGCTTTGACTGGCTTTACGATCAGCTGTGGGTCAAGCCGTATCTGCTGGCGACCCGGCTGCTCGGCAAGGATCCGCTGGACTGGATGATGAACCTGCCGGCCTGGCTGGCACAGAGTGGCCACCAGCTGTTGGCCTGGACCGTTTCCGGCAAGTTGCGCTGGTATGCAGCCTCCATGGGGATGGGCGCCGCCCTGATCCTGGCCCTGCTGCTGCTCGGCTGATCCCGTGATGCAGCCCCTGAACTCGCAGCAAGCCCACGGGCCTGCACAGTGACTAGAACATAGACGAGAGCTGATATCGTGACCTTACTCTGGATCTTGTTAATACCCTTCATCGGCGGTCTGCTCTGTTGGCAGACCGAGCGATTCGGCGAGTACTTCGTACGCTGGGTCGCCCTGCTGTCGATGAGCGCCTGCCTGCTGCTCTCCTGCGCCATCTGGTGGAGCGGTGACTTCACCCTGGCAGCCCAGGGCGGCGTACCCGTCTGGGCCGCCGAACTGCAACTGCCCTGGATCCCCCGCTTCGGAATCTCACTGCACCTGGCGGTGGATGGCTTGTCGCTGCTGATGGTGATCCTCACCTGCTTCATCGGCGTGCTGGCCATCCTCTGTTCCTGGAAGGAGATAGTGCAGCGCATCGGCTTCTTCCACCTCAACCTGCTGTGGATTTTGGGTGGCGTGCTCGGCGTCTTCATGGCGCTGGACCTGTTCCTCTTCTTCTTCTTCTGGGAGATGATGCTGGTGCCCATGTACTTCCTGATTGCGCTGTGGGGCCACTCGGTCACCGACGGCAAATCCCGGATCAACGCCGCCACCAAGTTCTTCATCTACACCCAGGTCAGCGGCCTCATCATGCTGGTCGCCATCCTGGGCCTGGTGCTGACTCACCACGCCGCCACCGGCGTGTTCACCTTCAACTATCAGGAGTTGCTGAACACCCCCATGAGCGAGGGGGTGCAGTGGCTGCTGATGCTGGGCTTCTTCATCGCCTTCGCGGTCAAGATGCCGCTGGTGCCGCTGCACGGCTGGCTGCCGGATGCCCACAGCCAGGCACCGACCGCGGGTTCCGTGGACTTGGCGGGGATCCTGCTCAAAACCGCCGCCTACGGTCTGCTGCGCTTCGCCCTGCCGCTCTTCCCCGAGGCGTCCGCCGAATTTGCCCCCTACGCCATGGTGCTGGGCCTCATCGGCATCGTCTACGGCGCCATCGTGGCGTTCGCCCAGACCGACATCAAGCGGCTGGTGGCCTACACCAGCATCTCCCACATGGGCTTCGTGATGATCGCCATCTATTCGGGCAGCGAGCTGGCCCTGCAGGGCGCCGTGGTACAGATGATCGCCCACGGTCTCTCCGCCGCCGGCCTCTTCATCCTGTGCGGTCAGCTCTACGAGCGTCTGCACACCCGGGACCTGCGCCTGATGGGCGGGCTGTGGGGCCGGCTGCGCTACCTGCCCGGCGTGATGTTGTTCTTCTCGGTCGCCTCTCTGGGGATGCCGGGCACCGGCAACTTCGTCGGCGAGTTCCTGATCCTCATCGGCAGCTTCCAGGTTGCCCCCGTGCTCACCATCATCGCCACCTTCGGGCTGGTGCTGGCCTCGGTCTACTCCCTCATCATGCTGCAGCGCGCCTGCTTCGGTACCCCCAAGGACGAGAGCGTGCTCAAGGGGCTCGACAGCCGCGAGCTGGTGATGATGATGACCATCGCCGGTCTTTTGGTGCTGCTCGGTGTCTATCCCCAACCTGTGCTCGACACCGCGGGCAACAGCCTGCTGAGCGTACTGCACTGGTACGCCCTGCCCTTCGCAGGAGCATTGCAATGAGAGTGACCGCTGTTAAACCGCTGGCCCTGTTGCCTTCCTTGTCCCTTACAGGAGCACTGCAATGACTTTCACCGCTTCGCAACTGCTGGCCCTGCTGCCCCTGTTGCTGACAACCGGGGCCATGGTGGCCCTGATGCTGGCCATCGCCTGGAAACGGTGCGATGACACCGCCTTCGTGGTCACCATCGCCGGTCTCAACCTCGCGCTCTTCTCCCTGCCCATCGTGATGGCGCAAGGCGATCAGGGGGTCACCCCGCTGCTGCAGATCGATGGCTACGCCGTCTTCTACATGGGGCTGGTGCTCATCGGCGCCCTGGCCACCTGTACCTTCGGCCGCTCCTGGCTCAAGGGCTATCCGGACAACCGGGAAGAGTTCTACCTGCTGCTGCTGATCGCCACCGCCGGTGGCCTGGTGCTGGCGGGCTCCCGTCACCTCGCCTCGCTGTTTATCGGGATCGAGATGCTGACCCTGCCGATGTTCGGTCTGGTGGGCTACGCCTATCGCGAGCGCCACTCGCTGGAGGCCAGCATCAAGTACATGGTGCTCTCCGCCGCCGCCACCGCCTTCCTGCTGTTCGGCATGGCGCTGCTCTATGCCCAGGCAGGGAGCCTCAGCTTCAGCGATCTGGGGCTGACCCTGGCCACCACCCCGGCCCACCACCCGCTGCTGATGGGCGGTCTGGGTCTGATGCTGGTCGGCTTTGCCTTCAAGCTCTCCCTGGCACCGTTCCACCTCTGGACCCCGGACGTGTACGAAGGGGCGCCGGCCCCGGTGGCCACCTTCCTCGCCACCGTCAGCAAGATCGCGGTGTTCTGCGTGCTGCTGCGTTTCTACCTGGCGGTGCCCGCCGCCGCGGATCCCATGATCCACTGGCTGCTGGCCGCCATGGCGGTGGTCTCCATCGTCATCGGCAACCTGCTGGCCCTGCTGCAGACCAACATCAAGCGGATGATGGGTTACTCCTCCATCTCCCACTTCGGCTACCTGCTGGCGGTGATCGTGGCGAGCCGTCTCGGCCAGATGCCGGTGGAAGCGGCCGGCGTCTATCTGCTGATGTATCTGTTCACCAGCTTGGGGGCCTTCGGCGTCATCAGCATGATGTCCAGCCCCTATCGCGGCAAGGATGCGGACTCCCTGCACAGCTACCGCGGCCTGTTCTGGCGTCGCCCCTACCTGACCGCCGTGCTGACCGTGATGATGCTCTCGCTGGCCGGTATCCCCATGACGCTCGGCTTCATCGGCAAGTTCTACCTCATCGGGGTGACCGTCGATGCCAAGCTGTGGTGGCTCTCCGGCGCCATCGTGCTCGGCAGTGCACTGGGTCTCTATTACTACCTGCGGGTCATGGTCACCCTCTACCTGCGCGAGCCCGGCATGCAGCTGCGCGACGCCAAGGGGGACTGGGCCATCACCTCCGGTGGTCTGGTGGTGCTGCTCTCCGCCGCACTGGTGGTGGCACTGGGTCTCTATCCCCAGCCGGTCATCAGCCTGGTGCAGGGCTTCCAGAACGTGGTGCTGCGCTGATTTCACGCCACCCAAAAAAACCGGCCCAAGTGGCCGGTTTTTTTATCTGCCCAGAGCGGGATGTCCGCTCAGCTGTCTCAAATTTATCTGCCTTTATAACGGCTTATAAGCGCTTATCGGACACGACCGGGTATCCACCTCGCCCCCCTTGCTGATATATTGGCCATTGGCAGGAAAGGAGTTCCGAGGGATGATGCAGCCCGCTTTTCTTTCATTCGATACGCAGCCACTGGCCGATGCACTGCAGCCCTATCGCGGGGAGCGGCTCGATGTCTTGCTGGCCGAGCAGGATGCCGGGCACGTGGCCGAGTTGCAGCAGCAGTGCCGGCGGCTCGATATTCGGCTCAGCGGCGCACTCTTTCCCCGCCTCATCAGCCGCCACGGCTTTCATGAGCACGGTGCCTGGCTGCTGCCGCGCCCGGCTTCCCACGCCCCCCTGCTCATCCCGCTCGATCCCGCCGCCAGCACAGACCTGCAAGTCAGCACCCTTTGCGATGCGCTGCTCCCCCAGCTTGCGCAGTGGCCAGAAGCCGCAGGCGTACCGACCCTCTTTCTGACCTTTGATGCCATGATCCCCAACATCGCCTCCCTCCTCGAGGGGATCTATCTGCATCTCGCGGACAGGGTCAATTATGCCGGCGTCAATGCCGGCAGCGGCCAGTTCCGCCCCATGCCCTGCCTGTTCGACAACCACAGATTGCTGGCGCAGGCGGTCTGCTGCACCCTGCTGCCCCACCACAGCTACCCGCTGCTCGAGCACGGCTATCAGCTCACCGCCCAGCCCATGCTGGCCACCAGCAGCGAGGGCAACAAGATTGCCTTCATCGACTGGGAGCCGGCCTTCAGTCGCTACCAGTCCCTGGTCCAGCAACAGTTCCAACAGCGCCTGACGCCGGATCAGTTCTACCAGTACGGTGTCCACCTGCCGCTCGGGCTGCTGCGGGCCAACGGCGACGTCATCGTGCGCATCCCGGTCGCCGTCACCGACGAGGGGGCTCTGCTCTGCGTCGGGGAGGTGCCGGATCACAGCATCCTCACCCTGCTCAAGGCGCCGCAGAGCCCGACCGCCCACGCCATCGAGCTGGCCGAAAAGCTGAGCCGGCACGGCGCCCCCGAGCGCCTCGAGATCTACTACTGCGCCGGCCGTCAGCAGCACTTCGGCGAGCAGAGCACGCTGGAGCTGAAGACCCTCTTCAGCCACAGCGGTGCCCACGATCTGGTGGGCGCCCTCTCCCTTGGCGAGATTGGCAGCCTGCGGCCGGGGGAGTATCCGCTGTTTCACAACGGCGCCATTCTCTGCAACGGGGAGGGACGACGATGAACAACGACCACGCCATGACCATCGTCTGCGATCTTGCTCTCTGCATCGGTCGCGAGGTCACTCTGGACGCCCTGTTGACCAAGGTGCTGCAGCGTTTTCTGTTTCACTGTGCCTGCCCGGTCGGGCTGGTGCTGCAGCAGTTGCCGCAGGGTGAGTACAAGATCATCAAGGCGATCGGGGATGAGCAGCTGGTCCGCCATCAGGGAGAGCCGCTCGCGCTGCCCCACTGGGTCGGCGCCGGCGAGCAGTGCATCCTGCGCGCCCCGCTGCCGCTGCCCGCTGCACGCCCCTACCCCTTTGCCTACCGGCTGCGGATCGAGGGGGGCTATCTGATGCTGCTGCTCTCCCCCAACCCGGAGCAGCAGGGGGAGCGGCTCTGTCACCTGTTCAGCCCCATTCTCGGCAACCTGTCCCGCGCCATCCAGCTGTGCCGGGACAGCGAGCAGCTGGCCCTGCGCCAGCAGGCGGAGCTGGTCGACATGCAGCGCTTCAACGAATCCCTGTTAAGGGCAATCCCCATCCCGGTGTTCTACAAGGATGTCGAGGGGCGTTTCATCAGCTGCAACCCGACCTTCACCCAGATCACCGGCATCAGCAAGGCCGAGCTGCAGGGCAAGCGGGTGGACGAGCTCCTCCCCCCCGAGATGGCCGACGAATACACCCAGCGCGACCAGGAAGTGCTGCGCAGCAGGCAGCCGCAATATTTCGAGCACACCCTGTTTGACCGGGAGGGCCGCCGCTATCAGGTGCTCAACTTCAAGGATCTCTTCTACGACCATCAGGGCGAGGTGGCCGGCATCATAGGTGCGCTGGTCGACATCACCCATATCAAGGAGAGTGAGCAGCAGCAGCGCACCCTGCTGTTCCAGACCATAGCGGCGCTCTCCTCCGCCATCGCCCACAAGGATCCCAGCACCGCGGGCCACGAACGGCGCGTGCACGATCTGGCGCTGGCCATCGGCCAGCATCTGCAACTCGCGCAAGAGCGGCTGGATGGACTGGGCCTCGCCGCCATGGTGCACAACATCGGCCTGCTGCAGATCCCGGCGGAGATCCTCACCCGCCCCCGCGAATTGCGGGAGGTGGAGTTCGAGCTCATCAAGCTGCACCCGCAGGCGGGCTGTGAAATTTTGCAGCAGATAGACTTCCCCTGGCCCATCGCCACCATAGTGCAGCAGCACCATGAGAACATGGACGGCAGTGGCTATCCGCAGGGATTGCAGGGGGATGCTATCTGCCTGGAGGCGCGCATCATCCGGGTGGCCGACTCCCTGGCGGCCATGACCGCCCACCGTCCGTTTCGGCGGGCCCTCTCCTTCACCGATGCCTTCGCCGAGCTGACCCGCTATGCCGGTGTCCACTACGACGAACAGGTGGTCAGCGCCTGCTTCGCCGTCTGGCAGGCAGGCTACCGCTTCGCCCCCCTTTGACCGAGGCTGGATGACGATGAGTTCAAGACCCACACCGCCCTTTACCCCGCAGCCCACGGCCGCCCTGCTTGGCCAGGTGATGGATCAGTTGCCCTACCGGGTGCTGCTCAAGGATACCCGCTCCCTCTTCATCGCCTGCAACCGGCTGCTGGCAGACGATCTCGCTCTCAGCCCGGCCGAACTGGTCGGCAAGTGCGATGCCGACTTCTTCCCGGCCGAGCTGGCCCAGCGCTATCGGGACGACGATCTCAGGGTCATGACCAGCGGCACCACCCAGCGCCACGAGGAGCCTTATCTCAAGGGAGGCGAGGCCCGCTGGCTCAGCACCACCAAGTTTCCCCTGCACGACGAGCTGGGTCAGGTGGTCGGCGTCGGGGTCTTCTTCGATGACATCACCGAGAAGAAGCAGCAGCAGGAGCGGCTGCAACAGTACACCTGGACCCTGGAGGCTATCGGCCGCGCCCATCACGCCATGCTCAGGCCGGACGACGAGCAGACGCTGCTGCAGGAGATCTGCGACGCCATCACCTTCGATGGCCGTTTCCCCCTCGTGACCGTGCTGCAGGAAAAACCTGACCAGCACACCCTGCAGGTGCTGGCGCAGGCGGGCAACGCAACCTGGTTTGCCAGCGACGAGTGGCTGACCCGGGATCCCGCCCTGCACCAGGCCATCAGCACAGAGATGCCGTGCAACGAGGCGCTCCCCTGCGAGCTGGTACATCATTCGGCCACCCTGCGCGCCCGCCTGCTGCTGCCGCTGCAGTGGCACACCGGCGGGCGTGGCGGCCTGCTCATTCACAGCGAGCAGGCCCGCCCCTTCACCGACGAGGAGGTGCACCTCTTCAGCCAGCTGGCGGACTACCTTGCCTATGGCCTGCAGGCCCGCAGCACCCAGCAGGCCTACCTCACCGCCCAGCGCGACAAGATGCTGCATGCCCGTCAGCTGGAGCTGGCGCTGGAAGATGCCCTCGGTGCCATTGCCGCCGTGCTGGAGCAGCGCGATCCCTACACCGCCGGCCACCAGAAGCACGTCGCTACCCTGGCGCTGGCCATCGGTCGCGAGCTGAAGCTCGATGAGAAGCGGTTGCGGGGACTCTATCTGGGGGCCATGGTGCACGACATCGGCAAGATCCAGGTGCCGGTCGACATCCTCACCAAGCCGGGGCGGCTCACGCCCCAGGAGTTCAACCTGGTCAAGGAGCACCCGGGCGCCGGCTATCAGGTGCTCAAGGACATCGCCCTGCCCTGGCCCATCGCCCAGATGATCCACCAGCACCACGAGTACATCGACGGCTCCGGCTACCCGGCCGGGCTCAAGGGCGAGCAGATCCTGCTGGAGGCCCGCATCCTCACGGTGGCCGACATAGTGGAATCCATGTCATCCGATCGCCCCTACCGCGCCGCCCTCGGCATTCCCCAGGCCAGGGCCCATATCATCCAGCTGCGCGGCACCCGGCTGGATGAAGCCGTCGTGGACGCCTGCCTGCGCATTCTCGATCGCGGTGACTTCATCCCCCACGAACTGGGTCACGGCCGCCCCTAGCGGGAACGTCACCATAAAAAAACCGGCCACAAGGGCCGGTTTTTGTTTGCGTCGCAGGCTTAGCCCAGACGAACCCGGGCATTGCGGAACATCCGCATCCAGGCGCCATCCTCGCCCCAGTTGTCCGGGTGCCAGGAGTTGGCGACGGTGCGGAACACTCGCTCCGGGTGCGGCATCATGATGGTGGCGCGACCATCCGTGGTGGTCACGGCGGTGATGCCGTCCGGCGAGCCGTTCGGGTTGGCCGGGTACTGCTCGGTCACCTGACCACGGTTATCCACGAAACGCAGCCCCACCAGGCCGCTGGCTTGCAACGCCGCCAGGTGGGCGGCATCGCGCACCTCCACCCGTCCCTCCCCGTGGGAGACGGCGATCGGCATCATGGAGCCTGCCATGCCTGCGAAGAAGGCAGAGGGTGACTCCTGCACCTCGACCAGGCTGAAGCGGGCCTCGAAGCGCTCGGAGCGGTTGCGCACGAAGCGCGGCCACAGATCGGCGCCCGGGATGAGCTCGCGCAGGTTGGACATCATCTGGCAACCGTTGCAGACACCCAAGGAGAGAGTATCGCCACGCTCGAAGAAGCGCTGGAACTGCTCGCGAGCGCCCTCGTTGAACAGGATGGACTTGGCCCAGCCCTCGCCCGCCCCCAGCACGTCGCCGTAGGAGAAGCCCCCACAGGCCACCAGGGTTTGGAACTGCTCCAGCTTGATACGGCCTTCGAGGATATCGCTCATATGCACGTCGACCGCGGTGAAGCCGGCGCGGTCAAACGCCGCCGCCATCTCCACGTGGGAGTTGACCCCCTGCTCGCGCAGCACCGCCAGACGTGGCGAGGCCCCCTTGGCGATATAGGGCGCGGCCACATCGTCGGACGGGTTGTAGGTCAGCTTGGCCTGCAGGCCCGGATCGGTGGCATCCTGACGGGCGGCGTGCTCCTGATCCGCGCACTCAGGGTTATCGCGCAGGCGCTGCATCTGCCAGCTGGTCTCGCCCCAGATAGTGCGAAGGGCAGTGCGGCTGGCGCGATAAACCTCTTCACCGGCCCGTTGCAGGGTGATGAGGTCCCCCTCACGCACCGTGCCAAGCACGTGGGAGCAGGCTGCCAGACCATGGCCGGCCAACAGGGTCATCACCGCTTCCTTCTCTTCACGGCGCACCTGGATGACGGCACCCAGCTCCTCGTTGAACAGGGCCGGCAGCAGGTCGCCACCGACGCGATCCAGTTGCAGGTCGAGGCCGCAGTGACCGGCGAAGGCCATCTCCACCAGGGTGATGAAGAGGCCACCGTCGGAGCGGTCGTGGTAAGCAATCAGCTTGCGATCGGCCACCAGCGCCTGGATGGCGTTGAAGAAGCCCTTGAGCTGAACCGGGTTGTCCAGATCCGGAGCCTTGTCACCCAGCTGGCGATAGACCTGGGCCAGGGCGGAGGCGCCAAGGCGCTGCTTGCCGTTGCCAAGGTCGATGAGGATCAGGTCGGTTTCACCGAGATCGGTGCGCAGTTGCGGCGTGACGGTATTGCGTACGTCTTCGACCCGGGCAAACGCCGAGATAAGCAGGGAGAGCGGCGAGGTGACGCATCGCGACTCGCCATCCTGCTGCCATCGGGTCTTCATGGACATGGAGTCCTTGCCCACCGGAATGGTGATGCCAAGGGCCGGGCAGAGCTCCTCGCCCACCGCCTTGACCGCCTCGTAGAGACCGGCATCTTCACCCGGGTGACCGGCGGCGGCCATCCAGTTGGCGGAGAGCTTGACCCGCTTGAGCGAACCGATATGGGCCGGTGCCAGGTTGGTGAGCGCTTCGGCCACCGCCATACGGGCAGAAGCCGCGTGGGAGAGCAGCGCCACCGGGGTACGCTCGCCCATGGACATGGCTTCGCCGTGGTAGCTGTCGTAGGTGGCGGCGGTGACGGCGCAATCGGCCACCGGGATCTGCCAGGGGCCGACCATCTGGTCGCGATTGACCAGGCCCGTCACGGTGCGATCGCCGATGGTGATGAGGAAGGATTTCTCCGCCACGGTCGGCAGACGCAACACCCGCTCGGCGGCGTCGCCGAGGGTGATGCCATCCAGTTGCAGTGCCTTGCCCTGGGCCGGCAGGCTCGCTACGTCGCGGTGCATCTTGGGGGTCTTGCCCAGCAGCACATCGAGCGGCAGATCGATGGGGTGGTTGTCAAAGTGCTGGTCGGAGAGGGTCAGGTGTTTCTCTTCGGTAGCGCTGCCGATGACGGCATAGGGTGCACGCTCACGCTCGCACAGCGCCTTGAACAGCGGCAGCTTCTCTTTGGCCACCGCCAGTACGTAACGCTCCTGGGATTCGTTGCACCAGATCTCCAGCGGGCTCATGCCCGGCTCGTCGTTCGGAATGGCGCGCAGGTCGAAACGACCACCGCGATCGCCGTCGCTCACCAGCTCCGGCATGGCGTTGGAGAGGCCACCAGCACCCACGTCGTGAATGAAGACGATGGGGTTGTCGTCCCCCAGCTGCCAGCAGCGATCGATCACCTCCTGGCAGCGGCGCTCCATCTCGGGGTTGTCACGCTGCACCGAGGCAAAGTCGAGGTCCTCGGCCGACTGACCGGAGGCCATGGAGGATGCGGCGCCGCCGCCCAGACCGATGTTCATGGCCGGGCCACCCAACACGATGAGGGCAGCCCCCACCGGGATCTCCCCTTTCTGGACGTGTTCGCTTCGGATGTTGCCGATGCCGCCCGCCAACATGATGGGTTTGTGGTAGCCACGCACCTCGACGCCGTTGTGGCTCGGCACCTCCTCTTCGAAGGTACGGAAGTAACCGAGAATGGCCGGACGGCCGAACTCGTTGTTGAAGGCAGCCCCGCCAAGCGGCCCCTCCTGCATGATGTCAAAGGCGCTGACGATGCGGCTCGGCTTGCCGAAATCCTGCTCCCAGGGCTGTTCGAAACCGGGGATGCGCAGGTTGGAGACGGAGAAGCCCACCAGGCCCGCCTTGGGCTTGGCGCCACGGCCTGTCGCACCCTCGTCGCGGATTTCGCCGCCGGAGCCGGTGGCGGCGCCGGGGAAGGGAGAGATGGCGGTTGGGTGGTTGTGGGTCTCCACCTTCATCAGGATGTCGACCTGCTCCTGGTGGTACTGATATTCGCCGTTGGCGGGGCTCGGGAAGAAGCGGCCACCCTGGCTCCCTTCCATCACGGCGGCGTTGTCTTTATAGGCAGACAGGACATGATCCGGCGTCTGCTCGAAGGTGTTCTTGATCATCTTGAACAGCGACTTGGGCTGCTGCTCACCGTCGATGGTCCAGTCGGCGTTGAAGATCTTGTGGCGGCAGTGCTCGGAGTTTGCCTGGGCAAACATGTAGAGCTCGATGTCGTTGGGATTGCGACCCAGCCGGGTGAAGTTCTCCACCAGATAGTCGATTTCGTCGTCGGCCAGCGCCAGACCCAGTGCCACGTTGGCCTCGGCCAGGGCGGCGCGGCCACCGGCCAGCACATCCACCTGGGTGAAGGGGCGCGGCTCCTGATGGGCAAACAGGGCGGCGGCCTCGTTCATCTCGCCAAACACCGTCTCCATCATGCGGTCGTGCAGCACGGCGGCCACGTCGGCGCGCTGGGCGGCGCTCAGCTCACCCTTGGCCTGCACGTAATAGGCGATGCCGCGCTCGAGCCGCTTGACCTGGGTCAGGCCGCAGTTGTGGGCGATGTCGGTTGCTTTGGAAGACCAGGGGGAGATAGTGCCGGGGCGGGGGGTAACGAGAAACAGCTGACCGCTGGGGGTGTGTTCGGGGATGGTCGGGCCGTAGCGCAGGAGCTGGCCCAAGGTCGCTCGCTCCGGGGGCGACAGCGGGCTCGAGAGCTCGGCGAAGTGCACATATTCGGCATAGACATCCTCTATCTCTACTCCTCTCTCCTGTTTCATCTGCGCGAAGCGTTGCAGCAGTTTTTGGACACGAAACTCAGACAGTGCGGGGGCACCACGCAAGATATCCATATGACCTTTCTCACCAAGTGTTGAAGTGGGGGGGAATTGAGACGCGCGTATTATAGGGATCAGGCCGACGGCGGACAAACGTTTTTCTTGTTTTGCCAAGTGTGACTCGGTCCACACTCTCTGGTATAAAGGTGCCTCTTTTTTGACAAATGCCGATTTTTTCAACAAGGGTACTCACCTACTTGCGCTGCATTTTTCGACTGTTTATCGGGCTGATGCTGCTGCTGACCCTGGTCGGTTGCGACTTCTACACCCCCTCCAGCCAGCTGGAGCAGATCCGCCAGCGGGGCGAGATCCGGGTTGGCACCATCTACGGCCCCACCTCTTATTACCAGCGTGACGACACCGCCCAGGGGTTCGATTACGAGCTGGCGAGAAGCTATGCCGACTGGCTGGGGGTCAAGCTGACCATAGTGCCTGTCTACTCCACCGCCGAGCTGGTGGATCTGCTCAAGAAGGGCAAGCTCGATCTGGCCGCGGCCGCCATCGTCATCACCCCGGAGCGGCGCCAGCTGTTTCGCTTCGGCCCCGGCTTCTACCAAGTCTCGCCCAAGCTGGTCTATCGCAACGGCTCCCCCAAGCCCAGGGACATCGGCGATCTCAAGGGCAACATAGTGGTGCCTGCCGGCTCCACCGGGGAGGATCTGCTCAAGGAGCTGGCCAAGCAGCACCCCAACCTCAAGTGGAGCACCAACCGGGACGCCGACGTGGAGGAGCTGCTCAAGCAGGTGGCCGACGGCAAGATTGACTACACGGTGGTGCAGGATACCGTGCTGGCCCGTACCCAGCGCTACTACCCCGAACTCACCGAGGGGATGACGCTGGCCAAGAACCAGACCGTGGCCTGGGCCATGACCAAGCTGCCGGACGACAGCCTCTACGCCAGCATCATCGACTTCTTCGGCCAGCGCTTCATGGATGGCGCCATCGCCAAGCTCGACGAGAAGTACTTTGGCCACGTGCAGAATTTCGACTTCGTCGACACCCGCACCTTCCTGCAGCGGGCCAAGAGCCTGCTGCCCAAGTACCAGGATCTGTTCAAGACCCACGCCAAGCTGGTGGACTGGCGCCTGCTGGCCGCCATCAGCTATCAGGAGTCCCACTGGGATCCGGAGGCGCGCTCCTACACAGGGGTGCGTGGCATGATGATGCTGACCGAGCCCACCGCCAAGGCGATGGGGGTCAACAACCGGCTGCACCCGGAGGAGAGCATCAAGGGGGGCGCCCGTTATCTCGAGCAGATGATGGCGAAGGTGCCCGCCTCGGTGCCCGATGACGAGAAGGTGTGGTTTGCCCTCACCGCCTACAACATCGGCTACGGCCACATGATGGATGCCCGCCGCCTGACCAAGGAGCTCGGCAAGAACCCGGACGCCTGGAGCGACGTGAAAGAGGTGCTGCCGCTGCTGCAGCAGTCGCGCTGGCACCGCAAGGTGCGCTACGGCTATGCCCGCGGCGGCGAGGCGCGCAACTACGTCAACAACGTGCGCCAGTACTACCAGAGCCTGCTCTGGCTCGACAACGAGCAGCAGAAAGCCCATCGCCGCGAAGAGCTGGATGAGGATGACAGCAGCGAGCCGACCAGTGCCGAACGTCCCACCGTCATTGCCGAAGTGGTCAAGCAGATCACCCTGCGCTGATCCCTGTTGACAGGTTTGTTTTTCGGGTGGTTTCTCTGTTACCATCCGACCACACCGGAGCCTATCCGAATCTGTTTTTATCGCGCTATTTCATCCACTTGCACTCGGATGACAGCACTTTCAGATAGGCTCCCATCATCACCCAAGGCCGGGATGGCCACCCCATGGGAGGAGACCAAGATGCGAGCTCGCAGAAGAACGACACTGGTCAAGAAGACAAGGTGCGGCTGGAGCCCCAGACGCAAGCTCAAGCTCAACGAGATCAAACGCAAGATATGGCGCCGAAACCGCTCCTTCACCTTGCTGATAGCAGAGCACACAGCATAAACCCGGCATTCGCCGGGTTTTTTATTGCCTCAATTTTCCGTCAGCGGGCTCACTTCGAAGAGCACCGCCCGCTTCGACACCAGGCTGTTGCAGTGGTTGCAGAAGTAATCCACCGCGCCGCAGGCCTTGAGCCGCTCCAGCTCCTGCCGGCAGGTCGGGCAGAGCGCCCGGATCTGGTAACGGGCCTGGCATTGACCACAGGTGGTCTCACGGCTGCGGCTGTCCAGCTCGCCCTGGCAGGCAGGGCAGACAAGTTGACTCATGGTTGGCTCCTTGCAAAGTGAATGTGCACTGGGCGGCCCCACTGCACATTCCCCTCCCCTTCAAGACCACTAGAAAAACGGCTGCCGGTGAGGGCAGCCGCTGGGCCTTATTTCTTGGCTTTGGCCTTGAGCAGGCGCTTGCGCTGGCGCTCCTGGCTCAGGGTCAGGGTGTTCTTCTTGCCCTCGAACGGGTTGACCGACTCCTGGAACTCGACTCGAACCGGCGTCCCCATGATCTTCAACGACTTGCGGAAGTAGTTGATGAGGTAGCGCTTGTAGGAGTCCGGCAGGTCGTTGAGCTGGTTGCCGTGGATCACGATGCGCGGCGGGTTGTAGCCACCGGCGTGGGCGTACTTCAGCTTGACCCGGCGACCGTTCACCATGGGCGGCTGGTGGTCTTCCTGCGCCATCTGCATGATGCGGGTCAGCATGGCGGTGCTGGTACGGCGGGTGGCGGACTGGTAGGCCTCCTGGATGGATTCGAACAGGTGGCCGACGCCGCTGCCGTGCAGGGCGGAGATGAAGTGCACGCGGGCGAAGTCGATGAAGCCCAGACGACGATCGAGCTCGTTCTTGACGTCCTCTTTCACCTTCTGATCCAGACCGTCCCACTTGTTCACTACCAGCACCACGGAGCGGCCGGTGTTGAGCACGAAACCGAGGATGCTGAGATCCTGATCGGTGATGGTCTCCTGGGCGTCGATCACCAGCAGGCAGACGTTGGCATCTTCAATCGCCTTGAGGGTCTTGATGACGGAGAACTTCTCCACCGTCTCGTGCACCTTGCCGCGACGACGCACGCCGGCGGTGTCGATGATGACGTACTTCTGCTCGTCGCGTTCCATCGGGATGTAGACGGAGTCGCGGGTGGTGCCCGGCATGTCATAGACGATGACCCGATCTTCACCCAGCATGCGGTTGGTCAGGGTCGACTTGCCGACGTTGGGGCGACCGACGATGGCGAACTTGATGGGCAGGTCGGCGAACGGGGTCTCCTTGGTGTCTTCCTTGGTGTCGAGTTCACCGGCGGCCACCATGCGCAGCAGGGCCTCTTCGTCGAAGTCTTCCTCTTCTTCATCCAGCTCGGCTTCTTCGCCGGCGGCTTCGACCAGGGTCTCCAGATGGGGGGCCAGCGCCAGCTCCAGCAGGCTCAATACGCCGCGACCGTGGGCGGCCGCCATCTGGTAGACCTCGCCCAGGGCCAGACCGTAGAACTCGGAGACGGCGGAGTCACCGTCGATGCCGTCGGTCTTGTTGGCCACCAGAAACACCTTCTTGTGGGTCTTGCGCAGGTGCTCGGCGATGGCCTGATCCGCCGCGGTCAGACCGGCGCGCGCATCCACCATGAACAGCACCACATCGGCCTCTTCGATGGCCAGCAGGGACTGCTCGGCCATCTTCAGCTCGATCCCCTCTTCGGTGCCGTCGATACCACCGGTATCCACCACGATAAATTCCAGCTCGCCCAGCTTCGCCTGGCCATATTTGCGGTCCCGGGTCAGACCGGGGAAGTCGGCCACCAGGGCGTCCCGGGTACGGGTCAGGCGGTTAAACAGGGTGGATTTCCCCACGTTGGGGCGGCCCACCAGGGCTACTACAGGAGTCATAAAAGCCTCATTCTCAAGACGACAAAGGCTCCGGGTCCGAAGACCAGGAGCCGGATATTCACATTATCGGGCGATCAGGGACGCTTGACAGCGTACAGCTTGCCGCCACGGCTCTGCACATACAGGGTGTCACCGTCCACCAGGGGGGCGGCGTACAGACCACTGCTGTCGAGCTGCTGCATGGCCTTGATGGACCCGTCGGTCCGATCCAGCCAATACAGGTAACCTTCCACATCGCCGACCACCACATAGTCACCCATGATGACGGGGGCGGTCACGGTGCGGTTTTCCAGCTGGGTGTTGGACCACAGCTCGAGACCGTTGCGACGGTCGACCGCAAACAGATGGCTGCGGCTGTCGGTCAGCACGATGGCATTGCCGGTCACCGCCATGTCGCGGTAGCCGGAATACTTGCGCTTCCACACTTCGTCGCCGCTCATCAGCTTGCGCGCCATCAACTGGCCATTATACGCGATGGCATAGAGCTCATCGCCGGCGATGAGCGGCGTGGCATCCACGTCCACCATGCGGTCGAGCTCGGTGGCGCCGCGCGGGTCGGCCACCTTGGACTGGCGCACCGGCTGGCCGTTGCTCAGCAGGGCGATGCCCACCTTGCCATCGGCGCGGCCGTACAGCACGGCGCCGTTGGTGATGATGGGGGCACCGGCGCTGCGCAGGGTCAGCGGCGGCTGCTCTTCCGCCAAGGTCCACTGCAGCTTGCCCTCGTCGGTATCAAGCGCCACCAGGCGACCCGAGGTGGTCAGTACCACCACCCGGCCATCCTCGACGGCGGGGCTCGCCACCACTTCACCCGGTACCGTGGTCTGCCACAGCACTTCCCCGTTCTCTTCGTTCAGGGCGTAGACCACCCCGTTCTCGGAGCCCAGGAACAGCTTGCCGTAGCGGGAAACCAGGCCACCGGAGAGGCGGGCGCTGCGCTTGTCGGCGTTGATTGGCAGATCCGCCAGATCGACGCTCCACAGCTCCTTGCCGCTTTCGCGGTCAAAGGCGGTGACATCACCGTCGCGGGCCGCCGCATAGATGCGCTCCTCTTCTACCACCGGCTTGAGCTGGGAGTAGAAGTCACCGATACCGTCACCCACCGAGGAGGACCAGGCGGTATCGGCGGTGAACGCGGACTCGACCTTGGGCAGCGGAGCCATGGGGTTGAGATCCTCTTCCGAACTGAACAGGGAGCAACCCTGCAGGGCGAAGGAGACCGCAGCCCCCAACGCCACCATCTTGAACAGATTACGCATCCGGAGCCTCACCCGTGGTCACCGCTGGCAACGCCAAATCGTCCATTTTCAGCTTGAGCTCGGCGCTGCTCTGCAGACCGCCGGCATCGGCCGCCGCCTGATAGGCATCGCGAGCCTCTTCGCTCTTGCCCTGCTTTTGCAGGATGTCGCCGCGCACTTCGGCCACCTGGGCCTTGAAGGCGTCGTTGTTGATCTTGCCAAGCTGGGCCAGCGCTTCATCGGCCTTGCCCTGATCGTTCAGCACCCGGGCCAGACGCAGGGCGGCGATGGGACGAATGCTCTCGTCACCGCTGGTAGCCACCTGGGTCAGCTGCTCGGCCGCCAGATCCAGCTTGTCCGCCTTGACCGCGGCTGCCGCCAGTTGCAGCGCCGCCAGCTCGGCGTAGGAGTCGCCCTTGTGGGCGCTGATGAAGCTTTGTGCCTGCTCGAAGCCGGCCGCGTCACCCTTGGCCAGCTGGGCGCTCATCTCGTTGTAAGCCTGGGAGGCGGCTTCCTGGGTGGTCTGCTGATGCTCGTTGTAGTAGCGCCAGCCAAAGAGTCCAACCAGACCGATAACAGTTCCTGCGATCACCGAGGTTCCGTTCTCTTTCCACCAGTTCTTGATGACCTCAACCTGTTGTTCTTCGGTGGTATAAACTTCCACAGCTTACTCTCCTTTCGCTGCCAGCAGGGCAATGGCGGCGTCGACCGTGACGGTCTGTTGCTCGGCCTGGCCACGCAGATATTTGATGGTGATCTCCCCGTTTTGCACCTCGGTCTCGCCAAGGATCAGGGCAATGGCCGCGCCGCTCTTGTCGGCACGCTTGAGTTGTTTCTTGAAATTGCCGCCGCCGCAGTGGCTCATCAGGCGTAAATCAGGCAGGGCATCGCGCAGCCGCTCGGCCAGCTGGAAACCGGCCTGTTCAGTGCCCTCACCCACCATGCAGAGATAGACATCCACCGCCGGGCGGATGTCGGCATTGAGTTCGAGGGTTTCCAGCATCAGCACCAGACGCTCCATGCCCATGGCAAAGCCCACCGCCGGGGTCGGCTGACCGCCCAGCTGCTCCACCAGACCGTCGTAGCGGCCACCGGCACAGACGGTGCCCTGGGCACCCAGGCTGTTGGTGACCCACTCGAACACGGTGAGGTTGTAGTAGTCAAGGCCGCGCACCAGACGCTCGTTCACCTCGTACTTGATGCCGGCAGACTCGAGCAGGCGCTTGAGCCCCTCGAAGTGGGCCAGGCTCTCTTCGCCCAGGTGATCAAACAGACGCGGCGCGCCCACCAGGATGGCCTGTACCTTCTCGTCCTTGGAGTCGAGCACCCGCAGCGGGTTGCTGTACATGCGGCGCTGGCTCTCTTCGTCCAGCTCGCTCTTGTACTGCTCCAGGTAGGCGACCAGCGCATCGCGGTAGGCGGCACGTTCGGCACTCTGACCGAGGGTGTTGAGCTGCAGGGTCACGTGTTCGCTGATGCCGAACAGACGCCACAGGCGGTGAGTCAGCATGATGAGCTCGGCATCGATGTCCGGCCCGTTGATGCCAAACAGCTCGACCCCGAACTGGTGGAACTGGCGATAACGGCCCTTCTGGGGACGCTCGTGACGGAACATGGGGCCCATGTACCACATCCGGCGTTCCTGGTTGTAAAGCAGACCGTGCTCGATACCGGCACGCACGCAGCTGGCGGTCCCTTCCGGACGCAGGCTCAGGCTGTCGCCGTTGCGGTCTTCAAAGGTGTACATCTCTTTTTCGACCACGTCGGTCACTTCACCGATGGCGCGCTTGAACAGATGGGTCTGCTCGACAATCGGCATGCGCACTTCGCTGTAGCCATAGCTGGCCACGACCTGGCGCAGGATCTGTTCTACTTTCTGCCATACCGGGCTCTGCTCCGGCAGGCAATCATTCATACCGCGAATAGCTTGGATCTGTTTTGCCACGTTGATACTCGAGAAAAAGAGGTAAAATTTGGCCGCATTATAGGGATTTTCGACCCCGAGGTAAAATCAGGGTGTACCAATGCGGGATGTAAAATCAGCAACCTAAAGACAGGGCCACCCTGAGTGGCCCTTGGTTGCTCAACCCTCGTCCACCTGGATCTGGTTGGCCGGATCCAGCATGGCGGCCCGGGCGCGAATGCGGCGCTCCAGGGTCGGAATGAGATCCTTGTTGTCGAGCCGGTCGACCCGCTGGCCCCCTTCATAGAAGGCGCTCTTGTTGGCCGCCCCGGCGAGGCCCAGATCGGAGACCAGCGCCTCCCCCGGACCGTTCACCACGCAGCCGATGATGGAAACATCCATCGGGGTGATGATGTCTTCGAGCCGCTCTTCCAGCGCATTGACGGTGCCGATGACGTCGAACTCCTGGCGGGAGCAGGAGGGACAGGCGATGAAGTTGATGCCGCGGGAACGGATGCGCAGGGACTTGAGGATGTCGAAGCCCACCTTGATCTCTTCCACCGGATCGGCCGCCAGCGAGATGCGCAGGGTGTCGCCGATGCCTTCGCTCAGCAGCATGCCAAGACCGATGGCAGACTTCACCGCGCCGGCGCGAAAACCGCCCGCTTCTGTGATGCCCAGATGCAGCGGCTGCTCGATCTGCTTGGCCAGCAGGCGATAGGCGCCGACCGCCAGGAAGACGTCGGAAGCCTTGACGCTCACCTTGAAATTGTCGAAGTTCAGGCGATCCAGATAGTCCACGTGGCGCATGGCTGACTCGAGCAGCGCCTCGGGGGTGGGTTCGCCATATTTTTCCTGGATGTCCCGCTCCAGCGAGCCGCCGTTGACGCCGATGCGGATCGGGATGTTGTAGTGGCGGGCACAGTCCACCACGGCGCGGACCCGCTCCTCGTTGCCGATGTTGCCCGGGTTGATGCGCAGGCAATCGGCGCCGTATTCGGCCACTTTGAGGGCGATGCGGTAGTCGAAGTGGATGTCGGCCACGATGGGGATGCGGGTCTGCTGCTTGATGAGCTTGAACGCTTCCGCCGCCTCCATGGTGGGGACGGAGACCCGGACGATGTCGGCGCCGACCCGCTCGATCCGCTGGATCTGCTCGACGGTGGCGGCCACGTCCGTGGTCTTGGTGTTGGTCATGGTCTGTACCGTGATGGGGGCATCGCCCCCGACCGGTACGTTGCCGACCATGATCTGCCTGGATTTACGACGAATGATGGGAGATTCGTGAGCGGACATGGCGGACAGATTACTCCTGCGGCAGTGAGAGGCGAGCAGTCCGGCCGTTGTTGTAACGGCTCATGTCGATGGACTTGCCCTTGTATTCGATATTGATGGCCATGGGCGCACCAATGATGAATTTGAGCGGCTCGGGTCCTTCCAGTACCAGTTCGTCATTGGCCTTCTTGAGGCCGCTGAACAGGGTCTTGCCATTGGCATCCTTGACGTCCAGCCAGCAGTCGGCGGTGAAGCTCATCTTGAGCTGGGGCACCTTGGCAGGCTCGCTCGCGGCGGTGTCGTCAGCCGGTTGCGTGGCGGCAGCGGCAGACGTCTCGGCAGTGGTGGTCGCTACGGCGCTGCTGGCATCCGCCGGCAGAGTGGTCGCAGCGGCATCGCTCACCACGGGGGTTACGGCAGCATCTGCGGCGGCGGAAGCGGCAGGAGCCAGTACAGGCTCGGCAACATCGACGGCCGGAGTGGCGCTCGGAGTATTGGTGTTGCGGGCTGCGCCCATTTCGGTCGCGGCCAGGGCCTCGTCACCGGCGGAGCGACGCGCCGTGCTCTGCCACCACCAGACGACGGAGAGGGCGATCAGCACCAGGATCACCAGCCAGGTCACCACCTTGAGGCGACTGTCATTGGCCTGCTGGCGGGAGCGGCGGGAGAAGCTCTGCATGTCGATGTTGTCGGGCGGTGTCAGGCCCAGCTTGTCATAAGCGGCCAAGATGGTCTCTTCCGGAATGCCGACCAGCTTGGCATAGGTACGCAGATAGCCGCGGATGAAGGTATGGGAGGTATGTTTGTCATACGTATCCGATTCAATCGCGGCAATCAGGGTCAGACGAAGGTGAATGCGGGACGCAACCTGTTCTCGCGTCCAGCCGAGCTGTTCACGGGCGTTGCGCAGCAGCTGGCCTGGGCCAACTGCCTGGGAGTCGTCTTGGAAATCGTGTGGCTGTTCAGTAGTCATTGGCTAAGTAACGCTTGGCTTGTTGCGAAGTGGGATATTGCCTTACCAGCTCAGTCCCGAATTGGTGAAGTAGTGCCGGTTTGTCCATGGCCTGCGCCAGCCGCAATCTCAACCAGAGACTGTTCTCGTTCTCGTCCGATACATCGGCAAAACGGGCGAGATAGGCCTGCACATCAGGCAGCTTGCCATCTTTCATGGAAAGCTCCGCCATGTCCAGCAATAACCTTGGATTGCGGGGATTATACCCCAAGGCCAAGCGATAGTACTCGCTTGCTTTATCATTTCTGCGATTTTGCGCGGCGCAAAGTGCCGCGTTTTCATAGGTATCGGCGATCTTGATGTAGTTCGGCTGGCTGACGGCCTGCAGGAAGGCTTTCTCAGCCTCGTCGAAACGACCGCGATTGCAAAGGAAGGCGCCATAGTTGTTCATCGCGTCAGCATTGGACGGATCCACGGCAAGGGCTTTCTGGTAACTGGCCTCGGCTGCCTTGTAATCTTGCACCTGCTGGTAGAAGTAGGCAAAACCGATGTAAACCTGAGGATTGGCGGCGTCGTACTGGAGGGCGCGATCAAGGTTGAACTTGGCCTGCTCGGCGTTGCCCTGCTGCAGATACTGGATGCCCAAATCCAGACGGGTCTGGGCTGCCGCCTTGAGGTCGGGACCGACCTCACGCTGGGTGGAATTCTGGCCAGCGTAAGTGGTCTCGGTAACACAGCCTGGCAGCGCACAGAGCGCTGCCACTACGATCAATGTACGTGTATCCATTCCCTGACTATACAATGGCTTAGCAAGTTAAACCATTTTGACGGAAATCCCATCCTGTTGCATCCGATTTTTCATGGTGCGCTTGGTGCGATCGATCACCTCCCCCACCAGCTGACCGCAGGCGGCATCGATGTCGTCACCACGGGTCTTGCGGACGATGACGGTGAAGCCGTACTCCATCAGTACCTTGGAGAAACGGTCGATGCGACTGTTGCTCGGCTTGCCGTAAGGGTTGCCCGGGAAGGGGTTGAACGGGATCAGGTTGATCTTGCTCGGGGTGTCCTTGAGCACCTTGGCCAGTTCGTGGGCATGCTGCATGTCGTCATTGATGTGATCGAGCAGCACATACTCCACCGTGACCCGGCCGCCGTTGGCGTTGGACTTGCCGAGGTAGCGACGCACACCGGCCAGGAAGGCCTCGATGTTGTACTTGTCGTTGATCGGCATGATCTCGGAGCGCAGTTTGTCGTTGGGAGCGTGCAGGGAGATGGCCAGCGCCACGTCGATCTGGTCGCCCAGCATGTCCAGTGCCGGCACCACGCCGGAGGTGGAGATGGTGACCCGGCGCTTGGAGATGCCGTAGCCGTAGTCATCCATCATCAGGCGCATGGCCGGTACCACGTTGGCAAGGTTGAGCAGCGGCTCGCCCATGCCCATCATCACCACGTTGGTGATGGGACGCTTGCCGCCGACGATCTTGGCGGCGCGCCACACCTGACCGATGATCTCGGAGACTTTCAGGTTGCGGTTGAAGCCCTGCTGGGCGGTGGAGCAGAACTTGCACTCCAGGGCGCAGCCCACCTGGGAGGAGACACACAGGGTCGCCCGATCGTCCTCGGGGATGTAGACGGTCTCCACCTCCTGGCCGCCAACCTGCAGCGCCCACTTGATGGTGCCGTCGGAGGAGCGCTGTTCGCGGCTCACTTCCGGCGCCCGGATCTCGGCGATTTCCTTGAGACGCTCGCGCAGCACCTTGTTGACGTTGTTCATCTGATCGAAATCATCACAACCAAAGTGATAAATCCACTTCATTACCTGATCTGCCCGGAACGGCTTCTCGCCCAGTTCGACGAAGAAGGCACGCATGGCATCCCGATCGAGATCCAGCAGGTTGGTTTTTGTTTCGCTCATCAAGGGCCTCAGCTCACACACTTCATAAATTATCGGCTGACCTACGTCAGGGGGCGGCATTGTACAAATTATGGGTCCGGCTTTCCACCTGGAGAATAAGGGGATATTGACCGAATGACCAAAAAACAAAAGGGAGCCGAGGCTCCCTTGAGATTCTGCTGACGAAAATCAACCGCGCGGGCAGATCTCGGCGTCAGAGAAGAAGTAGGCGATTTCACGAGCGGCAGAGGCCGGCGCATCGGAGCCGTGCACGGCGTTGCGATCGATGCTCTCGGCGTAGCAGGCGCGCAGGGTGCCGGCCAGGGCCTCTTTCGGGTTGGTGGCGCCCATGATTTCACGGTGACGACGGATGGCTTCTTCGCCTTCCAGCACCTGGATCATGACGGGGCCGGAGGTCATGAAGCTGACCAGACCGTCATAGAAAGGCTTGCCCTGGTGCTCGGCGTAGAAACCGGCGGCTTGTTCGCTGCTCATGTGCAGCATCTTGGCGGCGATGACTTTCAGGCCAGCGCTCTCGAAACGGTTGTAGATGGCACCGATCAGGTTCTTGCTGACGGCGTCCGGCTTGATGATGGAGAAGGTACGTTCGATGGCCATTGAGATCTTTCCTTAACTACAGAGATTTATTGTTAGAATCCATGTTCGGCGGCGATTATACGTAAACAAAAACCGAAATAACACACAGAAAAGCAACTTTTTATTAAACAATTCCATCCCTAAAACAACATCACCACTCATCTTGGCCCAGGCCGGCAGGAAAAAATGTGCGCTTGCGCACGATCACCATGCTAATCCCCTGAAACATTGGCTATTGCCCATCTTCTGCAATATGGGAAAGGGCACCCGCAGGTGCCCTTGATGTGGTTCTCTCAGCGGGTTTCCGCCAGCAGGGTGTGGGCGATGGTGCGCATCCCCAGGGTATTGGCCCCCGGTGCCCACAGATTGTCGCCGTTGTCGCTGAAGCAGGCAGCGAGATCCACGTGCAACCAGCCTCGCCCTTCGTTGCCCACGAAGCGGGAGAGGAAGCCGGCCGCATTGGAGGCGCCGCCCGGGCCACCGCCCGGCACGGGGCGGCTGTTGGCGGTGTCAGCATAGTGGGACGGACACTGCTGGCTGTGCCAGGGCTCCAGCGGCAACGGCCAGGCAGGCTCTTGCTCAGCATCCGCATAGGCCATAGCGCGGCTCACCAGCCCCTTGTCGAGGCCAAACAGCGCGTTGTAGCGTCCGCCCAGCGCCATCACCGCCGCCCCGGTCAGGGTAGCGGCGTCGATGACCAGCGGCGCGCCGGATTCGCCGGCCAGTTGCAGACCGTCGGCCAGCACCAGGCGCCCCTCGGCGTCGGTGTTGACTATCTCCACCGTGGTGCCGTTCTTGTAGGTGAGGATGTCACCCAGCTTGTAGGCGTGACCCGAGACCAGGTTCTCGGCGCAGCAGAGGATGAGCTTCACCCGCTTGTCGAGGCCGCGCAGGATGGCCAGCGCCAGCGCGCCGGTGACGATGGCGGCGCCCCCCATGTCGTGCTTCATGGTCAGCATGCCCTGGGAGGTCTTCATGGAGTAGCCGCCAGAGTCAAAGGTGATCCCCTTGCCCACCAGGGCCGCGGCCACCGGGGCCTTGGGATCCCGGCCTGGATTGAAGTCCAGCTCCAGCATCACGGGCTCGCGCTCGCTGCCACGACCGACCTGGTAGAGACCGACCCAGCCCGCCTGTTGCAGCGCTTCCCCTTTGAGGATGCGATGGCTGATCTTGTCGGGGGCCAGCTCGGTGAGGAAGGCGGCGGCTTCGACCGCCAGCTCCAGCGGCCCCAGCTGCTCGGGGGTGGCATTGGTCATCTCCCGCACCCAGCGCCCGCACAGCCAGCGCGCCTCCAGCTCCTCTCTGTCCTCCTCGGACGAGGTGGCCCACTGCAGCGCCACTTCCGCCTTGGGTGTCTGCAGCCCCTGGGCAAAGGCCCACTGCTGCTCGCGCTCCCAGTGACCGGCCAGCACCACCTGCTGGATCCCCTGGCTGCACAGGCGCCGCGCCGCCTGCTGGATGTCCAGCAAGGGGGTGGCGGTCACCAGATGGATCACCATGCCATCGGCGCGGTGAGAGAGCAGCGCCCCCTCCCCCCACTCGGTCGGCGCAAATTCTCGGCTCAACCAGACGTTCATGCGCCCACCTCCTGCAACCAGCGGGCAATGGTGCGCAGACCGTGGCCCTTGGCACCGGTCGCCCACAGATCGTTGCCCGATTTTTGATAGGAGGCGGCCAGGTCCAGGTGTACCCAACCCTTGCCTTCATCGCGCACGAAGCGCGACAGGAAGGCGGCTGCCGTGGTGGCACCGGCGGTGCCTTCGGCGGATGCCACGTTGCCCAGCTCGGCAAAGGCAGAGGTGAGCTGGCCCGCGTGCCAGGGCTCCAGCGGCAGCGCCCAGGCCTGCTCGTTTTCGGCTTTGGCGGCCGCCAGCGCGCGCGCCTGCTCAGCCTCATCGAGGGCAAACACGGCATTGTAGTCGCGACCCAGCGCAGTCTTGGCGGCGCCGGTCAGGGTAGCGGCGTCGAGGATGTAGGCTGCCCCGCTTTCGCTGGCGGCCAGCAGGCCATCGGCCAGCACCAGACGGCCTTCCGCGTCGGTGTTCTGGATCTCGACCGAGATACCGTTGCGATAGGTGAGGATGTCGCCGAGCTTGAAGGCGTGGCCGGAGACCAGGTTCTCGGCGCAGCAGAGGATCAGCTTGACCCGTTTGTCGAGGCCACGGCTGATGGCCAGCGCCAGCGCGCCGGTCACCATGGCGGCGCCCCCCATGTCGGATTTCATCGGCAGCATGTTGTCGGAGGACTTCATGGAGTAGCCGCCGGAATCGAAGGTGATCCCCTTGCCCACCAGGGCCGCCAGCACGGGAGCGTTGGCATCCCCGGTCGGGTTGTAGTCGAGCTCGAGCAGCACCGGCTCGCGCTCGCTGCCACGGCCCACCGACCAGATCCCGATGTGACCGGCCTCCTGCAGCGCCTCCCCGGCGGTAATGCGGGCGGTCACCTTGTCACCGGCGAGGCTGCGAATGAGCAGCAGGGCGGACTCCGCCAGGCTCATGGGATAGATCTCCTGCGGGCAGCCGTTGGTCACCTCGCGCACCCAGCGGGCCGCCTTGAGCAGGGCCGCCAGCTCGCCGGCTTCCTTGTCGCTCTGCTCACCAAAGTCGAGCTCGCGCACCCCCTTGGCGGCATAGAAGCCCTGGGTGAAGGCGTAGCGACGCTCCCGATCCCAGCCCTCACCCACCAGCTTGACGCGCTTGATGCCGCTCGACTCGAGGCGTCTGGCCCCGCGCTGGATGGCGCGCAGCGCCTCCTTCTCCTGGCCGCCGCTGCCCAGATGGAGATGGGCTTCGTCGCCGTTGAAACTGAGCAGGGCACCCTCGCCCCAGTGGGCGGCGGCAGCCTGGGAAGACAACCGTACGTTCATCATGTCAGCCATGTTCTCTTGCTTCCTTTTTATTGGCACTTTCATCAACGAATAGGGAGATCGCGGGCACAAAAAAGGCCGCGCCCTCAAGGGTCACGGCCTTCACCATATCATTACTGCACCACGAGATGCTGCACGCGCAATTCACTCATGTGTAATTAAGGGGTCATCAGTGGCGCTCAGACGCCAGATTCAGGGTGTACTTGGGCAGTTCCACCACCAGATCCTCGTCCGCCAGTCTGGCCTGGCAGCTGAGACGGGATTCAGGCTCCAGTCCCCACGCCTTGTCCAGCATGTCGTCTTCCAGCTCGTCGCTCGGCTCGAGGGAGTCGAACCCTTCCCGCACCACACAGTGGCAGGTGGTGCAGGCGCAGGACTTCTCGCAGGCGTGCTCGATCTCGATGCCGTTGCGCAGCGCGATGTCCAGAATGGTTTCACCGGTCGTGCCTTCGAGGGCCGCGCCGTCCGGACAGAGCTCGGGATGGGGCAGAATAATCAGTTTTGGCATATTACACCTTGTTGACGTTTTGTCCGGTCAGCACCTTGCGGATGGAGGCATCCATCCGGCGGGCTGCAAATTCGCCACTGGCAGCGTCCGCCGCCTCGATGGCCTCTTTGATCTGGTTGGTGGTACCCGTGCTGCGCATGGTCAGCAGATGGGCGATGGCAGCATCCAGCTCGGCCCGCTCGGCGGCGCTCAACAGCGCTTCGCCATCGGCGGCCAGAGCGGCGTTGAGGCTCTCGACCACCCGGTCGGCCTCGACCTGCTGCTCCGCCAGCATGCGGGCGTCCATGTCCTGCTGGGCATTGGCGATGGAGGCGCTCAGCATGCTGAGGATGTCGTCTTCCCCCAGCCCGTAGGAGGGCTTGACCTGGATCTCGGCCTGCACGCCGGAGGATTTCTCCATGGCGCTGACCGACAGCAGACCGTCCGCATCCACCTGGAAGGTGACGCGAATGTGGGCCGCCCCCGCCGCCATGGGCGGAATGCCGGTCAGGGTGAAGCGGGCCAGGGAGCGGCAATCGGCCACCAGCTCGCGCTCCCCCTGCACCACGTGGATCGCCATCGCAGTCTGGCCGTCCTTGAAGGTGGTGAACTCCTGAGCGCGGGCCACCGGAATGGTGGTGTTGCGCGGGATCACCTTCTCGGCGAGGCCCCCCATGGTTTCTAACCCTAAGGAGAGCGGAATGACGTCCAGCAGCAGCATCTCGGCATCGGGCTTGTTGCCCACCAAGATGTCGGCCTGGATGGCGGCACCGATGGCCACCACCTTGTCGGGGTCGATACTGGTCAATGGCGTGCGCTGGAAGAACTCCCCCACCAGCTCGCGCACCAGCGGCACCCGGGTCGAGCCACCGACCATCACCACTTCCAGCACCTCTTCCTGTTCGAGACCCGCATCGCGCAGGGCGCGGCGACAGGCCAGCAGGGTGCGTTTGACCAGTGGCTGGATCAGCTGGTCAAACTGGCTACGGGTGACAGAGCCCTGCCAGCCGGCAAAGGCGCAGGCAACGGTATCGGCATCGGTCAAGCCGTGCTTGACAGCGGCGGCGGCGTCCAGCAGCTCGCGCTGGGTCCGGGCATCGAGCTGACCGGACAACCCGGCTTGCTCTTTGAGCCAGTCCGCCAGCAGGTGGTCGAAATCATCGCCACCGAGGGCCGAGTCGCCGCCAGTGGCCATCACCTCAAACACCCCGCGATGCAGACGCAGAATGGAGATGTCGAAGGTACCGCCCCCCAGGTCATAGACGGCGATCACCCCTTCCTGACCGGAGTCGAGGCCATAGGCGATGGCGGCGGCGGTCGGTTCATTGAGCAGGCGCAGCACGTGCAGACCGGCCAGTCTGGCCGCATCCTTGGTGCCCTGACGCTGGGCGTCGTCGAAATAGGCGGGCACTGTGATCACCACGCCGTCGAGATCGCCACCGAGGGCGGCGGCGCCCCGCTCGGCCAGTTTTTTCAGGATCTCGGCCGAGACCTGCACCGGGTTGACCAACCCCTGACGGGTCTGCAGCTGCGGCATGCCGTTGTCGGCCGCCACGAATTCGTAGGGCTGCTGGCGGGTATCGATGTCGGCCAGCGCCTTGCCCATCATCCGCTTGGCGGAGACGATGGTGTTGTGGGGATCGAGGGCGGCCTCGCGCTTGGCATCGAAGCCGACCCGGATGGTATCGGCCTGGTAATGCACGACGGAGGGCAGCAGATCACGCCCCTGCTCGTCGCAGAGGGTGTCGGCCTGACCGCTGCGCACGGCGGCGACCAGCGAGTTGGTGGTGCCAAGGTCGATGCCGACGGCACGCTTGTGCTGATGAGGTGCGGCGCTCTGGCCGGGCTCGGCGATTTGCAGTAATGCCATGGGTAATCAAACTTCCAGCGTTAAAGGATCAAGACTCGAACAGGGAGTCTTCGAATCGTTCCAGCTCCTCGAGGAGCTTGTCGACAAACTTGAGCTTGCGAACGCAGTCAGCGGCCTTCTGATCATCGCCGGTGGCGAGGCTCAGGGTCAGCTGTTGCATCAACTGCTGGTGATCATGCCTGATCTCCTGGCGAAAATCCTTGATGGCCCGCTCAGGGTCGGCTTCGCCTTTCAGATCGGCCAGCCGCTCGCGCCACTCCAGTTGCTGCATCAGGAAGGCGGGATCTTGCAGCGTCTGCTGCTCGCCGCGGATATCGGTACCACGCAGGGAGAGCAGGTACTCGGCTCGGCGCAGGGGCGCCTTGAGGGTAGTGAAGGCATCGTTGATCTGGGCGGCACGTTGCACCGCGGCCAGCTGTTCCCGCTCGGGAGCCGTGGCAAAACGATCGGGATGGAACTGGGTTTGCAACTGACGGTAGGTATCCGCCAACTGACGGGTATCGAGCTCGAAGCCTTCCACCAGCCCAAACAGCTCGAAATGATTCATGCAGACCTCTTAGACCCTGATGCGACCGCCGTCCTGCTCGCCCTCGGCAAACGGGACGGCGTGGTTGAACTGGCCGTGGCCGGCCGGTTCAACACATGCGCAATCAGGTGTAGCAAACATCTCAGACACTGAAGCTTTCGCCGCAACCACACTCGCCCTTGGCGTTGGGGTTGTTGAACTGGAAGCCCTCGTTGAGGCCCTCCTTGACGAAGTCCAGCTGGGTACCATCCAGGTGGATCAGGCTCTTGGCATCGACGATGATCTTGACGCCGTCCTGCTCGAATACCTGATCTTCATCCGCCAGCTCGTCGACAAATTCGAGCACGTAGGCAAGACCGGAACAGCCGGTGGTCTTGACGCCGAGGCGCAGGCCGATGCCCTTGCCCCGGTTGGCCAGAAAAGAGGAAACCCGTGCCGCTGCGGCATCTGTCATGGTAATGGCCATACTGCGCTCCTGACCTTAGAGACCTTTCTTCTGCTTGTAATCGGCGATGGCGGCCTTGATGGCATCCTCGGCCAGAATGGAGCAGTGGATCTTCACCGGCGGCAGCGCCAGCTCTTCGGCGATGTCGGTGTTCTTGATGCCGGCTGCTTCGTCCAGGGTCTTGCCCTTGACCCACTCGGTCACCAGGGAGCTGGAGGCGATGGCGGAGCCACAACCATAGGTCTTGAACTTGGCATCTTCGATGATGCCGTCGTCGCTGATCTTCAGCTGCAGCTTCATCACGTCCCCACAGGCCGGTGCACCGACCATGCCGGTAGCGATGTTGGGATCGTTCTTGTCGAAGCCGCCTACGTTACGGGGGTTCTCGTAGTGGTCGATTACTTTTTCACTGTAAGCCATATCTAACTCCTGCTAATTCCGTTGTTCACCAAACACTTGCTCTCTTGGCAAGGATCAGTGATGAGCCCATTCGACCGTGTTCAGATCGACGCCGTCCTTGTACATCTCCCACAGGGGAGACATCTCGCGCAGACGACCGATGGAGTCACGGATAAGCTTGATTGCGTAATCAATCTCTTCTTCGGTGGTGAAGCGACCCATGCTGAAACGGATGGAGCTGTGCGCCAGCTCGTCGTTCAGGCCCAGTGCGCGCAGCACGTAGGAGGGCTCCAGGCTGGCCGAGGTACAGGCAGAACCGGAAGAGACCGCCAGATCCTTGAGCGCCATGATCAGGGATTCCCCTTCCACATAGGCGAAGCTGACGTTGAGGTTGCCCGGCACACGCTGTTCCAGGTCACCGTTGATGTAGACCTCTTCGATATCCTTGATGCCGTCCCACAGACGCTGACGCAGGGCCATGATGCGCTCACCCTCGCTCGCCATCTCTTCCTTGGCGATGCGGAAGGCTTCGCCCATGCCGACGATCTGGTGGGTCGGCAGGGTGCCGGAACGCATGCCGCGCTCATGGCCACCACCGTGCATCTGGGCTTCCAGGCGCACACGCGGCTTGCGGCGCACGTAGAGGGCACCAATGCCTTTCGGGCCATATACCTTGTGAGCAGACATGGAGAGCAGGTCAACCTTGAGCGCTTCCACGTCTACCGGAATTTTACCCACGCTCTGTACTGCATCCACGTGCAGCAGGATCTTGCGGGAGCGGCACAGCTCGCCGATGGCGGCAATGTTCTGCACCACGCCGATCTCGTTGTTGACGTGCATGATGCTGACCAGGATGGTGTCATCGCGCAGGGCGCCTTCGATCTGTTCCAGAGTGAACAGGCCGTTGGGCATCGGCTCGAGGTAGGTCACCTCATAGCCTTCGCGCTCCAGCTGGCGGCAGGTATCCAGTACCGCCTTGTGCTCGGTCTTGGAGGTAACGATGTGCTTGCCCTTGCCGGCGTAGAAGTGGGCAACGCCCTTGATGGCCAGGTTGTTGGACTCGGTGGCGCCGGAGGTGAAGACGATCTCGCGCGGGTCGGCACCGATCAGCTCTGCCACTTGATTACGGGCCAGGTCAACCGCCTCTTCGGCTTGCCAGCCGAAACGGTGGGAACGGGAAGCTGGATTGCCGAACAGGCCATCCATGGTGAGACACTGCATCATTTTTTCTGCGACACGCGGGTCCACCGGACAGGTTGCCGAATAATCAAGGTAAATAGGCAGTTTCATGTTTTTCTCCGTTACAGCCTGGGTCATACATCGACCGGCTGTGGAAAGCACGTTTGTTTATAGTTGGACTTTCAAGCTCACATCGCCGCGTTCTGCCCGATCAACCAGGGACAACACGGTTTTCATCTGTTCGTCTTGCTTGCCGGCAATGCGGCGCACATCCGCCTGATCAACCAGCTCGGCCAGGGTGATATCCCCCAGGAAGCTGGAGATCCGCTCGCTCAGGTCACGCCACAAGGAGTGAGTAAGACACTGGGTGCCGCCGTGGCAGCCGCCCTTGCCGAGGCACTTGGTGGCATCCACCGATTCATCCACCGCGGTGATCACCTGACCGACCGAGATGGCATTCGGGGCCAGACCGAGGCGATAGCCGCCACCGGGGCCACGCACGCTGCTTACCAGGCCATGCTTGCGCAGGCGGGCAAAAAGTTGCTCCAGATAGGACAAGGAGATGCCCTGGCGCTCTGAAATATCAGCCAGGGGCACGGGCCCCTGCTCTGCATGTAACGCCACGTCGAGCATGGCAGTCACAGCGTAACGTCCTTTTGAGGTCAGTCTCATATGCCTTACCGTCTTGCGAACCAATCAATATGGGCATATGGTCACATACCCGACTAAATCAGTCAAGTATATGGTTGAGTAATTCAGTCGGGTTTAATCCTGCGGCCTGGGTTTTTGCACCGAGGTCAGAATGCCGCGCAGAATGTTGAGCTCCACCGCCTCCGGACGCGCCCGGTTGAACAGGCGACGCAGCTTGTTCATCACCTGCCCCGGGTGGTCATCGGTGATGAAACCGGTCTTGAGCAGCGTCTGTTCCAGATGCTGATAGAAGCCTTCCAGTTGCTCGGCACTGGGATACTCCACTGTCATTTCGCTGTCGACGGCTTGCTCTTGCTGCTGAAGCCAGTGCATGCGCACCTCATAGCAGAGGGTCTGCACCGCCATGGCCAGATTGAGAGAGCTGTACTCGGGATTGGCCGGGATGGCCACATGGTAGTGGCACTTTTGCAACTCGTCGTTGGTGAGGCCGGTACGTTCACGGCCAAACACCAGCGCCACCGGGTGCTGCATACCCTCGGCCACCAGCTTCTCGCCCGCTTCGCGGGGATCCAGCATGGGCCAGCTCAGGGTGCGGGAACGGGCACTGGTACCGATCACCAGGCCGCAGTCGGCGATGGCTTCATCCAGCGTCGCCACGACACGGGCATTGGCCAGGATGTCGCTGGCACCGGCAGCCAATGCATTGGCATTGCCATCAGGCAGGGCTTGCGGATCAACCAGCACCATCTGACTCAAGCCCATGGTCTTCATGGCGCGTGCCGCAGACCCCATGTTGCCGGTGTGAGAGGTGTTTACCAACACGATACGAATCTGATCCAACATGCCCAGTCAATCTTCAGTCAAAAATGGCGCGCAATTGTAACATAGCCAATCGCTATTTTGGCACCGTAAATGGCGCTCCATTTCACAACTATCGCGCCGGTTTGTAGAACAAAGCGGCATGAGGCGGGCACAAGGGCGGGCTAAACTTGGAGGATGGGAAGGTGAAAGAGGGGAGACAACATGTGTCCGCGCTGGCTTTATGAGAAGCTGCCGGCCTGCTATCTGCTGGCAGCCATCGGCATCATCGCGCTCAGCCACTCCCCGCTGCTCTGGCTGGCGGGGGGCCTGCTGTTTGTCGCCGGGGCCGCCAGCTGGATGATGCGCTCCAGCTATCGGCGCACCGATCTGGTCATCTTCCCAAACAAGGTCTGGCTGCAGCCGGAGTGGCTCTACGAGGCCCAACCTTTCCTCTGGCTGGTGCTGGGTCTGCTGTTGTCACGCCAGCAAGGCGCCGGTGCCCTGCTGGCTCTGCTGCCCTGCCTCTGGGCCCTGCGCTGCCTGTGGGCCCGCAACCACTATCGCCATCATGCCGAGGGGCTAGCCTCACAGCTGAGACGCCACCCCACCCGCCGGCGCAGAATGCGCCTCTTGCGCTGAGCTGGCCCTGGCCTGCTCGATAAAGGTGGCGAGATCCATCAGCGGATAGCGCACCAGGCTCGGCAACCCGTCCAGATCCAGGCTGTCCATCAGGTTTTTCACCTCCAGTCCCAGCTCGGTATTGCCTTCAATCTTCAGCTTGCGCTGGAAGAAGAGGGAATCGGGGTCTTCCTTGCGACCGGCGATCAGGATGAGATCGTTGCTGCTGCCGCTAAAGCAGACATCGGCCTGTTCACAGTGACGGGCCACCACCAGCTTGCCCTCCTGTTCGCTGATGAACCAGCAGAGCTCGAGATCCGATACCTCGACCTTGAGCCACTTGCCGGCCAGAAATGCAAAGTCGCCATCGGCGATGGCCTCCTTGAAGACGCTGGCCAGCATGCGCTCCATCAGATGCTGTTGCAGGGCAAAGGGCACCAGCTTGAGAGGATGGCGCAAGAAGCGGGGTGCCTGTTCGACCAAGCGATGCTGCAGTTGTTTGAACACGATAAACTCCCAGTTTTTTGCGCATTCAAACACAGGGTCGGCTCCATGATCCTGTTGGAAATCAAACTTGTGCCCACTTACCTCAAGAAGGGTAAAGCCACACAAAGCTGCCTCAGGTCAAAAAGTGGAAGGACGCCGGTGAATACAATCGGGCCACTTTTTGCATTTTTTGCCCTCTCGGAGCGTACCGATGGAATTACTCTGTCCGGCAGGCAGTCTGCCGGCACTGAAAACAGCCGTGGATAACGGGGCCGATGCCGTCTATATCGGCTTCAAGGATGACACCAACGCCCGCCATTTCGCCGGGCTCAACTTCACCGACAGCAAGCTGGAGAAAGCGGTCGACTACGTGCATCAACATGGCCGCAAGCTGCACATAGCCATCAACACCTTCGCCCACCCGGGCTCCGATGCCCGCTGGCAGCAGGCGGTGGACAAGGGCGCCGCACTGGGAGCCGATGCCCTGATCATCGCCGATCTCGCCGTGCTCGATTATGCCAGCCGCCGCTACCCGGATCTGGAGCTGCACGTCTCGGTGCAGGCCAGCGCCACCAACACCGCCGCCATCCGTTTCTACCAGCAGCACTTCAACGTCGGTCGGGTGGTGTTGCCCCGCGTGCTCTCCATGCACCAGGTGAAACAGCTGGCCCGCGAGACCGACGTCGGCCTCGAAGTCTTCGCCTTCGGCAGCCTCTGCATCATGGCGGAGGGGCGCTGCTACCTCTCCTCCTACATGACCGGCGAGAGCCCCAACACCGTCGGTGCCTGTTCACCGGCCAAGTTCGTGCGCTGGGAAGAGACCCCAAGCGGCCTCGAGTCTCGCCTCAACGAGGTGCTCATCGACCGTTACGGCCCGGGGGAGAACGCCGGCTACCCGACCCTGTGCAAGGGGCGCTTCGAGGTGGACGGTCAGACCTACCACGCGCTGGAGGAGCCCACCAGCCTCAACACCCTGGGCCTGTTGCCCGAGCTGTTCCAGACCGGCATCCAGTCGGTCAAGATCGAGGGGCGCCAACGCAGCCCCGCCTACGTGGAGCAGGTGACCCGGGTCTGGCGCGCCGCCATCGACGCCTATCAGGCCAACCCCGAGGCCTATCGGGTCAAGGCCGAGTGGGATGCCCAGCTCGCCCGCGTCTCCGAGGGGAGCCAGACCACCCTCGGCGCCTATCATCGCCAGTGGCAATAAGGAGCCCTGTTCATGAAATTCTCTCTCGGCCCCCTGCTCTTCTACTGGCCCAAGACCGACACCCAGGCCTTCTATCAGGCGGCAACCCAAAGCCAGGCCGATATCGTCTATCTGGGGGAAACCGTCTGCAGCAAGCGCCGCGAACTGAAAGCGGATGACTGGATTGCCCTCGCCCGCCAGGTGGCCGGCTCCGGCAAGCAGGCGGTGCTCTCCACCCTGGCGCTCATCTCCGCCCCTTCCGAGCTCAAGGAGGTCAAGCGGCTGGTCGACAACGGCGAGCTGATGATCGAGGCCAACGATCTGGGCGCGGTCCAGCTCGCCAGCGAGGCCGGGCTGCCGTTCGTCTGCGGCCCCGCCATCAACGCCTACAACGCCGACGTGCTGCGCATGCTGCTCAAACAGGGGATGCAGCGCTGGGTGATGCCGGTGGAGCTGTCGCGCGACTGGCTGGTGCAGCTCAATCAGGATCTCGGCAACGCCCGCCAGCAGTTCGAGGTGGAGGTGTTCGCCTACGGCCACCTGCCGCTCGCCTACTCGGCGCGCTGTTTCACCGCACGTTCACTCGATCGGCCCAAGGACAACTGTGAACTGGCCTGCATCGACTACCCCACCGGCCGGCTCGCCAGCAGCCGCGAGGGGCAGAAGGTGTTCAACCTCAACGGCATCCAGACCCAGTCCGGTTACTGCTACAACCTGGGCAACGAGCTGGCCGGCATGGAAGGACTGGTGGATGTGGTACGGCTCTCCCCTGAGGGGTTGGATACCCTGACGATGCTGGATCGCTTCAAGGCCAACGAACGGGGTCAGGCCCCCCTGCCCCTGCAACAAGAGCGGGACTGCAACGGCTACTGGCGCCAGATCCCCGGCATGATGCTGGCGCAGTAATTGCGGCCTTACTGGCGGGCGGGCACGGTGGTCACTGGCCGATTCCGATGCAATGGCACCGTAAAGCCTGACACCCAAACAGCAAAAAGGCCTCGCTATGAGGCCTTTTCCATATCGTTCAAAGCGGCGACAGCCAGCAAGATTCAGGATGCCTGCTTGCTGCTCTTGCCCTGGGCACTCTGGGCGCCGGGCGGCAGGGGTTTGCGCGCCATCAGCTCCAGCTCGAGCAGGGCATATCTGTGCTCGATGAAGTCATACACGTTGTTGGCCAGCGCCAGCTTGAAGTAGCTGATGGCCTCCTTGCGGTTGCCCCTGGCCAGCTCGAACTTGCCGAGGTAGAAGTAGGTTTCGCACAGGCGCTCGGCGAGCTCCCGGTTGTCCTTCACCCCTTTCACCACATTGCCCATCAACTGGGTGGCGTTGAGTTCACCGGTATAGAGGCGCACCAGATCCCAGTTCCAGGCGTCGTCGTCATACTTGTTGAGCCGCTCGCGCATCCGGCTCATGGCGGCCGGCGCATTGAGCTTCTGCTCGGCCAGATAGAGCCAGATCACCCGGTAGGGATCTTCCGGCTGCGCCTCGTAGAAGCGCTTCATATCGGCCGCGGCCAGCTCGGGGCGATTGCCGTAATAGAGCGCAATACCACGGTTCAGATAGGCATAGTCATAATCGGGAGCCAGCTCGAGGGCGGAATCAAATGCCTCGTAGGCTTCGTCATAATTCTGCTGTTGCACCAGATAGACGCCGATGAAGTTGTAGGCTTCGGCGAAATCCGGCTTCTCCCGCAGGGCGCGGTTGAAATCCAGCCGCGCCAGAGAGCGCAAGCCTACCCGGTCAAACACGACAGCACGCTCATAAAACAGTTCGGCCCGTTGCTCGGTGGTCAATTCCATCTCACTGAGCATCTGCCCGAGTCGCGCCAACGCCAACTCGCTCTGGTAAGAGACCTGCAGGGGGGTCGCCAATACCAGTGAAGCGGGTTGCGGCTTGGGAACTTGAGGCGTTTGAACCTGACTGCTACTGCTGCAACCCCACATGGGGAGCAGCAACAGGATACCAAGGAGGTATCCAATCCCTTTCCTGACGTTCAATGAACACTCCGACGCTTACGCTTGACCCGGCATATGGTAAAGGTCAGCCGACACTTTGTCATGTGGCTGAGCCTCTCTCCCTCAAATAAATCAGGATTCGACAGGGTATCCGGCATCACACCAGCCCCGAAAGCCACCATCCACGCTGACCACCCGGCCGTAGCCCATCTTCTGCAGGTTTTCCGCCACCAGAATGGAGCGAAAACCGCCACCACAATAGAGGTAGAGCTCGGTGTCGGGATCCGGATAACGGGTCTCGATATCCCGCTCGATCACCCCGCGCCCGAGGTAGGTCGCGCCCGGCAGATGGCCCCTGGCCCACTCGCTCTCTTCCCGCACGTCGACCAGGTGAAAGGTACGCCCCTCCTCCTGCCAGCGCTTGATCTGGTGCACGTCGGTCTCCTTCACATGGGGGCGAATGGCCTCTACCAGCGCCAGAAAACGGGGATTGTGTTGCATGGCTTGCTCCTTGCCTCTTGGCCAATGGCCGTGGGTGAAACCGTCATAATGGCTCACCCGGATGATAAGAGAAAGGGCGCCTCGTGGCGCCCTTGTCATTTACGGCAGGATCTCTTGCTGATCCGCGCCCTCTTTCTCCACCTGGGTCGGCAGCATGTGCTCCCGCTTGACCCCGAAGAACATGGCGAACGAGCTCGCCACATAGATGGAGGAGTAGGTACCAAACGCCACACCGATCACCATGGCCACCGAGAAACCGTGGATCAAGGGACCGCCCTTGAGCAGCAGCGCCAGCACCACCACGAAGGTCAGGCCGGAGGTGATGATGGTCCGGCTCAGGGTCTCGGTCATGGAGAGATCCAGGATGTACTCGGTATCCCCCTTGCGCACCTTGCGAAAGTTCTCCCGCAGGCGGTCGAACACCACTATGGTGTCGTTCAGGGAGTAACCCACAAGGGTCATCAAGGCCGCCAGCACGGTCAAATCAAACTCGTACTGGAAGTAGGCGAAGACGCCCAGGGTGATCACCACGTCGTGCACCAGGGAGAGGATGCCGCCCATGGCCAGACGCCATTCGAAGCGTACCGCCACGTAGATCAGGATGCAGATGATGGAGGCCAGCATGGCCAGCGCACCGTCCGTCGCCAGCTCGTCACCCACGGAGGGGCCGACGAACTCCACACGCTTGAGCACGGCGCCCTGATCGATCACCTTGGCGGCCGCCAGCACCTCGTTGCCCTGCTGCTCCACCTTGACCCCCTCTTTCGGGGTCAGGCGCACCAGCACGTCACGGCTGGAGCCGAAGTGTTGCAGGGTCGCCCCTTCAATCTTCTGCTCGTCCAGCACCTCGTGCATCTTCTCCAGGCTCACCGACTGCTGGAAGCCCACCTCGATGGTGGTGCCGCCGGTGAAGTCCAGACCCCAGTTCAGACCCCGATCGAACAGGAAGAACAGGGAAATCACCATCAGCAGGGTAGAGAAGACCACACCCGGCTTGGCAAAGCGCATGAAGGGGATGGGCTTTTCAAAATGTAGAATCTGAAACATGTCTCTTCCTTAGATCGGCAGCTTGTCGAGGCGCCGACCACCCCAGGCCAGGTTGATGATGGCGCGGGATACCGTGATGGCGGTAAACATGGACGCACTCAGACCAATCCCCAGCGTCAGGGCGAAGCCCTTGATGGCGCCGGTACCGATACCGAACAGGATCACACAGGTGATGAGCGAGGTGATGTTGGAGTCGGCGATGGTCGAGAATGCCCGATCAAAGCCCAGGTGGATCGCCTGCTGCACGCCGCGGCCGTTGCGGATCTCTTCACGAATGCGCTCGTAGATCAGCACGTTGGCGTCCACCGCCATGCCCAGCGTCAGCACGATACCGGCGATGCCCGGCAGGGTCATGGTGGCCCCCGGGATCATCGACATGATGCCGACGATCAGCACCAGGTTCATGGAGAGAGCAATGTTGGCCACCCAACCGAAGGCACGGTAGTAGATCCCCATGAACAGCACGATCACCAGCATGGCCCAGCCGATGGCTTCCATACCGCTGTCGATGTTCTGCTGACCCAGGCTCGGGCCAATGGTGCGCTCTTCCACGATCTGGATCGGGGCGATCAGCGCACCGGCACGCAGCAGCAGCGCCAGGTTGTGGGCTTCGTTGGCGTTGTCGATGCCGGTGATGCGGAACTGGCTGCCAAGGCGCGACTGGATGGTGGCGACGTTGATCACCTCCTCCTGCTTGCGGAACTTGCGCTTGCCGTCCGGACCCGGCTGACCGACCGGCTTGTATTCGATGAATACGGTGGCCATGCCCTTACCGACGTTGTCCTTGGTAAAGTTGGCCATCTTATTGCCACCCTGGCCATCGAGCTTGATGTTGACCTGGGGGCGGCTGTATTCGTCGAAACCGGACTGGGCACCCACGATGTGGTCACCGGTCAGGATGATGCGCTTTTGCAGCACCACTGGACGACCGTTGCGATCGTTGTAGACCTTGGAGCTCGGCGGTACGCGACCGTCGGCCGCAGCCTGGATGTCGGCGGTCTCATCGACCATGTGGAATTCCAGGGTCGCGGTCGCGCCCAGGATCTCCTTGGCACGGGCGGTGTCCTGGATACCAGGCAGTTCCACCACGATGCGCTCGGCACCCTGCTGTTGTACCAGCGGCTCGGCGACACCCAGTTCGTTCACCCGGTTGCGGATGATGGTGATGTTCTGCTCGAGGGCGTACTTCTTCACCTCCTTGACCTTGGCTTCACTTAAGGAGGCCAGCAGGACGAACTCGTCCCCCTTCTGCTCGGTGGTAAAGGTGAGATCCGGGTTCTGACGACGCAGGAAGGAGACCGCCTTGCTCTGGTCGGCTTCGTCGCGGAAGACCACCTGCACCTGATCACCGACCCGGCGCACGCCGGAGTAACGGATCTTCTGGGTACGCAGCTCGGAGCGGAAATCCTGCACCATCTGCTCCTGCTGCTTGGCCAGCGCTTCGGCCATGTCCACTTCCATCAGGAAGTGCACGCCGCCGCGCAGGTCCAGACCCAGCTTGAGCGGGTTGGCACCGATGGCTTCGAGCCAGGCAGGGGTAGAAGGCGCCAGGTTGAGCGCGGTGATGAAGTTGTCACCCAGCTTGTTGGCGACCAGATCGCGCGCCTTGAGCTGCTCTTCGGTGTTCTTGAAACGGATCAGAATGAAGCCGTGTTCGAACGCCGCATGCTTGACCGGGATCTTCGCCTCGTCGAGGGTCGCTTTCACCAGGTCAAGGGTATCAAGCTTGACTTCGGCACCCCGGCTGGCAGAGATCTGCAAGGCCGGGTCTTCACCGTAAAGATTGGGGGCTGCATATAGAAAACCGATGGCGATCACCACGATCACCATCAGGTATTTCCACAGCGGATAGCGATTTAACACGCTGTGCTCCTCGGGAGATTAGAGGGACTGGATAGAACCCTTGGGCAGAACGGCAGAGACGAAATCACGCTTGATGGTGACCTGGGTCTGATCGTTCAGGGACAGCACAATGTATTCGCTGTCGGCGGAAACCTTGGCGATCTTGCCGACCAGGCCGCCGGAAGTGAGCACTTCGTCACCCTTGGAGAGGGAACTCATCAGATTGCGGTGATCCTTGGCACGCTTGGCCTGGGGACGATAGATCATGAAGTAGAAGATGAGACCGAACACGGCCAGCATGATGATCATTTCCATGCCACCACCCTGTGCCGCCGGAGCCGCGCCTTCTGCATATGCCTTGGAGATAATGCTCATTTAACAACCTCTTATTGATGTAAATTTGATAACTAGCTTATAAATCGTTGTTATTTCACGTCATTTTCAGCTAACGGAGGCACGGGCTTCCCTTGCCGACGGTAAAACTCAGTTACAAAGTCGTCTAATTTACCCTGCTCGATCGCGTCCCGCAAACCCTGCATCACACGCTGGTAATAACGCAAGTTGTGAATGGTGTTCAGACGGGCACCGAGGATCTCGTTGCACTTGTCCAGATGGTACAGATAACTGCGGGTGTAGTTCTTGCAGGTGTAGCAGTCGCAGTCCGCATCCAGGGTGCTGGTGTCCTCGCGATACTTGGCGTTGCGGATCTTGACCACCCCGTCGGTGGTGAACAGGTGACCGTTGCGGGCGTTGCGGGTCGGCATCACGCAGTCGAACATGTCGATACCGCGACGCACCCCTTCCACCAGATCTTCCGGCTTGCCCACCCCCATCAGGTAGCGCGGCTTGTCGGCCGGGATTTTCGGGCAGACGTGCTCGAGGATGCGATGCATGTCCTCTTTGGGCTCACCCACCGCCAAACCGCCGACCGCGTAACCGTCGAAACCGATCTCCAAGAGACCTTCCAGCGACACATCCCGCAGATCTTCATACACGGAGCCCTGGATGATGCCGAACAGGGCGTTCTTGTTGCCAAGCGCATCGAACTTGTCGCGCGAGCGCTTGCCCCAGCGCAGGGACATCTCCATCGACTTGCGCGCCTCTTCGTAAGTGGCCGGATACGGCGTGCACTCGTCGAAGATCATCACGATGTCGGAGCCCAGATCGTACTGGATCTCCATGGATTTCTCGGGGTCGAGGAAGATCTTCTCGCCGTTGATGGGGTGACGGAAGTGCACCCCCGCCTCGGTGATCTTGCGGATATGCCCCAGGCTGAACACCTGGAAACCGCCGGAGTCGGTCAGGATCGGGCCCTGCCAGTTCATGAAGTCATGCAGATCGCCGTGGGCGCGCATCACTTCCTGACCCGGGCGCAGCCAGAGGTGGAAGGTGTTGCCAAGCAGGATCTGGGCACCAGTTTCACGTACCTCTTCCGGGGTCATCCCCTTGACGGTGCCGTAGGTGCCGACCGGCATGAAGGCCGGGGTCTGCACGGTGCCGCGCTCGAATACCAGCTGACCGCGACGGGCACGGCCGTCGGTGGTTTTCAGTTCAAATTTCATTGCTACCTCGGTTTCAGTCAGAGAAACAGTCTGACAAATAGTAGGGCCGCACCGGCCCGGTACAAGAAGCCGGCCGGGATCCTGACGATCAGGTCCTGAACGGCTTCTGAAGGGCAGCCGCTTAAGCCGCTGCCCGGCGACGGGTGACAAACATGGCGTCCCCGTAGCTGAAGAAACGATACTGCTCGGCCACGGCGGCCTGGTAGGCGGCCATCACGTTGTCATAGCCGGCAAAGGCGCTGACCAGCATGATCAGGGTCGACTCGGGCAGATGGAAGTTGGTGACCATGGCATCGACCACCTGGAACTGGTAACCCGGGAAGATGAAGATGTCGGTGTCGCTGAAAAACGGCGCCAGCGGCTTGCCCTGGGCCAGGGTCACCTTGGCCGCGCTCTCGAGCGAACGTACCGAGGTAGTCCCCACCGCAATCACCCGGCCGCCGCGGGCACGGGTCGCCGCGATGGCGTCCACCACCTCCTGCGGCACTTCGGCGTATTCCGAGTGCATGTGGTGATCTTCAATCTTGTCCACCCGCACCGGCTGGAAGGTGCCCGCCCCCACGTGCAGGGTGACGAAGGCCGTTTCCACGCCCTTGGCACGAATTTTCTCCAGCAGCGGCTCGTCGAAGTGCAGGCCGGCGGTCGGCGCCGCCACGGCGCCCGGCTTCTGGTTGTAGACGGTCTGGTAGCGCTCCTTGTCGGCATCCTCGTCGGGACGATCGATATAGGGAGGCAGCGGCATGTGGCCGATGGCTTCCAGGATCTCCAGCACCGGGCGCGGATCCAGGAAGTGGATCTCGAACAGGGCGTTGTGGCGGGCGCGCATCTCGGCCTCGACGGGCACGCCGTCGGCACCGGCATCCAGGATCAGGCGGGTACCTGGTTTGGGGGACTTGGATGAGCGCACGTGCGCCAGCACGCTGTGCTCGTCCAGAATGCGTTCCACCAGCACCTCCAGCTTGCCGCCGCTGGCTTTCTGGCCAAACATGCGTGCGGGGATGACCCGGGTATTGTTGAACACCAGCAGATCGCCGGGGTTGAGCTGGTCCAGCACATCGACAAATTGACCGTGGCGCAGGGCGCCGGTTTGACCGTCGAGCTGCAGCAGACGACTGGCGGTACGCTCCGCCATCGGATAGCGGGCAATCAGCTCGTCTGGCAGATCAAAATGAAAATCGGATACTTGCATCTTTCACCTCGGGGGAATCGGCGGCTAGTCTAGTTATCCCCCTCTTGCAAGGCAACCCAAAAGACCAAAAACCCAAGAGAGACAAGGGATAGCGAGCAATTATGTGAAGCAGGGCCAGTTAAGAAACCTTTAAGGTTTTGTATTGACCCTGATCATGTTTTGCCGAAGGGGGCTGGGCTAGGGTGAAAGCAGATACACAAGGAGGCCCACCATGATGACCCTATCCGAGATCATGACTGAACACCCCTTCACCCTGGGTCCGGAAAACAGCGTCAAACAGGCGATGGACCTGATGCAGCAGGAGCGGATCCGCCACATCCCCATCGTTGACGACCACCATCATCTGCTGGGCCTGGTCACCCTCTCCGATATCCTGGCCACCCGCGAATCCAAGCTGCTGCTGATCAATCCGGAGCGGGAGGCGGAGTTCACCGACAGCGTGCAGCTCGACGAGATCATGACCCGCCAGGTGGCGAGCGTGGATCCCCATGCCGGCATCAAGGAGGCGGCCCTCTATCTGCAGCGCCACAAATATGGCTGCCTGCCGGTACTCAAAGGGCACAAGCTGGTAGGCATAGTCACCGAGTCGGACTTCATTGCCGTGGCCATCAATCTGCTGGAGCTGATGGAAGAGCAGGAGCCATCTGATGACTTTTGATCTGTGCATCATGTAATTAAATTACAATAAAAGCGTTTTAAGCCTGAATTATCGGCATAAATAGTGAAACACTTTCATTTTGACTGAAAAATTACACCATTAACTTGCTTTGTGATCTGCATCACATTATCATGACCGCCATGCAATAGTTGCCGAGGGGGAGACGAGGGATTGTGCACCCATCCTCTTCCTCTCATTTGTCTGCAAGTTTGCACACCCCGTAGTTAGTCTTTGCTGTAAAGCTTTTGTTTATATAGCCATTCCTTGTTTGATGACCCGGCCTTGTCCTTGCGACGACGCCGGGATTTTTTTATCCGCGTTTTACCCCCTCCCCTTCACCTGGCACGCTCGCGCCGCCCGTTCGCTCACCCCCGACGCCCCTCTGTGCCATGACTTGGCCGGCACTCTCCCCTCTCCCCCTTGAAAAGCCGAGGTCGCGCACAGATGTTGAATCTCGACAAGGAGTTATCTCTGCATGCTGGCGATATTCATGTTAGGTACAGCAGAGGTGGTTTATCTAATAAGTCGATTTAAGTGATTCAAAATTGCGGCTTTGACCGATTAGGAAAAGCCCCTATGATGACTCCATTGAAAGTTAAACGCCTCGTCTGGCACGACTCTTCACTACCGGACGAGCACATGTACATCACCAAGGAGCAAATACATGTCTACCTACATCAACACTGAAATCAAGCCGTTCAACGCTACCGCCTACCACAATGGCAAATTCGTTCAGGTGTCTGACGCTGACCTGAAAGGCAAGTGGTCCGTGGTGTTCTTCTACCCGGCTGATTTCACCTTCGTCTGCCCGACCGAGCTGGGCGACCTGGCTGACAACTACGCCGAATTCCAGAAGCTGGGCGTCGAGATCTACGCCGTCTCCACTGACACCCACTTCACCCACAAGGCCTGGCACGACACTTCTGACACCATCCAGAAGATCCAGTACCCGATGATCGGCGACCCCACCGGCACCATCACCCGCAACTTCGGCGTGATGATCGAAGAAGCCGGTCTGGCTGACCGCGGTACCTTCGTCATCGACCCGCAGGGCATCATCCAGATCGTTGAAATCAACGCTGGCGGCATCGGCCGTGACGCCCTGGAGCTGCTGCGCAAGGTCAAGGCTGCCCAGTACGTTGCCGCTCACCCGGGTGAAGTGTGCCCGGCCAAGTGGAAAGAAGGCGACGCCACCCTGGCCCCGTCCCTGGATCTGGTAGGCAAAATCTAAGCCTCCCCGCTCTGAAGACCGGCCCGTTCAAGGGCCGGTTTTGTTTACGGACCTCAGAAAAGGCACCGGTCTGCTTTCTGGCCTGACAAAACGCCGACCCGCATTCAACAAGAAGGAATTCGACCATGTTAGATACCAACCTCAAACAACAACTCAACGGTTACTTGCAGTACATCGTCAATCCCATCGAGATCAGCGTGTCCGGCAACGACAGCGACAAATCCGCCGAACTGCTGGCATTGGCCAGCGAGATCGCCGAGATGTCCCCCAAGATTACCCAGACCTCTGGCACCAACGCCCGCAAGCCTTCCATGAGCGTCGCGCCGAAGGGCCAAGCCCCGCGCGTTCATTTTGCCGGCATCCCCATGGGTCATGAATTTACTTCGCTGGTGCTTGCCCTGCTGCAAAGCGGCGGTCACCCCTCCAAGGCCGATGCGGCCGTACAGGAGCAGATCAAGAATCTGAAGGGCGAGTTCCACTTCGAGACCTATATTTCGCTCTCTTGCCACAACTGCCCGGACGTGGTGCAGGCCCTCAACCTGATGGCGACCCTGAACCCCGGCATCACCCACACCATGATCGACGGCGCCCTGTTCCAGGACGAGGTCAACGAGCGCCAGATCATGGCGGTACCGAACGTCTACCTGAACGGTCAGCCGTTCAGCCAGGGCCGCATTTCGCTCGAAGAGATCGTCGCCAAGCTCGACACCGGCGCCGCCGAACGCAAGGCTGAAGAACTCAACGAAAAAGCCCCCTACGACGTGCTGGTTGTCGGTGGTGGCCCGGCCGGCGCCGCAGCGGCCATCTATGCCGCCCGCAAAGGCATTCGCACCGCCATCGTCGCCGAGCGTTTCGGTGGCCAGGTGATGGACACCGTCGGCATCGAGAACTTCATCTCCGTGCCCTACACCGAAGGCCCCAAGCTGGCCGCCAGCCTGGAGCAGCACGTCAAGCAGTACGGCGTGGAAGTGATCACCGAGCAGCGCGCCGCCGCCATCAGCCGTGATGGCTACGTCAATGTGGATCTCGCCTCCGGCGCCACCTTGAAGAGCCGCGCCGTGATCCTGGCGACCGGTGCCCGCTGGCGCGACCTGAACGTGCCGGGCGAGCTCGAGTACCGCACCAAGGGCGTGGCTTACTGCCCGCACTGTGACGGCCCCTTCTTCAAGGGCAAGCGAGTGGCGGTGATCGGTGGCGGCAACTCCGGCATCGAGGCGGCCATTGATCTGGCTGGCATCGTCGAACACGTCACCGTAGTGGAGTTCGCCGACACCCTGCGTGCCGACGAAGTGCTGCAGAAGAAAGCCCGCTCCATGAGCAACATCGACATCATCATGAGCGCCCGTACCACCGAGGTGATCGGTGACGGCAGCAAGGTGGTGGGCATGGATTACGAAGATCGCACCACAGGCGAGATCAAGCATCTGGCGGTGGCGGGTATCTTCGTCCAGATCGGTCTGGTGCCGAACACCGAGTTCCTCAAAGGGAGCGAAGTGGCTCTGACCCGCTTTGGCGAAATAGAGATCGACACCAAGGGCGCCACCTCCCTGCCCGGCGTCTATGCCGCAGGGGATGCCACCACGGTGCCGTTCAAGCAGATCATCATCTCCATGGGCGCAGGGGCGACCGCCGCGCTGGGGGCGTTTGATTACCTCATTCGCAACCCGGCGCCGGAAGCCACTGCGACCAAGGCCGACGCCGTGACCGCCTGATAGCGACCAGATGGACAAAAAGCCGACTCACAGAGTCGGCTTTTTTTATTGGTGCGAAAAGGCTCAGCCGGCTTTCGACGGTTGGCCCTCATCCGGCCCGGGCGTGGCGTAGCTGGCGGGCACCGCCTCCCCGTCCAGATCCGTTCTCGGTTCCAGCTCCGCCGTCATGGGGGTATTGGGCGGCACCGGCATGAAGACCTGGTGCTCGGCCAAGGGGATGGGTGCCCGCTGCCGCCTGCGCCAGCCGAGATAACCCGCCAGCAGCAGACCGCAGAGGGCAAAGTAGACGAACAGCCCCTCTGGCCCGAACTGCGCCATGACAAACGGTGCCAGCAGCGGCCCGGTCATGGCCCCCAGGCTGTAAGCGAGCAGCAGCCCCTGATTGGCCCCCAGCACCTGATCCGGGCGCAGCTCGTCACAGGCGTGACTGAGGCTCAGGGGATAGATGGAGAACGCCATCCCTCCCAGCAGGAACACCAGCCCCCCCTCGGCGGTGCCGCGCCAGGCATCCGGCAGCAGCACCATCAACAGGGCCAGCAGCGCCAAAATGGCGCCGAGCAGCAGGATCACCCCTCGCCTGTCGTAGCGATCGGAGAGGCGACCGATGGGGTACTGCAGGCACATCCCCCCCAGGATCACCAGCGCCATCATCTCCGCCACCTGGGAGAGGGACGAGCCGCTGTCGGTGAAATAGAGCGGCAACAGGCCATAAATGGCCCCCAGCACCAGACCGGAGGTAAAACTGCTGCCCATCCCCGCCGGAGTGAGCCGCACCAGCTCCAAGACGCCCACCGGCTGGGGCGCCACCATGGCCGGGGTCGCCACCCGGGAGATAGCCAGCGGGATCACCGACAGGGTCGCCGCCATGGCGCACAGGGCGAACGGGGTCAGCACCATGGGATCCACCCACTTGAGCAGCAGCTGTCCCAGCGCCAGGGAGCCATAGAGCAGGATCATGTAGAGGGACATCAGCCGGCCCCGGTTGGCCGGGGTGCTGGAGACCAGCATCCAGGACTCCAGCACCACGAACAGGCCGCCGGTGGCAAAGCCCCCCACCAGCCGCAGCGCCGCCCAGCTGAGCGGCTCCACCACCATGCCGTGCAGCAGAAACAGAAAGCAGAGCAGGGAGGCATAGGCCGCATAGGCCCGGATGTGGCCCACCCGGATGATGAGGTGGGCGTTGACGAAGGCCCCCAGCACCAGACCGCCGAAATAGGCGGCCGAGACCAGGCCGATGGCCTGGGCCGATACCTGCTCGGCAGAGAGGCGCACCGTCAGCAGGGTGTTGAACATGCCGTGACCCAGAATGAAGATCACCAGACTGGTCAGGGGTGAGAGGAACCTTGCGAGTGTCATGGGGTCTCCCTGGTTGGCGCAATTGTGAGCAAAACAGTCATGGTACCGTTTGCTTCCCGCTCGCTTCAACCCCGCGGGATCAGTCAACGCATGACACGCAGGGCACGCGCCGGACAACTAGAATGGGAATACAGTCCATTCACCCCAGCCCCAGCAAACAGGAACGCCTTCATGTCCGCGAGCCTATCCAAATACCCGATCGCCCCCGAGTTCGAGATCCCGGACTCCCTGCGTCTCTCCTGGCAGAAGACCGTCAACCTGATGGCTGAGCTGTTTCACGTGCCGGCCGGGCTCATCATGCGGGTACACCCTCGCGAGATAGAAGTGTTCATCACCAGCCAGACGCCGGACAACTGCTATCCGGCCGGGGCCCATGAGCACCTCGACTCCGGCCTCTATTGCGAACGGGTCATGGATACCCGCCAGGAGCTCCTGGTGCCCAATGCCCTCAAGGATCCCGAATGGCAGCACAATCCGGACATCAAAGTCGGCATGATCTCCTATTGCGGTCTGCCGCTCTGCTGGCCCGATGGCAGACTCTTCGGCACCATCTGCGTGCTGAGCTGGGAGGAGAACGACTACGGCGGCCTCTACCGGCAACTGCTCCTGCAGTTTCGTGATTCGGTGCAGCAGGGCATGCACACCCTCTACGACAATATTCGTCTGCAGGAGACGCAAGAAGAGCTGGAGCAACACAAGTCGCAGTTGACCCACACCCTCGACAGTCTGAAAAAAACCCAGGAGGATCTCATCCACACCGAAACCCTGGCGGCGCTGGGGGCCATGGTGGCCGGCATCTCCCATGAGCTGAACACCCCCATCGGCAACGCCCTGATCGCCACCACGGCCCTGCAGGAGCAAACCCGGCAGCTGGCTGCCCAGCTGGGGGCTCAGACTATCCGTCGCACCACGCTGGAGGAGTTTGTGCACGCCAGCCAGGAGATGAGCGAGCTGGCCCTGCTGGCCATCACCCAGTCGGCCAAGCTGATCAGCAGCTTCAAGCAGGTGGCCATCGAGCAGACCTCGGAGAGCCGGCGCAGCTTCGATCTCAGGCGTCTCATCGACGACAACCTGGCCAACCTCAAGGCCGGCCCCGGGTTTGAGCAGGTCGTGCTGCGCAATCTCATCGACGAGGAGCTGCTCTGCGACAGCTACCCGGGCCCCCTCAGCCAGGTGCTGCTCAACCTGATCCACAACGCCCTCCTCCATGGCATCGGGGATCGCCAGGATGGACGCATCGAGATCCGGGCCCATCAGGACCAACAATCCATCCACCTGGAGGTGCTGGACAATGGTCGCGGCATGGCGCCCAACATACTGGCCCACATCTTCGATCCCTTCTTTACCACCACCCTGGGCAAGGGGGGCTCCGGACTGGGGCTCTCCATCTGCCGCCGCATCGCCACCTCGGTGCTGGGTGGTGGCCTGACGGCTCGCTCGGCGCCGGGCAAAGGCAGCTGCTTTACCCTCTCCTTTCCCCGCATCGCCCCTGGCCGCGTCTGAGGGGCAGAGCTCAGCCCCCTCTCGCCGAGTGAATCGAGTTGCTATGCCGGCCAACACAAGGGCGGCGGTGAGGTCTATCCTTGCTGATGTCCACCAGCGAGGTAATCAAGATGAAACCAGCCCTGTTTCTGTTAACCCTGCTCTTTACCGGCAGTGTGCTCGCCTTTCACTGTCCCGCCGACATGAAGAAGATTGACGATGCCCTTGCCAAGTCCCCACCTCTGAGCACCGAGCAACTGGCACAGGTGAAGAAACTGCGTGCCGAAGGCGAAGCACTGCACAATGCGGGCAAGCATCAGGAATCCGTCGATACCCTGGCCAAGGCGATGGCCATGCTGGGCCTGAACAAGGGTTAGCCCGGCGGCAACCCACTGGCAGCGAGCCGATTGCACTGCCCCCTTGCGGCCCCTCGTCCCCGATGCGAGGGGCCGCTTTTATCTGACCCGGTTACACCCGGCCGCTGTAGAGCAGGGTGTTGTAGTTGAAGGCAATCACACCGTTGACGGCGTGGCGCTCAAATTCCCGGGCAATCAGCGCCGTCAACTCGATATGGGCCTGCGAACCGGCCACCGGGGCATAGGAGGAGGAGTTTAGCCGCCCCAGCACCCCGTCGAGATCGAACAGCTGACGGTTGGCGAAGCGCTCGAGCCGGTAATCTCCCTCGAAGAAGGCGGCAAAATCCACCTCCCCCAGGTTGCGATGATTGACCTCCGCATAGTCCCCCGAATAGGTGCGCAGCCCCGCCTCGTAGGCCTTGAGAAACGGGGTGTCAGTCAGCCTGTCGTTCCAGATAAGGGCCACTTTGCCACCTGGCTTTAGCAGCCGCCGACACTCCTGCTTGAAGGCAGGACGATCGAACCAGTGAAACGCCTGGGCCACCGTGATGAGATCCACACAGCCATCCGGCAGACCGGTGACCTCGGCCCGGCCGTCAGACCAGCCGACATTGGCAACCCCGGCCAGCAACTGCTGCGCCGCCTCGCGCATCTCCTGATTCGGCTCCACTGCCCAGACCCGCGCCACCCGAGGGGCCAGCAGCGCCGTCAGGATGCCGGTGCCCGCTCCTATGTCGGCCACCTGGCTAGCGGGTCCCATGGCCAGCTCATCGGCCAGAAAGTCCAGCATGGCCGGCGGGTAGCCGGGGCGGTATTTCACATAAGCCTCAACGCGAGCTGAAAATCGTTCGGTATTGTCCATTCCTCTCTCCTGCCATGTCGCCACCTGATGGCGCTGCTCGCCAGCGCCTCCATACCGATGCACCTCGTGGTCATCCGGTCGCCGCGGGCACAGATCCGCGCGGTCCCCCTCTGAGCAGGCGGCACATCATCTATCTGACCAGATTGACCTGTCATGGCGCCGGAATAAAGAGGCGCCTCACCCTTTTCCTGTCACGCCTGCCACGCACAGCTCGATCACGCAGGTCTGCTCGGCGACATGAGATCGCCATCACACTCTGCACACGACACAACTGACATTCAGGTTATTAGTCGGCGGTTAAGTAATAAGCTGGGGGCTTGCCGCGTCATTCTTCGCATGGGGCCCCCGGGCTCAACGGGCCGCCGTGTCATGAATGCTCAAGTCGTTCGGCCAACGAGGTTTTTTCTGAGCCTACACGGAGCGAAAAGATGCAACTAGGGAAAATATCGGCGGCGGTGAGCATGATCCTCTCTGCCGGCGTCATGGCAAAAACGGATAAACCGAACATAGTGGTCATCTTCGGTGACGACATCGGCTGGCAGAACGTCAGCGCCTATGGCATGGGCACCATGGGTTACACCACCCCCAACATCGACCGGATCGCCAAGGAGGGGATCAAGTTCACCGATCACTACGCCCAACCGAGTTCGACAGCGGGCCGCGCCGCCTTCCTGACCGGCCAGTACCCCATTCGTTCCGGCATGACGACGGTGGCCATGCCAGGTGGCGCCCTGGGCCTGAAGAAAGAGTCCCCATCTCTGGCCGAAGTGCTCAAAGCAGTCGGCTACAAAACCGGCCAGTTCGGCAAGAACCACCTGGGGGATCACAACTTTGCCCTGCCGACCGTCCACGGCTTCGACGAATTCTTCGGCAACCTCTATCACCTCAATACCCAGGAAGAACACGAGCAACGGGATTACCAGAATTTTGCCAAGCAGTATTCAGGCTCGCTCGAGGCGTACAGCAAGAAGTTCGGTACCCGCGGCGTCCTGCACTGCTATGCCACCGAGACCGAAGACAAGACGGTTGACCCGCGTTTCGGCGAAGTCGGCAAACAGAAGTGCACCGATACCGGCCCGCTGGGTCAGGAGCGGATGAAGGAGTTCGACCGCGCCGAGATGATCCCGGCCGCCCTCAAGTTCATCGACGGCTCGATCAAGGAAGACAAGCCCTTCTTCACCTGGGTCAACACCAGCCGCATGCACCTCTATACCCGTCTCAACGACAAGTGGCGCTACGCAGCCGAGCAGTACACCAGCGAATACGACTACCATGGCAGCGGCATGATGCAGCACGACAGCGACATCGGCTATCTGCTCGACGAGCTGGAAAAACGGGGGCTGAAAGAGAACACCATCGTCATCTATACCACCGACAACGGTCCGGAACACTCCTCCTGGCCTTATGGCGCCACCACGCCGTTCCGCGGCGAGAAGATGACCACCTATGAGGGGGGCGTCCGGGTGCCCATGATGGCGCGCTGGCCGGCCCAGATCCCGGCGGGTGGCGTGCTCAACGGTATCCAGGGTCACCAGGATCTCTTTACCACCCTGGCGGCGGCTGCTGGCGTTCCTGACGTCAGCAAGAAGATGATGGACGAGAAGAAACAGTACATAGATGGCGTCAACAACCTCGCCTACTGGGAAGGCAAGAGCAAGGAGTCGGCTCGCGACTCCATCTTCTACTACTTCGAGGACAAGCTCTCTGCGGTGCGAGTCGGCCCCTGGAAGTTCCACTTCGCGGTGGCCGAAAACTACTATGACAACCTCACCCCGCTCTCCAAGCCCAAGCTCTACAACCTGAGAGCCGATCCGTTCGAGAGTTACGACTCCGTCGATGCCAACGGCCACTTGTTGCAGAAGATGTCCTGGATGCTGGCACCGGTCAGCGAGATGGTCGGCGAGCACGTCAACACCCTGGTCAAGTATCCGCCGGTTCAGGGGAGTACCACCTTCGACATGGCCAAGGTCATTCAGGAAGCCATGCAGAAAACTCAGCAGTAAACCACGCGGCGGAGGGTTATCCCTCCGCCATCTTCTTCATGCGGCAGAGCTGGGCACCTCGTCAGGCACCCACCCCGGACCGACCTCGCCCGCCGCCACCAGCAGAGTAACGATGAACAAGATCCGGACCCGTGACACCACACACCTGGACGTCACCCCGCTCAAAACCGCCAGCCGTGACAGCAGCGGCGCCTATGCCCGCCGCTTCCACGTCATGGCAAAACCGGGGGGCTCCAAGTGCAACATCGATTGCCAATATTGCTTCTACCTGCACAAGGAAGAGCTGCTCCATCAACCGAGACAACCCAGGATGGATGAGGAGACGCTGGCTACCTTCATCCGCAGCTACATAGAGGGGCAGGATGGCGACGAGATCGTCTTCTCCTGGCAGGGCGGTGAACCGACCCTGCTCGGCATCGACTACTTTCGCCGGATAGTGGTGCTGCAGCAACAGCATTGCCCGCCCGGGGTCAGCATCCGCAACGACCTGCAGACCAACGGCATCCTGCTCAATGACGAGTGGTGCCGGTTTCTCAAGGAGCACGGCTTTCTGGTCGGCCTCTCCATCGACGGGCCCCGCGCACTGCACGACAAATACCGGGTGACCCGCAGCGGCAAACCCACCTTCGATCTGGTGATGGCGGCGGCCGCACTGCTGCGCCAGCATCAGGTTCCCTTCAATGCCCTGACCGTCATCAACCGGCACAATGCAAAATATCCCCTCGAGGTGTATCGCTTTCTGACCCAGGAGCTGGGGGCCAGCTACATCCAGTTCACCCCCTGTGTCGAGGCCAGCGATTTCAAACGCACGGCCCCGCAATTCTGGAACGACAGCATGTTGCCCCTGGTCGGCAGCGAGCTGAGCAAACCCGGTCACCCCATGTCGATCGTCACGGACTGGTCGGTGGATCCCGATGACTGGGGCACCTTTCTGGCAACCGTGTTCGAGGAGTGGGTCAACAACGACCTGGGGCGCGTGCTGGTCAATCTGTTCGAAACCGCCGTGGCCCAGACCATGGGATACCCCTCCCAGCTCTGCGTCACCGCCGAGTTTTGCGGCAAGGCCCTGGCCATCGAGCACGATGGCAGCGTCTTCTCCTGCGATCACTTCGTCTATCCGGAGTACCGGCTGGGGGATATCAAACAGCGCCCCTTGAGCCACATGGCCTTCTCCACCCGCCAGGAGGCCTTTGGCATGTCCAAGCGGGACAGCCTGCCCGAATATTGCCGCCAGTGCCCCTACCTGACGCTCTGCTGGGGCGAATGCCCCAAGAATCGTCTGATCAGGGCCCCGGATGGCGAGCTTGGCCTGAACTACCTCTGCCCCGGGATCAAGCACTTCTTCGACTACGCCGCCCCCATACTGGCAGGCATAGCCCAGGTGTTGACGACGCAGCAGCAGGGCAGATAAGCCGGCAGGCCCTGGTTCCGGGTCTGCCACATGCCCATAAAAAAATCCGAAACCCGCCAACGGGTTTCGGATTTTGACACCTTGATAGCTCTGCTCAGCCCTATTGCCCGACCAGGCCATTGTTTCCCAGGTCACGCTGAGCACCTGCGCTTACTTGGCGTAGTCCTCGGTCGGGATGCAGGAGCAGAACAGGTTGCGATCGCCGTAGACGTCGTCGATGCGGTTGACCGACGGCCACAGCTTGGCGGCGCGCACGGCGTCCGACGGGAACACTGCCTCGGCGCGGCTGTAGCCACGATTCCACTCACCGTCCATCACGTCATCCTGGGTATGCGGGGCATGCACCAGCGGGTTGTCGGCGAGGCTCCAGTGGCCGTCCTGCACCTTGGCGATCTCGGCACGAATGGCGGTCATCGCCTCCACGAAGCGGTCCAGCTCGCGCTTGGATTCCGATTCGGTCGGCTCGACCATCAGGGTGCCCGCTACCGGGAAGCTCATGGTCGGCGCGTGGAAGCCGTAGTCCATCAGGCGCTTGGCCACGTCCATCTCGCTGATGCCGGAGGCCTCTTTGAGCGGGCGGATATCCAGGATGCACTCGTGAGCCACCCGACCGTTGCGCCCGGAGTAGAGCACGGGGAAGGATTCACCCAGCTTCTTGGCCAGGTAGTTGGCGTTGAGGATGGCCACCTGGGTGGATTTCTTCAGCCCCTCGTCTCCCAGCATGGCGATGTACATCCAGCTGATGGGCAGGATGCTGGCCGAGCCGAACGGTGCCGCCGACACGGCGCCGTTGTTGCGGCTCTCCTTGTCGGTCTTGACCACGGCGTGACCGGCCACGAAGGGGGCCAGGTGTTTCTTCACGCCGATGGGGCCCATGCCCGGGCCGCCACCGCCATGAGGAATGGCGAAGGTCTTGTGCAGGTTGAGGTGGGAAACGTCCGCCCCGATAAAGCCCGGCGCCGTCAGCCCGACTTGCGCGTTCATGTTGGCGCCGTCCAGATAGACCTGACCACCGTGCTGGTGAACGATGTCGCACACCTCCTTGATGGTCTCCTCGTACACCCCGTGGGTGGAGGGATAGGTCACCATCAGACAGGAGAGCTGATCACCCGCCTCGGCGGCCTTGGCGCGCAGATCGTCCAGGTCCACGTTGCCCGACTTGTCACAGGCGGTGACGATGACCCGCAGGCCCGCCATCTGGGCGGAGGCCGGGTTGGTGCCGTGCGCGGAGGCCGGAATGAGGCAGATGTCGCGATGCCCCTCGCCGCGGGACTCGTGGTACTTCTTGATGGCGAGCAGACCGGCGTATTCGCCCTGGGCGCCGGAGTTGGGCTGCATGCAGACCGCATCGTAACCGGTCACCTTCACCAGCCAGTTTTCGAGGTCGGCCAGCAGCAGCTGGTAACCCTTGGCCTGGGCCAGCGGGGCGAACGGGTGCAGCTTGCCGAACTCGGGCCAGGTCACCGGGATCATCTCGGCGGTGGCATTGAGCTTCATGGTGCAGGAGCCGAGCGAGATCATGGCGTAGTTGAGGGCCAGATCTTTGGCTTCGAGACGGTGGATGTAGCGCAGCATCTCGGTCTCGGAGTGGTACTTGTTGAACACCTCATGGGTCAGCACGGCATCGGTGCGCAGCAGATCCTGCGGGATGGCGTGATGGGCCTGGGCCGCCTTGTCGAGGGCCTCGATGTCCAGACCGTGCCCTGTGCCCAGGAACAGCTCGAACAGCTCGGCCACATCGCCACGGGTAGTGGTCTCGGAAAGGGAGACACCCACTGCACCATCCAGATCCGCGCGCAGGTTGATGCCGAGCCCCTCGGCCTTGGCGATCAGCGCAGCCTTCTCGGCGGTCTGTACGGTCAGGGTATCGAACCAGCTGGCGTGCTTGAGGGCCACGCCCTTGGCCTTCAGACCGAGCGCCAGAATGGTGGTCAGACGGTGCACGCGGGAAGCGATGGTTTTCAGTCCCACCGGGCCGTGGTAGACGGCGTAGAAGCTCGCCATGTTGGCCAGCAGCACCTGGGCGGTACAGATGTTGGAGTTGGCCTTCTCGCGGCGGATATGCTGCTCGCGGGTCTGCATCGCCATGCGCAGGGCGGCCTTGCCGCGGGCATCCTTGGAGACGCCGATGATGCGGCCCGGCATGGAGCGTTTGTAGGCATCACGGGTGGCGAAGAAGGCTGCGTGGGGGCCACCGTAGCCCATGGGCACGCCAAAGCGCTGGGCCGAACCCAGCACCACGTCGGCACCCAGCTCACCCGGGGACTTGAGCAGCAGGAGCGACAAGATGTCGGCGCTGACGCAGGCCAGCCCTTTCTGGGCCTGCACCGCGGCGATAAGCGCCCGCAGATCTTTCACTTCCCCCGTGGTGGTGGGGTACTGGAACAGGGCACCGAACACCTCTTCGGCGCAGGCCTGCTCGGCCGGGCCGACTGCCACGTCAAAGCCGAAGTGGACCGCCCGCTCCTTGACCACGTCGATCACCTGCGGGTGCACGTCGTCGGCCACGAAGAAGAGGTGGGATTTGGACTTGGCCATCCGCTTGGCCAGCGCCATCGCCTCGGCGGCGGCGGTCGCCTCATCCAGCAGGGAGGCACTGGCCAGATCCATGCCGGTGAGATCCAGGGTCAGCTGCTGGAAGTTGAGCAGGGCTTCGAGACGGCCCTGTGCCAGCTCCGGCTGGTACGGGGTGTAGGCGGTGTACCAGCCCGGATTTTCCAGCACGTTGCGCAGGATGACGTGGGGCACGTGGGTGTCGTGATAGCCCATGCCGATGTAGCTCTTGGCCACCTTGTTCTGGGCGGCATAGCCCTTGAGCTTGGCCAGCGCTTCCACTTCGGTCATGGAGGCACCGATGCCGAGCGGGCCCGGCCGGCGAATGGCGGCGGGGACCGTCTGCTCAATCAGATCGTCCAGGCTCTCGGCGCCCACCACGGCCAGCAGGGCGCGCAGATCTTCCTCACCCGGCCCGATGTGACGGCGGATGAAATCGGTTTTTTGCTCGAGTTCAAACAGTGACTGGGTCATTTCCCTATTCCTGATAAAAAGTCCTGATAACTAAGTGCCTGACAGCCGGCCTCGGCCGGCTTCACTCATGTTCGGGTGGCAGGGTGGCCCCTGCCGGCACCGGATGTCGCTCATAGCGACAGGGGGTCGTCTTGTGGCTGCCCGGTTTGCCGCGGGCAAACCGGGACGGACGACGTCACCCTCGCCGGCCGGCCTCCTGGCCGACGGGCATGCATACAAACGGGCCCTGCGCGATTGGCAGGGCCCGGGGGCATTACTCTTCGTCCACCACGTTCTGGTAGCCTTCGGCATCCAGCAGGTTGGCGAGCTCGCCCGCGTCGTCCAGCTTGATGCGGAACAGCCAGCCGGCACCGTAGGGGTCGGAGTTGACCAGCTCGGGGCTGCCTTCCAGCTCTTCGTTGACGGCCAGGATCTCGCCGCTCACCGGGCTGTAGATGTCAGAGGCGGCCTTGACCGACTCGGCCACGGCGCAGTCATCACCGGCACCGACCTGCTTGCCCACTTCCGGCAGATCGACGAACACCATGTCACCCAGCAGCTCCTGGGCGTGCTCGGTGATACCGACCACGGCCTCGCCGTTGGCTTCGACACGGATCCACTCGTGGGAGGTGGCATATTTCAGTTCGCTCGGGATATGGCTCATTTGTGCTTCCTTTATTCACTTGGATCACTTGTCCCCGGCGGGTTCGACAGGCGTTGCCGGGGCAAGGGGGTCTGGCGAAGGGTAGCCCCTTCGCCGCAATGGGGTCGTTACACCAGCTTCTGGCCGTTGCGCACGAAAGCCGGCTTGGTCACTTTCACGGTGACCAGCTTCTTGCGGATCTCCACCGAGGCCTGCTCGCCGATATCACGGGGCACCCGCGCCAGGGCAATACTGTAGCCCAGAGTGGGCGAGAAAGAGCCGGAGGTGATCACACCTTCCCGCTCTTCACCAGCGGCGGTGGTGAAGGTGACCGGCATGCCGCTGCGCAGCACGCCCTTCTCTTCCATTACCAGGCCCACCAGTTTGGGCTGGCTGCCGGCGGCTTTCTGGGCTTCCAGCGCGGCGCGGCCGATGAACTGGCGATCGCTCGGTTCCCAGGCGATGGTCCAGGCCATGTTGGCGGCCAACGGAGAGACGGTTTCGTCCATGTCCTGGCCGTAGAGGTTCATGCCAGCCTCGAGGCGCAGGGTGTCACGGGCACCCAGGCCACAGGGGGCCACGCCGTTGTCCAGCAGCGCCTGCCACAGATCGCACGCCTGCTCTTGCGGCACCACGATCTCGTAGCCGTCTTCACCTGTGTAGCCGGTGGTGGCGATGAAAAGCTCGCCGGCCTGCACGCCGAAGAAGGGCTTCATGCCTTCCACTGCGGCATTCTGCTCGGCGCTGAACACCTTGGCCGCCTTGGCCTTGGCGTTGGGCCCCTGCACCGCGATCATGGCGAGCTCTGGGCGCTCGGTCACGGTCACCCCGAAGTCCTGGGCATGGTGGCGGATCCAGGCCAGATCCTTCTCGCGGGTGGCGGAGTTGACCACCAGGCGGTAGAAGGTCTCGCCAAGGTAATAGGTGATGAGGTCGTCGATGACGCCGCCTTCCGGGGTCAGCATGCCGCTGTAGAGGGCCTTGCCAAAAAGGGTGAGCTTGGCCACATCGTTGGCCAGCAGGTGTTGCAGGAAGGCTTTGACCCGCTCGCCGGTCAAATCGACGATGGTCATGTGGGAGACGTCGAACATGCCGGCATCGGTGCGCACCTGATGGTGCTCTTCCAGCTGTGAGCCGTAGTTGATGGGCATTTCCCAACCGTGAAAGTCCACCATCTTGGCGCCGGCTTCCAGGTGCTTGGGATGCAGTACTGTAGTCTGGATCATCGCTGTGTTTCCTTAAGCGTTCGCGACAACACTCACGATCCGCCCCGCCCGGCCGCCCTCCGGCGGTTCACCGGGGTCGCAGCAAGAGCAGAGAGTGCCTGAGTCTGTGCTCGTTCCGGCCCGCAAGGCCGGAGTGATTCCTTGAACGCAGCGGATTATATGCCAAGCGGACGCGCATGCCGCTCAAAAAAAACTAATCCACCGCCAGTCAACAGACTCCAGACACTAAGGTAAAAACAGCGATAAAAACAGACCAAACTCGGTAATGACGATATTAAATTTCGATTTTTACCGTTTCGTCACAATTTGGAGAAAAACGTTTCGCCGCCAGCCCAGATTAAAGGCTGATGCCCAAACCGGGTCATCAGCCTCCTCACATTAGTTTTGTTGTGAAAACACCCTAGTATTATTAGATTTTTTCACCCTTGGCCAGAGCGGGCAGCTCTCCTTCCAGCCCCATGGCGGCCCGGATCACCCTCTTACTTCAGCCGGGTCGGCAAATTGTTCCCCTTGGCCAAGGCCGGCAACTCACCCTCTAACCCCATGGCGGCCCTGATCACACTTTGCTTGAGCGGCGTCAACAGGTCGAAGGCGCACAGGCCCGCCCCGCGCACCAGCTTCTTAAGCGGGTTGGCACCGGCAAACAGCCGCTTGAGCCCCTCCATCGCCGCCAGCATGCTGGCCGCCTCGCTCTTGCGCCAGCGCTCGTAGCCGCGCAGGTTGGCGAGCAGACCAATATCCTTGCCCGCCGCCTGATTGCGCAGGATCTGCTCGGCCAGGGCGGCGGCGTCCAGCAGCCCCAGGTTGACCCCCTGCCCCGCCAGCGGGTGTATGGTGTGAGCGGCATCCCCCACCAGTACCAGCCGCTCGCGGGCAAAGTCACGGGCATAGCGGGCGGTGAGCGGGATGGCGCTGCGCGCCCCTTCCACCTGGCACAGGCCGAGGCGGCCGTCGAACGCGGTGGTGAGCTGGCGGTTGAACTGCTCGTCGTCGCACTGACAGAGTGCCTCGGCACGAGCGGCCGGCAGCGACCAGACGATGGAGCAGAGATCCGGTTGCCACAGGGGCAGGAAGGCGAGCGGCCCCTCGGGGGTGAAGATCTGACGCGCCACCGCCTCGTGGGGCTCGGCACAACGTACCGTCGCCACCAGCGCGTGGTGGCCGTAATCCCAGCTGGTGAGTGGAATGTCGGCCTGTCGACGGACCCAGGAGTGGGCGCCATCGGCCGCCACCACCAGTTTGGCCGACAGCGCGCGGCCATCTTCCAGCAGCAGCAGGGAGCCCGCCTCGCCGCTTTGCAGGCTGCTCACCCGGGCCGGGCTCAGCAGCTGGATGTTGTTGGCCCCCTCGATAGCGTCCAGCAGCGCCAGCTGGATGACCCGGTTCTCGGCGATGTGGCCGAGCTCGGGCTGACGCAGGCTGGCAGCATCGAAGGCGATCCGGCCAAAGCTGTCCTGCTCCCACACCTCCATCTGCACGTAGGGCTGCAGGCGGCGGGCCTCAATGCCGCGCCAGGCCCCCACCTGCTGCAGGATGCGCTGGCTGGCCAGACTCAGGGCGCTGACCCGGTTGTCCGGCGCTTCGTCAAGCGCGGGGGCCGGCAACTGGCCCTCGACCACGGCCACCTTGAGCGCACTCCCCTTGAGCGCAGCGGCGAGCCCCAGGCCCACCATGCCGCCCCCCACAATCACCACATCCACGTTTTGCATCTGCATCGTTTTATATCCTTTCAGGGCTGATCGCCGGGATCAGCGAGGGGGCGCCCGAAGGCAGACCCCTTCAATACGCAAGCTGTGACCCGTCTCAGGGGCGGCACAGGTCGGCAACAAAGCCTAGGGTGCGGGAGGCCAGCGGCGCCTTGAGGCAGTCCAGCCGCCCCATCAGGGAGAGCGCCAGGTTGCGGCCCGCCACCAGCGGGTCGTGCTCATTGGAGAAGAGCTGGGCCAGCGAGGAGGTAAGCCAGACCGTCTGCGCCTGATCCCCCTTGCGCTGCTGCCAGTAACCGTTTAGCACCTTGAAGCTGCCGATATCCTCCCCCGCCGCCAGGGCCTGACCGACGGCGTGGGTGAGCAGGTCCAGGTCGCGCATGCCGAGGTTGAAGCCCTGGCCGGCAATGGGGTGCAGCAGATGGGCGGCGTTGCCCACCAGCACGGTGCGCTGGGCCAGCGGGTAGTCAGCCACCGTCAGCACCAGCGGATAGACGTGGCGCTGGCCGGTTTGCAGGAAGCGACCGAGGCGCCAGCCAAAGGCCTGCTGCAGGCGGGCCAGAAAGGTGGCGTCATCGAGCGCCATCAAGGCCGGCGCCTCATCCCGTGCCACGCTCCAGACCAGGGAGGAGAGCCCCCCCTGCATCGGCAGCAGCGCCAGCGGCCCCCCTTGGGTGAAACGCTCGAATGCCTGGCCGGCCGGATCCTCGGCCGTCTTGACGGTGGCGATGATGGCGCTCTGGCCGTAGTCGTGGCGGCTCACCGCCAGCTTGCACTGCTGGCGCACGAAGGAGTTGCCGCCATCGGCCGCCACCAGCAGACGGGTCTGATAACGCTCGCCACTGGCCAGGGTCAGGTTCACCCCCTCCGTCAGCGGCTCCACCCGTTCGAGCTGGGCCGGACACAGCATGCGGATCTGCGGGCAGGCGGCGATCGCCTGTTGCAACTCGATGCCCGCCGCCGACAGCTCGATCACCTGGCCGAGGGCAGACAGGCCATACTCGGCGGCCGTCAATCCGGCCTGGCCGAAGTGGCCCCGATCCGACACATGAATGCGGGTGATGGGGCTGCAATGGGGGGCAAAACGGGGCCAGAGCCCGTGCCGGGTCAGCGCCTCGCAGGTACCAGCGGAGAGCGCGATGGCGCGGGCATCGAAGCCGGGGTGTGCATTGAGCTCGGGGGCGCTCGCCTCCAGCAGCAGGATCTGCAGGGGCTTGGGCCCTGGCAGGGCCGCGAGGGAGAGCGCCAGCACGGCGCCGCTCATTCCACCACCGACGATGGCCACATCGACGTGGTTCAGATCAGATTGAGACATGAGATCAGGGGAAAAGCTGAAAACGTGGGGTCATGCTAACACAAAGCGTGGGGTCGGGATGCGAAGCCACGGGCAAAAAAGTGGAGTCCCTGTCGTTACTTGTCTCATCACAGCCGGCCGGCGCGGGCAACATCCAAATGTAAAAAGAGCGCCACCAGGCGCTCTTTTTCGGACTTGCTCGACTCAGTGCAGGGTCGGCGGGGTGCTCGGGGCATCCGGCCGCTTGCCAAACTCCTCGAACGCCATCATGACCCCGAGGCGCACGTGCTCGTAGAGCACCAGGAAGGAGGCTTCGTTCTCTTCATCTTCCTGATCGAACTCGGCAGAGACCTGGGTGATGCTGGCGATGTCCTGGATCATCTCCTGCAGCTCTTCGGAGGCCTTGGAGAGCTCCTGCTGCACCACGCCGAAACCGGCCAGAAAGGCCTGAGACCAGTCCACCAGCGAATCGATGCGCTCGTCGAGGGGCGCTTCGTCGCTTGGCAGCAGCAGCTCAACCCCTTTTTGGGCCATCAGGCTCTCGATCACCTCATGATAGAGATCGGTCATCACCTGGCGCACCGGGGCCGGCAGACCGAAACCGTCGTTGACCAGATCGTTGAAATGGGGCAGCCAGCTCTTGTCGTCCAGGGCCACACCACCGCACACTAGACCGCAGATCACGCCATGGGCCTCTACAGCCGTTGCCATCAGCTCGTGCTGTTCCATCAGGTCGGCCACGGCCGCGTATTTCAGGGGGTTCGTTTTGCTCATCGAAGATCCGCTCAAAGTTCAGGCAAATATGCAGAATTAATGGTCAGGATCCTAGCATTCTCCCCCTTCCAGAGCCAGCAAGGCCTTGAAACTTCTGCATCTGCGCTATATAGTCCCGCCCAGTTGTCCACGTGGATAAAGGCGGAATGACACTCCGCCGTATTGAGGAAGGCATGAGCACAGAGGCCGTAGAAATCGTCATTTTGGGACGTCCCTACAAGGTATCCTGTCCCCTGGGACAGCAGGATGCCCTGCGCCAGGCCGCCGACCAGCTGACTGATAAACTCATCGAGCTGCGTCAACGCTCCAAGGTCTCCAGCAATGAACAGCTGGCGGTGATGGCAGCACTCAATTTCTGCCATGAGCTCTGTCTTGAAAAAGACAAGAATCACCAATACTCTGAGACCATGGACAAGCGGATCAAGATGCTGCAACGCACCATCGAAGCGGCCTTGATCGAGCACGGACAATATGGCGAATCCAGCGACGAAGGCGTACAACCCTAACTCGCAACGTTTTTGAAATTCCCTGGGGTGTTTGTCAGCCGGTTCAAGTCCCCGAGCCGATATTCATACCAAACAGGGGATCTGCCTTCTGGCTATTGCGCATGCTCGGCACGACCGAGAAGCCTGCGGTCAGATCCGATCCCCGCCTTGAACCGACGGTTCAAGGGCCCAAACCGGCAACGGCATCTCCGGGGTACCAACAGCAAAAAGCCCGTCACCAGCGTGACGGGCTTTTTCTTTGCCTGCGCGGCAGTCCCCTCCCCCGCTTCCGTCACCCGGCATATCAGCCCCCAGCGGCGGCCCATAAAAAACCCGCCAACTCGGGCGGGTCTTTTCACATCATTATGCTCACACGGCCATCTGCTCGTGGGGCGAACCATGGTGTCGCAGCCAGAGGAAGCTCAGCGCCACGATCAGCACCATCAGTGTCATGATGGCGCCCAGGGTCACCTGCCCCTCCATCGGGAAGCAGGCCGCCAGCAGGGTCACGATGCCGGCCCCCAGGTTCTGCATGCCACCGAGGATGGCGCCGGCGGTGCCCGCCTGGCCCGGGAAGGGTTCGATGGCGCAGGAGGTGGCGGTCGGATAGAGGATACCGCTACCGATGAAGTAGACGGCAGCCCCACCCACCAGGGAAGCGGCACTCACTATCCCGAACAGACCGGGCAGCAGGATGATGAGTGACCCCAGCGCCAGGAAGGCGATGCCAAGGCGCATCAGCTTGCCCTGGCTCAGGCGAAAACTCAGCTTGGCAGAGAGCCAGGCACCGAACAGGTAGCCGGGCAGCGGCAGTACGAACAGCACGCTGACGGTACGGGCACTCAGCTTGAGCACGTCGCCCAGCAGCACGCCGGCGGCCGCTTCAAACACCGCCAGACCGGCGAAGGTCGCCATCAGGCAGAGCAGGTTGCCCTGAAAACGCGGGTTGCCGAGCACGTGGCGATAGGCGGCACCGACTCGCAGCGGCTGCTGACGGGCCTCCTCTGGCAAGGTTTCGACGAACCAGGCCAGTATGGCCAGGGTCGCCACGGCGCCAAAGCCGAACAGAAACCAGTAGCCCGCACGCCAGTTGAACAACTCGGTCAGCCAGCCACCCAGCACGGGGGCCAGCAGCGGGGAGAAGATCACCCCCATGCTCACTAGGCTGTTGGCCCGGTTGAGCTCGGCACCGGTGTAGCGGTCGCGCATCAGGGTGCGGCTCATGGCGCCGCCGGCCCCGGTCCCCAGCCCCTGGATGAAGCTGCCCGCCAGCAGCGCCATGAAACTCGGGATCAGCTGGATGGTCAGGGTACCCACCAGGAACACCATCATGCCAATGATGATGATGGGGCGACGGCCGATACGATCCGACAAGGGGCCGTAGACAAACTGGGAGAGGCCGTACGGGATCAGATAGCAGGCCATCACCGCCTGCAGCTGGCCGGAGGCCACGTTGAAGTCCCCCGCCATCATGGGAATGGAGGGCACGTAGAGGGTCTGGGTCATCTGGCCCACAGCGACCATCAGAATGGTCAGAAAAAACAGCGGATAAAAACTGTGCCGATACATATCTCAGTCCCGAAAAATCATCGAAAAGCTGCCCGCCTCTGGCAGAAAACCGCAGAGGGGATCCAACAAACAGGGTCAATCAAAGGTGAAAACTCAAGGCGGAGAACCCGCACCGGCCGGGAGCAGGACACTCCCATGGCTTGCCGTCATCTTAGTGATTCAGATCACGAAAAACGAACGAATCTTTATAATCAGCTTTCCTTAGTTTTTCTAATGCGACGGGGTTTTAGGCCCCGTCAACGATAAAAATCAACGCGTTACCATCTGCTGGGCCTGCTTGACCAGATCCTCCGGCTTCTCGTTGCGCGGCGGTATGGTGATCCCCTTCTGGCAGGCCGGCTTGTCGGCCATCCGGTCCATCCAGGCCTGCAGATGGGGCAGCCCCTCGATGGAGATACCGCTCCAGTCATAGATACGCACCCAGGGCCAGGTGGCGATGTCGGCGATGCTGTACTCGTCGGCCAGATACTCGTGCTGGGCCAGATGGCTGTCGAGCACCTCGAACAGGCGGCGTCCCTCCTTCTGATAGCGTTCGATGGCGGCCGGGATCTTCTCCGGGAAGTAGCGATAGAAGACGTTGGCCTGCCCCATCATGGGCCCGACCCCACCCATCTGGAACATCAACCACTGAATGGCCTGGGAGCGGCGCTTGGGGTCCGCCGGCAGCAGCTTGCCTGCCTTCTCGGCCAGATAGAGAAGAATGGCACCCGACTCGAACACCGCGAAGTCCCCGTTGTCTCGATCGACGATGGCCGGAATGCGGCCGTTGGGGTTGATGGCCAGAAACTCGGGTTTCTTCTGATCCAGCGCCGACAGGTCGAGCGCAATGACACGGTAGGGCAAGCCCAGCTCTTCAAGGGCAATCGCCACCTTGAAGCCGTTGGGGGTGGCGGCGGTATAAAAATCGATCATCATGGACTCCTTGTGATTCACACATTGGCACAGGACGGACAGGGCCTCGCCCATGTCGGCCAGAGAAACGCAGCGGGATGGACAACATGGACATCCTCCGGCCTGAACATGACGAAGCGGCACAATACCGGTCAGTTATGACAAATATTGTGCCGCTTGAACAGCCCGGCGCAGAGAAGGAAGGGCCTAGTTGCACAGCCCCATGGGTTGACGCTGGCGCAGCAGAATGAGGCGGGAAAGCAGCGGGAAGTAGGACTCCAGCTTGTTCAGCAGCACCCGGCTGCAGGCGGGATCGGCAAGTTCAGACTCTTCCAGCACGATACCGTTGGAGACGAAATAGAAGCGTGGGTCCCGCACATCCGGCCCCTGAATGGTGAGAGTACCGTCTCCCTTGCGCATCAGCAGCGGCAACACCGGCAACCCGAAGGTGTCGCTGTTGCGCTGCCAGGCAAACTCGGGCCAGGCCGCATCCCCGTCCAGCAGCAGGATAGCCGCCTCTTCCTTGCCGGGTTGCCAGTGGGATGGCTGGGTAATGGTTAGCTCGTTGAAGTAGTCGCCGTATCCGGTCGAGTTCCGCAAGGCGGCCAGCAAACCCTGGGTGGAGGTTGCCGACGGTTTTTGACTCACTAATGACAAATTCATGATCCACGTCCCTATGCTCAAGGCAGCCTGTTATTCGGCTGCTGCCCATAAGACTAGACCAAAAAGAGCCTATATTGGAGCCGTCAGATCTGGCAGTCGCCAAGGCCGGAGCGATAACGTATAACAGTTGCCATTGTCGAAAAGACTGGTATGATACCGCGTCCTTTTATTCCCCCGTTCTTTAACATCCAGTGGTGAACCTATGCATCCGATGCTGAATATCGCCGTGCGCGCTGCGCGCAACGCCGGTCAAGTAGTAGTAAAAGCCTTTTCTCAACCCGAGAACATCGAGGTTATCCAGAAGGGCAGCAATGACTTCGTGACCAACGTTGACCGTGAAGCCGAAGCGGCCATCATTCACACCATCAAAAAATCTTACCCGGAACACAGCATCGTGGCTGAAGAGTCTGGTGAGATTGCCGGTACCAATCCGGACTACCAATGGATCATTGACCCACTGGATGGCACGACCAACCTGGTCAAAGGCATTCCACACTTTGCCGTCTCCATCGCCCTGCGCGTCAAGGGCAAGACCGAACAGGCCGTGATCTACGACCCGATCCGTGACGAGCTGTTCACCGCCACCCGTGGCAGCGGCGCCCAGCTGAACGGCTACCGCATCCGTGTCGGCAAGGCCAAAGAGCTGGCCGGCACCATCCTGGCCACCGGTTTCCCGTTCAAGCAGAAGCACCACATCGAGCCGTACCTGAAGATGTTCCAGAGCATGTTCATCGAGTGTGCCGACATCCGTCGTGCCGGCTCCGCCGCGCTGGATCTGGCCTATGTGGCCGCCGGTCGCGTCGACGGTTTCTGGGAAATCGGCCTCAAGCCCTGGGACACCGCTGCCGGTGAGCTGCTGGCTAAAGAGGCCGGCGCCATCGTCACCGACTTCGTCGGTGGTCACAACTACGAGAACTCCGGCAACATCGTGGTGGCCAACCCGCGCGTCCTGAAAGAGATGCTGGGCAAGATCCGCGAAGAGCTGCCGGAATCCCTGGCCAAGTAAGCCAGCACTACCCGCACTCATCAAAACCCGGCTCAGGCCGGGTTTTTTTATGACCTTTTCATGACCATCAGCCCATCGACGCTGACAAGCAAATCCCTGCCAATGCGCATTGCCATCGCTCCTCTGCCCCTCATGGCCAGCGCTGTCCCGACTGGCGAGCTCGCTGAACGTCACTGTCGCCTTGTACGGCGTCAATGCTCGATACCAACCGCAGGCCAAGAGTCGTGACCTATCACTGTGCTCATGCCTTGAAATGATGGACCAACAAAAACAGTCAACCCGGCCGAAGCCGGGTTGACTGTTTGCCTGCAGCAACAGGCCATGACACGGCACCCTGTCTGGTGCCGGTACAGCTATTACGCCAGGCGGAAGCGGCCTATGGTCTGACGCAGACCGGCAGCCAGCTGGCTCAGCTCCAGGCAGGCACGGGCGGTATGATCGGCCCCAACAGCGACCTCGTTGGAGGATTCGTTGATCCGCTCCACGTTGCGACCCAGCTCATCGGAGACCGCATCCTGTTCGCCGCAAGCGCTGGCGATCTGAATGGCCATGTCGGCGATCTGGGCCACCGCTTCTTCAATCTGCTGGATGCCGTCGCTGGTCTGCTCGCTCTGCTCCACGCACTGGCGGATCATCTCGCAGCTCTGGCCGGTCACCTCTTTGGCCTGGTTGGCACGGGCCTGCAGGGTTTCGATGATGGCGACGATCTCGCCGGTGGACGCCTGGGTGCGACCCGCCAGGGTGCGCACCTCGTCGGCCACCACCGCAAAGCCGCGGCCCTGTTCGCCGGCACGGGCCGCCTCGATGGCGGCGTTGAGCGCCAGCAGGTTGGTCTGATCGGCGATGCCGCGGATCACGTCCACCACCACGTTGATCTGGGCGGATTCGCGCTCCAGCTCGGTGACCAGGGTACCGGCCTGCTCGATCTCCTCGGCAACCCGGGTGATGGCCATCAGCGAGCTCTGCACATCCTGATTGCCGCGGCGTGCCAGGGCATTGGCGGAGCTGGCCGATTCAGACGCCGTCTCGGTGTTGCCTGCCACATCGGCCACGGTGGCCTTCATCTGGGCCATGGCGGTGGCAACCAGCGAGATCTCCTGCTGCTGGCTCTGGATCCCCTGTGCCGACTGCTCGGAGACGGCGCTCACCTCTTCGATGGCGGCGCCCAGCTGGGTCACGGCCGCCACAACCTCTTCAATCAGACCGCGCAGGTTGTCCTGCATCTTGAGGGAGGCCTTGGCCAGCATGCCCAGCTCGTCACGACCGATGTGCTGGCGATCCAGCTGATGGGTCAGATCGCCGGCGGCGATGGCGTTGGCCTGGGCCACCACGGCCTGCAGCGGCAGGCAGATCTGGCGGGTCAGGAACCAGGTCATGGCCACCATGAACAGCAGCAGGCTGCCGATGCTCACCATGGCAAAACTGGTCACCATGTTGACGCTGTCAAGCAGGCTGCCGCGGTTCTCTTTGACGAAGCCGAGGTTCACTTCCACCAGGCCGTTGACCGCCTGCTCCAGCTCGCCATAAATGGGGTTGGACTGGAACAGCTGCACCTTGGCCTGCTCCAGCTGGCCCTGTGCCAGCAGTTGATCCACCAGATTGACCGAGTTCAGGTAGCGTTGCCACGCCTGCTTGGCGCCGTTGAACACCTGACGCTCATGGGCGGCACCGACCGTGGCCTCATAGCCCCGGAAGGCCTGCTCGACTTTCTGGACACTGGCCTGGATCCGGCCGCGACGCGCCTGCAGATCGGTGGCGTCATCCACCATCAGCAGGGCAAACTGGGCGCGGCGCACGTAGGACACGTCGTAGAGCAGGTTCTCGACCGAGAGTACGCTCGGCAGGGTGGAATCGGTAAAATTCAACACGCGATCGCGCACGCCGCGCAGTTCGCTGGAGAGAAAAATACCGAATATCACGTTGACGGCGGCAATGACCGCAAAGACCACGGCAATCTTTTTGCCGATAGACAGATTTTTGTAAAACATGGTGGCTGGTGATCCTCGACTGCTGACAAGCAGGTGCACAGTGGCGATCACATCCGTATGAACTGGTAACCCGGGCTTTCCTGACGGGAGATGGGACGTTGCGAAAGACCAAGGGAAGGGTGGGTTTCGCGAGGGCGGCACTTTACCACAAACCTGCCTACTCCTTCACCAGCTTTCGCCGCAACAAAGCAAGTTGTTTTTCCATACAACCAGATCTTCGTCACAAATTATTCAAGACGACCAAATCATTTCAAATAGTTAGCCGATGAATGCAATCGATGTCCCGGCATGGACAAGTGAGGCCCGGCTCGCTGTAATGCAAGAGTCCCCGGATGGCGCCGCGCCATCCCTGCCGTCAAGCAAAAGAGGTGATCTTCATGGATAACGCGTCAGCCCTGCCCCTTGTCACCTGGTCAGCCCAGCTGCGCGAGCAGCTGCGGGCACGCCCGGTGATCGCAATCGGCCTGTTCGTTGCTTTGGCGGCCGTCGTGCTGTTGCTGCTGCAAAGCCTGGTGATGCTGGCCGCCGGCGACATCAGCCCCGGCGTTCGCTATGGCCTTATCGGTGGCCTGGCCGGCTTTGCCGCCACCGCACTTGGCGCCCTGCCCGCCCTTTTTCTGCGCTCGGTTCCGCAACGGGTAGAAGACAGCATGCTGGGCTTTGCCGCCGGCATGATGCTGGCAGCCAGCGCCTTCTCCCTGCTGCTGCCGGGGCTCGAGGCGGCAGAGGGGATCACAGGCGACGGCTTTCTCGCCGCCGCCGTGGTGGTAGTCGGCATGACCCTCGGGGTGCTGCTGATGCTAGGGCTCGATCAATTCACCCCCCATGAACACGACAAGACCGGCCCCTGCGGCCCCGGTCACGAGAGCTGCTCCCGGGTCTGGCTGTTCGTGTTTGCCATCGCCCTGCACAACCTGCCGGAGGGAATGGCCATCGGGGTGAGCTTCTCGCAGGGGGACATGTCGGTGGGCCTGCCGCTCACCACCGCCATCGCGTTGCAGGACATTCCGGAAGGGCTGGCGGTGGCACTCGCCATGTGCGCTGCCGGTTTTCGCCCCGGCATGGCCGTGCTAGTTGCCATCGGCAGCGGCCTGCTCGAACCGCTCGGCGCCCTGCTCGGCGTCGGTCTCTCCAGCGGGCTGGCCATCGCCTATCCCATCGGCCTCGGGCTGGCCGCCGGCGCCATGCTGTTCGTGGTCTCCCACGAGGTGATCCCGGAAACGCACCGCAACGGCCACCAGACCCACGCCACCCTGGGCCTGATGGCCGGGTTTGCGCTGATGATGACCCTGGATACGGCACTTGGTTGATAAGGTTCTGATATATGGCGTAATGTTTCAGCACTAGCGCCGCGACATCCGCAGGCACCGTCACATTTCCCCACGCATCGAGGGCCAGCATGACATGATATTCCGGGTGATGGTGCTGGGTTGTCTGCTGGCAGTCACTCACCGGGCCGTCAGCGCCACCGAGATTTATCGCACGGCGGCGCAGCCCGAGTCCGCCCCCAAATATACCCAGATGGCGGATGGCCGCATCGGGGGGCTCTGCGTCGAGCTGTTTCGATTGATGGAGCAACAGGAGCCTGCCCTGCGCATCGAGGGGGATCAGCACTTTATCCCCCTCAAGCGGCTGGAAAAACGGGTGCGCTTCGGCCAGCTCGACTTCCTCTGCGGCGTGGGCGACAACCCGGTCCGCCGCAACCACTTCCTCTATCTGCAGCCCCCCATCTTCACCGTACGCTACTACCTGGCGGTGCGCAGCGACGACCCGGTCGAGATCCGTCACTGGGACGACGTCAGGGCGCTGGGTAATGCGGGGATCATCCTCGTCAATCACGGCAGTGGCGCCATCGAACGGCTGCAGGCCATACAGGGGCTCATCATCGACAGCGGCGGGAGCAGCAGCGCAGCCAACTACGACAAGCTGCTGATGAAGCGCGGACGCTTCGTCTACTATCGCTCACCCGGTATCAAAGCCGATCTGCAGCGCCATCACCTGAGCGATCAGATCCGCATCCTCCCCACCACCATGGAGACCATCCCCTTCTACATCCTGTTTTACCAGCGCACCTCCCCTGCCCGCCTGGCCCTGTTTACCAGCACCCTGCAACGGTTGGCGGACCGCGGCGAGCTGGCCAGATTGGCCGAGCGCTACCCTTGAGTGGACCTTCCCACCCGCCAGCATCGGAATGCTCGGCGCCATCGCCAACTTTTGTTATGATCCACAACAACTTATTCGGCCAACTGGCCATCAAGACGAGGTGAGTGATGAAAGTAGGTATTATCGGCGCCATGGAACAGGAAGTGGCCCTGCTGCGCAGCCAGATGAGCAACCCGACCACCCTGCAACTGGGCGGCTGCGAGTTCTATCAGGGCACCCTGGCAGGCAAGGAGGTGATCCTGACCCGCTCCGGCATCGGTAAAGTCGCCGCCAGCGTCGCCACCAGCCTGCTGCTGGAAAAATTCGCCCCCGACTGCGTCATCAACACCGGCTCTGCCGGCGGCTTTGCCCAGGACCTGCACATCGGTGACGTAGTGATCGCCAGCGAGATGCGCTTCCACGATGTGGATGTGACTGCCTTTGGCTACGAGATGGGCCAGATGGCGCAGCAGCCTGCCGCCTTCCCCTGCGACGAGCAGCTTATCGCCGTCGCCCAGGCCTGCATTGCCGAACAAGGCAAGCATCAAACCAAGGTCGGCCTCATCTGCACCGGCGATCAGTTCATGTGCAAGCCGGACGCCATCGCCAAAGCCCGTGCCGACTTCCCGCAGATGCTGGCGGTCGAGATGGAAGGGGCAGCCATCGGCCAAGTGTGCCACATGTTCAAGGTGCCCTATCTGGTGGTGCGAGCCATGTCCGACATCGCCGGCAAGGAACAGGTCGAATCCTTCGATGCCTTCATCGAGGTGGCCGGCAAGCACTCTGCCGAAGTGATCATCAAGATGCTCGGCAAGCTGTGATCACACTCACCACTCTGGAACAGATGGCCGCCACTCCGGCGGCCATTTTGCTCGGGGCCGCGCTGCTGGAGGCCATCGTGCCCTGGCCGGCCCACTATCGGCTCTCCGCCGTCGTGCCCCTGCTGACCCGGCTGGGTCACAAGGTGTGTCGTCCCGATGGCGCCCCCGGTCAGCAATTGCAGGCCGGTCTGCTGGCCATGCTGATTGTCTGGCTACCGTGCGCCGCCGGACTCTGGGCGGTTCGCAATCTTTCGCTCTCGGAGCCGCTGTTCGATCTGCTGTTTCTGCTGCTGATGCTGGAATCGCGTCCGCTGCGGGAGCTGGCCCGTGCCACTCGCGCACTGACAGACCAGGATACCTTGGTGGTGGCCAGGTTGCAGGCCGCCCCCTGGCTCAGACGAGATACCGGTAAACTCTCCCTGATGGGGCTTGCCAAGGCGGTCAGTGAAAGCTGCGCCCTGCGCCTGGTCGGGCAGTGGGCCGGCCCGCTGCTGGGGTTCGCCCTGGCGGGGGTGCAGGGGGCCCTGTTGTGGCGCCTCGCCCAGCTGATGAACCAGGGCTGGAGCCCGAAACTGCCAGCCTTTGCCCACTTTGGCCGGGCCGCCGCCGTGCTCTACCAGGCCCTGTGTACCCCTGCCATCTTGTTGCTGGCGCTGCCCTTGTGCCTGACCCAGCTGCGCAAGCTGGCCAGCCGATTGCGTACAGCCATGCTCTGGCCCTACCCCGCCATGGGAATACTGCTGGCGCTGCTGTCCGGCTCGCTGGGCTGCAAGCTCGGTGGCCCCCGTTACTATCAGGGCAGCTTGATCCGTTTTCCCGTGTTTGACGCCGCCGCCGAGCCGGATGTCGGTACGGCCCTGCGTCTGCTAAACCGCCTGCAACAAGCCGGTTGGGGCTGGCTGGCGCTGGCATTGCTGCTCACTGTGCTGGAGCACCTGCATGGCTAGATGGCTCACCCTGCTCTGCCTGTTGTGCATGTCGCCAGCCCTGCTGGCCGGGACGCCGACACGCATCGTCAGCCTCACCCCCCACCTGACCGAATTGCTGTTTGCCATCGGCGCCGGCGATCGCATCGTGGCTACCGACGATGCCTCCGATTATCCGCCCGAGGTCAAACGCCTGCCCCAGGTAGCCAACTATCGCAGCATCAATCTGGAGGCCCTGCTGGCCCAGAAACCCGACCTGATCGTCGCCTGGCGCTCCGCCCAATCCCGCATGCTGGCCCCCATCGAGCAGTTGGGGATCCCGGTGTTCTATTCAGAACCGACCGACTTTGCCTCCCTCGCCACCGAGATGCGGGCCTTGGGAAAAACATTGGGGGTGGAAAAAACCGCCAATGCCGAGGCCGATGCCTATCTCGCCCGCCTGGCCGCCCTTAGCCAGCGCTACGGCAAACCCAAGCATATCAAGGTGTTCTACCAGCTCTGGTATCCACCGCTGACCAGCGTCAGCGGCAATGCCTGGCCCGCCCAGGCCATCGAGCTGTGCGGCGGGGATAACCTGATGGCGGATGCCCCCACGCCCTATCCCCAGGTCAGCCTGGAGCAGGTGATCAAGGCCAATCCGGCGTTGATCCTGGCAGGGAGTCAAGACGCTGACGCCCTGCGCCACTGGCAACAGTGGCCCATGGTGGATGCCGTTCGCCACCAGCGTCTGCAACTCATCAACTCGGATGAGCTGCACCGTTTCACCCCGAGAGCACTCAATGCGGTGGAGCAGATATGCCGGGCCATCGCAGGCGTACAGTAACAGCGCCTGTAAAGCCCGCAGCCAATCACTCGTACAACAAAAAAACACCGGCGTAGGCCGGTGTTTTTTATTTGGCAGAGACGTGATGAGAGATAGCCGTCACTTCTTCTTGAAGATATCCAGTCCCACGAAGTAGACGGAATCGTGTCGCTGGAAGGCATCGGCATAAATCGGCTTCGCATCGTCGAAGAACCGCTCGAGTATCACCTCGGCCTCTTTCACCTTGGCTTCGAACTTGTCAGGCGCTGCGTCAATCAGGGTCATCATCAAGCCGATGATGTTGGCGTAGAAATAGTTCATCGAGCCGATCAAGACACGGTAGAGATGGCAATCACGGCTCATCAGCAAATAGAGCAGATAGTCGTGGTGACGCTGCATCATGGCCAGTATGTCATTGTGTTCGTATTTGACCGTCCGCCAGTCGGTACGCAACTTCTCCAGCAGATCGTCAAACAGCGTCACATTGAGCGCGGCAGTAAAATCCACGCTGGTCATGTCGAACGGCTGGAAACAGCGCGCCATCAGCTCATCAAGCAAGGCGATCTTGTCCAGCTCCGGGCTGCTGATGTGCAAGGCGTCGACCCCTTGAGGGATGGCGCCTTCAATGTAGGCCCCATCACTGCAATTCAGACAGCGCATATCCGGATGGCTTGTCAGCACGCGCGTCATGTTATGGATTGCCAGGCCAAACAGATGATTGATCCGCACTTCCCCGCCCAAATTGCCCGGTGCCGGGAAAGTACCTTTCAGATTCTCGTTGTACTTGGCTTCTCTCTTCTCGTTGTAATAGAGACTCAGAGTGGAGTGATGCTTGTCTGCGTACTTGTAGCCATTGTCTATTCCGAACAGGTATACCTGTTTGAACCCGAGCAACGCCGCATAATTGAGGCCGGTGTTGCCAACGAAGGGGTTGGAGAATTCAATGGACTCATACTCGAAAGCCTGACCAAACCGGCTGACCAGCATGGCAAACATGGGCTCGTTGGGCTTGAAGGTCAGACCCGTCTTGCGGAAGAAGGTCTTGCACTCGGGGTGGATCACGTCAACGCTGAGGAAGACCGCATCCTTGAGGAAATCATCCGCATTGAGGATGCGCAGGAAATCCGCCGAGCTCTTGGTGCGCTCCACCGCCACGTAGATGTCCGGTTTGATACCCGCCTTGTGCAGCGCACTGACGGCCGTGCCGCAGGCAATGATGATGGCTTGCCGTTGATGCTGCCGGATGAATTCGATGCTCTGATCCAGCGACGGTCCGTTACCGACCACGAATACCGGCACCTGCTCGACCAGCGAGGTATCCCGCTCTCGCTTCAGGAAAGGCGTGCCATCCTGCAGATGGGTGTGACTGTGGGCCAGCGCATAAATATTGTCATCGAAAAAGCCCCAGCCCGTCTTGAGCAGATACAACTCACCCTCTGCCTTGTCGATCAAGGCATGCAGCTTGGGTGAGTGGTAGTGACAAAACGAGAAATAGCTCGCCGACCAGAATGCCCCTTTGCGATGCAGCGCCTCCATCATGTCGGCAACCAGCAGCTGTTCATCGACTCCGATGAACAGGTGCAGACTCAGCGACTCCTGCTCCATGTATTCGAGCAACTTGTGCCAATCGAAGCAATAGAGCGAGGCGTAGAACATATCGAGGTCGGGCTCGAAGGCAAACAGATTCCGAACCCGGCACCGCTCATACAAGTAGCCCAGCTGATAACCCAGTCCGATCCCGTACATGAAGGACAAGGGAATGTCGGCATCCAGCGCCTTGCGAAGCGGCAAGCCTTCCAGCGACACGTTCTCCTTGAGTTTGGAGATGGCATTGTTGTAAGCGATATGGATCTGCCCTTCCAGATGCCACTGAGGCACGAAGTCGATACATTGCAATACGCTATGTTCGATCACCTCGGCAATCTGGGCCTGTGCTTCGGCAAAGGGATCATCGCCATAGAGGGCGACGTCATCGTCCAGCCAAAGAACATTTGGAACGCCGTTCTCGTTGCAGAAAAATCGGAAGGGTCTGACTGGCTGATACTCTTTGAAAAATGCATGTATTCCGGGCATATATTTTTCAAAGGCAGCCATATTGAGTTCATGGCGAACGGGCAGCACCTCCAGCATGGCGGCTTCCTGCTCTTTCTGCCTGGCTAGACGGGAGAGCTCATGCTCGGCATCTTTGATGTTCTTGTTAAAATCCATTCGGTACTCAACCCGCATTCATCTTGTAAAGGCCCGCCACACGACCGGCCTTGGAAAATTGGCGCAATTCATCCTCTGCCAGGTGTCTCGCATTCGTTATCAGCGCATGGATCATTTGAAACTGAGACAGGGCTTGCTGCTGCTCTGCATTAAGATGACTGTCAGCTGGGATATGCTCGAAGACCTCGTTCAGGGCAGCGAGATAGTGCTCCATTTGCACTTCCGCTGCCGCCAGCTCATTTTGCTCCAACAGCAACCGCAAACGGCTGCCGTGGTTCATCAAGCCGGACAGCTTGGCATCATTCATTCCGCACGACCTGCTTTTTGCTGGGCAATGGCCTTGTCGCGCTCTTCGACCGGAATCGCATCCCAGCCACTCTTGACTGTCAGCATCAGGTTCATCACCTCGTCGATGGCGGCCATGTCCATATCACGACTGGCATCCATCATGCGCACCTTCATGTAGTCGTAGAGCGCAAACAGATCTTCCGGCACCTTGCCATAGGAGAGGTCCAGCGAGTCCTGTAAACCGTTGATAATGGCCATGGTTTTGGAGATGGACTGGGACTTACCTTCGAAATCACGACGTTCGATGGCACCACGGGCCTGGGCAAGACGCTCGAGGCAACCTTGCATCAACAGCTGGATCACCCGGTAGGGATCCGCCACCGCCAGCTCGGACTGCAGATTCTGGGTGGTGTAAGCCTTGATATTTTTCCGATACATAAGAGGCACGGCTCCTGACTACGTATTAATTCGTTTTGGTATTGAGCAGATTCAGATAAGAGGCCGACTTGTTCATCTTGGCCAGCATGCTGTCCAGGCTGCCATAACGGGCCCGCAAGGTCTCCTGATACTTGGTCAGCTGGGCGGTAACATCCGACTCCTTGCGGCTTACTTCGCGCAGATCGGAATTGAGCGAATCTTCCCGCTTGGCCAGCAGGCCGCCGGTCTTGGAGTAGGTTTCCAGCTGGCTGGCCAGCTTGCCTGCGACCCCATCCTTGCCGCCAAACACCGCAACCACCTGATCAAAGTTCTTGTCGATGGCCTCGCTGAACTTGGTATCGTCGATGGACAATACCCCCTTGTTGTCCATCTTGATACCCATCTGGAAAATCGTTGAATAGGTAGACGATTTTTTGGAGGGTTCGGTGATGAGGCCGTTCATCATGTTGACCACGGCACGCGTGGTCGCATCTCCTGCCAATGCACCGCCATCATTCTGGCTTTTCCCTGCCACGATCGAGTTGCGCTTGCCAAGATCATTGCTCTTCTTCACCAGCGCGTTGTAACCGTCGACAAAGCTCTTGACCATGTCCTTGATGCCGGCCTTGTCAGTGGTCACATCGACCTTGTTCGAGCTGTAGGTCTTGACCGGATTGCCGTTGGTATCGGTGGTGGTCGTGCTATCCGACTCCCTCAGCACGGTCAGTTTGAGCCCGACTATGGTGCCATCGAAGGTATTGGTCGCACTGGTCAGGGTGTTACCATCTACCTTGATCTGGGCATCCTGGGCAGTCTGATTTTGGGTCAGTTTGGACACCAGGTTGTCGGTCAACTCAGTGGTGCTGCCGGTGATCTGCAGGTCCTTACCGCTGCCGCTGACCCCAGAGTCGATCATCAGCTTGGATTTGCCATCTGAGGTATTCATGATGTTGACGCTCAGACCGAAGTTGTCAGCGTCATTGTTGATCCGTTTGCGAATGGACTGCAGCGAGTCACCCGCTTTGACATCCACATCGAAGGTCTTGTCGCCAGCCTTGAACGTCAGTTTCCCGTCCTGGGTGATGAGGGGAGTCGTCGACGAGTCGAAGGTGCCGTCAAATTTACTGGACTTCGCCAATTGTTCGACGCTGATGTCATATTGACCGTTGGAGGCCCCCGTCTTGCTCTCCACCTTGAGCACGGGTTTGTCCTTGTCCTGAGTAATGTTGATGGAGCGCTTGTTGAACGCATCATCCTTCGCCATGGCCTTAAGAGTGGTCACGAACGAGGCGATGGCAGACTTCAGCTGCCCCACACCGGAGAGAGTGATTTGAGTGTTGGTCTTCTTGGTGGTGATGGGCTGCATCAGTTGTGCCTTCTTGGCATCGACACTGGCAGCAATCACTGACTCCAAATCGAGTCCGGAGCCGGCACCGGCAGACGTAATGGTGGGCATACTCTCTCTCCTCTTAATTTATTCGTATCAGATCTCGTTATCGAGCAGCAACCCGACCCGCGAACCGCCGCCGGATACATCGCCCTCACGCAGATCCTTGATCCGCTTGCTGATGGCCAGCAGCTCCTCGCTCGGGATCTGCCGGATCATTGACTTGGTCTCGGCGTCCACCACCTTGATGACCACCTGATCCAGATCCTTCTCAACACTGAAATTGACAGTCCAGCCTTGCAACTTGCTGAACTCTTGCAAGTTTTGCACCTCATTTTCAATATCGGCATTGGATACACCCTGTTTGGCGATTTTTTCACCAACCAGAGTATCCTGCTGTTTTTTCACATCCTGTTGTGCCGTCACCCGCTGCTCTTCCGTCGTGCCAGATAGCACTTGAGCGGCCGATTGGCCGCTCTTGCTACTTGACTGAAGAGAAGAAGGAGTGACCGATGACGGGATCCCAATTTCATTGGCCATATCGTCGCTCCTTTTCCTATCTCATCACTGCTTTTCTGTTAGCCCAGCAGGGACAGAGCAGATTGCGGTCTTTGGTTGGCTTGCGCCAGGATGCTGGACGCTGCCTGTTGCAGAATGTTCTGCTTGGTCAGGTTGGCCGTCTCGGTCGCAAAGTCTGCGTCACGGATACGAGAACGTGCGGCGCTCAGGTTTTCAGAGACGTTGGACTGGTTGCGAATGGTGGAGTCAAACCGGTTCTGTACCGCACCCAATTCTGCACGCTTGCTGTCCACTGCCTTGATCATGAAGTCAAGGTTGGCCATGGCAGTCTGTGCATCCTTAGCAGTGCTGATGCTGCTGACGCTGGTAGAAGTCACGGCGCTCGTGCCCTTGGTCACGGTATAAGGTTCGCCAGTGGCGCTGGTCGCAACGGTCGCACTACCCTTGGTTGACGCCGCAATCCCGCTGATGGTGAACGCAGAAGTCATCTTGAAGGTGATGGTCTGACCGGCGTCAGCCCCTACCTGGAATGACCCCTTGTAGGAACCATCCAGCAGCTTCTGCCCCCCAAAGGTGGTATCGGTGGATATACGGTTGATCTCGGTGGTCAGCTGGTCAAACTCTTGCTGCAGTGCAGTGCGGTCATCGGTGTTGTTGGAGCCGTTGGCGGATTGTTGTGCCAGCGTACGCATACGCTGCAGCATGCTGGTCACTTCATCCATGGCCCCTTCAGCCGTTTGCGCGACGGAGATACCGTCGTTGGCGTTGCGGTTACCTTGGTCAAGCCCGTTAACTTGTGAGGTCAAACGGTTGGAGATCTGCAGACCGGCAGCATCGTCCTTGGCGGTGTTGATACGCAGACCGGAAGCCAGTCTGGTATAGGACGTATCCAGGGACTTGTTGGTGTTCATCAGGTTACGCTGGGCGTTCAGTGATGAAATGTTGGTGTTAATGTACATGGCCATAAAATATTCTCCCGAAGAACATGCGACTGCGGGTTGCACCGCCAAAGCGGCGTCCCACCGTTAGAAGAACAGGTTGAACGAGCCTGATTCTTCTGGCGGGTGTCTGTTTGAACGGACAGGTCACCCGCAGTAGTGCAAACGTTGGATTCCGAACACCCCTCGATTGCTTCACTTTATTTAACGGCTGCGCAGCGACAAGCTTTAGGAAAATAATTGCCGGTGGCGGCAAGTTTTATCCGGCAAACGGCAAGGTGATGGCAAGCCATCCCCAGTGAACGGGAATAGAGCCTAAAGCCGGCGTAACAGAGATGAATTCTGAGTGTTGGCACAGTTTGTGCTTTTATCTGGGGGAGTGGCGTCAATTTGACGGCACAATAAAAAGAGGCCGGGCGATCCGGCCTAAAACGAGCATACGCTCAGGAGAATATGACCAAGCGTGACAGAACTGAACAGCTGTACAACACTTGGCTTTACTAATAGAGAATAGATTCTCTCCCGATAGAACAGAGTGCGAACCGAACACCCCTTTGTTCCATCTCTTGACCAGGGCGGCCTGAACAACCGCCCTGTTTTCTTTTATCAGCCCTGCAGCAGGGAGAGTGCTGACTGCGGACGCTGGTTTGCCTGAGACAGTATGGTCGAGGCTGCCTGTTGCAGAATGTTCTGCTTGGTCAGGTTGGCGGTCTCGGTCGCGAAGTCTGCGTCGCGGATCCGTGAACGGGCGGCACTGACGTTTTCAGAGACGTTCGCCTGGTTGCGAATGGTCGAATCGAACCGGTTCTGCACCGCACCCAGCTCGGCACGCTTGCTATCCACCACTTTAATCATGTAATCCAGGTTGGCCATGGCCGATTGTGCATCTTTGGCGGTAGTGATACTACCAATACTGGTTGTAGTCACTGTCCCACTCGAGCTCTTCGTCACAGAATAGGGCTCACCAGTAGTAGTTGTTGTGACTGTGGCATTACCTTTCGTTGCTGACGCCATACCAGAGATGCTGAAAGCAGTGGTCATCCGGAACGTGATGGTCTGACCAGCGTCGGCACCAACCTGGAAGGATCCCACATAGCCACCATTGAGCAGATTCTGGCCACCGAAGGTGGTATCTTTGGACACCCGGTCGATTTCAGTCATCAGCTGAGTGTACTCTTGCTGCAACGCGGTACGGTCATCCGTGTTGTTGGAGCCGTTGGCAGACTGCTGGGATAGGGTACGCATCCGTTGCAGCATGGAGGTGATTTCATCCATGGCGCCTTCGGCGGTCTGGGCGACGGAGATACCGTCGTTGGCGTTGCGGTTGCCCTGATCCAGACCATTGATCTGGGAGGTCAAGCGGTTGGAAATCTGCAGACCGGCGGCATCGTCTTTGGCGCTGTTGATGCGCAGACCGGATGCCAGACGGGTGTAGGATGTATCCAGAGATTTGTTGGTGTTCATCAGGTTACGCTGGGCGTTGAGCGATGAAACGTTCGTATTGATATAAAGACCCATGACTATTCTCCTAAGCTATTAAATTTACTATTTAATTTGCTCGAACTTTATTGTCTTTTCTGTTCGATGCTTCTTATTTAACGGCCTCTTTTTCGATGTCTTTAGCATTATTTTCAACGCTTCATCGCATTAACGCCGCTTACCCTATATATCGGCATGTTCCGGCTGAACTTGAGGAAAAAAGTGCCCTGTTTTGCTCATTGAATTCATCAGGCTTGCGACAACGGGCCGGGCGCAGGTTTATGTCCACCTCCCCTACAACATGACGCCGCTCAGATGCATCGCGCTGGCTGGCGCCAGCGCGGCCGAGAAAAACTTGGTCTGGCTCCCACTTCTTGCAGGCAGCCATTGGTCAGACGCCGCAATCCCCCCTAAAATCGCGGCCCCATCAACAATTGGACGTGAGTTGTTCTCCATGCAGACACTGGTTGAGCAGATTGTTTACATCAGCGACATGTTTGGTACTGCGGTATTCGCGTTTTCGGGCGTACTGGTGGCGGGCCGTCTCAGGATGGACGGTTTTGGCGTCATGGTGTTGGCGGCAGTCACCGCCATCGGCGGCGGTACCATCCGCGACATGATCCTGGGGGCTACCCCGGTCTTCTGGGTACGTGACCCTCTCTACATCTGGGTGGTGATCGCCACGGCACTCATCGGCATGTGGATGGTCAAGCTGCCCCGTCGCATGCCCTGGTACGTGTTACCGGTCGCCGACGCCTTCGGGCTGGCGCTCTTTACCGTGATCGGGGCACAAAAAGCCCTCAACTTTGGTACATCGGGGCTGATCGCCGTATTGATGGGCACCATGACAGGGGTGGCCGGCGGCATGATCCGTGACGTGCTGGCCCGGGAGGTGCCCATGGTGCTGCAAAAGGAGATCTATGCCACCGCCTGCATCCTGGGGGGCATCCTCTATACCCTGGCGCTGGAGATAGACGTGGATCGGGTGACCGCCATGCTCATCTGCATGACGGCGGTGTTCGGTTTACGGGTGGCCGCCATCTACTGGCATCTGTCACTGCCTACCTTCTCGCTGCAGCGCAATTGACCTCACAACCGGCGTCAGGTCGCACTCCCGGCCCGGTTGCGTTGAACCAAGCAGGCTTTTCTGTTGTCATAGGATGCAGTGTTGTAAGCCGGAATCCCTCATGCAAAAACTTGGACTCATCGCATCACTGTTACTGATGAATGTGGCAACGGCGCAGGCTGAAGCCCAGGTACTGTTTGGTCGGCTCGCGTCCACCCCGGTGCAGCAGTTCAACCAGCAGATCCGTCAGGCAAGCACCGCCCAGCAGAGCTGGGTCAATGACTATCGTGAAGTGGCCCTGCGTTTCGTCGGCCACAGCGACATACCCAGTCGCATCCAGGCGCAGCAGCTGGACAACGATCTGGTGCTCTCGGTCGCCCTCGATGGCACCAAGAGCGACATGATCTACATCCTGACCCTGTTTCGCAGCAACAACCTGTGGCAGATGCGCCAGGCGGAAATGGGATGGCGCTGCCAGGGGCAGTCCACCTTTACCCCCGTCCCCTGCCCTTGAGCCTCAACCTGCAAGTGAAATAAAAAAATCCGGCACATTGGCCGGATTTTTTTATGCACGCTTGAACGTCACCTTACGGACGGTACACCTTGACGTTGGCAAAACCCTTCTCTTTCAGATAGAGCGCCTGCAGCTTGCTCATCACGCCGCGATCGCAGTAGAGCAGGTAGGTCTTCTCCTTGGGCAGGTCACCAAAGGCGGTGGCCAGTTTGAAGAAGGGAATATGCATGACCTCACGCCCTTCCACCAGCAACGGCTTCTCGTCGTGCTCATCCATGGAGCGGATATCGAGGATCACCTCGTTGTCACCGCTCTCGGCGGTGGTCTCCACTTCCTGCACCTCGGCGGCGGTCTCTTCGCCGATGCGACGAATGTCGAGGTAACGGGCCTCGGCCACCACCTTGTCCAGAATGGCGAAGTCGAAGTTGCCCTCTTCCTCTTCAATGCGGGCCAGATCGGCTTTCACGGTCGGCTTCTTGGAGATGACGCCGCAATACTCCGGCATGGTCTCGGCGAACTCCAGGGTACCGATGCGGCGCGCTTCGCTGATGATGTCCGGTTTGTCCCAGGTGATGAGCGGGCGCAGGATCACCTTGTCGGTCACCCGGTCGATGACGTTCAGGTTGGTGAGGGTCTGGCTGGAGACCTGACCCACGCACTCACCGGTCACCAGAGCCGGGATCTGGAACTCGTCGGCCACCTTGGCGGCGGCGCGCATCATCATCCGCTTGAGCACCACGCCCATCTGGCCGTTGTCGATCTTCTCGAGGATCTCGGCCACCACAGGCTCGAAGTCCACCGCAGTAAAACGCACCCGGTGGGAAGAGCCGAAGCGGTTCCACAGGTGATAGGCCACCTGCTTGACGCCGATCTCATGAGCAGCCCCACCCAGATTGAAGAAGCAGTAGTGCACCCGGCAACCGCGCTTGATGAACTGGAAGGAGGCCACGCCCGAGTCAAAACCACCGGAGATGAGGCTCAGCACATCTTCCTGGGTGGCGATGGGCATGCCGCTCAGGCCCTGGTGGATGGCGCTGACGATGAACAGCTCTTCGCCGTCGATCTCGAGGTTGATCTTCACATCCGGGTTCTTGAGGCGCACGCCGTTACTCACGCAGTGCTGGTTCAGGCCACCACCCACGTAGCGCTCCACTTCGAGGGAGGAGAACTCGTGCTTGCCGTGGCGCTTGGCGCGCACGCAGAAGGTCTTGCCCTCGAGCTGGTCACCCCATACGGCTTTCACCTGCTCGAAGATGTCGTGCAGGTCGGTAAACTTGCTGGCTTGCACCTCGAGGAAGGCCTGAATGCCGGGAATGCAGGCCAGGGCTTCGATGGCCTGTTCACGGAACTGGTCATTGCGGGAGCTCACGATCAGCTTGTCCCAATCCATCCGCACCCGGGCATCGTCGTCGAAGCGGCGCAGGACATTGCGGATATTGCCCTGCAGGATCTTGATAAAGCGCTGGCGAACCGACTTGCTCTTGATGGTGATTTCCGGGAACAGCTTGATAATGAACTTCATGGTAATGACTCGGGTGACCTTGATTTAAGGGCGCGAATTATATCAGAACTTTGTGGCCAGCGCCTACTGGATGAGCGTTTGCTCACATTCCCCCACGCAATGTTTGCCGCAGCGAGGCAATCTTGCGTATATTCCCGAACCTGCGCCCTGGCAACATTCCTGACCACAGACCCATTCGATGAAGACCTATATCTACTACCCCGGCATGGAAGTGCGCGACGAGCTGTGGCTCAAGTTTGCCCTGCTCTATCTGGAGCGGCTCGCCTTCGTCTTCACCGTCAGTGAGAAGAGCGGCCTCACCGCCCTGCTGCAAACCCTCGAGCAGGAGACGGATCTGCTGGCCGAGCGGCCGGATGCCGCCTTCTTTGCCGCCATCACCCCCCAGATAGAGAGTCAGATTGCCGGCCTTATCGCCCCCGACTTCGTGCGTCACAAGGTGTTTGGCAACAAGGAGCTGATCGGGCGCTGGCGCACGCCGGCCAACCACGACTGTTTCTGCCCGGCCCAGGCGGGGCTGGAGCGGCTGCACGGCTTTTGCCTGGCCCACGGTTTTGCCAGCCGGGAGGAGGGCGGGTTCAGGATGGCGCGGCGCTTTGCCAACCTGCTCTCCATGCGGCTCGCCCGCGAGTGGGCACTCGCCAATGAGGGGGCACTTATCACCGATCACGACTATCTGGACCGGCTGCTCCACCTGCTCGAATCCCGCTATCACAACCGCGGTGGTCAGGATTGCTTCCACCTCGAGATCCCGTTGCAAGTGCCCACTCACTTGAGCGATATCCCGTTTGCAGAGCTGATCGCCCTGCGCAGTCGCAGCGGCTTTCGCCAGCAGCTGGCCGAGTTTAATCAGGCGCTCGATGCCCTGCTCGCCATGCTGGGCAGCGGCTACGCCGAGCCAGCTGTACTGACCCGCTTCGAGCAGGCGCAGCAGGGGCTCAACCAGCTGCTGGGGCCGCAGACCCAGAGCCTGCCGCTCACTACGCTCGTCAGTACCGGCCTGCCCGCCATGGCGATGATCCATCGCCTCAAGGCGAGCCATCCGGACAGCAAGCTGGTGTTTCACTCCATCAAGAAGAGCCACTTCCACCAGCGCAAGAGTCAGCACTTCTTCACCCGGTTGGGTCAGGTCAAGCCCTGACTCCGCGGCGCCCTATGGGGAAATCGACAATCCGCTGACGGCATCGGATCCATCCCCCGATGTCGTCAATATTCTGACACCCCAAAGAGAGGCACCTCCCCTCAGGAGGGATTTTCCAAGCGAAACTCGATGCGATCGCTGTTACCCGCCTCGTCCACCACCACCAGCTGATAGCGACCCGCCTCGCTCAGCACCTGATCCCCGTCCCAGCGCAGCCGCTGGCCGTTGAGAAACCAGGCCGGCTTGCCGACACCGCCCAGCACCCTGGGCTGCAACCGGTAGCGCTGACTGCGGATAAGGTTGCCCTCCCCCAGCGCCAGGATGCGGATGGGGGCCTGCAGCTCGGTGCTCTGCCCCTCCCCCTTGCAACCACTCGCCAGCAGCGCCTGGCGCCGCTCTGCAGGCCCCCGCCACGGCTCCAGCGACAGCGGCCAGAGGGCCCGAAAACCGGATTGCGCCGCATCCTGGCAGCGTGACAGGGTCGGTTTGCCCTCCTTGGTCAGCGCAACCTGGCGCAGCGGCGAGGGCCAATCCATGGGATCCGGCAAGGTGGGGGGATCGCGTCCTTCCAGCAACCAGGCACTCTGGCGCTGCAGACACGTTTGCGGCAGGGGCGCGCTCGCCTTGCGCCCCAGCGGCCAGCAAACTTCGGCCTCGCTCACCGTGTTGGGTTGTGCCGGCAGGGGGCTGTTGTCAGCCAGCCGCGAGTAGACCGAGAGCAGCAGTGGCACCGCCGCGCTCTGGCCGTAAAAACCGGGCATGGGGGTGCCGTCGGGGCGCCCCAGCCAGACGCCTATGGTCCAGCGACCGGAGACCCCCATCGCCCAGCTGTCGCGGTAGCCATAGCTGGTGCCGGTCTTCCAGGCCAGCCGGTTGACCCGGCCGGTCGCCTCGCTGGCAAAGGGCTGATCCGCCCGCCCCTGCGCGCTCAATATCTGCCAAATGATCCAGGCCGCTCCCGGGCTCAGCAAGGGACGCGACACCGCCTGCTGCCCTGCCAGCCAGACCGGCATCGCCACCTGTCCCTCACGGGTCAGCGCACTGTAGAGCGCTACCAGCTGCTCGAGTCGAATGCCCGCCGCCCCGAGCGCAATGGCCGGATTGGGTTTGTCGGAAAGGGCCAGCCGTACCCCGGCGTTGTCGAGGCGGCTGACCAACTTGTCCGGCCCCAGCGCCTCCAGCACCTGCACCGCCGGCACGTTGAGGGATTGCTGCAGCGCCTGGGTCAGGGTCACCGGCCCCTGAAAGGCGCCGGAAAAATTGGCGGGACGATAGTCAGACCCGAGCCTTGGCGCATCAGAGAGCAGGGAGGCCGAGTGCACCAGCCCCTCGTCCATGGCCAGACCGTAGATAAAGGGCTTGAGGGTGGAGCCGGGGGAGCGGATCGCCTGCACCATGTCGAGGTAACCGTGGCGGCGCAAATTGCCATACTCGGCGCTGCCCACATAGGCGCGTACCGCCATGGTTCTGTTGTCCACCAGCAGCAGGGCGGCGGAGGTCTGCTCGGGGAAACGGCGGATATAGCTCGCCACCCGCCCCTCCAGCCAGCGCTGCAGATCGCCGTCTATGGTGGTATGCACCAGCGCCCCAGCCTGATTGTCGGCGGCGAGGCGGGCAAACAGCGGCGCCTCCATCGGCGTGAAGTGACCGCGAGCCAGCACCGGCTCGATACGTCCCTCCAGCCACACCTGTTCGGGCCAGACACCCTGCGCTACCAGTCGCTGCATCACCTTGTCACGGGCGGTGCGGGCCCGCTCGGGATGCCGGTCCGGCCGGTTGCGGCTGGGAGCCTGCGGCAACACCGCCAAAAGCGCCGCCTCGGCATGGGTCAGCCTGGCGGCGCTCTTGCCGAGATAGGCAAAACTTGCCGCCTGCACCCCCTCCAGATTGCCGCCAAACGGCGCCCGGTTGAGGTAGACGGTGAGCAGGGTGCGCTTGTCGTAGTGCCACTCCAGTTGCAGCGCTCGGACCATCTGGCGCAACTTGCCGGGCACACTCCTATGGTAGGGCTCGATAAGGCGGGCCACCTGCATGGTGAGGGTCGAGCCGCCCGACACGGCCCGCCCGTAACGCAGCCACTGCCAGACCCCGCGCACCATGGCCACCGGATTGACCCCGGGATGATGCCAGAAGTAGCGATCCTCGTAGCCCAGCAGCGCCTCGATATAGCGGGGGGAGACCTGCTCCAGGGTCACGGGGTAGCGCCACACCCCGCTGGTGTCGGCAAAGGCGCGCAGCGGTCGCCCCTTCATGTCGAGCACCACCCGTGCGTAGGCAGGGTCGAGTGGCGGCGGCGGGAAAATGCGATCCAGCGCCAGCAATGACAGGAGCAGTGCTACAACTCCCAGCACCGAAAAGCGCAGCCAGCGCGGCAGACAGCCAAGCCAGCGCCCGCCAGCGCGGCCTAATTTCAGCCAGCCACGCAGCCAGAAAGTGAGCGGGCGAACCCGCTCAAGGGAGGGGTCGTTGCCCAGAGAGCGTCTGCGACCCATCAAGCGCCAGCTACTCAGAAATCGTTACCTCATGGATATCCTCACCCACGGCCCTGAGCTCGGGGCGGTACATATCCTCCACCTGGGTCGGCGGCACCTGATAGCGACCCGGCGTCACCGCCCGCATCAGGTAGACCAGCTGCTGGTTGCTCCCCTCGCTCAGATCCAGCGCTGCCGTGTAGCGGTCATCGCGAAACTCCTGATGCTTGAGATAGTCGTTCCACTCGCTCTGCCACGCCGGTTTCCCCTCAATGGAGAGCTCTTCCAGCTTGATGCTGTTGCCAAGGGCCGGGTTCTCCAGCTCGAAGCCAGCGGGCACCATCTCCACCAGCAGGGCATCGGGCACCGCCGATTCACTGCTGACGTTGAGCCGCACCACCACCAGATCGCCGACCTTCACCTTGGTCGGGTCAAAACGCTGACCGTCGCTGTTGAACCAGCTGCGTGTCACGCTTATCCCCTGACTCAACCTGGTAGGAGCCTGTTCGGGGTAACCGACCAGAGTGCGCTGCACATAGAGGGATCCCTTGCCCTCATTGGTGACGGTACTCGCCGCCAGCGCCTCTGGGGTACCCTGCTGCAGCGGAGCCGAACCGCTCAGGGATCCACCGCCAAGCGAGGAAGTTACCCTAGCCTGCCAGTCGACGGCCGGGTCGAAGCGGGCGAGTCGTAGCAGGGCGAGCCGCTCCTGAGTGCTGAGCCACTGACGGTGAGCCAGGGTATTGGCCACCTTGGCGCTGAGATCAGGCCAGCGCTCCGCAGCCAGCTTGTGCTGGCGCAGCAGGGAGAGCTCAAGGGCTTCATCGCGCAGCGGTGAGCCGTAATCCCCCAGATAGTCGTCCCCGCGCTCGGTCGCCAACGCCCGATTGAGGGCCTTGGCGGCGTTCTGCTCATCCCCCATGGCCGAGAGGGCCAGCGAGAGGTGGAGCAGCGGCAAACCGGAGCGAGCGTGATCGGCCTGCTGCTCCCAGATAAGGCGCAGGGTAGCGAGCGGTGCCTTGCCCACCCGGGCCAGCACATAGGCGCTGTAGGCCTGATAGGCCAGCCGGCTGTGCTCGGGGGCACTGCTCCAGCGCTCGCCGTACTGGCTGTCGGTGAGATAGCTTTGCAGCCGGTTCAGCGCCTGATTGAGCATCGCCTCCGGCACGGCATCGCCCGCCTCCTTGCGCGCCAGCAGGTAGTCGGCGGCATAGGCTGTGAGCCACTGCTCCTCGTCGGAGCGGCCATCCCAGAGGCCAAAACCGCCGCTTGGCAGTTGCAACCGCTGCAGCCGCTGCAGCAGGGCGCGTTGCACATCCGCCTCACTCGCCGCTTTCTTGCCCGCTGCCGGTTTGTTCCAGGCGGCGCGCTCATCCGCCGTGGTCAGCAAGTAAGGCCAGGCACGGGACAAGGTCTGCTCCAGACAGGCATAGGGGTAGTCGGCCAGCGCCTGCCACTGGGCTGCCGGATCCCAGGGGGGAGTGCCGGAGAGGCTGAGCAGCCCCTGCAGGTTGACGCGATCCAGCCCGGCCAGCTCAGCTGGCGAAAAGCTCATCTGCTGGCCGGGGGCCAGCATCTGGTAGCGCTGGCGCGTCTCGGCCGGCCAGGGGGAGCGTAGCGGCAAATACCAGTCGCGGCTGATGGCAAAATCCTTGCCGCTGGCCGCCAACTGCAGGCTCGCCACGCCGCTCGCTCCGGTCACGGTGAGCGGCAGGGTCAGCCACTGCTCTTCGCCATTTCTCAGGGCCAAGGTGCGGGGCAGCTCGCCGTTTGCTTTCAGCCCACCATTGAGGGTCCAGGCAAGGGAGAGGGTCTGATCCTCGCCGCTCATGTTGCGCAGTTGCACCAGCGCCCGGGTCTCATCCCCTCTGGCGCCAAAGCGCGGCCAGCCAATTTCGGCCACCAAGGGCGCTACTACCTTGACGGCGCGCTCAGCCTCACCCACTTGCTGTTCGTTCCAGGCAAGCGCCATCAGCGCCAGCTCGCCGTTGAAGTTGGGCAGATCGAGCGGGATCATCGCCTTGCCGCTCTCATCAAAACTCACCTCGCCGCTCCAGAGTGCGGCGATCTCGACCCGGCTCTCCAGCGCGCCGCCCTTTTTCAGCGGCGCCCGATCGCCCCCGTAGTTGAGGCGGGCCAGCTTGCCATCCTGCGGCGGGATCACCTGACCGTAGTTGTCGAACAAATCCTGGGCGAAGCGCTTGCGACCAAAGAAGATCTCGAACGGGTCGAGCGGCTGGTAGTCGCTGATGTTGAGCACGCCCCGATCCACCGCGGCCAGCACCACGCGGCCCTGACTGTTGGGGGTGGAGGTGGCGGTCACTTCCAGTCGGGTGAGCGGCACCGCTTTGTCCGGTGAGCTCAGGGTAAGCGGCAGACGGCGCGCTTCCCGATCCAGGGTGAGCGGCACCAGGCCGACCGAGCGCAAGCTCTGCCCCTGCTGCTTGCCGACCGGTTTGGAGGCGCTGTCTGGCGCGGCGATCTGGGCCGAGATATGCAGGTCATGACGCTGCCACTCGGGGCTGACCGGGATCTCAAACTCGCCGCGGGCATCCTTGGCATCGCCACCGGCCCCCTTGAGCTCGATGCGCTGCCACCAGCGCAGGCCGTCGCCATCTTCCACCAGCAGCAAGCCCTTGCCGGGGCGCGGCGCCACCAGGGTCACTTTGGCCTTGTCACCCGCCTGATAGGCACGCTTGTCGAGGGTGATGGCAATCTTGTCAGGCCGAGCCTGCTCGCCACCGCCGCCCCAGGCGTAACTGCCTATTTCCACCCGCAGGCTGGATTGATGGCCCTGACTGTTCTCCACTTCCAATCGATACCAGCCCGCCGCCAGTTGCAGCGTGAGCGGGGTCGGCCCCTTGCCATCCAGCTGCAGGGTCTGCTCCTGCTCCAGATAGGGCTGGCTGTTGAACTCGTACTTCCACCCCTCGCCATCGGCGTAGTGCCAGTAGTAGTCGCGGTACTCGTTGATGAGGCGCACCTTCACCGCCCCCGCCACCGGCTGGCCCTTGTCATCGAGGTTGAGGATCTGGAAGGGGAGCGGTTTGCCCCCTTCCACCCGATCTGCCACAAAGTCGGCCTTGAGAGCTGGCCACTGGCTGCCCGCGGGCCAGCCATACTGGGTACGGCTGCGATTGACGGCGCGGCCACCGGGCTCGGCGAGCGACACCCGATAGGCCACCTCCAGCGGCCCGAGAGCGCGCACCCCATCGAGCTCATCAGCCAGCGAAAAAGTCCCCTGCCCCTGCGCATCGAGGGTGATGTTGAGGGGCTCGAGATCCTTGGCCTGCTCGGCGAGCAGCACGTCACCCAGAGTGAACTCCTGCCACTGGGTAAAGGGCATGGTGGCGCGACTTAACTTCACCTCCGCCTTCGCCTTGGTGGCACTGGCTGGCGCGCCGTAGAGATAGTCCCCTTGCAGTGGCAGAGTGAGGGCCGCGTCCAGATCAGTGACTTCGCCATCCGGCCCCTTGCCAAGCTGCAGTTTCAGCCGCTCCGGCAAGAACTCCTCCACCAGAAAGGGCCACTCGAAGCGACTGCCGGCGGCGGTCTTGAGGTTGATGGTCCAGCGCCCGAGCGGCGCATCATCCGGCAGACGCAGGCCGTAGTGGGCGGCGCCAAGGCTATCCGGCAGCAGCCGTTTCTGCTCGAGCAGCTGGCCGTCCGGCTGCTTCACCTCCAGCTCCACCGCCATACCCGGCAGCAGCTGGCCATCCTGCCCCTTGAGCAGGATCTCGCTGTCGAGCCGCTCGCCGGGGCGATAGAGGTCGCGCCCGCTGAACAGATAGAGCTGCTGGGCCTGCCAGGGCTGGGTACCGAGATCGAAGGTGGAGAGATCGAGCGCCGCCCCGTCGAGACGCAGCACCGCCAGATGGTTGCCCTGCTCGGCCAGCAGCAGGCGAGCCCCCTGCACCTGATCGAAGCGGCGATGGCCCTGCGGATCGGTGGTTTGCACCTGCAGCCGGTTGCCCTTCTCGTCGAGCAGGGAGAGCTGCACATCCTTGAGCGGGTCGGCGCTGGCCAGGGAGCTCACGAACACCTCCAGCTGATCGCGGTAGCGGCGGGCACTGAGCCCCATATCGCTCACCGCAAAATAGGTGGTCTCCTTGCGCCAGTCGTAGTTGCCAAGGGGCGACATCACCGCAAAGTAGACGCCAGCCTCCGCCAGTTGCGGCTCCTTCACATTGATAAGGCGGGTCTCGCGCCGGTTGGCATCGAGCTCCAGCGCATAGCGACCGCTGAACACCCGCTTGGCCCGCTTGGTGATCTGCTCAAGCTCCCAGTTGCCCATGCCGGCACCGGGGCGATACTCGGTCAGAAAACGGGGCAGATATTCCGCATCGACCCGGAAGAAGTCGATATTGACCTCGTCCACGTTGACCGCGCTGATGGGCAGGCGAAGTTCCTGACGCAGCGGCAATACCATGCCGCTGGCGGTAAAGGAGGCTCCTGCCTCCAGCGGCCGGGTCTTGAGGGTCCAGCTCTGGGGGGATGGGCCCAGCCCAGCCTTGAGGCTCACCTCGTAGCTCTTGTCGGGCTGAACGTTCGGGAAATAGAGGGTGCGACCATCGTCGGCGAGGATCCACTCCCCCTGCACCTGCTTGCCCCCCTCGCTGACTGCAAGCCAGCTTTGCCAGTTCGCCTTGGGGGTCAGGGAGCTGGAGAAGACCAGCGCCAGCGCCGGGGCATCCCGATATTGGCGGGCATTGGCCTGCACTACGGCGCTTGGTGCGCCCGCTTCCTGCTGCGCGGCAGCCGCTTGCGTGGTCGGCCCATTGGCGACAGGCTTGTCGGGGCCGCAGCCGCTCAGCAGCAGCGCCGTGAATCCCGCCAGCAGCAGGACCGGCCAGCGGCGCCCGGGGGCGGCCGTCTGTTGCGGTGAGGAACGAGAGAAGCGAGGGTGAGAGTCGACGCGGCGCATAAATGTCATCCCTGATTGGCTCGCTGCCAGTGCAGCGCAATAGCCAACAGGATAAGGGATCAGGCTCGCTTGACACAAAGCTCATTGCGTTAAAACGCCGCCGGCCCCCGCCAGATGCAACAGCGCCGACCCTGGGGTCGGCGCTCGCTTGCGGCTGGGGCGGGTTACTCCATCACCGCCATCTGCCAGGTCTTGAAACCGCCGGAGAGGTTTTTCACCTTGAAGCCGTGCTGGCTAAGCAGGCGACAGGCCACGTGGCCGCGCAAGCCCACCTGGCAGCTGATGAGCAGCTCTTTATCCTTGGGCAGTTCATGAAGGCGATTGCGCAGCTCATCAAGCGGAATGTGCATCGCCCCCGGAATGCGACCCAGCTTGTCGAGCTCGGGGCCATTTCGCACATCCAGCACCTGCTGATGGGGGTGACGGGCCTCAACCTCGGCGGCATGACAGAGCAGGGTATCCCCCTTCAAGTGGTTGCTGGCCACAAAGCCCGCCATGTTGATCACGTCCTTGGCCGACCCGAAGGGCGGTGCATAGGTAAGTTCCAGATCCTGCAGATCGAACACGGTGAGACCGGCGCGCTGAGCCACCGCCAGCACATCGATGCGCTTGTCGACCCCGTCCTTGCCGATGGCCTGGGCGCCATAAATCTTGCCATCCGGGGCAAACAGCAGCTTGAGGCTGACCGGGTGAGCGCCTGGGTAGTAACCGGCGTGGCTGCCCGGGTGGACATAGGCCTTCTCGAACGGCAGCCCCAGCTGCAGCAGCCGCTTCTCGTTCAGCCCGGTGCTGGCCACCGCCAGATCGAACAGCTTGCAGATGGCGGTACCCTGGGTCTTCTTGTAGGTTTCGGCGCGGCCCAGCATGTTGTCGGCGGCGATGCGCCCCTGCCGATTGGCAGGCCCCGCCAGCGGGATCAGCACAGACTCGCCGGTGACGAAGTCGGTCTCCTCCACCGCATCCCCCACCGCATAGATGAAGGGATCCGAGGTGCGCATGGCGACATCCACCTTGATGCCGCCGCGGGGCCCCAGGTCCAGCCCCGCCTTGGCGGCGAGCAGGGTCTCGGGCTTGACGCCGATGGCCAGGATCAGCAAGCCGGTATCGAGCCGGGTGCCATCGCTCAGGGTCAGTCGCAGCCCACCCCGTTGTTCAGTGGCCACGGCAGCGGTTTTTTCCGCTAGCACATCCAGACTCTCGATGGCGGAGAGGCCGGTGCGCAGGCGCAGGTCGATCCCCTCCTCCCGGATGCGGGCATGGAGCATGTTGGCCATCTCCTTATCCACCGGTGCCATCACCTGATCGGAGAGCTCCAGCAAAGTAACGTCCAGCTTGCGCTGGTGCAGCGCCTCCATCATCTCCAGCCCGATGAAACCGCCCCCCACCACGGTGACGTGGCGCGGCTGATCGTGCGCCAGCGCCGCCAGAATGCGATCCATGTCGGGAATATTGCGCAGGGTGTGCACACCCGAGCTGTCAATGCCGGGGAAGGGAGGCCGGATGGGGGCCGCGCCCGGGCTAAGCAGCAGCACGTCGTAGGGTTCGCGCCGCTCTTCACCGGTCAGCAGGTTGCGCACCAGCAGGCTCTTGCCGGCCTTGTCTATCTCGATGACGTCGTGAAAGACCCGCACATCCACGTTGAAGCGGCGTTTGAAGCTTTGGGGGGTCTGCAACAGCAGGGCATCCCGGTTGGGGATGTCACCACCGATGTGATAAGGCAGCCCGCAGTTGGCGAAGCTGACGAACTCGCCCCGCTCGAACATCACAATTTCCGCCTCTTCGCTCAGACGGCGGGCTCTGGCGGCAGCAGACGCGCCCCCCGCTACCCCGCCTACAATCAGGATCCGTTTCATCAGCAAGACTCCAGTCAACGACAAATTGACATTAAATTAGTATTTTCTAATTTAGATTTCAATGAAATTTTGTTTGCACCAATTTTGCAGTATTCTTGCCACCCGACAGTCGTTCAACAGGATGTTATCAGTTCATGTCGTCAACCGCGCTCAGTCATCTCTCTTCTGCCAACCAGACACCGCTGTTCTTTCGTCTGGACGTGCGCAGCCAACGGCTGGTCGCGTTGACCGATGTGATGCAAACCCCGCTCTACTGGCTCGATGAGCCCAGAGGCCCCTGGCCGGCCCAGTTGCCGGATGCGCTGCGCCTGCCTATCGAACAGTTGCTGGCCAGCGGCCATGGCGGCAAGCTGGTACTGCGCTTTGCCGGCCAGCAGTGGCATATTGCCCTCTCCCACGAACAAGATGCCTTCTGGCTCATCTGCCTGCAGACCCTGCGTCAGGAGCCGGTGGCCGACCTGGCACTGCAACTGCCGCGCCTGAGCCAGATGGCGAGCCAGCAGCAGTTTGCCGCCATGCTGGAGGCCCTCAAGGAGAGCCTGGGGGCCGATCGCCTCATCCTCTGGCACTATCAGGCCAACGGCCCCCTCGGCAGCGAGCAGCTGACCCCGGTCTTCACTCTCGGTGCCGACGAGGTAGCCGCCATTCGCGGCGACAGTCGCTACATCCGCGCCCTGCGCACCCGCAAGTCCCTGAGCTTTTCGGAAGCCGCGCACCAGCCCATGCTGAGTCATCACTACTATCTGGCCAATGCCGGCGTGAGCTCGCGTCTGGACGGTGCCTTGCTGGAGCAGGAAAAACTCATCGGCGTGCTGAGCCTCGAATACCTCAACGCCACCCCGCTGAGCGAAGAGATGCTGCAACTGGTGCGGCACAGCGCCCAGCTGCTCGGCCACTGGCAACCGGCGCCGGAACCGGTCCAGGCCGCCGTGCTGACGCTGCCTGCCGAGCTCACCCTGCTGACCGGCATCGCTTACTGCCGCGCCCTGGTGAGCTGGGCCATGGGCATCAGCGGCGCGCGCATCGGCTGGATTGGCGAGTACCAGCCGCGCGGCCAGGATCTCTGGATGATCCCGCGCTGCGTGCTGGAAGGGGAGACCTTCTCGGTGCTCAAGCCCATCCAGATGGACCCGGGTCCTGGCCAAGAGCTGTTCCAGCACGGCCAGGCTGTCTATGTGGAAGACCTGCCCCTGCGCTATCCCCAGGCCAGCCAGTTGCTGGCACTCAATGCCCCCGTCTATGTCGGCATTCCGCTGCACGGCTCGCAGGGCGCCCCCATCGGCCAACTCACCCTGCTGCTCGATGCGCCACTGGCCGACCCCATGCCGCTGCTCGACGCCCTCAGTAGCCAGCACGAGCGGGCCGCCGTCGAGCTGCAACGATTGGCCGCCGATGATGCGCTGCGGCTGGCCGAGGTGGCCTTCAACACCCACGACGGCCTGCTGGTGATGGATCACAAGGGGTTCATCCTCAAGGTCAACCGCTCCTTTGGCCGCATCACCGGCTTTGCCGACGATGAGATGATCGGCCAGCATATCGTCCGGCTCAGGCCCACCTACTATGGCGATCACCTGGCGCAGGACGTGCGCGAAGCGGTAGCGGCCCAGGAGTTCTGGATGGGCGAAGAGCGCTGCCTGCACAAGGATGGCCACCTGTTCCCGGTCCGCTTGATGGTGAGCGGGGTGCAGGATGAGCACGGCGAGATCAGCCACTATGTCTGCAGCTTCTACGACATCACCCAGGAAAAGGAGGCGGCGCGCCACATCGAGCAGCTCGCCTACTACGACGATCTGTGCGGCCTCTACAACCGCCGCAGCCTCAACGACATCATGCAGCGCACTCTGCAGGAGGCCAGCGGCCAGTGGGGCGCCCTGCTGCTGGTGGATCTGGACAACTTCAAGTCGATCAACGACTCCCTCGGCCATGCCTGCGGCGATCTGCTGCTGCAGGCGGTGGTGGAGCGGCTCAAGACCCTGCCCCAGGACAACCTGGTGCTGGCCCGTATCTCGGGGGACGAGTTCGCCCTGCTGTTCAGCGCCCTGGGCCAGGGTTATGTCACCGCCAAGATCCTGGCAGAACACTTCGCCCGCGAGCTGATGGGGCTGTTTCGCATCCCGTTCGACATCGAGGATCACAAGCTGCACTGCAGCGCCTCGGTGGGGATCAGCCTCTTCTCCAGCGAGGACAAGGATCACCTGGTGCTGATGCAGCAGGCCGACACCGCCACCCACATGGCCAAGCGATCCGGCCAGGGCAACTATGTGTTCTTCAGCGAGGCGATGGCGGAGAAGGAGAAGAGCAAGCTGGCGCTCAACAACCAGCTGCGCGATGCCCTGCGCCATCACGAGCTGCAACTGCACTACCAGCCGCAATACCGGGTCGACAACGGTGCGCTCTCCGGCATCGAGGCGCTGCTGCGCTGGCAGCGCAGCGACGGCAGCATGGTGCCGCCGGCAGAGTTCATCCCCATCGCCGAGGAGACCAGCCTCATCCAGGACATCGGCTACTGGGTGATGAAGACCGCCTGCGCCCAGTACAGCTTCTGGCTCAACCGCGGGCTGGCCATTCCCCATCTGTCGGTCAACGTCAGCGCCCGCCAGTTCCACACCGCAGGCTTCGTGCAGCAGGTGGAATACATATTGCGCGATACCGGGGTGCCCCCCTCCCGCCTGCTGCTGGAGGTGACCGAATCCGTGGTGCTGGAGAACCGGCTGGAGAGCATCGCCAGGATGCGCCAGCTCAAGGAGCTCGGCATCCTGCTCTCCATCGATGATTTTGGCACCGGCTACTCGTCGCTCGCCTATCTGCGTGATCTGCCGGCGGACGAGGTGAAGCTCGACAGAAGCTTCATTCAGACCCTGGTGCACAGCGAGCAGGACAAGGCCATCGTCAAGGCGATCCTGGAACTGGCCAAGGTTTTTCGTTTTACCGTCACCGCCGAAGGGGTGGAGGACGAAGAGCAGCTCGCCATCCTCAAAGCCCTCGGATGCCAGCATTATCAAGGCTTCCTGACCAGCAGACCGCTCACCGCCAAAGCCCTCGAGAGCCTGCTGGGTGCCCCGGTACCGGGCTAAACATGTAGGATTTATAGGGCTTTATGTAATAAAATAACGGCCTGCTCGAATCATTGGAGTCGTCTATGTCTGTCATTAATCGGATCCCTGCTGTCGAAGTCAGCGGCACCGCCGCTGAAACCAGTGTGACCACCGATACATCCGGGGTCATTGGCCGGATCCATTCCGTTGAAACCTGCGGCACCGTCGATGGCCCCGGAATACGCTTCATCGTGTTCATGCAGGGTTGCCTGATGCGCTGCAAGTACTGCCACAACCGCGACACCTGGGATACCCAGGGCGGCCGCGAGGTGACAGTGCCGGAGTTGATGAGCGACATCACCAGCTATCGCCACTTCATGAATGCCTCGGGTGGCGGCGTCACCGCCTCCGGTGGCGAAGCCATGCTGCAGCAAAATTTCATCGCCGAACTGTTCGCCGCCTGCAAGGAGAAGGGCATCCACACCTGCCTCGATACCAACGGCTTCGTGCGCCACTACGACGAACAGCTCGACAAGGTGCTCGACAATACCGATCTGGTGCTGCTCGACATCAAGCAGATCAACGACGACAAGCACATTCCGCTGACCCACGTCAGCAACAAGTACACCCTGGAGTTTGCCCGCTACCTGGCCGCCAAGGGCAAGACCATGTGGATCCGCTACGTGGTAGTGCCGACCTGGTCGGACGATGACGAGAGCGCCGAAGGGCTCGGCCAGTTCATCGCCGAGCTGGGAGAGTGCGTCGAGAAGGTGGAGCTGCTGCCCTATCACGAACTCGGCAAGCACAAGTGGGACGTACTGGGCGACACCTATGATCTCACCGGAATCAAGCCGCCCAGCAAGGAGACCATGGACCGCGTCCAGGGCATCCTCGCCAAGTACCACAACAACGTCAAATACTGATAGCTCAGGGGCTGGCCGGGAAAACGCCGGCCCCTTTCACATCGGGCCTCGCCCACCTGCATGCCGTCACCGGACAAGGATCTGCCATGAGTGAAGGACAAGCCGCCGCCCTGCTGCTCTGGGTACTGCTGCTCACATTCAGCCTGCGTGGCACCTTGCTGCGCACCCTCCACGACAATCCGCTCTACCAGCACCTCTGCCTTGGCGGCGCCATCGTGCTGGTGCCGCTCTGGACCCTACGGGCCGGCCTGCACGACGGGCTGGAGGTGCACTTTCTCGGCCTCACCAGCCTCACCCTGCTGCTGGGCTGGCGCCTCACCCTGCTCGCCCCCTGCCTCACCCTGCTGGTCCTCGCTTACTTCGGGGTCATCCCGCTGGCCGACATCGGCTGGCAGGCCCTCATCGGCGTGGCCCTGCCGGTCGCCACCACCTGGCTGCTGTTTCTGGCCAGCTGGGCCTGGCTGCCGCGTCACCTGTTCGTCTACCTGTTCGTGGTGGCCTTTCTTGGCGGCGCCCTATCCATCTCGGTCAAGGTGGTGGCCAGCGCCCTGCTGATGGGTCTGAGCGACACCTACCCCTGGCACACCATCAGCGCCGATTACCTCTCCATCTGGCCACTGCTGCTCTTCCCCGAAGCCCTGCTCAACGGCATGACCATGACCCTGCTCGCCATCTACCGCCCCCACTGGGTCAACACCTTCTTCGATCGGGAATACCTGGGCCGCTGAGGGACACGCAGCGACAAAAAAGCCCGCAATTGCGGGCTTTTTTTATGGGTGTTACACGGTGCGGGGGCGCAGGTGGGCGTGCCAGCGGGCTTCCCACTTCTTGAACAGCCAGACGATGACGAAGGTCAGCAGCATGTAGAGCAGGCCGGCGGTCAGGAACGCCTCGAACGGGCTGTAGTAGCGGGAGTTGATGATCCGCGCGGCGCCGGTCAGATCGACGATGGTGATGATGCCCGCCACCGCCGAGCCCTGCAGCATGAAGATCACCTCGTTGCTGTAGGCCGGCAGCGCCCGGCGAAACGAGTTGGGCAGAATGATGCGGGTGAGGGTCTGCCAGCGGGTCATGCCGAAGGCGTTGGCCGCCTCAATCTGCCCCTTTGGCATGTTGAGCACGGCCCCGCGCACGATTTCGGCGGTGTAGGCCCCGGTGTTCAGGGTGAACGCCAGCAGGGCGCAGAACCAGGCTTCGGCAAACAGATCCCAGGCGACGCTGTTTTTCAGCCACTCCCACTGGGCGGCGCCGTAGTAGATGATGAAAAGCTGCACCAAGAGCGGGGTGCCGCGAAAGAAGTAGATGTAGGCCCAGATCGGCCCCTTGATCAGCCAGTTGCGGCTGTTGCGCAGGATACCGAGCGGCACCGCCAGCATCAGCCCGAGGATCAGGGAGGTGGCCACCAGCAGTACCGTGGTGTAGAGGCCCTGCCAGTAGGTGGGCCATTCGCTGAGAATGATTGAAAAATCCATGGCTTACCTCGTCTTTATCGCATAGTGACGCTCGGCCCATTTCAGTGCCGAGGTGGAGACCGCAGTGAAGATCAGGAAGATCAGGGCCACCGCCATGTAGAAGGTGAAGGGCAGCTGGGTCGAGCCCGCCGCCAGGGACGCTTTGCGCACCATGTCATCGAGCCCGATGATGGAGACCAGCGCCGTGGTTTTCAGCAAGACCAGCCAGTTGTTGCCAAAGCCCGGCAGGGCGTGGCGCATCATCTGGGGAAACAGGATGCGACGAAATACCTGGGTTGCCCGCATCCCGAAGGCGCGGGCCGCTTCCAGCTCGCCCTTGTCCACCGCCAGGATGGCGCCGCGGAAGGTCTCGGTCATGTAGGCGCCGAAGATGAAGCCGATGGTGGCCACCCCGGCCGCAAACGGGCTGATGTCGATGTAATCGGGCAGCAGGGAGACCCACTCCTGGTTGGGATTGCTCGCCAGCAGGTAGTTGTTGTAGGTCTCGTTGACCCAGGTACAGAGGTTGTTGATGAGCACCTGACCGCCGAAGAACAGCAGCATCATCAGCACCAGATCGGGAATGCCGCGGATGACGGTGGTGTAGGCGGTGGCAAAGCCGCGGGCCCACTTGTAGGGGGAGAGCTTGGCCAGCGCCCCCAACATGCCGAGCACCAGCGCCAGCAGCAGGGAGGCCAGCGCCACTTCCAGGGTGACCCAGGCCCCCTCCAGCAGGGAGGTTTCGTATCCTTTCAAATCAAACATATGCAGTTCCATCGCAACTAAGCGGGCCCATCACTCCCTGGCGAGAGACGACGGGCCCGATGACTACAGACGAGGGTCAACCTGTCGCTATTGTGCGTGTCACGCCCTGGCTCCTGCCTCTGGCAGCGAGCCTTGGGGGTTATTCGCCGTAGACGTCGAAGTCGAAGTACTTGTCGTTGATCGCCTTGTACTTGCCGTTGGCACGCAGCGCCAGGATGGCGGCGTTGAATTTCTCTTTCAGATCCTTGTCGGCCTTGCGCACCGCGATGCCGGCGCCTTCACCAAACCACTTGGGATCGGTCAGTTTCGGGCCCACAAACTCGAACGCATCGCCGCCCTCTTTCTTGAGCAGACCGTCGCTGATGGCGGCGGAGTCGGCCAGCACGTAGTCGACGCGGCCGGATTTCAGGTCGAGATAGGCCTCATCGGCGGTGCCGTAACGCTTGATGGTGGCGTTGGGGAAGTTGTCGGTAATAAAGGTGTCCATGGAGGTGGCACGCTGCACCGCCACTGTCTTGCCATCCATGAAGGCCTTCTCCAGTTTCACCTCGGTGCCTTTCTTGGCGGCGAAGCGGGCCGGAATGTGCTGGTACTTCTGGGTGAAGTCCACCTTCTTCTTGCGCTCTTCGGTGATGTCCATGGTGGCGATGATGGCGTCATATTTGCGCGACAGCAGCGCCGGAATGATGCCGTCCCAGTCCTGCTTGACCAGGGTGCACTTCACCTTCATCTCCTCGCACAGGGCGTTGGCGATGTCGATGTCAAAGCCTTTCACCTCGCCGCTCGGCTCGGTCCAGGAGAAGGGGGGGTAGGCACCTTCGACACCGATCCGCACCTCTTTCCACTCCTTGGCCATCAGGCTGCCGGAGGACAGGGCAGTAACCATGGCAGTCGCCAGCATCAGCTTGTTCATGTATCTCTCCTTGATAAAGTCATCGACTGTTGCAATTGCAGATTGTTGGGCTCAGCTCCGGCCATCAATAGATGGAGGAGATGAATTGCTTGAACCGTTCGGACTTGGGATGGGCGAAGATCTCCTTGGGATTGCCCTCCTCCTCCACGCGGCCCTGGTGCAAAAACATTACCTTGTTCGACACATCGCGGGCAAACGACATCTCATGGGTCACCACCAGCATGGTGCGCCCCTCTTCGGCCAGCTCGCGCATCAGGCCGAGTACTTCGCCCACCAGCTCGGGGTCGAGCGCCGAGGTGGGTTCATCAAACAGCATTACCTCGGGTTCCACCGCCAGCGCCCGGGCGATGGCCGCCCGCTGCTGCTGGCCGCCGGAGAGGTGACCCGGGTAGTAGTCGCGCCGCTCCCACAGCCCTACCCGGTTGAGCAGGTGTTCCGCCTTGGCAATGGCCTCGGCGCGGGGCACCTTGAGCACCTGGATCGGCACTTCGATGATGTTCTGCATGATGGTCATGTGCGACCAGAGGTTGAAGCTTTGAAACACCATGGCCAGCCGGCTGCGAATGCGCTCCACCTGCCGCATGTCTTCCGGCAGACGTTCACCGGTGCGGTTGGTTTTCATGCGAATAAGCTCGCCATGGAGGGAAACCGTGCCGGAAGAGGGTGTTTCCAGCAGATTGATACAGCGAAGAAAGGTCGACTTCCCCGAGCCGGAGGAGCCGATAAGGGAGATGACATCCCCCTTGTGGGCGGTCATATCGATGCCCTTGAGCACTTCGTGGGTGCCGAAATACTTGTGCAGATCACGAACTTCCAGTGCGGCAACGTCGCTCATCCATTACAACCTTGTCTGTCCCTAGACGCCGCTGGGGCGTGACTCACGCCATCGCTTATTTAACAAAAAGTTAACCGATGGCAACCTTCAGCGAAAATATCACTCGGATAGTCAAAAAACAATACAGAACCGAGGTCTTTGGTGTTTTGTCTGTATTTTTATTGGCCAAACAGGTATTTTTCAGCACTTTATCTGCATAAAATGCCAATCACCCCGGTTCGATGACACCGCCTTTTTATACCCGCAGCGCACTACTGGCAAGAAAATTCCGCCCATCATGCCATAAGGCAGCCGAAGTGGCTTTATTCACCCGCCCCGCCCTCGCATCCCGTTGAAAAATCGCCGGCTCGCGCCGTTTTTGGATTGCACCAGGGTGGGTAGATGCCCCGAAACGGGGCCTCATTTCATACCAGAAACATAACAAATCGATAAAAAAGTTCCGGATGAGGCAGGCAAACACACAAATATGTGACACAGGGCCAATAAGTGATGATAAGGTGTCATTTTTGTCAGTTTTTGTGATCGAGGCCCCGATGTTGCTCAATGTGTTGCTGATCCTGCTGCCGCTTGTGATCGGCTATCTGGTACCCCTCTCCTCCGCCCGTTTGATCAAGCTGGTCAATCAATCGCTGGGCAAGATGGTCTATCTCATCTTGTTCCTGATGGGGCTGGGGCTCGCCTACGTGGAGAACCTGGGCAGCAACCTGGCGGTGATCTTCAAGGTGGCCGGCGTCATGCTCGCCGCCATTACCCTGTGCAACCTGCTGGCCCTCTGGTGGCTGGACCGGCGCTCCCCCCCTACGCATGAAGCCAGCGACGGCCAGATGCCGAGCAAGCTGCACCTGTTGTGGGAATCGCTGCAGCTCTGCTTCGTGGTGCTGGGCGGCGTCTTGCTGGGGCTGCTGGTGGACCTGCGCGCCCTGCCCATCGACAAGTGGAGCGAGTGGGCGCTGATGCTGCTGCTGTTTCTCATCGGGGTGCAGATGCGCAACTCCGGCATGCGACTGCGCCAGATCCTGCTCAACCCCTGGGGCATGAAGATCGCCGCCACCGTCATCGTCAGCAGCTGGCTCGGCAGCCTGCTGGCCGCCCAGTTGCTCGGCATGCCGCTGGCCCACGGCCTGGCCCTCAGCTCCAGCTTCGGCTGGTATTCGCTCTCCGGCATCCTGGTGGCCGACAAGCTGGGGCCGGTACTGGGCTCTGCCGCCTTCATCAACGATCTGGGGCGCGAGCTCATCGCCATCCTGATCATTCCGGTGCTGATGCGCCGCCACCCCTCCGCCGCCATTGGTTATGGCGGCGCCACGGCCCTCGACTTCACCCTGCCGGTGATCCAGAAATCCGGCGGCATCCAGGTGGTGCCGGTGGCCATCGTCTCCGGCTTTATCCTGAGCCTGCTCGGCCCCATCCTGATCCTGGGCTTCCTGGCCATCTGATCTCGACCCGCTGACTGGCCCACGGTCAACAACAACAAGCCCGGCACTGCTGCCGGGCTTGTTGTTTAAAAGAGGGGTGGCCTGACCTCACAGATTCCTCATCAATTCCGATATTCAGCTGCACCAGCGGCCGCCGCTCATCACCCGCTCGATGGTGAGCGTGTCGGGGTCGATCAGCAGCAGATCCGCATCCTGCCCCACCGCCAGCGTGCCCTTGGCCGCCAACCCCAACGCCCTGGCCGGATTGGCTGTCACCACTGCCAGCGCCACCTCCAGTGCGATCCCCTTGCTGCAGCTCCCCACCAGTGCCTGCCACAGGCTGCCTATCTGGCCGCAGCGCAGCTCGATGAGACGCCCCTCACCATCGAAGCGCGGCAGGCTGGCGTTGGCGTCCGAACTGAAGCTGATACGCTCGGCAGGCACCCCGGCCGCCAGCAGCGCCACCAGGGCGTCGGCCGCCAGCAACTCACCATCGTCCAGCAGGTCCGGGAAGCTCGAGGTGGTGAGATCGACCCAGCCGCCGGCCCGGCCCCACTCGATGGCCTCGGCAAACAGCCAGGGATTGCGGTTGCAGTGGGTGGGGTAGAGCTGGCGCAGCGGGATGTCGGTGCCATCGCGCAGGGCCCGCAGCGGTGCCAGCGCCCCACGCCCGTCCCCCAGATGAAAGAAGCTCACCCCGCTCTTGCCCGCGAGTAGCCCGGCCACCCGCGCCTCGCTCACCAGCCGTGCCAGCTCGTCGTGGGTCGGCGCGCTGGATCTGTGATCGCTGATGGCCACCTCCCCCACCCCCAGCACCTCAGGGATGAGCATGATGTCGGACTCCACCGTGCCGGTGAGGGTCTTGACCGGCAGATGGTAGGAGCCGGTATACATGAAGGCGCTCACCCCGGCGGCGCGAAACTCGCGCACCTTGCCGAGCACCTGGGCCGGGCTGCGGGTCAGGCTGTCGGTGCCAAGCGCCGCCACCAGGGTAGTGACCCCGGCGCTCAGCGCCTCCCTTGCCGAGAGCTCCGGGGTACGAAAACCAAAGCCCCCCTCGCCACCACCGCCGGTGATGTGGGCCAGCGGATCCACCAGTCCGGGCACCAGATAGCGGCCGCGAGCGTCCACCCGTGTCAGCGGCCAGTCGGCGGGGACAGACAATCCCTGCCCGAGCCAGGCGATGCGGCCATCTGCCACCAACAGATCCTGGCGGCCAAGCGGGGTCGGACCATAGAGTTCGGCCCCTTCGATCAGGGTCAACATGCGGCATGCTCCTCGTGATGTTGATGTGCGCCGTAAAGCGGCAGCCATGCTGCACTCTACCCAGCCGACGGTCAGGGAGGGAAGCACTTCCTCACGGCCAGGCGGCCGTTTTCATAGGCAAGGGCCGCCGGATCCGCTAGGCTCAGCGGCAATCCCTTTGGCTGGTTCCCCCTTCATGAACTATCTGGCTCATCTGCATCTGGCAGCCCATACCCACAGCTCCCTCACCGGCAACCTGCTGGGGGACTTCGTCAAGGGCGCCCTGCCCACCGGCCTCGCTACACAATTTGACGAGGGGATCTGGCTGCACCGCAAGATAGACGCCTTCACCGACGGCCACCCCGAACACAGGGCGGCGGTGGCCTGCTTCGAGGCTCCCTGGCGTCGCTTTGGCGGTATCCTGGTGGACATGCTCTATGACCACTGGCTCAGCCTGCACTGGCCGCAGTTTCATAACGAGGCCCTGCCCCGCTTCCTGCAACAGAGCTACGGGCGCCTGCTGGCGGATGCACACCAGCTGCCGGAGGGGCTGCCCCTGCCCCTCAAACGAATGGCAGAGCAGGACTGGATCGCCTCCTATCAGCGCAAAGAGGGACTGGCGCAGGCCCTCAACGGCATAGGTCGCCGGCTGAGCCGCCCGCAGCCTCTGGGAGAAGCGCTCACGACCCTGGACGCGACCCGCTGGCAGCAGTGCGAAGAGGGCTTTCTGCGCTTCTATCCCCAGCTGATGCAGTTCAGCGTGCAGCAGCTGGCCCACTATCGTGGCGGGGATGAACGGCCGCAGCCATGAGTACCCCGCGAAATGACGGCAAACACACTCTCTTTCGCTCCCCGTACTTCACGAGAGCATAACTCCGGTTGAGCTGGGGTAAGGAATATTTGCTTGGCAGTGACCCTTGATGGAAAAGATTTCATTCATTGAATATATATTTTCATATATCGCTCTGGCTGCAAAAAAATCAACGCCAATGAAGGCCCCACATAAATGGGGCCACACCAGCTCTGACTGACATTATTTTCATATAAAAACGCCTGTCGAATGCCGCTGCTATTATCCATGACCTCCAGAATAATAAAAAAGTCATTGACTAGCCAGCATTAATTATTACCCTCACGGTAATGGATATGCTTCATTTAAAATCCGCTGACATATTCATTGCGAGAATAACATTCTCGATATCTGTCAATTGTAAGATTTTACAATGTCGATTAAAACCTGGAGAATTATGATAATGGAGATCAGGCATTCAACATTATGGATGGCCGTCAGTGCCATGCTTCCATTAATGGCTCATGCAGCCACCCCGCTGGATATAGATGCTCGCTGGAAACAGGAAGCCGTCATTACCCACCCGGATCATGCGCGCTACCCAAATACGGCAGCGGCAATTCAACAACAGCGCAAAAATATTTTCGACTGGCGCACCCAACACCTGCAAGTTGGCATGTCTTCGATAAGCGGAGAAGATGAGCTGATGACCAGCCCATTCTATATCTGCGAAATAGAATCGCTCTATAATATTCCGGGTGGCGCAGCCATCACCTCGGATATCATGGGCCCGGGTAATCAGCTTCCTCCCGCCACAAGCTGCACCAGGCGGGTAGCCAGATCCATCGCAGACAAAATACCCGACATGGACCCAAATAGCGGTTGGGAGCTCCTCAAATTCAATCTTGGCTACAAGATGCAGCATTATGCCAATGCGAAGTCCGTCTGGTCTGCCGATGGGGATGATGCATTCTCGACCAACCAATACCCCTACCTCATTCTCTACAACCGGATGACGGCAAAACTGCGGGTGATGGGATATTTCCCTGGCTACACCATAGGCACCGGCGTTGCGGTGACGCTCTCCACCACTGGCAAATCCAAGCTCTTTGACAGCAACCAGAGCGCGGATGCCCGATTCTACTCCAGCAGCAAGACCGGCTTTGGCGCCATCAATAACGCGCAGGATGGTGGCTGGGGGGTGACCGACTTCCAGGTGAATCTGGATCCCTGTTCCGCCGGTTCAGATGAGATTGACTTGAACATCAAAATCAGTCCAAAAGCGATCGCCAATGTTGAACTGTATGGGCATGCCACCGGTATCTCGCAGAATATCACCGACGAGGGTATCGGCGATCCGGCGGCCTATCTGATGGATGTCTCGGGTAGCTTGAGCGACAACCTGGAACAGGCCGGCAATTATACCGTCAGCAATCTCTCCGACCTGCAGAATGTCTTCGGCGGCATCAACGACTCCGCCACCTCCAATGCCGTGGCCAGCGATGCCCTGGGTGCCGCAGGCGACTTTCTGGGCGGCATGATGGAGCTGGCTCCGGGGGGAAGCAGTGTAACGGCAGGCTTCAAGGCACTGGCCGGCACCCTGTCTGGCGTGGGATCCATCTTCGGAACACAGGCGGCGGCCGTGCCCGGCTACAGCCCAATCATTCCACAAATCTCCTTCTCGGAGGTGTATTTGCGGGGTGAAACGACCTCCTCAGATCCTGGCATCACGGTCAAACTGAAAATGCCGGGCAGTTTGTCCACCGCCTGGCAAGATTTTGGCGAAAATGGTGCCAGTGATATTTCGTTCCCGCTCTATGATGAGCCCATGGGCTTGTTCACCCTGTTGACCACCCCGAAGGTCCGTGTCGACAAGACCTATAGCGATCGCTCCAGCTCCCAGGGATACAAGCTGGTCACCACCTTCATCCCCTCCAACGTCGTGCTGGCAAGCAATGCCAAGTCGGGCTTGACCATGAGTGGCTGGAACACGACCGAGAATACCGGCGTCAATCTCACCGGGAGATTGAAGATCAAATATCTGGTCAGTGCTGATGTCACCCCGCAGTTCACCAACCTTCACGATATAGATGGCAATAATGACAGCTTCTCCTATGCCGCTATGTCTACCAATGGCAGCAGTTCCAAGCTGTATACGGTAGTCACCGATGATGTGCCCTTGATGTATTTGTACGACCGCTTGAACAGCAAGCGCCCGAGCATTTCATTCCAGGGGGGAAAAGGGGTTGTGGATAGCATCTCCCTGATCGTCACGGCGAAGAATAATTCCGCCACCCTCCATGACAACATATTGAATAAAGACATTGCCATGGTGAATAAAACGGACGCCGAGGGGAAATTCGTTCCCTATTATTTGACCATGAAAGAGTATCCCGCCACCTTGAGTTATACCAAGGACACACTGGATCCGGACAGCGATGCCAAGCGCCTGATCAATTCAGGACAACTGGGCAATGTGACGCTGACTCCCAAGCAAGGTCTTGATATTCGTCTCGGTGCACCATCAAGTCAGGTCACCATAAAGAACTATTGCGCGGCAGAAGGGGAATATAACAAGCCCCATGAGGTCAGAAGCGATGGCACCTATGCCATCTATGCCGATGAAGACATGGCTTATTATACCTATGACCCCAAACAAGTCAGTCAGTCTCAAAACAACTACCTGACTCTCGGCGCCGATGGTGCTTACAATCCTGCCATGACCTGGGGATTTCTCTCATTCAACCTGGGTGAATATGTTGCCAAATATGGCAACAGAAAACCTAACTCGGTTTCATTGAGAATTGAGCAGTACGATCCCGGCACCGTATATATTTCCAGTTACTGGAGTTACTACTTCTTCAGCGCCAACGCCTCAACCTGGGCGATGCGACAAAACAGCTGGAAAGAGTACCGGCCCAAGTTCAGCGACCAAATCACCTACTCCAGTGAACAGGTGGCCTGGGTTGATGTCACTGACTTGTTCAATGCCGCCCTGGACAGGGCAAAAACGGGGAGTGGCAATACCTATGAACAACCAAGATTGAGCTTCGCACTCGATCCCGGTTATGCCAGTTTCTACGATAAATATGTCTATACCTCGGAGGCAACCCCGGCCAAAGCGCCCCAGCTGACCATTCATTTCTAAGCGAACGGCAAGCGTAGCCAAGGCCACTTTGGCCATAAAAAAGTCCCTGCCTTGGCAGGGACTTTTTATTTGGGGCGCGCTCTGCACTGTGGTCGCAGCGACAGCCCGTGTTCCCCTGCAAGCCGGGGTAGAAACTCAGCGGGTCAGCTGTCGGCATCCTTTTTCTTGCGAATGCTCAGGCCCAGCTCGCGGCCGCGCAGGCGGGCGTAATAGATGGTGCCGATGAAGGCGAGCACGGTGAACACCAGCTCCACCACCGCCAGCCACCGCTCCCCCTCATCCGTGGTGATCAGGGTCAGGGCGTGCAGGAAGTAGGGCATCAGCACGAAGTTGCCCCAGGCGTGGGTGTAGGGGTTGCCCTGCACAATCCCCTTGAGCGGGAACAGCAGCGGCACCGTCCAGATCACCGGCAACAGCCATGGGTTGAGGTCGGGATGGGGCGAGAGCCACAGATGCCACAGCAGCACCCAGCCCAGCAGGCCAAAGAAGCCGACCAGGGTCAGCAGACGGGCGAAGCGGGTGCTCACTTGAGGATCTCCAGCACCTGCTCGGGGGGGCGGCCGATGCGGGCCTGGCCGTTCTTGATGACGATGGGGCGCTCGATGAGCTTGGGATTCTGGTGCATGGCGCGAATGAGGGCGTCACCGCTCACCTCGCCAAGCCCCAGCTCCTTGTAGAGATCTTCCTTGGTACGCATCAGCTGGCGCGGATCGCTGAACCCCAGCTGGCTCAGCAGGGTGCGGATCTCTTCCTCGCTCGGGGCCTGCTCCAGATAGAGCACCACAGCCGGGGCGATCCCGTGTTGTTCCAGCAAGGCCAGGGTTTCACGGCTCTTGGAGCAGCGCGGATTGTGGTAGATTTGGGTCTCGCTCATGATAACTCCCTGATTAATCGCAAGATGGGACAAGAAACGGCGCTATTGTAGGGGAAACTGATGGTCAGGGTAAGCGCGAGAGTGCAGGAATTGAAACGAATGTGTTGGCTGATTGTGGCCGGCCTGCTGACGGCCTGCAGCCCGGCGCCCCAGTTCACCGACAGCCAGCACCTGCCGGTGGCCCTGGCCGACTTTGCCGGCAAGCCGCTGTTGGTCAACTACTTCGCCCCCTGGTGCGCCCCTTGCCTGCGGGAGCTGCCGCTGCTGGAGGCGCTGGCGCGGGAGGGAGAGATCGCCGTGGTGATGGTCAACTATGACCCGACCACACCAGCCGAGCTTCGCAAACTGGCCGGGCAGTACCGCATCCAGGTGCCGCTGCTCATCCCCCGGCAGGAGGCGAGCCTCCCCTTCCCCCGTCCCGCCGGGCTGCCCACCAGCTATCTGCTCGATGGCAAAGGAAAACTCCTGCAGACCCTGATGGGAGAACTCACCCCATCGCGGGTCGAGGCCCTCAGGGCTTCCGTCAAGCCGGCTGGCCACTGAGCCTGACCCCTTGCCGCCGGCCGCTCTGTTTCCCCGCCCTTCCCCCCTGTTGTTGCCCATCGGCCACCTGCATCAACGACAAGGGCGCCCCCTGGTGCGCCCTTGTCGTGTGTGAGAACCGCTGGCCCGTCAGCCCTTGAGGCTGTCGAGATCCTTCTTGGCCCGCTCCAGCTCGGTGATGCGCGCCTCCAGCCTTGCCAGGGTCAACTTGTCGTTGGTGGTGCCGCGCGCCACGATCAGCTCGTCAATGGCTGCCTGGTAGTCACCGCGCAGGGAGAGCATCTCGGCGCGCGCCATGTGCAGCTCGGTCATCCTGCCCGCCTTGCGATAGGCATCGGAGAGCAGGCTCCAGGCCAGGTTGTTCTCTTCGTGCTCACGGGCATAGGGGTCGAGAATGGCGATGGACTTCTTGTAGTTGCCCCCTTCCAGGTAGGCGTTGCCGAGGTTCACCACCACTACCTCGTTGTCCGGCATGCGGGTGCGGAACTTCTCGAGCCGGGCGATGGCCTGGGCGCTGCGCCCCTTGGCCAAGTCGATATCGGTGAGGGCATCCACCACGAACAGATCTTCCGGGTGGCGGGTCGCCAGCTCCTGCATCAGGGCGTCGGCCTCATCGGTGCGCTTGAGCTGCAGCAGCGCCAGCGCCTTGCCGTAGATGGCCGCATCCTTGAGCGGGTAGTCCCCCTTCTGCAACCGGTTGTCGAAATAGGTGAGCAGGGCCTGCGGGCTCTCGGTGCCAAAACGCACCTGGATGCGCACCTTGGCCAGCCAGAAGTCGAGGCTCGGTGGCAGATTGCGACGGCCATAACTGCCCGCCCGGGCGCGCGCCTCGCTGATCCGGGTCTCCGGCAGCGGGTGAGTCAGCAGCATCTCCGGCGGCTTGCTGGCGTAGCGATACTCGGCCGCCAGCTTCTGGAAGAAGTTGGCCATGCCCATGGGATCGAAACCGGCGTCGTAGAGGGTCTTCATGCCGATCCGGTCCGCTTCGTATTCGTTGTCGCGGGTGTAGTTGATGGCCGACTGCATGGAGAGACCCAGCGTGGTCTGCAGCGCGGCGATCCCTGCGGTGGGGTTGATCACCGCCAGCGCAATGGAGCCTACCAGCCCGGCCAGGGTCATGGCGGAGCTGCTCGCCTGCGCTTCCATATAGCGGGCGATGTGGCGCTGGGTCACGTGGGTGATTTCGTGGGCCAGTACCGAGGCGAGCTCGCTCTCGCTGTCGGCATAGAGAAACAGGCCGGTGTGCACCTTGACCCGCCCGCCGAGGAAGGCGGCCGCGTTGATGCTGGGGTCGTTGATGAGGAAGAAGGTGAACGGGAAACGCACCCCGTCGGCGTTGGAGAGCAGCCGCTGGCCCAGATCGTCGATGTACTGGCTCAACACGGGATCATCTATGATCGGCAAACCGGCCCGGGCAAAGCGCATGAAGGCGCTGCCGTAGCGCACCTCCTGCTCGATGGGCAGGGCGGCCACCCCGGCGGTGCCGATATCGGGAAGCTGGTTGCTGGCCTGGGCATGGAAAGTGGCGCCCATCAGGGAAGCCAGCAGGGGGAGCGATGCCATCAGGGGGGAAAAGCGTGCCACGTTATCTCTATCTCCAATCAGACCCTACCGGGACACCGGCAGAATACCCTTGCCCATCAAGGGCTACAAGCGTTGTTTCGCGCTCTCATCACGGCCATAATAGCCGCCATCACGCGCGATGGAGCCTCCATGGAATACCTCGACCTGACCCCCTGGCGTTGCCCCGAGCCGCTGATCCGGCTCAAGCTCTGGCTGCGCCAGGCCAAAACCGGTCAAGCCCTCGCCATCCGGCTGGCCGATGCCGGCTCACGGCAGGACATTCCCGCCTATCTGCAGCGCCAGGGTCACCCCTTCACCTTGCAGGAAGCGCCGGACAATACCCTCTCTTTGCAGTTGGTGGTCGGGGCCAGGCACCACAGCCAGCCCCAGTAACGTAAAGGATGTCGCCATGTTAGAAGTCATCAAGCGCTGGTATCAGACCCGTTTCTCCGATCCCGATGCCGTCACCCTGTTTCTGCTGCTGGCGGCCTGTTTCGCCGTGCTCTGGCTGTTTGGCGATCTGCTGGCGCCACTGTTGGTCGCACTGGTGATGGCCTATCTGCTGGAGTGGCCGGTAAGCCGGCTGCAGCGGGCCGGGCTCTCCCGCACCCTGGCCACCAGTCTCATCCTGCTGCTGTTCATCGCCCTCACCGCCATGGCGTTTCTCGGCCTCATCCCGACCCTGGCAAGCCAGGGGCTGAACCTGGCCAAGGAGTCCCCGGCCATGCTCTCCCATGCTCAGGACTATGTGCGCACCCTGCCGGAACAGTACCCCGAGCTGGTCGATGTCAGCCTGGTGGAGACCGTCATCGACAACATGCGCCAGCGTATCCTGAGCGGGGGCGAGCAGCTGGTGACCGCCTCCCTCGGCTCCCTCATCAACGTGGTGGCCATCCTCATCTACGCCATCCTGGTGCCCTTGATGGTCTTCTTCATGCTCAAGGACAAAGAGATATTGATGGGGGGGCTGCGCCGCTTCCTGCCGCGCAACCGCACCCTGGTCAACCGGGTCTGGGTGGAGATGAACGAGCAGATCCTCAACTACATCCGCGGCAAGGTGATCGAGATCCTCATCGTCGGAGTGGCGACCTATATTCCATTCGCCCTGATGGGGCTGCGCTACTCGGCGCTGCTGGCGGTGGCGGTGGGCTTCTCGGTGCTGATCCCTTACATAGGCGCCGCCGCGGTGACGGTGCCGGTGGCCATGGTGGCCCTGTTCCAGTGGGGGCTGACCCCCGAGTTCACCTGGCTGATGGTGGCCTATCTGGTGATCCAGGCCCTCGACGGCAATCTGCTGGTACCTCTGCTCTTCTCCGAGGCGGTCAACCTGCATCCGGTGGCCATCATCGTTGCCGTGCTGGTGTTTGGCGGTTTGTGGGGCTTCTGGGGGGTCTTCTTCGCCATCCCCCTCGCCACCCTGGTCAAGGCGGTGCTCAATGCCTGGCCCAAGCGCGAAGAGCTGCCCGCCGTGCCCAAATAATGCGATAGTCGTGCCTGGCCATCGATGACAACGGAGTGTCCATGAAGATATTGAACATGCTCACACGGACGGGGCTGGCGGCCCTGCTCCTGACCACCCTGCCGGCCCGGGCCGATCTCGATATCGGGGCGCTCAGCGCCTTCTCCAGCGACAGCCCCGACAGCCCCATTCCCAAAGGGTTGGTGCTGGGCGGGGCCGTCATCGGCGGTCAGGCCCGCTACCAGCACCAGGATGACACCCTGCTGCCGATCCCGGGGGCCCTCTACTTTGGCGACAACCTGATGTATCTGGGGGATCGGGCCCGCTACTACCTGAGCCGCAATGGCGGCCTCTCCACCTACGCCTTCGGCCGGATGCGCTTTGGCAATCTGGATCCGGACGATGATCCCTTCCTGCACGGCCTCGACAAGCGCAAGGGTGAGTTCGAGGCCGGGATCGGGGCCGATCTCATCACCCCCTATGCCCTCTGGAGCGTGCGGGCCACCAGCGACGTGACCGGCACCAGCAATGGCCAGGAGCTGATGCTGTGGGCCAACTTCCCCATCATCTGCGGCCCGCTGCTGCTGATGCCGGGGGCCGGCGTCATGCTGCGCAGCCACAACCTCGCCAACTACTACTTCGGTGGTGTCTCGCAAGATGAAGCGAGGGCGGACAGGCCGGCATGGAACACCGGCACCACCCTCTCCCCCATGGTCTCCCTCATCGGCAGCTATCGCTTCAACGCCAACTGGATCGGCGGCTTTGGCATCAACTACGAACGCTATGACGGCGACATCGCGGACAGCCCCCTCGTCCAGCATCAGGGGGAACTCTATGCCGGGCTGGGGCTCGGCTATATCTGGTAACGCCCAGACCACACCCGCATCAAAGAGAAAAGGAGCCCATGGCTCCTTTTCTTGTTATCCGGCAGAGAACACTGTTACAGGCGGGCCAGAAACTCAGCCAGCGCGCCGTTGACGAAGGCGGGGTTCTCCAGCGAGGCGATGTGGCCGGCCGCCGGGATCTCCTTGAACGGGCAGCCCAGCACCTCGGCCATCAGATAGCCTTCCAGCACAGGGCGAGCCTTGTCCTGGCAACCGGTCATCACCAGCGCGGGCACGCGGATCTCTTCCAGCCACTCAATGCGATCTTCGCGGGTTACGAAGCTGCGGCCCACCGCCACCATAGCGGCCACCTTGTCGGCCGGCCAGGCGGCGAGGCGCGCCTTGAAGCCGCTCATCAGGGCGGCATCCGGCTGGTCGGCAAAAAACAGCGGCGCCACCTGCTCGACGATGGGAGCCGGAATGGTGCCAAGCTGCTCGATCATGGCCAGCATGCCGAGGTAGCGCTCGCAGGTGATCTGGGGCTCGAGGCCGACGAAGCTGTCCATCAGCACCAACCCCTTGAGGCGCGCGGGCGCCATGCGCGCCAGCTCCACGCCCCACATGCCGCCGATGGAGAGACCCACCAGCACGAACTCGTCGATGCCGAGCGCATCGAGCAGGGCCAGGTGGTCGCGGGCCAGGGTCGCCAGGGTGCAGCCCCCCTCGGGCAGCGCATCGGAATCACCGTGGCCCCACAGTTCGGGCACGATGCAACGGTACTGCCCCTTGAGGGCCTCCACCTGGGGCGCCCACATGGCGCTGTCCCACAGATAGCTGTGACCAAACAGCACGACCGGGCCCTGCCCCTCGTCCAGATAGGCCATCTGGCGGCCCGCTATCTCCATAACTTGCTTCATGTTTTCTCCTGTTGCCAACAGCCGGTGATGAGACGGCAGTGCACATCGCCATCACTGGCGTCATGTTTTTTCTATTGCCTGCCGGAGGCTCGTGAGGCGGCAGTGTAACACGACCCCCTTGGCAGTGACGCTCGCCTGGTGCAATCTGGAAAGGACTCAATAAGGAGACAATCATGCCGAAGGACAAGAGCAAGAAGCGCCCGCGCCTGGACAAGAAGACCTACGAGCACCACCTGGCCCATCTGCAGGAGGAGCTGGTCAAGCTGCAGGAGTGGGTCAAGCAGGAGGGGCTGAAGGTGGTGGTAGTGTTCGAGGGCCGCGACGCCGCCGGCAAGGGTGGCGTCATCAAGGCTATCACCGAGCCCCTCAACCCCCGGGTCTGCCGGGTCACGGCGCTGCCCGCCCCCTCGGACCGGGAGCGCTCCCAGTGGTACTTTCAGCGCTACGTGGCCCACCTGCCCGCTGCCGGCGAGATGGTGCTGTTCGACCGCTCCTGGTACAACCGGGCCGGGGTCGAGCGGGTGATGGGCTTTTGCAGCGACAACGAGTATCGCGAGTTTCTGCGCGCCTGCCCCGAGTTCGAGCGGATGCTGACTCGCTCCGGCATCACCCTCATCAAGTACTGGTTCTCGGTCAGCGACGAGGAGCAGGAGAAGCGCTTCAAGGAGCGGATCAGCACCCCCATCAAGCGCTGGAAATTCAGCCCGATGGACCTGCAATCTCGCTCGCGCTGGGTCGAATACTCCCGCGCCAAGGATGACATGTTCACCTACACGGATACCGAGGATTGCCCCTGGTTCGTGGTGGAGGCGGACGACAAGCGCCGCGCCCGCCTCAACTGCATCTCTCACCTGCTGGGCAAGGTGCCCTACGAGGCGATCCACTACGAACACATAGAGCTGCCCCCTATCAGCACCGAAGGTTACGAGCGCCCGCCGCTCACCAGCCAGCACTTTGTGCCGGACATCACAGCTGCGCTCGAGGCCTGAGCACTGCCACCTCGCCTGCCGTTCTCGCCAAACGGCAGGCAATAAAAAGCCGGTCTTGCGACCGGCAAAAAGGCATTGAATATAAAGAAAAGGAAACCTCGGCAGCCGCCCCTTGTCAGGTGCGGATGTATTTGGCCGTGCGCGGGAAGGCTTGCTCCTTGGCATCGAACAGGTAACAGGCCTCGGCCGGAATGCCGACGCTGTACTGCTGGCCGGTGGCCACGTCCACGTCGGAGCTGGCCTTGACGGTGAAGTCGTGGCCCGCCACGTCCATGTAGACGAAGGATTCGGCCCCCAGGTGTTCAGCCACCTGCACCACCCCGCTCACGCGGCTGTCGGCATGGGCGTGATCGAGCGGCACCAGGTGCTCGGGACGAATGCCCAGCTCCACTTTGTCGCCAACCGCGCCGCGGCGGGCATCGACCCGCACCCGCACGCTGTCGTCCGTGGTCAGCTTGACCAGGCACTCCTGCTCGCCAATCTCCACCAGCTCGCCCGCCAGGAAGTTCATCTTGGGGGAACCGATGAAGCCCGCCACGAACTTGTTGTCCGGGTTGTGGTAGAGCTCGAGCGGGGTGCCGAACTGTTCCAGGTTGGTGGTCGCATCCGCCTTGAGCGGGCTCAGTACCACGATGCGGTTGGCCAGGGTCATGGCCTCCACCTGGTCGTGGGTCACGTAGATGATGGTGGAGTTGAGCTCCTTGTGCAGCTTGGCGATCTCGATGCGCATCTTGACCCGCAGGGCGGCGTCGAGGTTCGACAGGGGTTCGTCAAACAGGAACACCTGTGGCTGCTGGACGATGGAGCGACCGATGGCGACCCGCTGGCGCTGACCGCCGGAGAGGGCCTTGGGCTTGCGGTCCAGCAGCGGCTCGAGACCCAGGATCTCGGCGGCGCGCATCACCCGCTTGTGGATGTTCTCCTTGTCCATCTTCTTGAGCTTGAGGCCGAAGGCCATGTTCTCGTAGATGTTCATGTGCGGATAGAGGGCGTAGGATTGGAACACCATGCCCACGTTGCGCTCCACCGGCGGCACGTCGTTCATGTAGCGCCCGCCGATGGTCAGCTCGCCGCTGGTGATGTCTTCCAGACCGGCGATCATCCGCAGCAGGGTGGACTTGCCGCAACCGGACGGACCGACGAAGACGATGAACTCCCCTTCCTTGATGGCCAGGTTGATATTGCGCAGGGTGTCCTTGTGGACAACCGGGTCGTAATTTTTGCGAACGTTGTTGAGTACTACTTCAGCCATGTCGAGCTCCGCTCTTGAATCTTTGCAAATCGTGATGGCGGGGGGAGTCGGCTCCCCCGGCCATGAACCGTTAACCTTTCACGCCGCCGGCAGTGAGACCACCCACCAGCCAGCGCTGGGCGAGCAGGAAGACGACCGTGATGGGGAAGCCCGACAGCACGGCGGCCGCGGCGAAGTCACCCCACAGGTAGTTCTGCGGATAGAGGTACTGCTGGGCCCCGACCGCCAGGGTCAGGTTGTTCACATCCTGCAGCAGGATGGAGGCCATGGGCACCTCGGTGATGGAACCGATGAAGGCCAGGATGAACACCACCGCCAGGATGGGCACCGACAGCGGCAGCAGGATCAACCGGAATGCCTGCCACGGAGTGGCACCGTCGATGGCCGCCGCCTCTTCCAGGGAGGAGTCGATGGTCTCGAAGTAGCCCTTGATGGTCCAGACGTGCAGGGCGATGCCCCCCATGTAGGCCAGGATCAGGCCGCCGTGGGTGTTGAGACCCAGCCAGGGGATGTAGTCACCAATCTTGTTGAACAGCGCATAGATGGCCACCAGTGCCAGCACCGCCGGGAACATCTGAAAAATCAGCATGCCCTGCAGGATGGTGGACTTGCCACGGAACCGCAGGCGGGCGAAGGCGTAGGCACAGGTGGTGGAGAGCACCACTATCATCAGGGCGGTGATGCCCGCGATCTTGATGGAGTTCCACAACCAGGTCAGCACCGGGAATGGCGGCGGCGTGATGCTGCCGTCGGCGTTGGTGATGGACATGCCCAGCGCCAGCTTCCAGTGATCCAGGGTTGGGTTGGAGGGGATGATCTCCCCTACCGCGAAGTTGCCGTTTCTAAACGAGATGGCGATGACCATGATCAGCGGGAAGATGATCAGTGCCAGGAAGCCCCACATCACCAGGTGGGTTGCCCACACCCGGTATTTGACTGATTTGGGTTGTACGATTGCCATGTTGAAGCCTCCTTACAGTTGCTTGTCGGCTTTGGACAATTTCAGGTTGAGCAAGGCCAGCGCACCCACGATGAGGAAGATGGCGGTGGCGATGGCACTGGCCAGACCGTAGTCCTGACCACCCGAGCCCTGGAACGCGATCCGGTAGGTGTAGCTCACCAGCAGGTCGGTGGTCCCGGCCGGGGTGCTGGCGCCAATGATGTCCGGCGCGCCGTTGGTCAACAACTGGATAAGCACAAAGTTGTTGAAGTTGAACGCGAACGAGGCAATCAACAGGGGCGTCAGCGGCTTCATCAGGAGCGGTACTGTGATCTTGAAGAAGTTCTGCACCGGACCGGCACCGTCCATGGCGGACGCCTCATAGAGATCTTCCGGAATGGCTTTGAGCAGGCCCATGCAGAGGATCATCATGTAGGGGTAGCCAAGCCAGGTGTTGACGATGAGGATCATCACCTTGGCCAGGAAGGGGTTGGTATACCAGTCAGGCTTGATGCCGAACGCCGCTTCCAGGAACAGGTTGATCTCGCCGAAGTTCTGGTTGAACAAACCCTTGAACACCAGGATGGAGATGAACGCCGGGATGGCATAGGGCAGGATCAACATGACCCGGTAGAAACCGCGCCCCTTGAGAGACTCCCACTGCACCAGACAGGCCAGCACCATGCCGATGGCCAGGGTGAAGCCCACCGAACAGGCGGAGAAGATCACGGTCCAGACGAAGATCTGCAGGAACGGCGCCTGGATACCCGGGTCGGTGACGATGCGGGCGAAGTTCTTCCAGCCCACGCTCACCACGAAACCGGGTGCCACGCTCTTGCCGACGAATTGGCCCTGCTCATCGATATATTGATAGAAGCCGGTGTCGCCGTTGGGCAGCATCAGCTCGCCGCTCTGGTTGTCACGCAGCAGATTGCTGTCTTTGATCACCACCCCGGACTTGAGCACGGCACCGTCCAGCAGACGGGTGTACTGCTGTTTCTGGGCGGCGAACTTGCGCAGGCTGCTCAGGGTCAGGTGGGTTCCGCCATCTGGCAGCACCAGATCGAGGGCGCTCAGGTGGGTGCGGTGGTCGACGATGGCCCGGATGGGCGCCACCTGATCCACGGCCTCACCGGCCAGGGGTTGCAGCTGAACAACTTGTACCTTGTCATGAACCCTGCCCTCGCGGACAGCCAGTTCACGGGCCTTGTTGTTCATCAGGGTAACGGGTTGACTGATAAAGGATTGGTCGTCCTGTTTCAGCAGCAGCTGAAACTGATTGTTCTCACCACCCAGGAGGGTGAAATCGAATTCACCGCCCGCCACCTTATAGGTTTTTTTCAGATGGTAATCCCGCGCCTGCTCGATGGAGAGCAGGTTGGATCCCGAATAGTTGGTGAAGGCGATGCCGATCGTGTAGGCAAGAGGGAAGATGATAAAAACAACCATGCCAGCCACACCGGGGAAGATATAGCGGTGGGCATAGGTCTTCTTGTTCATGAAGACATACAGACCGACGGAGACCACCACCAGATCAAGCAGAGCGAATACCCACTCACCGCTGGCGTACATCATCACGGCTGCATAACCGTTGAGGATGGCTACCAGGGCAGCAATGGTCCACTTAAGCCAGGTGTGCTTATCCTTCGGACCGGCATAGGATTCGATAGAAGGTACTACTTCCATGCCAATTAACCTTTATAACGCCAAGAGAGATTTGAGAGAGTGGGAGGCCGTTGCGGCCTCCCGGGTAGTGCGTGCTTACTGAACGATACGCTTGGCAGCGGTATCCAGGGCTTCGTCAACGCTCTGACGGCCGGAGGTCACGTTCTTGAGGGCAGTTTCGAAGGAGGACCAGAAACGGCTCATTTCAGGCACGGACGGCATCGGCTCGCCATTCTGGGCGTTCACCATGGTGGCCTTGATGTGCGGATCCGCTTCCAGGGTCTTCTGGAAGGACTTCAGCGCCACGGCGCCCAGCGGCTTGTCGGCGTTGACCGGAGCCAGACCGGCATCGGTCAGCAGGTAGTTTTCCAGGAACTCGATGGCCAGATCCTTGTTCGGGCTGGCGGCGTTGATGGTGGCACCCAGCACGCCGACGAAGGCCTTGGCCGGTTTACCCTTCAGGGTCGGCAGGGAGGCAACGCCGTACTTGATGCCGCTCTTGTCCAGGTTGCTCCAGGCCCAGGGACCGTTGATCATCATGGCCACTTCGCCCTTGTTGAACTTGGCGTCCATCACACCGTAGTCGATGCCTTTTTCCAGATGACCGGACTTGATCATCTCGGAGATGTAGCCGACACCGGCCTTGGCACCCGCGTTGTTCACGCCGGTATCTTTCACGTCATAACCGGTAGCGGTCTTCTTGAAGGCGTAGCCACCGTTGGCAGCCACCAGCGGGTAGCTGAAGTAGGGGGTGTCATAGGCCCACATGATGGCGCGCTTGCCGCTCTTCTTCAGGGTCTCGTCAATCTTGGCGATCTCTTCGAAGGTCTTCGGCGGCTCCGGCAGCAGATCTTTGTTGTAGATCAGGCTGACGGCTTCGACGGCAACCGGATAACCGTAGGTCTTGCCATCGACGGTCATGGCATCCCAGGCGAACTGTTCAAACTTGGCTTTGGTGGCGGCATTCGGGGTCACGGGGACCAGCAGACCGGCCTTGACCCACTCACCGTAACGGTCGTGAGCCCAGAAGAAGATGTCCGGGCCGTTGCCGGTGGCAGCGGCTTGCTGGAATTTCACTTCCACCTGATCAGGGTGAGCAACCGTCACCTTGATGCCGGTTTCGGCTTCAAATTTCTTACCTACTTCGGCCAGACCATTGTATCCCTTGTCACCGTTGATCCAGATGGTCAGTTGGCCTTCGTCAATGGCGGCAGTGGCAGAGCAAGCCACACCCAGAGTAGCCAGACCGATCAGGGATGACAGCAATTTCTTTTTCATGAGCCTTTCCTTGTATTAGTTCCGCGCTGCAAGAGCATTGTGTGCGAGATGAATATTATCCCAAGCCGTTACCGCCTCACATGACGCAACTCGCATTTTTGAAACGCAATTACGTATTTTCTTCCGGAAAGTTCTGAAAACATTTTCTTATTTCAGGGGGTTAACGCCATTTATTGGCATATTTATCGCCAAATTAAGAAATTAAATTACCAAAGAGAAATAAATAAACATGAATGAAAGGGTTTTCACCTCATTGAAAACCCTTTCACAGGGATTATTCTGTTTAATTTGTTAACAAATCACCGAGTTGGTTTCGCTGCCACCTACCCCGTTAAATAAAAAGACACCGCAGCAGGCTGCGGTGTCTTTTTGCCAAAAGTGGAAAGCAGATCACATTACGACTGGCGTAACAGCTGATCCTTGAGGTTGGGCGGCACCCCCTTGATGGTCAGGGTATCGGTCTGGGGATCGTAGAAAATCCGGCTGTTGAGCAGCTTCTGCTCGAAGCTCAACGTCAGCCCGCCACCGGAGCCGACGAACTTGGTCAGCCCGCGCAGGGTGGAGCGGTCCGCCGGGAAGCGCTCTTCCAGCTCATACTCCTGACCGATGAAGCTGTAAAAATCGAGGTCGCCCTCCCCTGCCTCTTTTGACGAGAGCTCCGCCGACAGCTCCCTGATCTCGATCTCTTCACCGGCGCTGGCCTGCTCGGTGCAATATTTGAAGACCTGTTTCTTGTAGTCGTTGCGCTCGGCCGGTTCGAGCTGGCGGCTGTCGCAATAGTCATCCACCGCCTGCAGCAGCCCCTTGTTCTGGATCTTGGCATCCATCCCCTCACGGGCACCCAGCAGATCCATGAAGAAATCCCCCAGCTTGCGACCGACCCGGCCCTTGCTGAAGGTGATGTAACGGCGCGAATCAGCCTGGGTTTTCCATTCGGTGAGATCGATGCGGGCCACCAGGTTCAATTTGCCGATATCCAGATACTGGATGTGGCGCAGTTCCAGCGCCTCGCTGACGGTGACGCTCTCCTTGCCCTCCAGCAGGGCGATCATCAGATAATCCACACCCACGTAGTTGTACTTGGCAAACAGCAGTACGCCCTGCTCGTCGAGGGCGTGCTCCACCAGCTGCTTGACCAGCAGCTGGGTCATCTCCACCGAGAAGGGCACGAATTCGAGCTGCTCGTCCAGCAGCTTTTCCAGCGCGATGCGAAACAGGGGAGAGGGTTGTTTGGAGGCCTCTTCCCCCTCTGCCAGCTCGGCGACGGCGGCCTCGGGGTCGGCGAAGAAGCCAAAGCCCTTGCCCCCCTTGCCGTTGTAAATGCGGTGCAGCTCCGCCATCAGCCCCTGTACTGCCTCATCGGCAGGCAGAAGCTGGCTGCGGGTGTCGGCGTGAGGTTGACCATCGCCGCCCTGGCGCAGGGAGTGAAGAATGATCTTGTCGATATCGAGACTCATGTCACAAAGCCATAGTGTTAGCCGAAAGGGTGAAGTATTATAAGGCGCTTTGAACCGAGATGAACCCAAGATTATGCCCATCGTATCAAAGTACAATAACGAGCAGTTTGACGCCCTGATGAACGACCTGATCACCGCCCTGGAGAAGCACAAGGCGCCGGTGGACCTCAGTCTGATGGTGCTCGGCAACCTGACCACCAACATCATCAATGGCATGGCCCCGGCCCAGCGTCAGGCGATCACCGAGAAATTCATCCAGGCGCTCACCGCCTCGGTCGATCATCGCCACGACGCTCATTGAGTCTCTTCGCATTCTTTGATGTTTTTCAAGCAGATGGATCACTATGGTCGAAACCGGCAACCCCTATCGTGATAATGTCTCTCGCCTGATCACCTGGGGGCATTGGTTCTCCTTCTTCAACATCATTCTGGCCATGCTGATCGCCACCCGTTATCTGGGGGCGATCAGCTGGCCGTCGACCACGCTCGGCGTGACCTATCTCATCATCAGTTGGATCGGTCACTTCTCGTTTCTGAGCTTTGTCACCTACCTGTTGACGATCTTCCCCCTGAGCTTCGTGCTGCCCAGGGAGAAACCATTGCGCTTCATCTCCGCCATCATCGCCACCCTGGCGCTGGTGCTGCTGCTTATCGACACCCAGGTGTTTCAGCTGTTCAAGTTCCACCTCAACGGTCAGGTGTGGCAGCTGCTGCTGGATCAGGCCCAGACCGAGGAGGGCTCGATCTGGAGCATCATCTTCGTGGCGGTGCCCACCATCTTCCTGGTGCAGCTGCTGCTGTCGGCCTATGTCTGGCGCAAGATCAACAAGCGCAAGCGCCGCCAGTACGGCAATCAGGTGGGGCTGGCCCTGCTGGTCTGTTTCATCCTGACCCACGTGGTCAACAGCTGGGCCGATGCCACCCTGTATCAGCCCATCACCATGCAGCGCGCCAACTTCCCGCTCTCCTACCCGATGACCGCCAAGAGCTTCCTCGCCAAGCACGGCTGGCTGGATCTGGATCAGTACGAGAAGAAGGCCGAGTCCCAGGATGGCGACAGTGTGAGCCGGCTGCGCTACCCGCTGCGCCCGCTCAGCGTCAACGCCCCGCTGACCCACAAGAACCTGCTGATCGTGGTGGTCGACTCCCTACGGGCCGACATGCTCAACAACATCAACATGCCCAATCTGCAGCGCTATGCGGATCAGCACCTCAACTTTGCCAACCACATGAGTGGCGGCAACGATGACGCCATGGGGATGTTCAGCCTGTTCTACGGCCTGCCTGGCCACTACTACGACGACATTCGCAACGACAAGACCCCGCCGGTGCTGTTTGACGAGATGCTGCGCCAGGACTACCAGTTCGGCCTGTTCGGCGCGCTGGAAGATGCCCAGCAGTATCGCCAGAGCATCCTCTCCGGCCTGCGCAAGCAGGTGTTCGTCTCCGAGCAGACCGACGATACCCAGCTTGTCGGCGACTGGCAGCAGTGGCTCGCCAAGCGCTCCCCTGACCGCCCCTGGTTCTCGCTGGTCTATCTGTCGAGCCCGGGCGACTACCAGCTGCCGGCCGGCATCAAGGGCCCCTTCCAGCCGGAGCTCACCAAGTTCAACCCGGCCACCGCCTATCAGGCCGAAAACCTGCAAAAGCTGGAAAACCGCTACAAGAACTCGGTCTTCTACACCGATCAGCTGCTGGAGCAGATGCTGACCCAGTTGCAGCAGCAGGGCATTGGCGAGCAGACCATCGTCGTGGTCACCGCCAACCACGGCCAGGAGTTCAACGATACCCAGAGCAACAGCTGGGGCTATGGCACCAACTACTCAGCCTATCAGGTGCAGGTGCCCTTCGTGCTGGCCTGGCCTGGCAACGAGACCCTGCCGACGAGCCCGGTGAGCAGCCACCTGGATCTGGTGCCGACCCTGATGCAGGGGATGCTGGGGGTGCGCAACCCGCCGCGGGACTACAGCATAGGTCGCAACCTGTTCGACAACAGCCCGCGCAACTGGCTGCTGGCGGGGGATCAGCGCGACTTTGCCATCTATCAGGGCAACACCATCACCCACTTCAACAAGCAGGGTGACTTCGAGCTGCTGGAGCGCAACAGCTACCGTCCCATCAAGCACGGCACCCCGGACATGGGGGTCATGATCCAGGTGATGAACGAGCTGAACCGCTTCTACCGCGCCCCCTGAGCCCCGTCCTGTATCCGTTGAAAACCCGCTCCTCGAGCGGGTTTTTTATTGCCGACATAACCTTGGCATGAGCTGCCAAATCCTCAGCCAACACCTTGCCACCCTCCCCCATTTCATCCCCCCGTCTGCCTGCCCTGCGTCCTGCAGGCGTAAACGTTGGCCCACTTTGCTACTGATGTCTTCATCATAAAATGCAACCTGATCAGGATCATAAAAACAAAATGATAATGATTATCAATCGTTGATCTGATTGGACCTCTCTGCAATAATCCGCGGCCTTCAGGCTTAAATAATAATTATTCTCAAAATGAAAACACTACTTCACTACTGGCCCATGCTGCTGTCCGGTACAGCGCTGGCCGCCGGCGATCCCGCAGGGATAGACACCTCCGGTACCACCCCGCCCAAGGCGCGCGAGACCATAATCGTCAAGGGTCAGCGGGTCGAGCAGAAACTCTCCGACATCTCGGGCTCCATCACCGTCATCACCGAAGAGGATCTGGAGCGCCAGATAGCCACCGAGCTCACCGACGTGTTCAAGAACGAACCCGGCGTCTCGGTGACCGGCTCGGCGGGCCGGCCGCAAAACATCAGCATCCGCGGCATCGGTGGCAACCGGGTGCTGATCGTCAAGGATGGGGTCCGGGTCAGCGACGGCTTCGGTGCCGACGATCTCAACGACAAGGTGGGCCGCTTCAGCTTCGATCTCGATGACGTCAAGCAGATCGAGGTGGCCAAGGGGGCCGGTTCCGCCCTGCACGGCTCGGACGCCATCGGCGGCACCGTGGTCATCACCACCAAGCAGCCGGAAGATTACCTGCAGGGGCAGGATGCCTACCTCAGCAGCAAGGTGCTGCACGACGGCAGCAGCGACAAACAGAAACTGAGCGCCACCGGCGCCGCCCGCTGGGGCGAGAGCGCCCACCTGCTGCGCCTCTCCGGCTGGCAGGGGCACGAGACTGCCAACTACGACCAGAGCCGCATCCCGGCGGATCTCGATGGCCTCAGCGCCTCCACCAGCTCCAGCCTGACCCTCAATCAGCACCATCTGCTGCGCCTCGAGATCGACTACTTCGAGGACAACGCCAAGCGGGATCAGGGGCCGCGCGAAATTCCCCAGCCCGACGGCAAGTGGCAGGTGCGCCAGTATCGTGAAAACGGCAGCCAGCGCTCCCAGGGCGGCAAGCTGAGCTGGGAGGCGCAGGATCTGGGCCACCCGCTGGCCGACCGCTTTACCTGGAACCTGCACGGCAACTACGCCAAGAACACCGCCAACAAGCGCAGCCTGCTGCAAAATGACGAGCTGAGCGGCTACCCCCGCTATCGCAGCGAGCGGGAGCTGGCCACCTTCACCGAACACTTGCTCGGCAGCGAGCTGGATATCCGCCGCGACCTGGTCACCGGCGCCGTCGAACACAAGCTGAGCTACGGCATCGAGCTGGCGCGCACCCGGCACGAGCGACCGGTGGAGAAGCTGATGCTGGAAGCCGGCATTCCCCAACCCACCCAGTCCGCCCCCTTCAGCAGCGCCCGCACCGATCGGGCCGGCATCTGGCTGGGGGACGTGGCGACCCTGGGCCAATGGCAGTTCACCCCGACCCTGCGCATGGATCAGCAGTGGCTGAGCCCGCAGGATGGCCGGGGCGAGAGCAACCACAGCTGGCACCTCTCGCCGAGTCTGGCCACCAGCTACCGCTTCAACGAGCAGTGGCGCAGCTGGCTGAGCTACGCCAACGGTTTCAGCGCCCCCTCCTACGACAAGGTGTACGGCAACATCCCCCACTACTTTGCCCTGCCGCCGTTCGAGATCATCGCCAACCCGGACCTGAAAGAGGAAACCAGCCACAGCTTCGAGTGGGGGGTGAGCGGCGAAGGGGATGAGTGGAGCATCAAGCCCGCCCTCTTCTACAACCGCTACTACAACTTCGTCGACTGGCGTCAGGTGGGCTTCCGCCTGCGGGACGGGGTCATGCTGCGTCAATATCGCAACGTCGCCAAGTCCGAGACCTGGGGTGCCGAAGTCGCCGCCAGCTACTGGCTGACCCCGCAATGGGAGCTGGCCACCAAGCTGGGCTGGGTCGACGGCAAGACCAGCCAGGGCGAATCGCCGCGCAACCTCACTCCGCTCGAGGGCAACACCCGCCTCAGCTATCAGGCCAACGACTGGAGCCTGGGGCTGCAAGCCGACTACGCCGCCGCCATGAGCCGGGTGCCCACCTGTGGCAACAGCCTGACCCAGCAGCAGGGCGAGTGTCTGAAAACCGCCGGCTGGCTCAGCTTCGCCCTGACCGCCGACTGGCAGATCACCGACGCCCTCAAGGCCAACCTCAAGCTCGACAACCTGCTCGACACCCGCTACACCCGCTATCAGGATGTCGCCGGGCTGGAAGCAGGCACGGATGCGGGCCTCTACACCCAGACAGGCCGCTCCCTGAGCGCCAGCCTGCGCTACACCTTCGTGGGGCTCTGATGCACGCACTCCTGATGCTGGCCAGCCTGCTGGCCACTCCGGCGGCTGCCCAGCCTGTCGCCATTGCACCAGCCGGCACTCCGAGTCAGGCCGTCGCCGCGTCGGCGCCGCTCGTGGCCCCGCTTATTCCTCACCGCCCGCTGCCGATGCCGGGGGAGCGGGCCCGGCTCGATCCCTACGGCGGCTGGCGCGATGACAGCCGCCAGGATCCCGCCCTGCTGGCCCTGCTGGGCGAGCAGAACCGCTGGACCGAGCAGCAGCTCGCCGCTCAGCGGCCCTTGGAACAGGCTCTGCAGGCCGAGTGGCAGGCACAAGCGCGCGGTGAACCCATGCCGCAAGAGTGGTTGAGCGAGGCGGGCAGCCAGTGGCGGATGGAAGTCGACGGCAGCCTGTGGCAGCGAGATAGCGAGCAGGCTGAGCCCCGGCAACGGCTGGCGGCCCGTCAGCCGGCCAGCGGCTACTACGAGCTCGCCAGCTGGGCCCTGCACCCGAACGGGCGCTGGCTGGCCCTGGCCGAAGATCTGCAGGGCGATAGGGACTACCGCATTACCCTGCTCAACTTGGCCGACGGCCAGCCCTTGGCCACCCTGGCGCACCGGGCCAGCGATCTGCTCTGGAGCCTGGACGGCAAGACCCTCTACACCATCGCCAACGAACCTCGCACCCTGCGCCCCTGGCAGCTGTGGGCCTGGCGCGATGGCAAGGATCAGCAGATCCACCAGGAGGCGGATCCCGCCTGGCTGCTCAGCCTCTATCGCACCACGGATCGGCGCCACCTGCTGCTGCAAAGCAACAACCACGACAGCGCCGAGCAGTACCTGCTGGACGAGGGCAGACCTGCTCTGCTCAAGGCCCGTCAGGCCGGCCTCGAGTATTACCTGGATACCCAGGGGGAGCGGGTGCTGCTCAAGAGCAACCGGGACGGTGCCCTCGGCCTCTATCAGGTGGCCGACCTGAGCCAGGTGGCCAAGGGAGAGTGGCAACCGCTCTGGTCCGGCGAGCAGAGGAGCCTCGAGAAGTGGCGCCTGTTTGCCGACTACACGGTGCTGCAGTATCGCCACAAAGGGGATGACTGGCTCGACGTGCTGGATGGCCGCGGCCGGCTCAGCCATCGCCTGCTGCTGACCGAGGGGGCCGGCACGGCCTGGATCCAGGGCGCCCACGACCCCGCCAGCGGGCAGATCCTGATCCGCCGCCAGGGCATGGCCGAGCCGCCGCACCAACGCTGGCTCAATCTGGCCAGCGGCCAGTGGCAAGCCGACGCGCAGGCGCAGCGTCCCTCCCCCTACCAGAGCGAGCGCCGCTGGGTGGTGGGCAAGGATGGCGTCAAGGTGCCGGTCTCCCTGGTGTGGCGCAAGGACATCCACACTCCCAAGGCGCTGATGCTCTACGGCTATGGCGCCTACGGTACCCCCATGCGCCCCTACTACCAGCCGCAGGTGCTGAGCCTGCTGGATCGCGGCTTCGTCTACGCCATCGCCCACGTGCGCGGCGGCGGCATGCTGGGGGATGAGTGGTATCTGGCGGGACGCGGTCGCCACAAACAGCAGAGCGTGGACGACTTCCTGACTGTGGCCGAGGCGCTGGCCCGGGATCCCGCCATCGACCCCGCCCGGCTGTTTGCCATGGGCGGCAGCGCCGGCGGCCTGCTGGTGGCGGCGGCCCTCAACCAGGCACCGACCCGCTTCGCCGGGGCCGTGCTGCAGGTGCCCTTCGTCGATCTCATCGGCACCATGAGCGATCCCGAACTGCCGCTCACCCGCCAGGAGTACGCCGAGTGGGGCAACCCGGCCATTGCCGCCGATTACGCCGCCATGCGCCGCCTGAGCCCTTACGACAACCTGCATGTGGCCCCCTATCCCCCCGTCTATGTGACGGCCGGGCTGCACGACAGTCAGGTGCCCTACTGGGAGCCGCTCAAGTGGGTGGCCCGCCTGCGGGAACACAGCACGGGGCCGGGTCCCTATCTGCTCAGCACGGCCCTCGACGGCGGCCACCGCATCAGCCCGGCCAACGCGCGCCAGCAGGCGGCCCGCGAGTACGCCTTCCTGCTCACCCTGGGGGGCGTCCGCCGGTGATCCCTTTTCTCATTTTTGTGTTGGAGTAAACCATGAAACCCTCTTCCCTGGCCCTCTGGCTGGCGGCAACCCTGCTCTCCCAGCCACTGCTGGCGGCCGAGCTGCAGTTTGTCGATGAACAACCGCTGACCACCACGCCAAAGCTCTGGCTAGAACAGCGCCTGGGTGTGAGCCTGGCCCCCGACTACGAGCGGGCCAGTCTACTCGGCCATCACTACAGCTTCCGCCAGCTGGTCAACGGTCTGCCGGTGGCCACCATTCAGGCCGCCGTCAGCGTCGATCAAACAGGCAAGCCCTGGCGCATCTATCACAACAGCCGGCCGCTGGATAGCCGCGAACCCGGCTGCGACGCCGCCGGCAATCTGGATCCCCTGCTGGAACAGCTGCGCGATGGCGGCAGCGAGATCGACACCCTTGGTCCGGTCGAGGCCTGGTACTGGCGCGACGGCGACACCCTGGTGCCGGCCCTGCGCCAGCGGATACGCGAGCATCAGGCGGGCAACGCCAAGGCCAGCCAGGTGCAGCTGTTCGCCAGCTGTGACGGCAGCCGCGAACTCGGCCGCTGGATGGATGCGGCCACCACCCAGGCCAGCCGCGTTGCCGACGCCGGCGACACCCTGCTGGAGGCTCGGGTATTCGATCCAGATCCCCGCACCCAGCTGCGCGACGCCGGTCTGGTCTGGCACGAAGCCCTGCAACTGGCGGACGCCGCCTATCAGGACAGGGTGCCGTTGCCGGTCACCCTGGCGGGCGGACGCTATCTGCTGAGCGGCCCCCACGCTAGGGTGGTGGATGCGATGGAGCCGAATACCGCCCCCTTCAGCGCCGACAGCCCGCAGGGGTTTCGCCTGACCCGCGATGATCGCGGCTTTGCCGACATCAACGCCTACTACCACCTGGATCTGGCCCAGCGCCACCTCAAGCGCCTCGGCTTTGTCGATCTCATCCCGGGGGCGCTCGACATCGACACCGAGGCCGGCTATCAGGACAACTCCCTCTACGATCCGTTCGAGCGCCGGCTGGAGCTGGGTCGCAGCGGCGTGCCCGATGCCGAGGACCCCATGGTGATCTGGCACGAGTTCGGCCACGCGGTGCAGCATCACATAGTGCCGGATCTGGGGGACGAGGCGGACTGGGGCGCCATCGGTGAGGGCTTCAGCGACTACCTGGCCGCCAGCCACCGCCAGCGCAGCGAAGCCGGCCGCCAGTTCGAGCCCGCCATGGTGTTCAACTGGGATGCTCGCTTCACCGACCGCACCCCGCGTCAGCTGGACGATCTGCGCGCCCGCTACCACCCGGATTACAACTACCCGGCCCACCGCACCATCAACGGCAGCAATGGCGACCAGCTGTGGGGCACCCCGCTGTTCCAGGCGCTGCTGGCCGCAGTCGCCGAGCAGGGCGAAGGGGCGCGGGACGAGTTTGATCGCCTGATCATCGAGTCCCACTTCGGTCTCGGTCCGGCCATCCGCATGCCGCAGCTGGCCCGCATCACTGTGGATACCGCCGCCCGCCTCTACCCGGCCCGCCCCTATGCCAGGCTGCTGGAGCAGGCGTTTCGCCAGCACGGCCTGCTGCAGGCACCAGTCAATGTGGGCCTGGGTGATGGTAGCGTCATCGAGCTGGGGCAGCGCCAGTCGGTGCAGCTGACCCTCACCAACCAGGGCAAGGCGCCGGTGACCCTGAACGAGCTGGCCCTCCAGCTGCCAAGCGGGCTGCAGGCCGATCCTTACAGCTGGCAACCGGCGACCCTCGCGGCGGGTGCCAGCATGACCACCACCCTGCGCCTGCTGGCCCAGAGCCCGCTCGCCTGTGGCGACGAGGTGGCGCTGCCGGTGAGCCTGACCATGAGCGGCACCAGCCCGACCGAGCGCCAGTGGCAGCAGTCGCTGACCCTGCCCATCGGCGCCCCCATCGTCAGCCGTGCCAGCGGCCAGCCGCTGACCTTGAGCGATGCCATGAGCGACGAGGTGCGTGGTCTCAGTGAAACCAGCCTGCTGCTTGAAAGCAGCGAGGCCAGGGTGAGCGATCGGCTGCAGCTGAACCTGGATCTGCAACACCCGGCGCTCGATGAGCTGGAAATCTGGCTCAACTCCCCCTCCGGCACCCGCATCCAGATCTGGGACAAGGGCTACAGCCCGCAGCCACGCCTCAAGGGGGTCTTCCCCACCGAGCTGCTGCCCCTGCAGCCCTTCAGCGCACTGGAAGGCGAGCCGCTGGCCGGTCGCTGGACCCTGGAGATAGTGGACAGCAAGCCCGGCAATCGGGGCCGCATCAACGGCTGGAGCATCAGCCAGCGCACCGGCGCCCAGTGCAGCAAGCCGGTCACTCCACCCGATGACGGCATCATCCACTTCCAGGTGGATGACGGCAGCGGCGGCGGGGCAGCCAACCTGCTCTGGTTGCTGCCGCTGGCCCTCTGGCGCCGCCTGCGCCAGCGCACCTGAATCCACCCCATCCATATATAAGAAGAGGGGGCCAAGGCCCCCTCCCCAAGGACTAGAGATGACACCACATTACTCCCGCCTGGCCTGCCTGCTGGCCCCCCTGCTCACCGCCTGTGGCGGTGGCGGCTCGGACGAGGCGCCGCTGGCGGTCCCCGACTACAGCCTGACCGTGACCCTGCCCGAAGCCGGCACCCTGTGCGTCAACCTCAACCAGAATGCATCTTGTGATGCAGGGGAGCCCAGTGTCAGCGGCGCGGCCGGTACTCACCGGCTGAGCGGCAGCGCCCCGGCCCTGTTGACCAGCACCTTGCTGTTCTTGCCAAGCAACCCGGCCGCCCCCGTGCTGCTGCATCCCGCCGCCCGGCTCGATGATCAGCACCTGACCCCCAGCCCGCTCAGCACCCTGCTGCAATACCGCATCGCCGAGGGGCAGCCCCCGAGGCAAGCCCTCGGCGAGCTGTTGAGTGCGCTGGCGCCGCTGCAACCGGGTCAGGATCTGGCCGCCCTCTCCCGGCTGAGCGACTTCAACCTGGCGCTGGGCCAGCTGCTGCAGGCGGTCGTCGAGACCGATCTGAAGGCCCAGGAGGGCTTCTCCACCGCCACCCTGCATATGCTGGTGTGGCCTGCCATCGGCAGCCTGCTGCCCGAGCTGGCTGGCCACTTTGCCCTGCACGGCGAGCTGGCCAGCCAGCAGGCAGACGTCCGCGCCCGGCTGCTGCAACAGCACTCCCATCCACTGATCACCGGCAGTGGCGTCACCACCTACACGGACGGGGTCGACTACCTGCTCACCCAGGAACCCGCCGACCACCCGGGGCAGGAGGCCAGCCTCAACAAGGCGCCGCTGCGCTATCGCAAGCTCGACGGCAAGGGGCAGCCGCTGGCCGATGACGCCCCCGTCTGGGAGTGTGTGGAAGATCTCAACACCGGTCTGGTCTGGGAGAAGAAGCTCGATGATCCCGCCAGCCCGCGCGATCTGCACCGCACCTTCGCCTGGGAGCTTGACGACTATCACCCCACCCAGCAGGAGCTGGACTACGCCTGCCCGGATGGCGAGGCCATCTGCACCACGGAGCAGTACCGCCAGTGGCTCAACGCCCAGCAGCTGTGCGGCATCACTCACTGGCGCATGCCCCACTCGCGCGAGCTGATGAGCCTGCAGCACTACGGCTCCCTCTCCCGCCAGGACGACCAGCCGGTGAGCATGGACGTGCGCTACTTCCCCGATGTCGGCACCACCAGCAAGGATTTCAGCGGCTACTACTGGAGCCAGACCTTGACCCCTTCGCGCCGGCTGGAGAGCGCCCCCATCAGCGCCATCGCCCACATCTTCCTTGGCGATGACGCCGGCACCGACTACGCAACCACAGTTCAAAACAGCGATGATGCCAACGGTCTGCAACTGCGACTGGTGGCGGAGGTAACCCGATGAACCGCTTGATGTTGACCCTGCTGCTGACCCTTGGCAGTCCCCTCGCCCTGGCCACCGCCATCTGTGATGACAACATGCCCAGAACCAGCCCCACCGCCCGCTTCATCGATCGCGACAACGGCACCGTCACGGATCGCTCCACCGGCCTGACCTGGATGCGCTGCCAGCTCGGCCAGACCTGGCGCAACCAGAGCTGCCAAGGCGAGCCGACCCGGCTTTACTGGCAGCAGGCCCTGCTGACCGCCGAGCGGATCCGCACCGAACCGAGCCATGCGCTGTACAACTTCGGCGGCCACGGCGGCTGGCGCCTGCCCACCATCAAGGAGCTGGCCAGCGTGCTGGAGTCCGCCTGCTACAAACCGGCGCTCAACGAAACCATCTTCCCCCGCGCCATGGCCGGTGACGGCAAAGAGGTGAACGACGGTTACGTCTACCTCTGGTCCTCCACCCCGGTGCCAGCCAGCAAGGGGGTCGCCTACCTGGATATCACCAGCGGCGCCGTCGGCATGCGAGCCCCCGGCGCCTGGGCCAAGCAGGTGCTGCTGGTGCGCTGATGAAGTCGGGTGGCCAGGGGATCCCGATGAACACAGGATCCCGGCTGGCCACCCGCGTTTGCGGCCCGGCCTGTCGTTCGGCGGATCTGCACCCTGTCAGAAAATAGCCAGAAGACGTCATTGTGTGCCGGATCTGCATCATTTTACGCAGTTTTTACGTAGCAGATCGCTGGCATGAAACGGGCAGAGCGGTTAGTCTAGCGGCGTTGAACCAACCCCATGAGGTACAGATGAAAACCGTATTGCGTTTTAGCCTGCTGGGCGCCTTGTTGCTGGGCGGCCATGCCTTCGCCGCCGAACCGAAAAAATTTGATATCAGCATGTTCCCGGCCGCCGAAGTGAACCAGGAACGTGTGGTGATCCGCCTGCCGGAAGTCGAGAACGAAGCCGACATGATGGTCGAGCTGCAGGTCGGCAAGAAAATGATGGTCGATTGCAATGTGCCGCGCTTTGCCGGCAACCTGGAACAGCACAGCGTCAAAGGCTGGGGCTACAACTACCTGATGCTCGGCAAGGTGTCCGATCCCATCAGCACCCTGATGGCCTGCCCGGATGGCCAGAAGAAAGAGACCTTCGTCCAGATCTACGGTCAGGGCTTCTTTGTGAACTACAACTCCAAGCTGCCGTTCGTGCTCTACGTACCGCAGGAGTATGAAGTGCGCTACCGTCTGTGGCGTGCCGATACCCTGGCTCAGCCAGCCATGATCGAGTGAGTCTCTACCGAGACCAAACCTCCCGCTTTGGTTCATAAATGACATCAAATAGAGCGCCGAATGGCGCTTTATTTGTAACAAATTGTGCTGTTTCCCACCCCGCCAACCTTTACAGAACCTGACATAACTCCGCTTTTTTTCTCACTTTTTTGCCCTTTTCAGCCGACCCGGGCCCATGGATCCGCGGCAAATCACTTTCGATGAAAGAGATTTATCAATATAGTGAAAAAATTGATTTTGCACTCTGCGACGGCCTGATGATACTTGCCCGCAAAGGTCAAACTAACCAGAAAAAGAGCACTATGAGCTTCGAATCAGACAAGCGTTTCAACGACTTCAAACATTTTCCCCGTGGCCTGCGTCGCAGTGGCGAATTCACTGTGGCCGAAGCGGACAGTCTGGAAAAATACGGTACCGCCATGCTGGCGCTCTATCAGGGCAACCTGGCCGCGCGCGATGACGTGGAAAGCGCCTTCATCGAGCAGGTCAAGTCCGGCGCCGCCGGCAACAACCCCCACGCCAAGGTGTGGTTCAAGTATCTGAAGGTGATCGGTCCCAAGCGCGTGCACCGTCTGTGCACCGTCGCTGGCGGTGCCAACGAGGAAGCGAGTGGCGGCGGTTTTGAGGGTGGCAGCGGTAGCGACGAGTCCATCGATTAATGGATACCGAACTGCTTCGGACCTTTATCGAGGTCAGCAAGACCCGGCACTTCGGCCGGGCTGCTGAAAATCTCTACCTGACCCAGTCGGCGGTGAGCTTTCGGATCCGCCAGCTCGAACAGCAGCTCGGGGTCAGTCTGTTTGCCCGCCATCGCAACAACATCCGCCTGACCGCCTCCGGTGAGCGTCTGCTGCCCTACGCAGACGCCATCTTGCATACCCTTGGCCGCGCCAAGCAGGATGTGGCCCTCTCCCCCGGTTTCAGCCAGCAGCTCGCCATCGGCGCCCCCGCGGTGTTCTGGGAGCTCGACTTCAACGACTGGCTCAACCATGTCTATGCCCTGGCCCCCGGTCTTGCGGTGCGGCTCGAGACCGCCTCCCGCGAGCACCTGTGCCGCCAGCTGCTGGAGCGCTCCCTCGATCTCGCCCTGCTCTCCGAGCCGACCAAGATCGACGAGATTGCCCTGCACCCCATCGGTGAGCTGGTGTTCGAGCTGGTGAGCCGGGATGGCGCGGCCAACGCCGACAGCCTGATGCAGATGCCGCACATTCATCTGGATTGGGGCACCAGCTTTGAGCCACAGCCCAGCCGGCTGCAGAGCCTGCAAAAGACCCCGGTGCTGCACTCGAGCTCCGCCAACATGGCGCTGCAGTTCGTGCTGGCCAACGGTGGTGCGGCCTACCTGCCAAGGCGCATGGTAAGCCCCTTCCTGGAGCAGGGGCGCCTGCACCTGGTGGAAGGCGCCCAGGCCTTGAGCCGTCCGCTCTACCTCGCCTATCTGGAAAAGTCCGATCGCCGGGAGCTGATCGATCAGCTGCTGACCCTGCCGCTGGGCTGGGATGGCGCCGATCTGCGCTTGCCACAGCCGGAATAGAGGCAGCGCAACGCGCGCTGGCATGCAAAAGCAAAAGGGGCCTGTCGGCCCCTTTTGCTTTTGGTCATCGTCAGCCGTGATGACGACGATCGTTGGCCTGGGCCAACAGGGTGCGACTCTCGCGCAGGAACTCGTCCGCCCGCTCGCCAAAGAAGCCCGAAACCTGGCTGAAGGCCTCGATGAAGCCCTCCCTGTCTCCCCGCTCCAGCAGCCCCAGCGCCTCGCCGAAGTTCTGGTAGTAGCGGCGGATCATCGCCAGATTCTGCGGCGACGACAGTATGATGTCGGCGTAGAGGTGCGGATCCTGGGCGAACAGCCGTCCCACCATGGCCAGCTCCAGCCGGTAGATGGGGGAGCTTAAGGCAAGCAGCCGGTCGAGGTTGGCCTGCTCGCGGGAAAGATGCCAGCCATAGGCGAAAGTGGCAAAGTGGCGCAGCGCCTGGATAAAGGTCATCGCCTCGTCGTGGGCCCTGGCCTCCACCTGCTGCAAACGCGCGCCCCAGATGGTCATCTGCTCCAGCAGCCACTGGCTGGCATCGTTGTCGCGCCCCTGACAGCAGACGATCACCTGCTTGGCGAGGCTCGCCACGTCCGGCCCGAACATGGGGTGCAGGCCCAGCACCGGCCCCTTGTGCACCGCCAGCATATGCTCGAGCGGTTCGCCCTTGACGCTGGTCACATCCACCAGCAGACAGTCCGCCGGCAGGTTGCCGAGCCGGTCGATCACCTGGCAGGTGACGTCGATGGGCACCGCCACCATCACCAACCCGGCGCCCTGCAGGATCTCGTCGGCGCGCGGCCAGTCGGCCTGACCCAGGGTCTCGACCCGGTAGCCCGAGAGGCTGAACAGGTTGCCGAACAGGCGGCCGAGCTGCCCCTGACCACCTATGATCACCACCTTGCCAAGGTCAGGCTTCATGCACTTGAAGTGGTGCTCCTTGTCGCTGGCGGACTCCAGGATATAGGACTCGCGCATCACCCGGCGCAGCACGTCTTCGATGAGATCCCCCGGCACTCCCAGAGCCTCGGCCTCGGCGCGGCGACGGGCCAGCATGCTCGCCTCCCGATCCGGTGCATAGATGGGCAGGCCGTGCCGGCTCTTCACTTCCCCCACTTCCCCCACCAGGGCGAGACGGGCAGCCAGCAGATCAATCAGCTGCTTGTCCACCGCGTCGATTTTGTCCCTTAGGGCATTCAACTCTTCAGCCATATCCGGTCCCTGCGGCGCCGCCCGCAGCGACGCCCTGTGATTCAAGAGGCAACGAGGTGCCACCGCCTCGGCCGGTGACACCTCGATTGTTCAGTCAATGATGACAAGATACCACGGCTTATGCCTTGGTTCTGGCCAAAAGTGGCGCCGCCAGCTGGCTGTGGCAACGGGCCAGCAGCGCGTCCGTGGTCTCCCAGTCGATGCAGGCATCGGTGATGGAGACGCCGTAGCGCATCTCGCACTTGGGCTGCTCGCTGGACTGGTTGCCCTCGAACAGGTTGGATTCGAGCATCACCCCTATGATGGAGCGGTTGCCCTCCTCAATCTGATGGATCACGTTGTCAGCCACCTTGGGCTGCAGGCGGTGATCCTTGCTGGAGTTGCCGTGGCTGCAATCCACCACCAGGCCGGGCAGCAGGCCCGCTTTTTCCAGCGCCTCTTCCGCCAGCGACACATTGACCGAATCGTAGTTCGGGTGCTTGCCGCCGCGCAGGATCACGTGACCATCCGGGTTGCCCTGGGTCTGCAGCAGTGCGACCTGGCCTTGCTGGTTGATCCCCATGAAGGCATGAGGGCTGGAGGCCGCCTGCAGCGCATTGATGGCGGTGCCCAGGTTGCCGTCGGTGCCGTTCTTGAAGCCAACCGGCATGGAGAGACCGGACGCCATCTCCCTGTGGGTCTGGGATTCCGTGGTGCGGGCACCGATAGCCGACCAGGAGAAGAGCTCCGCCAGGTATTGCGGGCTGATGGGGTCGAGCGCCTCGGTGGCCAGCGGCAGCTCCAGCTCGGCCAGCCAGCAGAGCAGCTCGCGGGCCCGGTGCAGCCCCAGCTCCACGTCGAAGGTGCCATCCAGGTTCGGGTCGTTGATGAAGCCCTTCCAGCCGACCGTGGTGCGTGGCTTCTCAAAGTAGACCCGCATGACAATGTAGAGAGTGTCCTGATAGGCGTCATGCAGCGCTTTGAGTCTGGTTGCGTACTCTTTGGCGGCGTCCATGTCGTGGATGGAGCAGGGACCACAGATCACCAGCAGACGGTGATCACGACGGTGGATGATGTCGGCGATGGTATTGCGGGCCCCTTGCACGAATGCCAGCGCGCGATCGGAGATGGGCAGTTTCTCCTTGAGCTGGGCAGGCGTGATCATCACTTGTTCGGACTGGATATGGATGTTGTTGAGGGGGTCTCTTTGCATTTTCTCATTCTCTCTACTGTTTCAAGCCAACTGCGCCGACCGTTCAGTTTTGTTTACACAAGTCAGCACTTTGTTACGCAACCGCCCCCACCTTACCAATTAAAAACAAACAATCAAGTGAAACTAGCGGACTTATTCGCTGACAGATGGATAAATGACCACAAAAAAGACCCTTTCGGCCAGAAAGTAGTGCTCGCCATGTGCTCAAAACACCAAAATCGTAAACATATAATTACATCCTTACTGGTTTCCCTTGCCAGCAGACATAAAAAAGCGGGGCACCTGGCCCCGCTTGCATTCCCGTGTTGCTCTTCTTTTATTATTTGCCGTGCGCCTTGATCACCTCGACCGCCTTGTCGGGGAAGTCGCTGAACACGCCATCCACATCGGCCTGATAGAGGAAGATGTTCAGGAGATCGGTGAAGTCTTTCGCGTAGGCCGGGATCTGGCCCTCATCCTGACGGAAAGTATAGGGATGCACCTTGAGGCCGGCCGCATGGGCCTCTTTCACCATGCCGGTGAAGGTCGGCTTGCCCAGAGTACCTGGCTCCGGCACTATCATCGGCTTCCAGGGGCCGATCCCCTCGGCGTAAGCGGCGATCTCCTTCATGGCGCCCGGCTTGAACATCCAGTCATAGTTGTAGGGGGTCGCCTTGCCCTTGGCATCGTAGACCATGGTCTCGTTCCAGTCGGTCTCGGCCATCAGCTGCACCAGCTTCAAGTCCATCCCCATGGCGGGCATCAGCTCGCTGTTGATGCGCTTGAGCTCGTTGGTATCGAAACACTGCAGATAGACCTTGTCGTTCTTGCTGGTGTAGCCGTACTCCTTCAGCACCTTGAGCACCGCCTTGGAGATGTCCTTGCCTTCATGGCGGAACAGCCAGGGGGCCTTGATCTCCGGGTAGATGCCGATGTTCTTGCCGGTGCTCTTGTTGAGCCCCTGGATCATCTCGATCTCTTCCTGGAAGGTGTGGATCTTGAAGCTGGACTTCCACAGCGGGAAGCGGGCCGGATAGACGGGCACCTGCTTGCCGTCCACCAGCTGGAACGGCTCGGTCATGCGCAGGGAGCGCACCTCGTCCAGGGTGAAATCCACCACATAGTAGCGACCATCCGGGCGAGCCCGGCCGGGGAAGCGCTCGGCCACGTCCGTGATGCCATCGAGGAAGTGATCGTGCATCACCACCAGCTGGTCATCCTTGGTCATCACCAGATCCTGCTCCAGATAGTCGGCCCCCATGCCGTAGGCCAATGCCTTGGACTCCAGGGTGTGCTCGGGCAGGTAGCCGGAGGCGCCCCGATGAGCGATCACGATTTTGCCTTCATCGGCGGCCAGCGCGGGCAATGCCAGGGCAGCCCCCAGACCAAGGGCAATCAGGGAGCGAGTATGTTTTTTCATGCGCGGTGCTCTTTGTTATTGTTTATGGGATGTAGGTTATTGTTATAACAGAGGTTTATTGCAGTTTTACGGCGGGCGGCCGAGGCCGCCCGCAGGGGATCAGCTCGCTTTTGGCAGGGCGTGATGGTGTTCGCTGAGCCAGGCAGCCAGTTGTTGCTGCTCGGCGTCGGAGAGGCGCAGCCCCAGCTTGCTGCGGCGCCACAGGATGTCTTCCAGGGTGCAGGCCCATTCCCGCTCGATAAGGTAGCGCACCTCGGCTTCGTACAGACCGGCACCAAAATGCTGACCACGGGGCTCCTTGAGCCAGAGGCGGGCATGGGCGCCATAGGCCTCGGCAATGCGCAGGGCGCTGCGATCATCGAGCCAGTCGAACTCCAGCGCAAAGGCGCGCGCCAGTTCGCGCACCGAGCAGTCGAACTCGCCACCGGGCAACCGGCTGTTGGCGGTCCAGTCATCCCCCATCTGGCTGAACCAGGGTTTGAGCTTGTTGCAGGCAGCCTGAGCCAGCTTGCGGTAGGTGGTGAGCTTGCCGCCGAACACCGACAACAGCGGCGCGCCATCGGATTCGCCACTGAGCTCCAGCGTGTAGTCGCGGGTCACCGCCTGCGGCGAGTCGGATTCGTCATCGCACAGCGGGCGCACCCCGGCGTAGGTCCAGATCACGTCTTTGGGGGCGATCTGGCGGGTGAAGTGGGCGTTGACCACCTTGCACAGGTAGTTGATCTCGGCGTCGCTGATCTTGGCTTCGCGCGGGCTGCCTTTGTGCTCCACGTCAGTGGTGCCAATCAGCGAGTAGTCCTGCTGATAAGGGATGACGAAGACGATGCGGTTGTCCTCGTTTTGCAGGATATAGGCCTCTTCGCGCTCGTGGATGCGCGGCACTATCATGTGGCTGCCCTTGATGAGGCGAATGCCGCGCGGGGATTTCTCGTGCAGGCTCTCGTCATAGAAGGTCTTGACCCAGGGGCCGGCCGCATTGACCAGACCACGGCAGGTGACGTTGAACTGCTCGCCCCCTTCCCGCTCCAGAGTCAGGGTCCAGTGTTTGGAGCCGCGCACCGCCTTGACGCAGCGGGTGCGGGTCTGCACGTCGGCGCCCTTGTCGCGCGCCATCATGGCGTTGAGCACCACCAGGCGGGCGTCGTCGACCCAGGCGTCCGAGTACTCGAACCCCTTGCTGATGCCGGCGGTGAGACCGTCCTGCGGCAGGAAGCGCACGCCGCAGCTGCCTTTGAGCTTGTCGCGCTTGGCCAGGTTGTCATAGAGGAAGAGGCCGGCGCGGATCATCCAGGCCGGACGCAGGTGCGGGCGATGGGGCAGGCGAAAACGCATGGGGCGAGCGATGTGAGGGGCCATGCCGAGCAGCACTTCCCGCTCCGCCAGCGCCTCTTTCACCAGCCGGAATTCGTAGTGTTCGAGATAGCGCAGGCCGCCGTGGATCAGCTTGCTGGAGTTGGAAGAGGTGGCAGAGGCGAGATCCTGCGCTTCAAACAGCGCAACCTTCAGCCCACGCCCCGCCGCATCGGCCGCGATGCCGACGCCGTTGATGCCGCCGCCGACGACGACCAGATCATAATGTTCGCTCATGTTCACCTACTTTCTTATTTTGATCTTGCGAAACCGTCGCAATGTTTGATTTCGCTCATATTAGAGCATGAAAAAATGATAAACGAACATTTTATGGAGAAAATGTGATCGCGATTGTTTTGGCAATGCTAAAAATGCTGCCGGTCGGTGATAAAGCGGCAGGGCATGGGGAAAACGGGGGCAAGGCTGTGAGCGAGTTCGCGCTTTTTGGGGTGATCAGCGCGGCATCGGCAGTGGGATGAAGGCGAGCAGAAAGGCGGAAAGCTGAAAACGAAGCGGCCGCCCGATGGCGGCCTGATGCTGGAGCGGATTAACGGCGACTCAGCAGATGTGACACTCGATCTGATGCTGGGACATCAGCCGCATCAGCTTCTCCGGCGGCTCCTGATCGGTGAACAGGGCGTGGATCTGGCTGAGGTTGCCGAGGTTGACCATGGCGTTGCGGCCGAACTTGGTGTGGTCGGCGGCCAGGAACACCTGGCGGGAGTGGGCGATGATGGCCTGGGCGATCTTCACCTCATGGTAGTCAAAATCGAGCAGTGAGCCGTCGCTGTCGATGCCAGAGATGCCGATGACGCCGTAGTCCATCCGAAACTGGCCGATGAAGTCGCGGGTCGCCTCCCCCACGATGCCGCCGTCCCGGTTGCGAATTTCGCCGCCGGCGATGATGACGGTGAAGTCATCCTTGGCGGTGAGGATGCTGGCCACGTTGAGGTTGTTGGTGACCACGCGCAGCTCGCGGTGATCGAGCAGGGCGCGGGCGATGGCTTCGGTGGTGGTGCCGATGTCGATGAACAGCGACGAGCCGTCGGGGATGTTGGCGGCCACTTCCCGGGCGATGCGCTCTTTCTCCTTGAGCTGCATCACCTTGCGGGCGCTGTAGGCGGTGTTGACGGTACTCGAATGCAGGGAGGCCCCGCCATGGTGGCGCCGGATCTTGTTCTGCTCGGCAAGATCGTTGAGATCCCGGCGAATGGTCTGGGGGCTGACGTCAAAATGGGTCACCAGATCCTCGGTCGAGACAAAGCCCTGCCGCGTCAGGACGTCCAGGATCTCCAGATGTCGTTGGGTTTGCTTCACGCTTGAACTCCGATGATGAGACGAAAAAAGGCCCCGGCAGATGCGGGGCCTTGGGCAGTTTACCTGATCCCTTTTCCAATCGATAAGGGCAGGATCACGTTTTATGCCTTATGAACAGCAGCCTTGGCGGCAATCGACTCGTTCTCGTGCTTGAGGGTCATCGCCAGCAGCACGATGGAGAGCAAGCAGGAGGCAGTCAGCACCATGAAGCCGCCGTCCCAGCCGAAGTGGTCAACGGTGTAACCCAGCATGGCGTTGGCCGCAACCGCGCCACCCAGGTAACCGAACAGACCGGTGAAGCCCGCCGCGGTACCGGCCGCCTTCTTCGGCGCCAGCTCCAGGGCATAGAGGCCGATCAGCATGACGGGGCCGTAGATGAGGAAGCCGATGGCGACCAGGGCCATCATGTCGATGGTCGGGTTGCCGGCCGGGTTGAACCAGTAAACCAGCACGGAAATGGTCACCAGCACCATGAACAGGATACCGGCCGGGGCGCGGCGGCCCTGGAACATCTTGTCGGAGATCCAGCCGCACAGCAGGGTGCCCGGAATACCGGCCCACTCATAGAGGAAGTACGCCCAGGAGGACTTGTCGACGCTGAAGTCCTTGGCCTCTTTCAGGTAGGTGGGCGCCCAGTCCAGCACACCGTAGCGAATGAGGTAGACGAAGGCGTTGGCGATCGCGATGTACCACAGCAGCTTGTTGTGCAACACGTACTTCATGAAGATTTCCTTGGCGGAAAACTCCTGCTCGTGGCTCTCGTTGTAATCCTTCGGATAGTCGTTCTTGAACTCTTCGATGGGCGGCAGGCCCACGGATTGCGGGGTATCGCGCATCACGAAGAAGGCGATCACCGCGATGGCGGCAGCAGCGGCGGCCGGCACGTAGAAGGCACTGCGCCAGTCATTGAACCAGCCCATCCCCAGAATGAACAGCGGGCCTATCATGCCGCCACCCACGTTGTGGGCCACGTTCCAGACCGAGACGATTTCGCCCCGCTCTTTTTGCGACCACCAGTGCACCATGGTGCGACCGCAGGGCGGCCAGCCCATGCCCTGTGCCCAGCCGTTCAGGAACAGCAGCACGAACATGATGGCGATGCTGGAGGTGGCCCAGTGCATGGTCCCCATCATGAACATGATACCGGCCGACAGCAGCAGACCGGCGGAGAGGAAGTAACGGGCGTTGGAGCGGTCCGACACGTTCCCCATCAGGAACTTGGAGAGACCGTAGGCGATGGAGACGCCGGACAGGGCCAGGCCCAGATCACCGCGGGAGAAGCCCTGCTCGATGAGATAAGGCATCGCCAGACTGAAGTTTTTCCGTACCAGGTAGTAACCGGCATAACCGAAGAAGATCCCGAAGAACACCTGCCAACGCATGCGTTTGTAGAAGGGGTCGACCTTGTCGGCCGGGAGCCTGTCTATGTGTGGTGCAGGCCTGAAGAGACTAAGCATGTTCTGCTTCCTTATTGTTGTTGTGGGCGGTTGAGGGTGCCCTGTCCATGCTGACCAATCAGAGGAGTCCCGATTCGAAAGCGAGCCTATTGTGCTCATATGTGAACATTTAATCTGTGATGTAGTCGGAAATATTGCAGTTTTATTACAAAAGAAAGTGTCAGATGAGTAATCACTCATCAGCCGCAATCCCTTGTGTAGCAAGGCTTATGGCTACCCACTAAGTGGTATAACCACGGTATCAACTTGCTTTCCGTCACATTTTCTTAGCAATGAGTGGGATCTTGTCCACATTTCCTGCGGGGAGGGAGTGGTGAATGGTCGATTTCGGTTTATTTTCTCTCTCGTCCGAGAACGAGCGCAAACGAGCATAACGTTTGCGTCAGCTCAAAAAACAAGAAGAAACGTTTTCGGGCGCAACAATGGGAATGAAAAACAACAAAACGGAACATCAAACCTACTCTGGGTGGATATAAGGAATAACGGTATGAGCATACAAAGACCCAATACCCTGCTTGGCGAGTGCATCGCCGAGTTTATCGGAACCGGCCTGCTGATCTTCTTCGGCGTCGGTTGCGTGGCCGCACTGGTGCTGGCCGGTGCCAACTTCGGGCAATGGGAAATCTCCATTACCTGGGGTCTGGGCGTCGCCATCGCCATCTATGTGACCGGCGGCATCTCAGGTGCCCACCTCAACCCTGCGGTCACCCTGGCCCTGATGACCTTCTGCGGTTTCGACAAGCGCAAGGTGGTGCCCTACATCATCGCCCAGGTGGCTGGCGCCTTCTGCTTCGCGGCGCTGGTCTACTTCCTCTATGGTAACCTTTTCAGCCAGTGGGAAGTGACCCACAACGTGGTGCGTGGCAGCGTCGAGAGCCTCGGCACCGCCGGCATCTTCTCTACCTACCCGAATGCCCTGCTCTCCAACATGCAGGCCTTCACCGTCGAGCTGGTGATCACCGCCGTGCTGATGCTGGGCATCATGGCACTGGGTGACAACAACAACGGCGCCCCCAAAGGCTTCGCCGCCGCCCTGCTGATCGGTATCCTGATCGCGGTGATCGGCGCCTCCCTTGGCCCGTTAACCGGTTTTGCCATGAACCCGGCTCGTGACTTCGGCCCCAAACTGTTCGCCTTCCTGGCCGGCTGGGGTGACGTGGCCCTGACCGGTGGTCGTGACAACCCCTACTTCTGGGTTCCCATCCTCGGCCCCATCGTCGGCGCCCAGATTGGTACCGCCCTCTATGTGAAAGTGTTGGCTCCCTGTGTGCCGGGCAACCGTGTTGCCGCCACCGAGCAAGCTGCCCAAACCGCCAAAGAAGAGGCCGCCGCCTAAGAGTGGCCCTCCCCAACGTGTAAAAACGTGGAAAATAAAAACGTGGAGAACATCATGTCTGCTGAAAAGAAATATGTCGTCGCTCTGGACCAGGGTACCACCTCTTCCCGTGCCATCGTGTTTGACCAGGACGCCAACATAGTCGGTACCTCCCAGCGCGAATTCACCCAGCACTACCCGAAAGCGGGCTGGGTGGAGCACGACCCGATGGAGATCTGGGCGACCCAGTCCTCCGTGTTCACCGAAGTGCTGGCCAAGACTGGCCTGCGCAGCGAAGAGATCGCCGCCATCGGCATCACCAACCAGCGTGAAACCACCGTCGTCTGGGAAAAGGCCACCGGCAAACCCATCTACAACGCCATCGTCTGGCAGTGCCGCCGTACCGCGGCCATCTGTGAAGAGCTCAAAGCACGCGGCCTGGAAGAGTACGTTCGCGAAAACACCGGTCTGGTGCTGGATGCCTACTTCTCCGGCACCAAGGTGAAGTGGATCCTCGACAACGTCGAAGGGGCCCGCGAGAAGGCCATGAACGGTGAGCTGCTGTTCGGCACCATCGACACCTGGCTGGTGTGGAAGATGACCAACGGTGAAGTGCACGTCACCGACCCGACCAACGCCTCCCGTACCATGCTCTACAACATCCGCGACCTGAAGTGGGATCAGCGCATGCTGGACGAGCTGGGCATCCCTGCCTCCATGCTGCCGGAAGTGAAACCCTCCTCCGAGGTGTATGGCTACACCACCCGTGGCGGCGGCTCCCGCATCCCCATCGCCGGTATCGCCGGTGACCAGCAGTCTGCCCTGTTCGGCCAGCTCTGCTTCGAGAAAGGGATGGCCAAGAACACCTACGGCACCGGCTGCTTCATGCTGATGAACACCGGCACCGAACCGGTTCGCTCCAGCAACGGCCTGCTGACCACCGTCGCCATCGGCCCGAAAGGGGAAGTGAACTACGCGCTGGAAGGTGCAGTGTTTATGGGCGGCGCCACCATCCAGTGGCTGCGTGACGAGCTCAAGATCATTCACGATGCCCGCGACACCGACTACTTCGCCTCCAAGGTGGGCGACACCAACGGCGTCTACCTGGTACCGGCCTTCGTCGGTCTGGGCGCCCCCTACTGGGATCCGTATGCTCGCGGCACCATGGTCGGCCTGACCCGCGGCGCCAACCGCAACCACATCATCCGTGCCGCGCTGGAATCCATCGCCTATCAGAGCCGCGATGTGCTGGACGCCATGCAGCAGGACTCCGGCATCAAGCTGGCGGCCCTCAAGGTGGACGGTGGCGCGGTAGCCAACGACTTCCTGATGCAGTTCCAGGCCGACATGATGCACACCCCTGTGGTGCGTCCGACCCGGATCGAGACCACCGCCATGGGTGCCGCCTTCCTGGCTGGTCTGGCCGTCGGCTTCTGGAAGAGCTCGGAAGAGCTGGAAGACAAGTTCAGCGTGGACCGCGAGTTCATCCCGCAGATGGACCGCGATGATCGCGCCAAGCGCTACAACGGCTGGAAGAAGGCGGTCGAGCGTTCACGCCGCTGGGCCGAAGAGGAGTGATCGGGCAACCGATATCCTTGAAATAAAAACTGAAGGGGCCGACAGCAATGTCGGCCTCTTGTTTTATGGCCTGCCGGTCCCCTGCCAGCCGCCCCTGCCTTGATGACGATTTCATGTCAGCCATTCTCAATTGAGTTATCTATCTATAATCATCTCTTGGGTCGCATATGAGACCTTATTTAATACAGGAGAGCGTTATGGAGCGGGCGATACACCTTGTTAGATTGCAATCACTCTGGTCGGGGCTCGGGATCCGCAGCCGGATCCTGATCGGAGTAGCCATCCTGATGATCATTGCCATCAGCTGCATCACCCTGATCCTGGAACAGATCTCCCACGACCAGGCACAGCAGCGGGTGGAACGCTATGAGCTGCCAAGCAGCGTGGAGCGCATCGCCAACCAGCTGACCGCCGAACTGACCCAGCACCTGACCGAAGCCGAGGCACTGGCCGGCAACAGCTTTGTCATCGACTGGCTGAGCCAGGAGATGCCCGCCGAGCAGTGGCCGATCATGGAGCGCTACTTTCTGACACTGCAGCAACGCATCGGGGGCAATGTGTTTATCGCCCCGCGCCAAAGCGCCACCCTGCTCAACTTCAGCAACGGCACCACGGCCCAGAAGAGACTGAGCGCATCGGATCCCAAAGACGAGTGGTTTTACGGCTTTCTGAAACGGGGCAAGCCCTACGAGCTGAACCTCGACATCTCCGACTTTGACAAGCGCGCCTCCCTCTATATCAATACCGCCGTCACGGCAGGGGGCAAGACTCTGGCGGTGGCCGGTACCTCCATCGACATGAGCGCACTGCGCAAACTCATCAGCAGCTACCGGATAGGCAAGAGCGGGCAGGTCTATCTGGCCGACATGGAGGGTCATATCGAGATCCACCCAGAGCAGGAGCTCAAAGAGGCTGCCCACCATCAGAGCGCCTTCCTCGACACCGTCAGGGCGCTGATCCCGGCAGCCAGAGAACAGGTCGCGGTCCAGGCCCTCACACTTGGGAAAGAGACCTATCTGATCGCTGTGCGCTACATTCCGGCACTCAATCGCCTGCTGATAGGCGAGATCAATGACGCCGAACTGGAGGAGGGACGCAGCGAATCCCGCCGGCTCATCATCATGGTGTCGCTGGCTATCGGCGGGCTCGCCATGCTGGCCTCCGCCTGGCTCGCCCACTCCATCAGCCGCCCCATTCGCCAGGCCGCCGACGGCATGCACCACATCACCGCCGATCGGGATCTGGCGACCCGCCTCGACTTCTCGGATCAGTCGGAGCTGGGCCAGATGGCGCAGAGCTTCAACCGCTTGATCCAGAGCCTGAACCAGAGTTTCTCCCGCTTCCAGCAGTCAGGCAGCGCCCTCTCGGCCCAGTCCTCCCAATCCCTGCATCAGGCGCAGGCCCTGGCAGGAGAGGCCTGCCAGCAGGCCCAGAGCATCCAGGAGCTGAGCAACGTGGTCGCCCTCATCGGCGACAATGCCGAGCAGATCGCCGGTCGCTCTGAGGGGGTCAACGAGGTGACCCACCGCATCGCCGATCACATGCTCGCCATCGAGCGGGACGTCAGTCAGAGCGCCCAGCAGCTCGATACCCTGCGCAGCAGCATCGGCAGCTCCTCTGCCTTGCTCGAAGAGGTGGTCAAGGACAGCAACAACATCACCCAGATCATGAACCTCATCCGTGACGTCTCGAACCAGACCAACCTGCTGGCGCTCAACGCCGCCATCGAGGCGGCGCGGGCGGGCGAGATGGGGCGCGGCTTTGCCGTGGTGGCCGACGAGGTGCGCCAGCTGGCGGTGCGCACCCAGACCGCCACCAAGGATGTGCAGGATCTCATCCTGCGCCTGCAGGAGGGCACTCGCCAGGCCAGCGGCTCCATGGCTGACTCCCGCACCCTGAGTGAAGAGAGCCATGACCGCATGCATCAGGCCAGGGCGGTGTTGATGGATGCCAGCCGCCAGATCAAGCAGACCGCCCTCGAGATAAACGAGATCAGCGCGCTGGCCCAGGCGCAGGATCAGCAGATGGGGCAAGCCAGAGCGGCGCTGGACGAGCTGGCCATGGTGGCCGAGCACCAACGGGAACATGCAGAGGAGAGCAATGCCGCCAGTCGCGAGCTGTTCGAACTGGCCAAGGCGATAGACGAGCAGATCCGCCAATACCGGATCGGCTGAGCCGCCGTCGGTCAGACAAGACGCCACCCTGGGGTGGCGTTTTCATTTTGCGAACGATTTTGCATCACTCCCGAAACGGGAATGGCACGCACATACACAACCAATTGATAAGTAACACGAAAATATTTGGAACGGCCATTGCTAGTCATCGTTGAGTCATATCAGACGCAACCCAGGAACATCGCCATGAAGCCGACCACCACTCACTCCCCCGCCGCCCAAACCTGTGTCACCCACAAGGCGGCGCTGACCCCCCGTGAAGGCACCTTGCTGATGATGGTTGCCCAGTTGCTGGTGCTCACCAGCATCGTCCTGGCCACCACCCTGGCTGAGCTCCCCTGGTATGGGACGCTGCTGCTGGCCGTGCCACCTGCCATCGGTGGCGCCCTGCTCAGCAGGGTATGGGGCAGATTGCCCCGCTAAGCCCACCCCACCTTCCCAGGTAGACGGCCGCCCCTTGAGGCGGCCGTCTGCTTATCCGGTGCGGCCCCTGCCCCCTTCAGACGGCAGCGGGATCACAGGGCATGGCTTCCCAACTGCTCCTTGAGGAAATCGAGCCAGACCCGCAGCCGGATGTCGCGCTGGGCATCGGAGTAGAAGACCGCATTGATGGGGCGCGAGGCGCCGCTGTTGCTGCGGGCCAGCACCTCCACCAGGGCCCCGCTCGTCCGATCCGGCCCGGTCATGAAATCCGACAGACAGACGATCCCCTGCCCCCGCAGCGCCAGCTGGCGCAGGGTTTCACCGCTGCTGGCCCGCAGGGTCGGGGTGATGGGAAAGCGATCCCCCTGCTCCTGGCTCAGAAGCGGCCAGTGGTTGAGGTGATCGGGGTGCAAAAAGCCGAGCAGCTCGTGCCCGCTCAGCAGATCTGCCGGCTGGCGCGGGGTGCCGCGCTCGCGCAAATAGTCGGGGGACGCCAGCAGCCGCAGCCGCGAGCGGCCCAGCGGCAGCGCCCGCAGGGAGGAGTCGGTCAGCTCGCCGATGCGAATGGCCATGTCCACCCGCCGCTCCATCAGGTTGATAAAGCCCTCGGAGCTGTGCAGTTGCAGCTCGATGGCGGGATAACGGCGGCGAAACTCGCCGATGATGGGCACCAGCCGGTGCAGGATGAAAGGAGTGGCGGCATCGACCCGCAATACCCCCTCCGGCTGCTCGCGGCGCATCAGCAGCAGCCCCTCCGCCTCGCTCATCTCGGTCAGGATCTTCACCGCCCGCTGATAGAACCAGCCCCCCTCCTCGGTCAGGCTGACCCGCCTAGTGGTGCGATTGAGCAGCACGGTGGCGAGCTTCTCTTCCAGCCGCTTGATGCCGCGGCTCACCACCGAATTATCCATGCCGAGGTTCTCCGCCGCCTGGCGAAAGCTGCCCGCCTCCACCACAGCTACAAACAGGGTCAGTTCATCAGAATGGGTCTTCATTGCTGCAATCCAGACAAGAGTAATGGGCCTTTATAGGCGTAATGTCCTTGGGTTGGCAAGGGCGCTCTGGCAGCCGTGCCGGCATTTCAGGGAGAAAAACCAGATATGCGCGCTATCCCTCAACCTGCTTAATCCGTAGAATGCCGCAAAAAAGGCATCATATGACGCCACATTGATATGAGACACATCAATGACATTTGAAGAACGACTGACCATCGCCCATCAGACTCTGGCTGACCAAGGCATCAAGGAATCCGACTACAACCCATGGGGGTTCAAGCTGCTGCGCAAACTCGGCTGCACCGTCAAGCCACCTTATTACGCGGGCTGGCTGGTCAATTTTCTTTATGCCAGCCTCAGTATCGCGCCGATCTGGGGTCTGATTATGTGGGTGTTCGTTTGGCACCCAGAGGGAAGATCCTTCGTATCATCCTTGTTCAGCACAGCTCTATTCGCTGGTCTGTTTGGCCTCGTTACCTCAATCAGGCTCTGGCAAAGGCGCAGGCAGCTTGATTTGACCCCATGGGAACAGCTAGCACGCCAACCCATCCGTGAAAGCGCGGCAGGAAAAGGCTGAAACCCCGCTGCAAATTGGCACCAGATGTAATACAGGCTACAGATACGGACCCCCACCTTGCCCGATTTCGTCAAATTCATGATCAGTTTTTCAGTTAACTGCTTCATTCAAACCGCAATTTGTCTTGTGGTTCTCACCTACCGGCTGTTCCGCCACCATAATGGCAACTGGCGCAGCTATCGACGCAGCCGGGATCCTCTCCCTCTCTTCATCTCCATTTTACTTGGCATGGTGGTCGCTAGAAGGCTTCATCCAGCCATCATGGCGGCCCTGGCGTGATGGGTAACCGCTGCCTGAGATGGCCAGGCCACGACGAGGAGATAACGTGACGGCACGCTCACATGCCACTCGGGGTTTGCCAGTAGAATGCGGCAAGCAGGCATCGTATGGCACCAAACACCTCAAGGAAAAACATCATGGAATTCGAACGTAGACTGGCGGCCGCCCACCGGGAGCTGGCAGAGAAGGGCGTGCAGACGCTCAACTACAACCCGCCGATCACCAGGCTGCTGCGAAAGGCTGGGTTTACCATCAGGCCGCCCCACTACGAACGCTTTCTGGTCAATGTCCTTGCTCTGGGGCTGCCCACTGGCGCTATCTGGGGGGTATTGATGTGGTTCTTCGGCTGGCAACATGAGGTAACACCAGCATTCGCCCTACGCCAGAGTCTGCTGTTCGGCTTAGGGCTCGGCCTGCTGATGGCGACCTTGCTCTGGTTTCGGCGCAAGCAGCTCAAGCTGACCCCTTGGGACGCTTTGCCCCACTCAACGATCCGCACGCAAAAACGCTGGCAACCGAAATAATCACCGACAAGGAGATCCTTATGACCAAGGCCCATGAAAAACTGAACTATGTGGAGTTTGCGGCCAGGGATCTTGCCGCCACCAAGGCCTTCTTTCAGGCTGCTTTCGGCTGGCAATTTGCCGATTATGGCCCCGATTATTGCGCCTTCGAGGGGGAAGGGCTGGATGGCGGCTTCTATCGCGCCGATCTGTGCAGCCAGAGCGCGCAAGGCGGCGCCCTGCTGGTGTTCTACAGCACCGATATTGAAGCGACCCAGAGCAAGGTAGCCGGCGCCGGGGGCATCATAGTTCGCCCCCTGTTCGATTTTCCCGGTGGCCGCCGCTTCCACTTTGTCGAGCCCAGCGGCAATGAATTTGCGGTCTGGTCCGAGCCGGCCAATGCCTGATGACAAGGGGGCGCCCCGGCGCTCCCTGCTCCTTTTACCTCACTGACTTCCTCATCGCCACCTCGCCCCGGCCTATTCATTGCTGCTCTTATCTCAATAGTGTTTTGCGACTGCTCCCCTGTTTCCCGCGATAGACGGCGGGCATACTGACTCCCGTCTTAACGAGGAGGTTCAGATGTCATCCCCCGTGATTGTGATTGCCCAGCTTGAGGCCAAACCCGAATTCACCGCCCAGTTTCGCGCCGCCCTGGATCCCTTGATCGCGGCCAGCTTGCAGGAGGCTGGCTGCCTGCGCTACCAGCTGCATCAGGATTTGGATAATCCCCATGGCTGGATGCTCTACGAGGTATGGGAGAGCGAGGCCGCCCTTCACGCTCATCAGGGCCAGCCCCACTTTACCGAATTTGTCGCCAGGGCCGAGCCCTGGTTTGCCGGCAGCACCATTCGCCGCTATCAGCCGCTGGACGCCTGATTTTCCGCGCCGCTGAGCGCCCTTTTGCAACCTATTTGAGGAATAACATGATGAAGATGCCCAACCTGGGTCTTGGAACCTTTCGCCTGACCGGCCAACCCCTGCGCGACTCCCTGCTGCAAGGGCTCGAGCTTGGCTACCGCCATATCGACACCGCCCAGATCTACGCCAACGAGGCCGAAGTGGGCCAGCTGATGAGCGAGAGCGGCGTGCCCCGCCAGGATATCTATCTGACCACCAAGGTTTGGACCAACGAGTTCGGCCCAGGCAAGCTGATCCCGAGCCTGGAGGTGAGCCTGGAAAAACTGGGCACCGACTATCTGGATCTGGCGCTGATCCACTGGCCCTCCCCCAGGGATGAGGTGCCGATGACGGTCTATCTGGAGCAGCTGGCCGAGGCCAAGGCCCGGGGTCTGACCCGCGAGATCGGGGTCTCCAACTTTACCGTGGCCCAGCTCAAACAGGCCATCGAGATCCTGGGGCCGGGCGCCATCGCCCACCAGCAGGTGGAGATCCACCCGCTGCTGCAAAACCGCAAGGTGGTGGAGTTCTGCAAGGATCACGGCATCGCCATCACCGCCTATATGCCGCTGGCCTATGGCAAGGTGCTCACCGAGCCGCTGCTGATGGAAATTGGCCAGCGCCACGGCGTCTCGGCGGCCCAGGTGTCGCTGGCCTGGCTGCTGGCCCAGGGCATGACGGTGATCCCGAGCTCCACCAAGCGGGAGAACCTGGCCGCCAACCTGGCTGCGCTGAAGGTCACCCTCACTGCCGACGAGCTGGCCGCCATCGCCACCCTGGAGCGGGGCGAGCGCTGTGCCAACCCGGACTTTGCGCCAGATTGGGATTAAAGGGAAGTGGAGCCATGCCCTCTCGCTTAGGCGGCGGATAGCGGCAACCCTCACGAGCCTATTGCAGCCACGGGCTATCCCCTCTCCCTGTGGGAGAGGGTCAGGGTGAGGGCAAGCTCCTCTTTTTATGTCATCAGGCCTTCAACCAGATAGCCCCCTCATCCCCAACCCTTCTCCCGCAAGGGGAGAAGGGAGCAAAGAAAACCCGACAACATCGACGAGAACCTGAGCGGGAGGCATCATGCCTCCCGCTTTTTTGTTTCCAACACAGCGCCACTGCCTCCCAAGTCCTCCCCCAGAGCCTTCCCTCAACCCGTTGTTTCTTAACTCTTTCCTCTTTTCTCGTTGTCCTGGCTCGCTATGCATGGATTGCTGCCGTGCGCGTTGTCTCTGCCCCCACCTCACGCGCTACGACCTGCTCTTGCCGCGTTGCCTCAGCCACTCCTCCTTCCACGATTCCATTGCTGCTGATTTGGCAAAAGTAATTTGATGTCGCCGTCATTTTTGCCAACAAACGCCCTCGGCATACTGGCGCCACTCTCCCGTCGGGAGTCACCATCCAAGGAGTTGTTATGCCACTGGCGTTGTTTGCCCTCACCTTAAGTGCCTTTGCGATCGGCACCACCGAATTTGTGATCGTGGGGCTCATCCCCACCATCGCCGAGCAGCTCAATGTCTCGCTCCCCTCGGCGGGCCTGTTGGTCAGCCTCTATGCCCTTGGGGTGGCCATCGGCGCCCCCGTACTCACGGCGCTCACTGGCAAGGTGCCGCGCAAGTGGCTGCTGGTAGGGCTGATGGCGCTCTTTACCGCCGGCAACCTGCTGGCCTGGCAGGCCCCCGGTTACGAGAGCCTGATCCTGGCCCGCATCCTGACCGGGCTGGCCCACGGGGTCTTCTTCTCGGTGGGCAGCACCATCGCCACGGGTCTTGTGGCCAAGGAGAAAGCGGCGAGCGCCATCGCCATCATGTTCAGCGGCCTCACCATAGCGCTGGTGACCGGCGTCCCGCTCGGCACCTGGATTGGTCAGGTCTTCGGCTGGCGCGACACCTTTCTGGTGGTGAGCCTGCTGGGGCTGGTCGCCATGGTGGGCAGCCTGTTGCTGATCCCGAGCAACCTGCCCAAGGGGGCGGCCTCGACCATCCGCGAGCAGCTCTCGGTGCTGACCAAAAAGCCGCTGCTGCTGGTCTACGCCAAGACAGCGCTCGGTTACGGCGGCGCCTTCACCGCCTTTACCTTCCTCGCCCCCATCTTGCAGCAGGTGAGCGGCTTTAGCGCCGGCGCGGTGAGCCTCATTCTGCTGGTGTACGGAGTGTCGGTCGCCATCGGCAATATCTGGGGCGGCAAGCTGGCCGACAAGATGGGCCCGCTGCCTGCGCTGAAGCTGCTGTTTGCCGGTCTCGCATTGGTGCTGCTGGTGCTCACCTTTACCGCGCCACACCCGGTGCTGGCGGTGCTGACCGTGCTGGTGTGGGGCGCCTTTGCCTTTGGCAACGTGCCCGGGCTGCAGGTGCTGGTGGTGAAACAGGCCGAGCAGCACACGCCGAGGGCGGTGGATGTGGCCTCCGGCCTCAATATCGCCGCCTTCAACGTCGGCATCGCGCTGGGATCCGTGGTCGGTGGCCTGGTGGTGGAGCACCTCGGCCTGATGCATACCCCCTGGATCGGCGCGCTGATCGTGCTGCTGGCCTATGGCCTCACCCATGTCAGCGAGCGGCAAGCCGCCCGGATGGCACAGGCCTGCCCCCAGTACTGAAACCGCAGGCCTTTGTTCTGCAAAATAAAAACGAGCGGCTGATGCCGCTCGTCTCGCTTTCACGCTCTGTTTATTTTTGTTATGCCGCTTGCGGCCCGGCCTTGCCTGTCACGGCGCGTGCCAGCCAGTAGTCGAGGCTGACGTAGCGACCGCCGCCGTACACCAGCAGTACCAGCAGCATCACGAAGTAGGTGGCGGCAAACTCCATCCCGTTGTTGAGCATCACGGGATCCCCAAGCTCGGTGATGTAGTTGTAACGACCGGGGAAGTTGGCGGCCAGCCACTCGATAAAGCCGTTGAGGCGCAATGTCGCCTCCATGCTGCCGGTGGCGATGGCATCCCAGCCGTGCTTCCAGTGCACCATGGCGCTCGCCACGCTCATCAGGAAGATGGTCGGAATGGCCATGACCCGGGTAAAGAGACCAAGGGCGATGCAGATGCAGCCCAGCACCTCGGTGCCCGCCGCCAGAAAGGCGAGCAGGGTCGGGAACGGCAGGTTGAGCCCCCCTTCCGAGGCTGGCGCGCCAAACCAGGCGACCGTGCCGGCAAACCCCACCACCTTGGAGTGGGCCCCCACATAGATGACCGGGATGAGGTAGAGGCGAATGGCCAGCAGGGCTAGAAAATCGAGCCGCTTGCACTGGGCCACGGCCCGCTCGTACCAATGGATAAGGGTATTGTTCATGGGATGTCTCCTTGGAAAGGGGGTACCTGACGTTCAATGGATATGGGTTCTATGGATGGCGGTTGAGTGGCCAGCAGGCCGAGCCGGTGAAAATGGCGGGCCCACCCCAGCAGATCAAAACCGCTGCGATAGTGGTGCACCTGGGCGGCCAACCCGGCCACACTGACCCCTTGCTGCTGCCCAAGCAGCTGCAGCAGGGCCACATCGAATTCGCGCAGCGCCTGGCTGACCAGCTGATGGGCGGGGCAGCGAAACAGGGCGCAGAGCTCGGGAGTCTGACCGGCCGCCACCACCCGCCCCTGCTGGATCACAAAGGGCAGCGTCAGCAACTGCAGGGTGGGGTTGAGCCAGAGCTGGCTGCCCATCTCCACCGCTTCCCCTGCAAGCGGGCGCGGCACCTGCGCGTCGTCAATCTCGACGCACAGGCAGGCCCACTCATACTCCAGCAGCGCCAGCCGCAGCCCGGGCCAGTTGAGCCAACCCTCACCCTGGCCAAGCTGCACATGGCGCACCAACTCGGTGGCAATCTGGTGAAAGGCGGGCTCGATCGCGCCATGGTGGGCGACGAAACCATTCACCAGCGCATCGCGCTCAGCCGGCGTCAGGTGGTTCAGGGTGAGCGCGAAGGTACTCTCCAGCACCGCCTCGACATTGGCCCGCACACTGCGCACATAGTGGGGGGCGAGTTCGGCTGCCGACTCTCGTATGCAACCGGCCAGCCACTCGGTCTGCTGCCACAACCGGGGCGGGACCGCTGCGGCAGGCCATGCCCCCTGCTCTCGCCTAGTCATGACACACCTCCCGTCCCGCAGGATGCGCCGTCGCCTCGCAGCAGGCCTGATGGACCCGGGCCAGCTCGGCCTCCAGCACGGGCAAGGGGGGCAGATGGTGATCCCGCTCCAGCAGCAGGGGGCGCAGGCCGTGGGTCTGCACCGTATAGCGGGCCAGCGCCACCACCTCCTCGCAGACCGGACGGCCATGAGTATCCAGCAGGGTGCCGTCCGCCTCTTCCAGATGGCCGGCGATATGGAAGTAGCGGATCGCCTGGCTCGGCAGCCCGGCAATCATCCGCTCGGGGCAGTAGCCGTGGTTGCGGCTGTTCACAAAAACGTTGTTGATGTCGAGCAGCAGCTCGCAGCCGCTGCGCGCCACCAGCTCGGTCAGAAACGCCTCCTCCGCCATCTCGTGCTCATAGCCGTGGTAGTAGGAGATGTTCTCCAGCACCAGCGGGCGGGCCAGCGCATCCTGTACCTGCCGGATCCGATCCGCCAGGTAGGGGAGGTTCTCCCACTGGCGCGGCACCGGCAGCAGCTCGTAGAGATAACCCCGGGCATCGCGGGAAAAGCTCAGGTGCTCGCTGTAGATGTCGATGCCAAACTCGTCGAGAAAGGCGCGGATCTGGCCGAGCAGGCTCATATTGAGCGGCTGGCAATCGCCGAGGGAGAGGCTGAGCCCGTGGGCCACCAGCGGATAGCGCTCGGCGATCTGCTGCAGTTGCTCCCGCCTGGCGCCGCCAATGGCCATCCAGTTCTCCGGCGCCAGCTCGAGAAAGTCGATGCCAGGGCGGGCAGGCGCCCCACAGAGCTGGGCCAGATGCTCCTGGCGCAGCCCCACGCCACGACTGCTGGCGCTTATTGGCCGCATACCCCCTCCGTTATCTTGCTCTCCTGGCGCTGGGTCTCGCCGTTGATCCCCTGCTCCGTCAGACCACACTTGCCATCGCGGGCGCGCACCAGCCGGCCCTGTGGATCACTGTCGAGGGCCTGCTTCTCGAAGCGCTTCTCGGTGCCGCACTTGCCGGCCGCACACTTGCCGCCGTGCTGTTCGCTCGGCGCCGCCTTCACCGGCGCCTCGCTCGGGGTAGCCGCCAGCGCAAGCCCGGGGGTCAGCGCGATCAGGCCGGTCATGGCGATGGAGAGGCTCAGTTTGCAGGAGGTTTTGATGCTGCTTGCGTTACTCATGGCTGGACTCCTTGACGGATGAAACGGGGTAACTGGAGAGATCGCGGGCGGCCACCACCTGGCCGTGGAACTGCTGCTTGACGATGGCCATCGCCTCCTTCTTGTGATTGAGGCCGACCCCCATCCAGTGGTTGAGCACCAGCAGCTTGGGGTTCACTTCGGCGGCAATCCTGGCGACCACCGAGGGCTTGGCATGGAGCGAGGCGGAGACGGGATCGGCGCCCTCGTGGATGGCGAGCGGCATCACCAGGATGTCGGCCCCCTTGGCAAACGGCACAAAGGCCGGGTTGCTGCCGTTCTGATCCGCCGAGATGACGATGGTCCCCTCGGCGCTCTCGATGCGATAGGCCAGACAGGGCACGTCCCCGTGGGGGATGCCAAGCGCCGTGATGGTCAGGCCATCCTGCTGATAGACCTGTTGCGGCCGGGGCGTCTGGTAGGGCACATCGTGCACATTGATGGGGAAGAGACCATCGGTGCCATCCTTGAAGCCGCCGAGGTAGGCATAGGCCCCCTTGCTCGGGTTGAACAGAGCGTCAAAGTAGCCGCTCATGCTGGGGAAGGCCGAGCCGGCCTGCGGCCCCGCCAGATCGAGGGGATCGCTGCGCTTGAAGAAGTAGGCCCCCTTGAGCAGCGCGGGCAGGTCGGTTACATGGTCGGTGTGAAAGTGGGTGATGCCGATGAAGTCGACCTCTTCGAGCTTGGCGCCCGCCTGGCCGAAGCGCAGATAGACGCCGCCACCGGCATCGATCAGGATGCGCGATTTGCCCTTCCACCAGATCACCTCGCTGGAGGAGGCGCGCAGATCGTCGGAGATGGGGCCGCCGCTGCCGAGCACCTGCAGGGTGAATGCCTTGTCCAGTGGCGTCAGTTGTACGGGCTCGGCCCAGGCCGGCGCGGTGGCGAGCGCGCAGCCGATGGCCAGCGTCACCGCTTTGATTGTCTGTTTCATAACGGATTACCTGTCGGTTGGATGACAAGAGAAAGGGGTCGGGGCGAGGCAGTGTCTGCCCTCCCCGACCGAGGGGGATCAGGGTTGAGAGCGGGGCTCATCCCGTTCATCGGCTTCCCAGCGTGCTTCCAGCCAGAGCAGGTTGCACAGGCCCAGCAACAGGGCGAAACCCAGGCCCAAAATCCAGGTGAAGTACCACATAGCGGCTCCCTTGGGGTCAGTAGAGTTGATGGCTGTCGCGCTTGATGCCAGCACGATCCAGCTTGCCGCGCACCACCCGGTAGACCCAGCCGGTGTAGCCGAGGTTGATGGGCATCAGCACCAGCACGATCCCGAACATGATGGTCAGGGTCTTGAAGCTGGAGGTGCCGTCCCACAGGGTCAGGCTGCTGGCCGGATCCAGCGACGAGGGCAGCACGAAGGGGAACAGGGCGATGGCCACCGAGCAGAGCATGGCGGCGCAGGCCAGGCCGCTGGCCAGCAGGGCCAGCCGGCCCTTCTCCTGCCAGGCGGCGATGCCGCTGGCCAGCGGTGCCAGGGCGCCGATGAGGGGCACCAGCCACAGCAGCGGGTAGTCAAAGTAGTTGCCAAGCCAGCCGCAGGCGTGGGGGATCACCCCCTTCATCAACGGGCTGATGGCGGCATTGGGGTCAAAGGGCTGGCCCGTCAGGCCGGTCAGCTGGTAACCCGGCAACCCCAGCAGATGCCAGCCGGCCAGCAGATAGCAGAGGGTCACCAGCGGCGCCAGCAGGATGGCGAGGCCGCGGGCCCGCAGTGCAGGGGTGCCCGTTACCTTGGCTTGCAGGAAGCTGGCGCCGTGCAGCAGCAACAGGCTCACCCCGGTCGCCACCACGCTGGCAATCCAGCTCCAGTGGAAGTCGAAGGCCCCGTAGTGCAGGCGCAGTGCGCTGTCGAAGCGAAACGGCAGGCCCTGCATCACCAGCGCGATGGCGGCAGAGAGCACCAGGGTCGGCACCAGACCACCGGCCACCAAGGCGCGATCCCACCAGCGGCGCCAGAGGGGATCGGCCAGCTTGCTGCGATAGTCAAACCCCACCGGGCGCAGGAAGAGGCCAAGCAGCAGCACTATCATCGGCACATAGAGCGCCGAGAAGGCAGCGGCGTAGACCAGCGGCCAGGCGGCGAACAGGGCGCCGGCGCCGGCGATGAGCCACACCTGGTTGCCCTCCCACACCGGCCCCACGCTGTTGATCACCAGTCGGCGGTCTTCATCTTCTTTCGAAACCACCGGCAGCAGCATGGCGATGCCCAGATCGAAGCCATCCATCACGATGAAGCCGACCAGCATGAACAGCACCAGCCCCCACCAGATGAGTTTCAGGGTTTCATAATCCATCAGGCGATCCTCGCAAGTTCGGGTTGTTCACCGCTGTAGCGGCCGGTATGCAGCACGGCGGGCCCCTGGCGGATCACGCGGCGCAGCAGGAACAGCTCCACCACCAGCAGGCAGGAGTAAATGAAACAGATGGAGATCAGACTGAACCAGAGCTGGCCCGGCTGCAGCAGCGACACCGAGGCCGACACCGGCAGCACGTCGCTGATGGTCCAGGGCTGGCGACCGAACTCGGCTACGAACCAGCCCGCCTCGATGGCAATCCAGGGCAGCGGAATGCTCCACAGCAGCACCTTGAGCAGGCGGGGCGAAGCGAGTAGCCGGTTGCGGCAGAGCTGGACGAAGCCCGCCACGAACAGTCCGAGCATCACGACACCCAACCCGACCATGATCCGAAAGCCCCAGAACAGCGGCGCCACCTGTGGCACAGAGTCATCCACTGCCCTGGCTATCTCGGCCTCACCGGCCTTGGCGATGTTGCTGGCATAGGGGGTGAGCAGCAGCCCGTAGCCGAGATCCTGGCCGTGCTTGTCGAACAGCGCACGGTTCTCGGCCGAGTCGTTGCCGGCGCGGATCTGCTCGAGCGCCCCGGCGGCCACCATGCCGCTGCGAATGCGGGTTTCGTGCTGGGCCTTGAGATCCTTGATGCCGGTCACCGCCTCATCGAGGGAGCGGGTGGCGATGATGCCCATCAGATAGGGGATTTTGACCGCAGCGTGGGTGGTCTCGGCCCCCTGATCCGGGAAGCCGAACAGGGTGAAAGCAGCCGGCGCGGGCTCCGTCTCCCACTCCGCCTCGATGGCGGCCAGCTTGACCTTCTGCACCTCGCCGGTGCGATAGCCCGACTCGTCACCCAGCACGATGACCGAGAGGATGGCGGCCAGCCCAAAGCCCGAGGCGATGGCGAAGGAGCGCAGGGCGAAGCGCACCTCCATGCGGCGCAGCAGATACCAGCTGCTCACCCCCATCACGAACAGGGAGGCGGCCACATAGCCCGCCGCCACCGTGTGCACGAACTTGACCTGGGCCACCGGGTTGAAGATCACCGCGGCCACGTCCACCAGCTCCATGCGCTGGGTCACCAGGTTGAACTCGGCACCCACCGGGTTCTGCATCCAGCCGTTGCCGATCAGGATCCAGAGCGCGGAGAGGTTGGAGCCGAGCGCCACCAGCATGGTCACCAGCAGATGCTGACCGCGGGAGAGCTTGTCCCAGCCGAAGAAGAAGAGCCCCACCAGGGTCGACTCGAGGAAGAAGGCCATCAACCCCTCCACCGCCAGCGGGGTGCCGAAAATGTCCCCCACATACTGGGAGTAGTAGGCCCAGTTGGTGCCAAACTGGAACTCCAGGGTGATGCCTGTGGTCACCCCCATCACGAAGTTGATGCCAAACAGCTTGCCCCAGAAACGGGTGATGTCCTTGTAGATCACCTTGCCGATCATCACATAGGCCGACTCTGCGATCACCAGGATCCAGGACAGCCCCAGCGTGAGGGGCACAAACAGGAAGTGGAACATGGCCGTGGCGCCAAATTGCAGGCGCGACAGGCTGACCACGTCATCCGGATTGATCATGCGTCACTCTCTTTTGTTGTATTTACCTCGCACGTTTTGTGCGAGACAAGTACACCACGGAGCATGACACCTATAACAGATGCAGTTATATTGAATTACACCTATAACAGTTACTGCATCACATGTCCCTTTACCGTCAGCTGGCCGACCGCCTGCAACAGCAGATTGAAGCCGGGGTGTGGCAACCCGGCGAGCGCATCCCCTCCATCCGCCAGAGCTGCAAGACCCATGGCCTGAGCCCCATGACGGTGCTGCAGGCCTATCAGCTGCTGGAGAGCCAGGGGCGGATCCTCGCCCGCCCCCAGTCCGGCTACTACGTCAAGGCGGCGCCTTCCCGTCCTGCCGCCAGCCTGCCCCAGCAGGCGCACTACAGCGGCTCGGTGGACATCAACGATCTGGTGTTCGAGGTGTTGCAGGCGAGCAAGTCACGGGGGCTGGTGCCCCTTGGCATGTCGGTGGCCGACCCCACCCTGTTCCCTCATCCCCAGCTTGGCCGGGCGCTGGCCAGCTGCATGCGCCGGCTCGACCCCTTCAGCACGGTGGCAGACCTGCCCCCCGGCAACGAGGCGCTGCGCCGGGCCATCGCCCAGCGTTACGCCAGCGAGGGGCTGGCGGTGGACCCCCAGCAGATCATCATCACCACCGGCGCCATGGAGGCACTCTCCCTCAGTCTGCAGGTGCTGACCGAGCCCGGTGACTGGGTGGTGGTGGAGTCCCCCACCTTCTATGGCGCCCTGCAGGCCATCGAGCGGCTCAAGTTGAATGCGGTGGAGATCCCGGTGATCCCCGGGGTGGGCATCGACCTCGTCCTGCTGGAGGAGGCCCTCGCCCAGCGCCCCATCAAGGCGTGCTGGCTGATGGGCAATGTTCAGCACCCGCTCGGTCACACCATGCCGGATGAGCACAAGCAGGCGCTGATGGCGCTGCTCAACCGACGCGGGGTGGCACTGGTGGAGGATGACGTCTATGCCGAGGTCTATTTTGGCCGTGAGCGGCCAAGGCCCATCAAATACTGGGATATCCGGGGCGAGAGCCTGCTGTGCAGCTCCTTCTCAAAGTGTCTGGCACCGGGCTTTCGGGTCGGCTGGGTGGTGGCCGGTCGCCACGCCGAGCGGGTGCAGCGGCTGCAGCTGATGTCGACCCTCTCCACCAATGTGCCCAGCCAGCTGGCGCTGGCCGAGATGCTGCGCCAGGGCGGGGTAGATGCCCACTTTCGCCGGCTGCGCCACACCCTGGCCCAGCGCCAGCAGCAGATGCGGGCCGCCCTGCTGCGCCTGCTGCCGGGGGAAGTGAACATCTCCTCCCCCGATGGCGGCTATTTTCTCTGGCTCGAGTTTGACCCGCGCCTCGACAGTCGCGCCCTGCACGCCCAGGCGCTGGCCAGCGGGTTCTCGCTGGCGCCAGGCGCTCTCTTCTCCAGCAAGGGGCTGCACAACCATTGCCTACGACTCAACAGCTCCCATCCCTGGAGCGAGCAGTTGGAGGCGGCCCTCACCCGGTTGGCCGAACTTATCCACCAACAGCTGGACACTACTCCCGTCAAAGACCAAAAGGCCCCATGACGGGGCCTTTTTCTTGCGAAATTATCCGGTTGAAACGGGTTTATCTGACCATGGTCTGTGACAGCATCTTGAACCCCAACCTCTCGTAGAGCGCCTTGGCGCGCTCGTTGAATGCCATCACCTCCAGCCGCAACTGGCTGGCGCCCTGCGCCTTGCCCCACTCATCGCAATGGGCGATCAGCGCCTTGCCGATCCCCCGGGAGCGGTGCCCCTCATCGACCACCAGGGTGCCGATGCGGCAGATGGGCTCCTTGCTCAGAAACGGGATGGTCTCGTTGATGTCGATGCGGGCGGTCAGAAAGCCCGCCACGGTCCCCTCCTGCTCGGCCACGCAAAACAGGCGCCCTTCGGCGGCAATGGCTGCCAGCAAAAAGGCCCGCTCCTCGGGGGATGGCGGGCAGAATACCTGCGGCGCCTGCGCGAAGTGGATCTCCCCTATCTGCCGGTTCAGCTCGAGGATGGCGTCTATATCCTGCTCACGTGCCTTGCGTATTTCCAATGAATGCTCCTTGCCTCTGTGTCCTGACGATGATGTGTCCTGGCGATGAGACGGTCTCATCTGCTCCCTTTGATCAGGGCTCCATCATAGTGGCTGCCGAGCCAGACAAGCCAGACAAGCCAGACAAGAAGTGCCGCAACAGCCTTTGGCCGGCATCTGAAAACAACAAGGCCCCGTCACGGGGCCTTATCGACAATCCATGTACTGAGCGGGGGGTCAGGCGGGGGCATCCAGCTGGGCCACCTGGCGCTCTATGCTGCCTTTGAGGTTTTCATCGAGCTTGAGGGCGCGCGCCAGCTCGTCCAGATAACCGCGCTCCATGAAGTGATCCACGTCGATGGCAAGCAGGGAGGCGAGATAGACTTCGGTCGCCAGCTCCATGTCGGTCACTTCCCGCGCCAGGGCGTGGGGATCCAGGGGGCGAGCCAGCTCGGCATCAATCCAGCGGGCCGCGTCGCTCTGGCCCTGCTCGGTCAGGTACTGCTGGATCTTCTGACGCTCGTCGTTGTCGATATGGCCGTCGGCCCGGGCCGCCGCCACCATGGCGCGCACCAGGAGGGCGGCTCTGGCATCCAGCGCATTGCCCTGCAGGGTATCGAGGGGCTGGGTCGGCTGCGCCGGGCTGCCCTGCTGTGCCTGCCAATCCTGATAGAGTTTGTAGGCCAGGCCGCCGAGGGCCGCCGCGCCGCCCACCGCCGCCACCTTGCCGCCATATTTGCGCACCTTCTTGTTGCCAAGCAGCAGGGCCATGGCACCGGCGGCGAGGCCCCCTTGCGCCATCCCCTTCATCTGCGCCTTGCGGCTGTCGCCACCTTCGTTGAGCCAGCCCTTGCCAGCTCCCATCAATTGCTCCAGCATTTGTTTCATGGGACCTCCTCGTTGGATGGTGAACCATGCTGAACCTGCCCCACTGAACTCAAGGTGAATGGATGCCGCTGCCCCGCCTGCTGTCGCTGACCCTGCTGACCCTGACGGCGTTCGCCGCCAACTCGGTGCTCTGCCGGCTCGCCCTGTTCGAAGAGCGGATGGATCCCGCCCTCTTCACCCTGCTGCGCCTGACCAGCGGCGCCCTGGTGCTGGTGCTGCTGTGCGGCGTGCGCCAAAAATCCCCCCGCCAGGGGGACTGGGGCGGTGCCCTGGCCCTCATCACCTATGGCGCGGCGTTCTCGTTCTCCTACCTCACCCTGACCGCGGGCACCGGCGCCCTGCTGCTGTTTGCCGCCGTCCAGCTCAGCATGCTGGCGCCGCCCCTGCTGCGCGGGGAGGCTCTGCCCCGCCGCCAGTGGCTCGGCCTGCTGCTCGCCATGGCGGGCCTGGTGGTATTGCTGCTGCCCGGCCTCAGTGCGCCGGATCCGCTGGGGGCGGCCCTGATGATAGTGGCCGGCATCGCCTGGGCCGGCTATACCCTGCGGGCCTCGCGCTTTGCCGACCCGGTCGCCGCCAACACCGGCCATTTTCTACGCGCCAGCCTGCCGGCCGCCCTGCTCTATCTGCTGTTCGGGCAACTGCAGACCAGCCCCGCCGCCATCGGCTATGCCCTGGCCTCGGGGGCGCTGGCCTCCGGCCTTGGCTATGCGCTCTGGTATCTGGTGCTGCCTCACCTTGGCCGTACCCTGGCCGCCAGCGTCCAGCTGCTGGTGCCCCTGCTCGCCGCCCTGGCCGGGCTCATCTGGTTGGATGAGTCCTGGTCGCTGCGCTTGGTATTGTCGACCCTGGGCATCCTGGGGGGGATCGCCCTGGTCATCGCCGGACGCCCCCCATCAGGAGAAAAGTCATCATGAAGATGCTCATATTGCTGCTCGGTTGCACCCTCTCGCTCCCCCTGCTGGCCGCAGTGGAGGACAGAGATGCCAAACAGGCCAAGCTGGATGCCGCCTGCCAGCAGGCCCAGCAACAGCTGGTCGAACAGGGCAAGCAACAGCGGATCGACGCCTGCATCAAGGCGGGCGGCAAGGCCGCCAAGTGCCAGCAGGAGTTCGCCAGCTTCGGCCAGCGGGAGGGCAACAAACGGCCCGATCTCAACAACCTTCCCCCCTGCCAGCAGGCTGATGCCTATCGCAAGAGCTACCGGCAATGACCCTCAATCAAGGAGACCCCATGACCCCACCCCGCGAGCTGACCCTGCAGTTTCTGGCCGAGCCCGCCGATGTGAATTTCGGCGGCAAGGTGCACGGCGGCATGGTGATGAAGTGGATCGATCAGGCGGGTTACGCCTGCGCCGCCGGCTGGTGTGGCGGCTACGCGGTGACCGTCTATGTGGGGGGGATCCGCTTTTTGCGCCCCATCCAGATAGGCCAGCTGGTAGAGGTACACGCCCAGGTGATCCACACCGGCACCACCAGCATGCACCTGGCGGTGGATGTCTACAGCCGCCACCCGACCCAGCGAGAGCGTCACAAGACCACCCACTGCATCATCATCTTCGTGGCCATGGACGAGCACGGCAAACCGACCCCGGTGCCCCAGTGGCAACCGCAGAGCGAGAGCGATCGGCAGTTGCAGCAGTACGCCCTCAAATTGATGGCCCTGCGCGAGCAGATCGACCAGGAGATGCGCCAGCACCTCTAGCCGGGTCGCCCGCAACCAGACAGGTCCCCATCCGGGTGCGGCCCTGTATAATGGCGTTTTCCCCGTTACGGAGTCTGTCATGTCATTGGAAACTGCCCCGCCCGAGGTCCAGCTCGCGGTGGATCTCATCGAACTGCTGGAGACCAACCGGATTGAGCCGGCCCTCGCCCTGGCGGCGCTGGCCATCGTCTCCGCGGACTATCAGCGCAAGCTCAACGAAGGCAAGGAGTGCTGAGCAAGGTTGCCTTGCCACCCCACCTTGCACAGGAGGTGTCATGACGGATCCCGTTCGTTTTGAAACCGGCCGCCCCATGCTGCTCGGCGGCCTGCGCCGTCACCATGCCTTCGCCCACGCCGACTTCGGCGGCCAATGGCGCGATTTCAGCGCCCTGGGCCCGCTGCCGGGCCAGCTGGGTGAGCATGCCTATGGCGTCATCTGCGGCGTGACCGCCACCGAGTGCGAATACATGTGTGCGGTGGAGGTCGCCGCGCTGGAAGTACTGCCCAAGACGCTGGGGCGGATGCGCATCGAGCCCCAGACCTATGCCGTCTTCCTGCATCGGGGGCATGTCTCGACCATGCCGCACACCTGGCAACAGGCGCTGGAGTGGCTGGCACAGTCCGCTTACCAGTCGGCCCACAAGCCAGACTTCGAGCGCTATGGCGCCGCCTTTGACCCGGACACCGGCAGCGGCGAAGTCGAACTCTGGCTCGCCGTGCTGCCGCGCCAGGCCATCGCCTGAACATACCGCGCTCTGCTCTGATAAACCGGCCAGGTTTAACCCAGACGAGGGGCTGACTCGGCGCACGGGCGGTGCAAGGATATGGCTCCCCTACTGCCCAAGAGTTGTTATGGATAACTAGGAATGTCTCGACCAGGCTGGTCTTTGGAGTCGCTCCGCCCGCATCATGACGCTGGCCTGCCTCATCGTCTTCATGGCCCAGATGGCCACCACCGTTTACCTCCCCTCCCTGCCCGTGGTGATGACGGATCTCGCCATGACTAGGCAGGGGGTCGAGCTCTCCATCTCGTTGTTCGTCATCGGCGCTGCCCTGCCGGTGCTGTTCTGGGGCGCCGCCGCCGATCGCTACGGCCGCCGGCTGCCCCTCGCCCTGTCACTCTTGCTGTTTGTCGGCCTCAGCCTGCTGCTGGCCACCACCAGCCAGGGGCCGCTGCTCTTGATCCTGCGCACCCTGCAAGGGGTGGCGGCCGGCGGGGCGGCCATCATCGCCCGCATCCTGGTGCGGGATCACTGGCACGGCGATGAGCTGGCGCGCCGCCTCTCGGTGCTCTCCATCGCCTTTATCACCGCCCTCGGCGGTGGTCAGTGGATAGGCGGCCTCATCAGCCGTTATGCCCATTGGCAGCTGGGATTCGTGCTGATGGCCGGGGTCGGTGTGCTGGCGCTGCTCTTGATGAGCAGCCTGCCGCTGCAGGGGCCCAATCCGGCGGCGACGGGCAGCGGCATGTGGGCCCGTTACGCCAGCCTGCTGCGCCGCCCCGGCTTTTTCTGGCCGGCCTGTGCCGGCGGCATCGGCTTTGCCATCACGGTGACCCTGCAGGAGGTGAGCCCCTTCGTGCTGCAGCAGGGGTTTGCCCTCGAGGTCACCACCTTCGGCAGTCTGGGGTTGCTGATCGGTATCGCCTACTTCGCCGGCGCCATGACGGTCAACCGGCGGGTCGCCCGGGTGGGAGGCCGCCAGCTGATGCGCCAGGGGGCCGCACTCATACTGCTGGCGGCCAGCGGCATGCTGCTGCTCTGGGCACTGGGCGCCCTGCAGGGCAGCGGTGGATTGGTGGCCATGATGACCTGCTACTGCCTCATCATCTTCGGGCAGGCGGTGCTCTTTCCCAACAGCATGGCGCTGGCGGTGAGCGATGGCCGCGAGCACGGCGCCTACGCCATGGCCCTGTGCGGCTTCCTGCAGCAGGGAGTGGCCGGGGTAGCCGCCGCCGGCGCCACCCTGGTGAGCCATCACGGTGCCTGGGCCCCGCTCGTCTTCACCCTGGCGCTCATCACCCTGCTGATCGTGCGCACCAGGGTGCGCTAAGCAGGCCCCGGCCTGCGTCCCCTCACCGCTCAGCGGGCCCCATCACCCGATCACACAGGCTGGTGAGGGCCTCACTAAGGCGCGTGAGTGGCTCGCCGCGCTCCGCCCCCAGGTGCAGCGCCAGCTCCACCGGCGCCACCGCCGGCCAGTGGGTCAGCTCCTGCTGATCCGGCTGCAGCAGGCGCCGGGGCAGCAGGCTGACCCCGATCCCGGCGCTCACCGCCCCCTGCAGGCTGGCCAGGCTGGCGCTGACGTAGGCGATGCGCCAACGCCTCCCCAGAGCGTCGAGTGCCTCGGTCAGCTGCCGCCGATAGAGCCCTTCGCTCGGGAACACCACCAGCGGCAAGGGATCCCGCTCACTGGCGGGCCAGGCTCGGCTGTCGACCCAGGCCAGCGGCTCGCGCCAGCAGGCGCGCGGCGCCCCCTGTCCCCGCGCCTGTTTGACCAGCGCCAAGTCCAGCTCGCCGGCCTCGAAGCGCTGCCAGATCTCGTGGCTGAGGCCGCTGTGCACCTCCAGCCGCACCTGCGGGTAATCGCGGGCAAAGGCCGCCAGCACAGGGGCGATAGCGCCGGCAGCAAAATCCTCCGGCACTCCCAGGCTCAGCTGCAGGCTGGCCTCGGCCACCTGCTCCTCGGCCCGGGCCAGCAGGGCCAGGATGCTGCGGGCCAGCCCCAGCAGCTTCTCCCCCTCTGCCGTGGTCACCACCTGGCGACCGGAGCGGTCCAGCAGCGGGCAGCCGAGCTGCTGCTCGAGCCGCCGCATCTGCTGGCTGATGGTGGACTGGGTGAGGTGCACCCGTTCACCGGCGCGGGTAAAACTGCCGCTGTCGACGATGGCGACAAAGCTGCGCAGCAAGAGGGGATCCAGCATGGTGACTCCATTTACAAAACCACTGCATGCCATTCTATCATTTAATTTCCCCATGACTGGCTTCCCCGCTAGGCTGGTCTCCTCCCCTTGCCTTGAGGATCCGTCATGCCCCACTCCCTTGTCGAACCCGCCGGCTCACGCCTGATCGCGTCGCTGACCGCCAATCCCAGCCATCAGGAGTGGCTGGAGCAGGCGCTGCAACTGGCCCTCCATAACCGCCAGCAGGGAGGCAGACCCTTTGCCGCCCTGCTGGTGCAAGGCAACCAGCTGGTGACCAGCGCCGTCAACGGCATGCACCAGGATGGCGACCCCACCCGCCACGCCGAGCTGGAAGCCCTGCGCCAGGCCAGCCAGGTCGGGCCGCTGGCGGGCGCCATCGTCTACGCCAGCGGTCACCCCTGCCCCATGTGCCTGAGTGCCCTGGTGATGAACGGCATCGCCGCCGTCTATTACGCCTTCGATAACGAGGATGCGGCCCCGTTCGGCTTTGACAGCACGGCCGCCTACCAGAAGCTGGGCCTGCCCCTCGCGCCGCCCCCCCTGCCGCTTATCAAGCTGCCGAGCCCGCTGGCCGCCGCCGAGCTCTATGGTGCACCAGACCATGGTTGAGGCCCGTATCGATACGCGCCAGCAGCAGGCCCTGCTAGTGCTGGTGATCCTGATCGGGCTCAACCTGCGGCCGTTTCTCACCGCCATCGGCCCCCTGAGCCGCGACATTGCCGAGGCGCTCGGGCTCGGCATGGATACCCTGGCCTGGCTGACCCTGCTGCCGCTCTGGCTCATCGGCGGCGGCGTACTGCTCACCCCGGCCCTGCGCAGTCGCAGCGGGCCGCACCAATTGCTGGGGGCGGCCCTGCTGCTGCTGGGCATGGGCAGTGCCATGCGCTTCGAGGCAGGCAGCGGCGCCCTGCTCATCGCCAGCGCCGCCCTCTGCGGGCTGGGCTCGGCCCTGGTGCAGGGGGTGCTGCCCGGTCTCATCAAGCAGGCGTTCACGCAGAAGGTACCGCTGGTGATGGGCATCTTCTCGGCCTGCATGATGGGAGGCGGGGCGCTGGGTGCCAGCCTCACCCCGCAGCTCGCCGCCCGGCTCGACTGGTCCCAGGCGCTGGCGCTGTGGAGTCTGCCGGTGCTGCTGGCCATGGGTTGGCTCAGCTGGCGGGTACGGCTGCCCGCAGCGCCGGTGGCGGTATCCGGCAGCGGCGAGCAGCGCCTCATCAGCCTGCCCCGCAGCTGGCTGCTGATAAGCTGCTTTGGCATCATCAACAGCGGTTACGGCATCGTGGTGGCCTGGCTGGCGCCGGCCTACATGGCACTGGGCTGGAGCCCCCAGCAGGGGGGCGAGCTGGTGGCCTGGCTGGCGCTGGCCCAGACCGTGAGCGGCCTCGGCCTGCCGCTGCTGGCCGCCCGCCGGCTCGACCGCCGACCCTGGATGGGATTGGCCATCGCCATGCAACTAGTAGGCTTTGGCGGCCTCTGGCTGGCGCCGACTGCCGCCCCCATCCTCTGGTGCATGCTGTGCGGCGCCGGGCTTGGCGGCAGCTTCTCCCTCATCATGGTCATCGCGCTCGATCACCTGCCGGATCCGCGCCGTGCCGGCACCCTCAGCGCCCTGATGCAGGGGTTCGGCTTCATGCTGGCGGCCACCGGCCCCTGGGTGGCGGCCCGCCTGCATCACCTGAGCGGTGACTTCGCCGCCGCCTGGCAGTGGCAACTGGCCGGCCTGGTGCTGATGAGCCTGCTGGTGCTGCGACTGGATCCGCGCCGCTACCCGCGTGCCATGAAGCTGGCCACAGCCTCTCCTGCTCCTGCCCCCATCAACTGATCTGCGCTCGCCTCCTCTTTCCCGAATGAGGAGGCAAGCTCACCCCCCTGCTATTCCTTCCCATCCTTTGCTCGCTTTCCGGTATCGGGCCAGCTGAGCAAATCATCAGCAAAGAACTGCATATCCATCTGATTTATAACATATTAAACCTTCCCATATGGAGGGTTGTGCTGCCATATGAGCCCATTAAGGTAAGGCACTCAGACGAGAATTAATCTCGTTTCGTCTGACAGGGAAGAGGCTGTATTCATCAGGGAGGAGAGCGCCACGCGCCAGTGGCTTTGCTATCACACAAAGGAAATCACATGCAGACAAACACAAAATGGGCTTCTCTACTCGGTGGCTTGGCCATGCTAGGCGGTGCCATCTCACCGGTCATGGCCGACGAGTCATTCAACCTGTGGCAGGAGTGCGCCACCCGCTGCACCCTGGATCTGGCCCAGGGGGTGCGTGCCAGCCAGCTCGATGTCGCCAGCCTGCTGGGTGAACAGGCCGATTCCGGGGTACTGCACTACTCCATGGTATTGGAGGAAGGGGGAGACAGCCTCAAGCTGGCCCTCGGCAATGCGCTGACCTTGCGCACGGATGGCACCACCATCACCCTGACCAGCGCCACCGCGGGCAAGGGCCCACGCACCTACAGCTATACCCGCCAGGGACGCGGCAACTGGTCGCTGCACTGGCTGGTTCCCGTCGGCGACGATGCCCCCGCCAGCATCAAGGTCTTCTTTCACGAGCTGGATGCAGGATCCGAGGTGAGCCATATCTCCCCCATCTACAGCATCGAAGTGAGCGACGACCTGCTGCGCACCATGGCCAGCAACTCGACGCTCTTCGTCAGGCACGTGGAAAACAACGAGATCAATCGCAGCCTCACCCTCAGTGCGGCCGGAGTCGGCTTCGTGGCGGCGCCCACCCAGCACAGCCGCCAGAAACGCTGGAGCGAGTGGCACACCGGCAAGGTGTTGTGCCTGCTGGATCCGCTGGATGCGGTCTACAACTACCTGTCGCAGCGCACCTGCAACCTGGGTGATACCTGGGAAGGCAAGGTCTACCGGGTATTGGCCGGGGCACCCGCCTCTCACGACACCCATATCGTGCCGACCGCCATCAGTCATCGGCTGCACTTTGCCAAGGGAGACGGTCTGGCGGCCCTCACCACCCATCAGGTTTGCGCCATACCCCTTGAATCCCTGGCCAGAAGCCGTCAACCCAGAGGCTGGGAAGAGCTCAGCCAGTGCGGCTATCCGGTCCACAATCTCGTCACCCTCTATCTGCTGACCCGCCTGCCATGGTCCCAGCTTGATACCGTGATCACCCAGGCGCTGGCCAACACCACGCCAGAGGATGGCTCAACGCCACGAGGGCAGCTGGCGCAAGCCATTCGGGAAAACCCGGCCCAGGCACGGCTGGCCCTGAGCATGGCGGCCGCCCAGAGCGATGCCTTCAGCCACCAGCAGGCGGGCAATAGCCAAGAGCAGGCCGCCAGCGCCGACGTGGTCAATCTCACCTGCCCCGCCGCCGATCTCAACTGCCTGGCACCGGCCGACAGTGCCGATGCTCTGCAGGAGCGGGACTATCCGAACGGTGCCAGCTTCCTGGGTGACGGGGACGAGGTCAGCTTCAGCACGGCCGGTACTCGCAACTGGTCGGTGACCCGCCTGGAGCAGGCCCATCGCCAGCTGCTGGCGCGCGGTTATCTCTTCGTCGGTTATCACGGCACCTTCCTCGAAGCCGCCCACAGCATAGTGTTTGAGGGGGTGCATGAACGGGATCAATCCTCCATCGCCCCCTGGCAAGGCTTCTATGTCGCCGGCGATCCGGCCCTCGCCTACGGTTACGCCCAGGATCAGGAAGCGGATGCCCGCGGCCGTATCCGCAATGGCGTGCTGCTGCGGGTGTATGTGCCCCGCGCCGCACTGCCCCGCCTCTACGCGACCCAGCAGACCCTGGCCGATCCCGGCGCCGTCGATGAGGTCGGCCGCCTGATTGGTCACCCCCTGCCGCTGCAGCTGGAAGCCATCACAGGACCGGAAGAGGAAGGTGGACGCCTGGAAACCATTCTGGGTTGGCGGCTGGCGGAGCAGGCGGTAGTGATCCCCTCCACCATACCGACCGATCCGCGCAACGTCGGCGGCGATCTTGACCCTACCAGCGTGCCTCAAGAAGAGAGCGCCATCAGCAGCTTGCCTGATTACGCCACCCAACCCCGCGAAGACCTCTGAATCGCGGTTCATCGATACAAAAACACCGGCCTGTGGCCGGTGTTTTTTACTGTCAACGCGGGGAGTGAGAAAGCGCCTAGCGCCCCTTCTTCTGTCGCCCACCCTGACCGGCGCGCGGCTTGCCGGCGGCCGGTTTGGCCCCCTTGTTCGGGGCGCCTTTGCCTGCGCTACCTTTGGCCGAGCCGCCTTTTGCTGCGCCGCCTTTGCCCGCAGCCCCCTTGCCTGCCGGGGTCCGTTTCTCGAACGCCTCCGGGCCAGGCACGTTGGGGCGGCCACCAATCTCGTGATCGTCATCGCGCCGTGGCTTCTTGCCCGGTGCCGGCTTGCCACCTTGCACCGCAGGTGCCTTGGGTTTGCCACCCTGGGTATTGGCCGGTTGCGTCCCCTTGGCCGGTTTCACCTCGGAGGAGGAGTCTTCAATCAGCTTGAACAGCTCGATCAGCTCGTCACCGTCGAGATCGCGCCACTCGCCCACCGGCAGCCCCTTGAGGCTGACGTTCATGATGCGGATACGCTCGAGCTTGGTCACCTCGAAGCCGAAGTGCTCGCACATGCGGCGGATCTGGCGGTTCAGCCCCTGCACTAGCGTGATGCGAAACACGAACGGCGCCTCTTTCTTCACCTTGCACTTCTTGGTGACGGTGCCGAGGATCGGCACCCCGGCCGCCATCCCTTTGATAAAGTCGTCGGTCACCGGCTTGTCGACGGTCACCAGATACTCTTTCTCGTGATCGTTGCCCGCCCGCAGGATCTTGTTGACCAGATCGCCGTGGTTGGTCAGGAAGATGAGCCCTTGGGAGTCCTTGTCGAGCCGGCCGATGGGGAAGATGCGGGTGCTGTGGTTGACGAAGTCGACGATGTTGTCCTTCTCCCCCGCTTCCGTGGTGGAGACGATGCCCACCGGCTTGTTGAGGGCGATGAAGACCAGGCTGTCCGCCTCGCGCGGCTCGATCACCTGGCCGTTGACCTTGACCAGATCCCCGGCAAACACCTGATCCCCCACCCCGGCCCGTTTGCCGTTGATGAAGACGCAGCCCTGCTCGATGAAACGATCGGCCTCGCGACGCGAGCAGATGCCGCTCTCGCTGATGTATTTGTTCAGACGCATGGATTCATCAGCCAGCATGGGTCACCTGCCAGCGGCCCACGGCCTGCGCATGTCTCATCAGAGCGCGGGATGGCCGGCTCACCAGGTCAAAATTGTGCATATCACTCCATCTTTAAAACCGGCCTAGGTCGGCCTTGTCAGCAAAAAACGCCGGCACATTAGCACATTGCTCTGCCGCACACGCAGGATAGTTGCACCCGGCCCCTCCCGCTTCCCGCAAAATGCGCGCCGCGTCACGCCAAAACGGCGCGCCATGCGTCCCCATATAACGGCTCAGCAGGCGGCAAGTGCCGCCATGAAAGCGCCTTATCCCCAGCCCGGACAATGCCCAAAGCCTCACCTCCTGGCGCCCCTCATCTGCCTCATCCTGGCCTGCTGCCTGTACTTATCACCTTGTTTCCCTTAGGCTTTAAGCCAGCTTTCGAGCTTGAGTACGGCCGCCGTGGACGCGGGGCCGCCCCTCTTTTATCAGTGCCAAGGACTCTCCCATGCTGGCTCGCACCCGCCGCCTCGTTCGCCGCCTTCTTCTCAGCCTGCTGGGCTTGCTGCTGCTCGGCTGGGCCTTGGTAGCCTACTTCGCCTGGCAGGCAGCGCCGCTGCAGCCCTGGCACACCCTGGTGCCGCCCGAGCTCAGCGCCGAGCAGCTCGATGACAGCGACTGGCAGGCCTATCTGGCCCACGAGCAGCAGCTGTTCGAGCTGGTGACCAAGGAAGTGATCGCCAGAACGCCGCCGGAGCAGCAGCTCGACAGCAATCGCTACTATCAGGATGCCCCCATCAATCCGGCTCATTTCGAAACTGACTGGAACCGCTCCTATCTGCTGCGGCCAAGCGGCGAGGTGAAAGGGGTGGCGGTGTTCCTGCACGGTTTGACCGACTCCCCCTACAGCCTGCGCCACCTGGCCCAGCGCTACCGCGAGCAGGGCTTCATCGCCCTGGGGCTGCGCATTCCGGGCCACGGTACCGTGCCGGCCGGGCTGGTCGATATCGACTGGGAGACCTGGCTGGCCGCCACCCGGCTGGCGGTGCGCGAAGCCAAAGTGCTGGCGCCAAGCCCGCTGCCGCTGCATCTGGTGGGGTTTTCCAACGGCGGCGCGCTGGCGGTGAAATATGCGCTCGATGCGGAAGGTGACAAGAGAGGGGCACTGGCAAGGCCCGATCGACTGGTGCTCATCTCCCCCATGATAGGGGTGACCCGCTTTGCCCGCTTCGCCGGCCTCAAGGCGGTGCCCGCCCTGCTGCCCGCCTTTGCCAGCGCCGCTTGGCTCGACACCATGCCGGAGTTCAACCCCTTCAAATACAACTCGTTTCCGGTCAACGGCGCACGCCAGTCCTACCGGCTGACCCACGTCATCCAGCAGCAGGTGCGTGAGCAGGCTGCCAGCGGCACACTCGCGGCCTTCCCGCCCACCCTCACCTTCCAGTCGGTGATGGACTACACCGTCAGTACCCGCTCCATCATCGCCGATCTCTATCACTTCCTGCCTGCCAACGGCAGCGAGCTGGTGCTGTTCGACATCAACCGCGGCACCCTGTTCGGCCCGCTGCTGAGCAGCGCCTCCGAGCTGGCGCTGAGCCACCTGCTGCCGCGCCCGCCGCTCTCCTACCGGCTGACAGTGGTGGGCAATCAGGCTCCCGCCAGCACCCGCACCCAGGCCAGCAGCTTGCCGGCCGGCGGTGGGCCTGAGCAGATCCAGCCTCTCGACATCGACTACCCCAGGGAGATCTACTCCCTCTCCCACGTGGCCCTGCCCTTCCCGATGGATGACCCCCTCTATGGTATGGCGCCACGGCCCGAACAGCGCGAGCAATACGGCATCAATTTGGGGGGGTTGGCCCTGCGCGGTGAGCGCGGGGTGCTGATCGTCAACCCCGGCGCCCTCACCCGCACCTCCTCCAACCCCTTCTTCCCCTATCTGCAGCAGAAGGTGATAGAGACGCTGACAGCGCCTGCCCAACCGCCGGCCGGCAAACAGCCAACCCCGGTCTGGGACAGCGAAGACGAGGCCGCCTATCAGGCGGAGCGGGAACAGTTTCTACAGGATGCGCAGGAGAACGAGGCTCCCTTCTAGGGCCCTTGTCAGGACCCGTTGCGGCTGTGTGTCAGGATGCGGTTAGCGCGGAGCCTCTCATCACTTGCCCCGATCGTCCCGGCAGGGCGACATCCACCGGCCGTCACCCGATGCCAAGCGCCATCAGGGATAACGGCTGATCTCAATCAGGTTCTGGTCCAGATCCAGGCAGTAGACCGACTCGATGGGGCCGCAGGCTCCGCTCTTGGTCACCGGCCCCTCCACAATCTCCACCCCGTGGCAATGGAGCTGGGCGATGACCTGTTCCAGCGGCCAGCGGGTGATGAGGCAGAGATCCCCCGAGCCCACCTGCGCCCGGTTGCGCGGCTCCTGCCCCAGCAGTTGCAGATTGATCTTCTGGTTGCCAAAGCGCAGGGCCCGGCGCCCCGCCCCAAAGGTGATGGCTTCCATGTTGAGCACCGAGCTGTAAAACGCGACGGCCCGCTCGATATCACTGACCGTCAATACCAGATGGTCGATATGGCTGATCATGTCCCCTCCTGGCTGATGTGTGTCGATAGCGCTGGCCAGACAGACTGGCTTGTGGGCCCCCTCATCATACCCAATTGCCCACCTGGCAACTGTGCCGAATGGCGCAAAGATGGCCGAGCAGAGCCGCTAGCTGAGTGAAGGCGGCATTGGCCTTCTCTGCTGCGTACCACACGCCTGGTCACGCTGGGCCAGCAGGGTTTCATCATCACTGTCCATCGCAGCCAGAATGGCCTGATTGCAGGCGCGCTCAGCCTGCCGGGCAGCATCCGGTTTACTCTCGCGAATATCGGCGATCATGGGGCGGTAGTTAACTGAAGCGGCGCAATACATGGCGCGATACTGAGGCTGCTGCGAGTGGCTGTCGTCCTGGCGGGACAACTGATCGCACAGCTTGCTAAATAGCGCCGCCTTGACGGTGCATTGGCTGAAGCGCCGTGCATCCTGCTCATAACTGTGGCAGACGCTTTTCGGCTGCAGCTGCCAAAACTGGAAGGCAAAGGGGATTTGTTCCCCCTCATACTCCACCACCAGCAACTTGAGCTCAGTGCCATAAATATCCGATACCTGCTGCTGTACCAGATTGAGATAAGCCGAGAAGAGATAAGAAACCGGATCCATCACCACCTCCTTGTGGTTACCACTACCGAGTTGTATCACGGAAAATCGGGGCAATTTTCAAACGAGTAACAGGCGACAACAGCTTACTGATTTGGTTGGAAAAAATGATACTCTTCTCGCCACCCTCATGTACAACGTTCAAGGCCAGTGTTCGATGCAACAATGTGGTATTTATGAACAACTCATTACTCAACTGCTGACATCTCGACTCGACCGCGAGCGCTTTTACGTAGGGGAACGCCAGCTTGAACCTGCCGAAGCGGCAGTCTGGTTATCCAGATTTCTGAGTCGTGTTTTGGAATATGCAGTGGGTTCTGTTACTGGAGAAGATCAGCTGCAACGGCAGATTGAGCTGGCTAACCAGTTATTGCTTTGGCTAAAAGATTGCACCCAAGACCCAGATTTTATTGGCGAGAACCTCATCGATAGTCAGGGGAAAATTCTGACGGCGCTCTACCAGTTGGATAACCCCATCTCTGCCAATTTAAAGCAATATGCCGAAGATATTTTTCCTCTGACCGGTCTAACGCAAAGTGAGCTGTTCTGCGGCAGCAATGCGGGTTTGTCGATGGAGTCGGAGATTAAACGGGAGATATTATCGGCAGATAACATCTGTTGGCTGGTCTCATTTATCAAATGGGCAGGGATCCGTATTTTCCGTCATGAGCTGGAAGAGTTCACCCGCAGCGGCCACCAATTAAAAGTAATTACTACCTCTTATATGGGTGCAACCGACGCCAAGGCAGTTGAATTTTTAGCCAGCCTCCCCAATACCGAAGTCAAACTCAGCTATAACACCCAGCGTGAGCGGTTGCATGCCAAAAGTTATCTATTTTGCCGAAATACCGGCTTTCATACCGGCTATATAGGTTCATCCAACCTCTCTCATTCTGCCCTCACCAGCGGCTTGGAGTGGAACCTAAAAATCACCTCGCAAGAGATCCCTCATATTATCGATAAATCCCTAAGTACCTTTGAAACCTATTGGGAATCCGATGATTTTGAGCTGTTTGATGGCAAGCTCGAAAGCCGAACAAAATTGCAGCATGCGCTGCAAGAGGCCCGTGGGGATGGGGACAAAAATAGCCCTGCCTATTTCTTTGATATCGCGCCATTTCCCCATCAACAGGAGATCCTTGAGCAATTGGCGATGGAGCGCACTTTACACCAGCGCTTCCGTAACTTGGTGGTTGCGGCCACCGGAACAGGGAAAACCCTGATCTCCGCTTTTGATTTTGCGCGTTTTCTGAAAACCAAACCCGACGCCAAGTTCCTGTTTGTCGCCCACAAAGAGGAGATTTTACGCCAAGCATTGGCCTCATACCGCGGAGTGCTCAAGCAATCCAATTTTGGCGAACTCTTGGTCGGCGGTGCCGTGCCTACTCACTACCGTCAGCTATTTGCCTCGGTGCAATCCTTGAATAACCAGCTGGCTAATTTACGTCTTAGCCCAGACTATTTCGATTACATCGTCATCGATGAGGTTCACCATATTGCAGCGGTCAGTTATCGTGGTCTGCTCGCTGCCTTTGAACCTCACATTCTGTTGGGATTAACCGCAACGCCAGAGCGCCATGATGGCGGTGATATCCTCGCTGACTTTTGTGGTGTCATCGCAGCGGAGATTCGTTTACCAGAGGCCATCAATCGTCGCCATCTCTGCCCGTTCCAATATTTTTGTATCGATGATGATACTGACTTGCGCCAAGTGACTTGGAAAAATGGTCGTTATGACATCACTGAGCTCACCAATATCTATACCCATAATCAACAGCGGGTGCAGAAAATAGTCCAGAGCCTCTATGAGATCGTCACCGATATTACCAAGATCAAAGCGCTGGCATTTTGTGTGAGCCGGGAACATGCCGATTTTATGTGCAAAGCATTTTTATTGAAGGGCATCAAGGCTGACATCCTCACCAGCGATAACCGAGACGAGCGCCATAGCAAACAACAAGATTTGCGTACCGGCGTTATCAGTATTCTCTGCGCGGTGGACATCTTCAACGAAGGGGTTGATATCCCGGAAGTCGATACCTTGCTGTTTTTACGACCAACGGAAAGCCTCACCATTTTCTTGCAGCAATTAGGGCGGGGCCTGCGGCTGGCGAGCGATAAAGAGTGCTGCACCGTGTTGGACTTTGTTGGGAATGCCCATGCGGAGTATGACTTTGCCCAGAAATTCCGGGCACTGGTGGGTAAAACCAATAAGGCGATCAGCCACGAGATCAAACAAGGCTTCCCTCACGCCCCCTTGGGCTGCCGCATCGAACTCTCAAAACAGACCCAAGAGTTCATTCTGAGCAATATCAAGAAAGCGACCCTCAATACCTCGCGCCTCATGGGCCTGATCCGCCGTTTCTCACAGGATTGCAATTTACCGCTGACACTGGCGAATTTTTTGAAGTTCTACCCTCACATCAGCCTTGAGGAGATCTACAAACGCGGTAACTGGAGCGCCTTGGTCAGACAGGCCCGCAACCACACCGTTTCTGAAATGAGCGATGAGAAGCTATCTACCCTCTATACCCGGGCTATCAGAACCCGGCTATTGGGTTGTGATGCGCTCCATTACTTGAACTTCTTACAAACCTTGGTGGAAAGCGCCTTTACCTTAACGCCTGAGCACGATGAACGTATGGCCTTGATGTGCCATTACGACTTCTGGCAACAGAGCGGCCCCAACGCAGGCTTTAGCTCCTTGGCGCACAGCCTGAAACAACTCAATCAACCAGAGTTGAGGGCCGAGCTGGCAGATCTGTTGCCCATGCTGGTCAACCGGGTGCAACACGAACAAAGCGCCATGCCAAACCTTCCGGGTAATCCGCTGCAACTGCATGCTCGCTATGCCAGAGAGCAGGTGCTGGTTGGCTTTGGCGCGACCACCTTCGCGCAGCAACCCACGGCTCGCGAAGGGGTGTATGTCATCGCAGAACAAAATATTGAGTTGCTGTTCGTGACCTTGAACAAAGCGGAACAGCACTTCTCCCCCACTACCCGTTATCACGACTACGCCATCAACGAGTCGCTGTTTCATTGGCAGAGCCAAAACAGCGCTCGCCCAGAACGGGGTAAGGGGCTGAGTTACATAAACCACAGAGCAGAGGGTAAGCGCTTGTTTCTGTTCGTCCGCGAGCAGAGCAAAGATGAATTTGGCCGCCCCCTTGGCTTTGTGAACTTTGGTGAGGTGGAGTACGTATCCCACACTGGCAGCCAACCGATGAACATTAAATGGCGTCTCAGTACCCCGATGCCGCCATTTATGTGGAAGGATGCAGCAAAATTGGCCGTTGGCTAAACGACTAAACAACAAACGGCTCACCATTGGCGAGCCGTGTTGGTCTGGGTCAGCAGGGGATCCGCTCGATGCGGCCGCCGCTCAGTTTGAAGAAGGCATCCTGCGGCAGCTCCTGCAGCCAGGTGGTGGTGTAGTCCAAATCCGCATAGGCGCCGCGCAACATGGAGCCAAACAGCACGTGAGAGACCACGATGGCGCGCTCAGCGATGCGCTCATCCTGCAGCCAGCTCAGCGCCCGGCCCTGAATGCTCTGAAAACTCTCCCCCTCTGGGGCCTGCAGGTACCAGTCTGGCTGCTCCAGATCGAGCTCGGGGTGGGCCGCCAGCAGCTCGGGTACCCGGCGACTCTCCCACTCTCCCATCCCCAACTCCACCAGCCGCTCGTCCCAGACGATACGCGCTTGGTCCAAGCCAAGCTGCTGGCACACCCGCTCCGCGGTCTGGCGCGCCCGGCCGAGGGGGCTGGCGTAAATGGTCCAGTCGGCGGGCTCGGCCAGCAGCTTGGCCAGACGGGCCCCCATGGCGAGGGCTTGGGCTTCGCCCTTGGCGGTCAGTTCGGAGTTGCAGCGCCCCTGCAGTCGCAGTTCGGCGTTGTAACGGGTCTGGCCGTGGCGCAGCAGATAGAGGGTACGGGACATGGTTTCTCCAGCAGGTTCAACGAGATAACAAAAACAAGAGAGGCATGGTAGCAGATGTGCCGGGGCAGCCAAGGCACAGACGGGGGAAAGAAAAAAACAAAACGGGTCAATGGTGACCCGTTTATGCCGGCAGGCTCCGTGCTCAGCCCTTCTTGATCTCCCGCAGATAGCGGTAGATGGAGTGAACCGAGATGCCGAGCTGGCGAGCCGCTATCTGGGCGCTGTCCTTGAGTTCGAAGATGCCGAGCTCGTGCAGCTGGTTGACCATGACCCGGGTCTTCTGGGACGGGGGCACCGCCTCGTTGCCGCGCACCTCGGCACTGACGGTGTCGATGGTGCTGTTGAGGGCCTCGTCGATGTTGCGGGCAAACACCTCCGGGGTAGCATGCCCATCGTGGCCGTGCAGGCACTCCGGCATCATGGTGCGCAGCACGGATTGCAGCGGTGCATCCATGTCGGTGTTGATGCAGAGCAGACCGATGGCCTGCCCCTCGCCGTTGCGAATGACGGTGGTGAGCGAGCGCAGCGTCTTGCCGGTGGCGCACTTGGTCATGTAGGGGCTGGAGATATCCTGCCCGCTCTTGAGTTTCATCATCGCCAGGTTGGTGATGGGGGCTCCGACGCTGCGCCCCGTGATATGGCCGTTGGCAATCTTGATGATCGACGGATTACGCGCATCCAGGCTATGCAGCAGCACCTCGGTGTGCTGACCATACATGGCGGCGATGCCGTCCACGATGATCTCCATCGCCTTGAGGATCTCGAAATCGGTCTGACTCAGCTCTTGCAGCTTCACATTGAAACCTTATAAAAGGGCCGCCGACCCGGGCAAGGGCGGCAGCCGACAGGGACACTCAGGCGGACATGATATCAATAATGGTGCTGTCTGTGGCAGACATGCCGTCTTTGACCATCTGGCCCACGTTGCGAATGGTCTGCTCCACGTTGCCCGCCACGATCCCCTGCCCCGACACTGCATGGCTGTTGAGCGCCATCAGGAAGCCGCGCACCGCCGCCCCGGAGGAAGTGCTCACCTTCATGGCGCAGGAGGCCTTGGCGCCGTCGCACACCATGCCGGCGCTGTCGCTCAGCACGTTCTGGATGGCGTGGCAGGATTGCTCGAAACTGCCGCCCGCCAGGTAGACCATGGCCATGGCCGCCGCCGCGCTGGTGACCGTATTGCCGCAAAAGGCCGACAGCGGCGGATAGTGGGACTTGATGTAGATGGCCCCCAGGTGGCTCATGATGAGGGCGCGGGCCAGCTGCTCTTCGCTGGCACCGAAGCGCTCGGCGATGACCACCACCGGGATGGTGGCGGCGATGCCCTGGTTGCCGCTGCCGAAATTGCTCATGGCCGGCAGGCTGGCCCCCCCCATGCGGGCATCGGAGGCCGCCGCGGTGCGCATCACGATGCGGTTCATCACGTCCTCGCCGATGAGACCGGCCTGGATGTTCTGCTGCATGGTGCGGCCGATCTCGAGGCCATAGGGGTTGTTCATCCCCTCGTCGGAGAGTTTGCCGTTGAGCTCGGAGGCCTGCAGGATAAAGCGGATCTGCTCGAACTCCACCTGGGTGGCGAACTCATGAATGGCGGAGATGCTGATGTCGACCCCGTCGCAGATGGCGCCGGTGGCGCCGCCCTGGCCCTGCTCGGCCGTGAAGGTCACTTCATCATTGCGGCGCTGCTCGACGATGCGGGTATGGCCGCCGCACAGGGTCACCTCGGCGCTGTGCTCGGTGCCCTCTGCATCAAGGCCCAGCAAGCGGACCCGGCAATAGATGAACTCGGGGGCCGAGGTGCGGCTCACCTGCACCTGGCCTGCATCGATCAACGCCTGCGCCTCTGCAACCTGAGCCGGCGTGATGGCGGCCAGCACCTCCAGCCCGGCCTCGGCGTTGCCGCCGATGGCGCCGGCGGCAGCGGCAATGGCCAGCCCGATCTTGCCGGTGCCCGGTACATAGACCCCCATGGAGTTCTTGTAGAGGTTGTCCGAGACCACCACCTCCAGCCGGACGGGCTTGCAGCCCAGTTGCCGGGCGGCGACGGCGGCGGCATAAGCGGCGGCGATGGGCTCGGTACAACCCAGCGCCGGTTTGACAACCTGTTGAATAATCTGCAGATACTGCTGCCACGCTTGCTTCATCAGAACACCCTTTCTATCAACATTAACCAGCGATGTGTGCGATCGCTTCCACTTCCACCCTGACACCCATCGGCAGATCCTTCACGGCAAAGCAGCTGCGGGCCGGACAATCTTTCAGGAAATAGCGTTTATAAACCTCGTTGAACGCGGCAAAATCACTGATCTCGGCGAGATAGCAGGTGGTCTTGAGCACGGTATCCAGGTTGCCGCCGGCGGCCTCCAAGACATGCTTGAGGTTCTCCAGCGCCTGACGGCTCTGGGCCTCGATGCCCCCTTCCACTACGCCGCCCTGCTGTTTGCACACCGGCAGCTGGCCAGAGGTAAAAATGAGGTCGCCATAGGCTGTGCCATGGCTGTAGGGACCGATGGCATCGGGTGCGGCATCCGCCACTATGATCTTTTTCATATCGCCACTCCTTAAAATGCAATTATTTTTGCAATCATTTGTAATCAACAGTCTTGTCTTGTTCAATATTATTTGCTCATTAATCATTTCATTCAACAAAAACCTGCAAAAACAGCGATAAATTCGGTAATAGTGCAAATGGAAAGCGTGATCAGCCTCCCTTTTTGGGTACAAGAGCGATAAAAGACATTGTTTTGCCACTTTTTATTCAACTATATTTGCACTTGATTTTTACCCCTACAAAAACAAGGTATTTTATGGACGCGCACAGTACGACACTCACCCGGCCCGTGATGGGCACGCTGGAATGGAAAGAAGCGGTTCGTTTTGACAGCACCGACTGGGGCTGGGTCATCATGAGCATCGGCATGGCCATCGGGGCGGGGATCGTCTTCCTGCCGGTGCAGGTGGGATTGATGGGGCTGTGGGTGTTTTTGCTGTCGGCGGTGATCGGCTACCCGGCCATGTACATGTTCCAGCGCCTCTTCATCAATACCCTGGCCACCTCGCCCGAGTGCAAGGACTACCCCAGCGTCATCAGCGGCTACCTCGGCAAGAACTGGGGCGTGCTGCTCGGCGCCCTCTACTTCGTGATGCTGGTGATCTGGGTATTCGTCTACTCCACCGCCATCACTAATGACAGCGCCTCCTTCCTGCAAAGCTTCGGGGTCACCCAGCAACTGCTCTCCGAGAATCCCTTCTACGGGCTGGTGCTGATCTGCGCCCTGGTGGCGCTGGCATCGCGCGGCGAGAACCTCTTGTTCAAGATCTCCACCTTCATGGTGCTGACCAAGATCAGCGTGGTGGCAGTGCTCGGCCTGATGATGGTGGGCAAATGGGATGCCGCCAACATCACCGCCATGCCGGCCAGCGGTGACTGGCTGAAGGATGCCATCGTCATGCTCCCCTTCACCCTCACCTCCATTCTCTTCATCCAGAGCCTGAGCCCCATGGTGATCTCCTACCGCTCGCGGGAAAAATCCCTGGAAGTGGCCCGCTTCAAGGCGATGCGCGCCATGAACATCGCCTTCAGCATCCTGTTCGTGGTGGTGTTCTTCTACGCCGTCTCCTTCACCCTGGCCATGGGCCACGAGCAGGCGGTCAAGGCTTCCGAGGAGAACATCTCGGCGCTGGCCATGGTGGCCCAGGGCATGCCGGGCCAGACCCTCAAACTCTTGAGCCTGACCCTCAACATCTTCGCGGTGATGACCGCCTACTTCGGCGTCTATCTCGGCTTTCGCGAGGCCTGCCAGGGGCTGGCGATGAACCTGCTGCGCCGGGTGATGCCAGAAGATCGCATCAACAAGGGGCTCGTAGGCAAGGGCATCATGGTGTTCACCGTGCTGCTCTCCTGGGGGGCCATCGTGCTCAACGCCCCGGTGCTGAGCTTCACCTCCATCTGCAGCCCCATCTTCGGCATGGTGGGTTGCCTCATCCCGGCCTACCTGGTCTATCAGGTGCCAGCGCTGCACAAGTACAAGGGGGTCTCCCTCTACATCATCATCGTCACCGGTCTGCTGCTCTGCGTCTCGCCCTTCCTCGCCTTCAACTGATCTGCCGGCACCCTGTGTCATCGGCGGCGGGCCACCCTGAGGGTGGCCCGTCTGTTTGACCCATTCAGCCCCCTTCCTGAGTGAAAAAGCCAAGAGGATCACAACTTCCACCGCCCTTCCAACCGAGCCTCCCCGGCGAGGAGTAATATCCAGCCATCCCGCTACACGCCCCCCTCGGGGCCCGAGGCTTCATATGAAATGGATATTCATGCCCGCCATCCGGCTCGGCAATCAGCTCTCCTTCAAGTACAAGTTTTTGCTCTGGTCCTGCCTGATGCTGCTGCCGCTCGCCTACAGCATGACCAACCTGCTGGGCCGGCTGCAGGACGACAATGCCCAGGCCCGCAAGGAGCTGGCCGGCGTGGTCAAGCTGGCGCCGCTGCCCGCCATCGAACAGGCCCTGCTGACCCATCGCAACCTGGTCACCCGGCACGGCTATGAGCAGAATCCGGTCGACGAAGAGGAGGTCAAGGCCGCGGCCCGGGCCGTCGATGCGAGCCTGGCCGCCTTCGCCGCCACCAAACAGCAAAACCCCACCTTCGATGCCCTCGCCCAGGGCTGGGCCGGCCTGCAAAACGAGGCGCTCGGGCTCGAGGTGGATCAGAGCAACCTGCGCCACGACAAGCTGCTGACCGAGGTGCGCCACCTCTACAAGAGCATTACCGCCGCCAGCAGCCTGGTGCAGGATCCCGCGCTCGGCACCTACTACATGGTGGTGCTCGCCAGCGAGCGGCTACCGCAACTGCGCGACCTGCTGGCCCAGGTGCGGGACAGGGCCGCCACCATCGCCGACTTCGGCCTGTTTCAGGCCCAAGGGTATAGCGCCCTGCGCTTTCGCCTCGACCTCATCAACGCCACCCTGCAGGAGCTTGAGGCCGACCTGACCCTGCTCTACGAGATGGCGCCCACCTATCGCAGCGAGCTGGGCCAGCAGACCGACGCCCTGCTGCAGCAGGCCCATCAGGGGGTCGACACCCTGGAAAACAAGATGATGAAGGATCAGCAGGTGCAGCTCTCCAGCAAGGAGGTGCTGGCGCTGGGGGATGGGCTGGATGCCGCCATCACGGCGCTGGCCGGTCAGGTGCGCCAGCGGCTGGAGGCGGATCTGCACCAGCGCATGACCGCCAACCAGCGCCACTTCTGGTGGGTGACCGGGCCGCTGACCGCCATTCTGCTGGTCTATCTCTACCTGATGATCGGCGCCTACCTCTCCTTGCGCGCCACCGTGGGCCGGGTGCGGGAGATCGCCGCCCGGGTCAACGCCCAGGATCTCGGCCAGCAGATCGAGATCGTCGGCCAGGATGAGCTGGCCGCCATCAGCCGGGATTACAACATAACCCTGCAGACCCTGCGCACCCTGATGCTGCGGGTGCGGGAGAACGGCGTCAGCGTGGTGGAGAGCGCCACCGAAATCGAAGCGCGGACCTGCCGCTCCCAGGAGGTGATCGCCGATCAGCAAGGGGAGACCCATCAGGTGGCCACCGCCATCAAGGAGCTGGCCGCCACCTCCCACGACATGGCGGGCAACGCCCAGCAGGCCGCCCGCATGACCCAGGAGGCGCAGGCCGTGGTGAGTCAGGGCGAGGCAGTGGTCGAGCGCACCATCACCGCCATCGACCACATCAACCGCGAGGTGCTGCGCACCGCCGAGGCCATCGGCCAGCTGGAGCAGCAGTGCAGCCAGATTGGTGGCGTCATCGGGGTCATCCGTGGTATCGCCGAGCAGACCAACCTGCTGGCCCTCAACGCCGCCATCGAGGCGGCCCGTGCCGGCGAGCAGGGGCGAGGCTTCGCGGTAGTGGCCGACGAGGTACGCTCGCTGGCCAGTCGCACCCAGGGGGCCACGGTCGAGATCCAGCAGATGATCGAGCAGCTGCAGACCGGCGCCCGCGCCTCGGTCAGCGCCATGTCCGCCGCCAGCCGCGAGGCGCAGGAGGGGGTCGGCCTCGCTCAGGAGGCCCAGCAGGCCTTTGGCGCCATCACCGAGCGGGTGGGCAGCATGGTCGACACCAACTCGGTCATTGCCAGCGCCATCGAGCAGCAGGGGGCCGTGGTCAACGAGATAGAGCGCAACGTGGTGCGCATCTCCGATGGCAGCGACGAAGCGCTGCAGGTAGCCAACGCGGCCCGCGACGCCGCCCGCCAGATCCACCAGCTCACCGAGCAGCTGCGTGCCATGGTGCAAAGCTTCGTGCTCTGAGCCGGCGCCCGTCACCCACGCCAGCCCCTTGCCGGGCTGGCTTTTTTTGCAAATTCAGACCGTCAGGCTGCATTGTTTTTCTTGGCGAAAAAAGTATCGACTAGCCATTGTGCAATGAGATGAAAGCGGGGTAATCTGCAGCCACAACAAGATTCGAACGTTACCTTTTTTCCTGCAACAGGCCCGGGGATCAGTTCGACGCCCGAGAGGCAGTTCGACGAGAGTTCGACGAGAGGAAGCTCGCATCACGACACAACCGTTCAAGCGAGGTATCGCAAATGGCGAAGTACCAGTTTTTCTCTATCCCGGCCTCCAACCGGCAGCAGTACACCTTTATCGACATGGCCTCCCCCACCTTTCTGATTGAGAAAGCCGCGCTGCTGGCGCAGGGGTTCGAGGTAGAAGAGGATTTCATCGACGCGGCCAACCCGCGCGAGGCGGTGGAGAAGTATGGCTCCAACTTCCTCTACGTGGCCGACGAGATGGGCAAGTCGGACGCCGGTTACGCCGCGGCCGTCGCCGTGCAGGCGCTCGGCAAGGCACTGCGGGGGCAAAACCGGGGCAATTGAGTAAACCAATGGATGCTACTAATCGGCAAAGCGGCGATGGCCGGCGCCCCCCAAGGAAGGGCTGTATGGAGGTGGTATTCACCTGACAGTTGCCCACAAAAGGGAGTGGTCATACGGCTTCAAACCGGATAACAAAACGGTACCCCTACCGTGTTATCCGGAGTCAC